>NZ_JHWH01000010.1:13394-96017 GCF_000622145.1 Paracoccus yeei ATCC BAA-599 | reverse complement strand
TGGCACACATTGCGAAACGCACTCCCCACCAGCCGATGGATAGGACTTCGCAGCAGCGCCTCAGCCAAGCAATGTGGGGTTCAGACGCCGCTTACGGACAGGTGGAGGCCTCGGCGTGAATCTCGGTCATGCAGTGCGGACATTGGTGGGGCATCGGTTGGTCCTGAAAATAAAGATGCAAACACGTCCGGCACGAAATAACCCAAAATGGGATATTGCTCAAGCGCCACTATCCGAATTCCGGATTTATCTGGAGTTCAAGGATGGGCCGAACCTTGCGCAGCCCTGGTCATCTGGCCTTGATGGCTGCCCTCAAGCAGGCCCGCTTGGATGCGGGGCTGACGCAGACCGAACTGGCAGAGCGCCTGAAGCGGCCGCAGTCCTTCGTGGCGAAGTACGAGAACGGCGAGCGGCGGGTCGAGGTGGTGGAACTGGTCGAAATAGCCACAGCGATGGGATCAGACCCTCGCGATATCGTCCAGATCGTGCGAGATGCTGGACCGGGTTAAGGGACCACCGACGATCCTCGCGACTAGAGAGCACGGGCGTGAACCTTGCCCCCGACAAATTCCGCAAGGCTCTGGACTCCCTGACAGACTCGTGTCCAGATAACGGTGCGTTTCAGTCGAGGTTCGCGATGCTATACACGGAAGAAGAAATTAGGGCGCAGGCACTCATAGAGCTTTCGAAAGCTCCAAAAGGAAAGTTGACCACGACCCAATTGATCGAAATCCTTACTAACGTGATGAAACCACAGGGTAAGGATGCGGAGATAGTCGAGGGCCGTGGGGACACTTATTTTTCGCAGAAAGTTCGGAATTTGGTGTCTCACCGAGATGGAGGTCGAGGCTTGCAAATCACCGGATTGGCAGATTACGATCCCGATGAAGAGGGATGGACCATAACTGCCGCTGGGCTTGCGGCGGTTGCAGGCCAAAATCCCTAACTTCCATACTTCTTTTTATAACCGGGGGTGAACCACTTTAACTCGGTTCCCCCCATGTGAGCCTTGTCCCACACGAACCATGCATAAGCGGTTGTTCCGGAACCTTTTTTTTCGGCATTCTTGGGGTAAAACGTGATGCGCTCGCTGAACACCCAAACCCTGCTTGGGGCGTGGCGCGCGAATATGGACTTCTGCCTTGATCCACCTTCTAAAAACGCCAATCGCAATAGGAGAGCGAACTTCTGCTCTGCCTTCTCCAAGCAAGCAGAGACGAACCCTTCCGCGCTATGAAATGGCGGATTGGTGACGATGTTTTGCGATCTACGTTCAACGTCAAGAAAGTCAACATTGGCCTCACCGTAGCCACGATCATAGAGGTCAGAGCTCTCGACCCGACTGGAAGCTTGGCTGATGACATCAGACATGGCCCCGTCGCCGCATGCGCATTCCCACGTCTCACCCGCGAAATTCTCGTTGTCAATTAACGCATAGGTTGCCCAAGTCGGCGTCGGATAGAAGTCGGGGCCGCCTAAGTCAGCGATCCTCTTCATGGTGGGCTGGGGAGAGAGAAGGAGTTCGCTGCGCATGTGCTCTGCCTCTATGTTATGGTGCGCCACCAGGATGTAGCGTGCCTCGTTTCGCGCGAGTCTACTCTTGACTCAAGGAATGACAAGTGCCTTAAGAATCGCGACTCACATACGGCTGGTTGCTGTGGTCCTCACGGGTCCTTGTAGGAGTCTTAATCCCCGCCGAAGCCCTACGTCGTTCGGGCTGATGGCTAGGCGGTCTGAACTCTCTGCGCTGGTCGGCGTTTGCGCAGGCTTTCGGCATGCAGAATGCTCTGCAGTATCCGCCGGGTATAGGTCATATATTGCTATCCCTGGTGGGCTGAAGGCGTGGATCAGACCTGGGAGGCCGACGTATGGTCGCCGAGATTGCCGCGTTTACTGATTCGCTCCGGGATTGAAGCCTACCCGAAGGTCATCCCAGAACGAGGCACCGGCATTAACAGAGACCCTTATGCTATCGGCGATTGAAGGGCGGTTGCGTTGATTCCAGATAGAATCGAAGTATAGCGCTAGCTGCATAACTTCATCACCGAAGTGAAAAAGAATTTGTCGAGTAAACTTATAATCATCTTCGGATAGGCCGCTTGTAATAAATTTCCGAGATATTCTCGAGCTGTGAGCGAAGCCTTCATTTCTAGCTATATCTAAATCCCTATGTGTATCAGACGCAGATAAAGCATCGATTTTATCGCAAATGGCGATGAGGGAGTCTCTGTCATTATATATTTTTTCTCTGAATTCTCGCACATCCCGTACGGGAAGGTTGTGCTTGATGGCGATCTCATTTTGGCGAGTCGCGTATCGATCTAAATAGCCATTATAGCCATCACCACATGCCTCTCGAAATAGCCGAGACAGTCGGGGAAGTGAGCGAATTTCATCGTGCATTCGCCGTTGGTTTGGCCTAGTGCGACTGGCTATTTCTCCGGGAATGAATTTTCCCTTCGCTGGGACCTCCATGATTTTCCACACGGACATGACTACCGCGAGTTCGCGAGCGGAATTGATACCGTTAAAGAATTGAATTGCGCTTGGCTTTGCATCTTTCAGCCAGAAGGCGTTTGCTTCAAAGCCCTCACCGATTGCGCGATATCGGATATATATTTTTGTATCGTTCACGCAAGTTTCAGTGATTTTTGATATTTCGCTCATATAAGCAGGAAAGTCACTTGCGTCAATCATTAACGCAGCACCAGCTGTGCTCGTTTAGGGTCATAAACATACTGGGTGATTGTCCCGTCCATGATCTTCTGGATTGCCTCATCAATGACAAAAAAAGGCACGAGAAACCATTCCTCGGGCACCACAGGCCGCGCAAAACGGTCCTGAACCTGAACATTCAATCGCACCGCTCCGAAAATCCGGTGGATCAGCATTTCGAACTTTGATCGAGAAATATTGTAGAGTTTGTATGTTGCAACCAATTCGACATCCGCCATCAGGAACGTCGGCTGTAACCGCGCGCCCTGTATGCGAGTTTTCACATCATTGCTGGTGACGCCGATCTTATGGACGAGTTCTCGGTTTGCAGCCACTGTCGGGTGATCTGACTTGCTGCGCAGGATGTAGATCGTGCCACTGTCCTGATCTTCTGCGGCCAGTTCGCCCGAAAACAGCGGCCCCGCGACCGGATCGGTTATCCTCCGCCCAGCCTCATCTTTGTTGAGTGCGCGCTGAAGCGAGCGCATCAGCATGTTGCTTTCGGTCCCGTTGTCAAAAACCACCCGCAGGCGGGCATCGGTTCGCCCTTGATCCGTCAGCGTTACCTCACCTTTCTCGGCCACATAGGCTTTCTGCCCACCAACGATGAAGAACCGCCCCTTCTCGATCTCTGCCTTCAACTCGAACGGGCGCGTCTCACGCATGCCGGTGTCGAGTTCGCGCTGGACCTGTTCGAACAGCGGCTTGAACAGTGCGAAATCGGCGCAGGCTTCGCGGTTGGCGACCTCGTCCGCCGCCTTGCGTTCGGCAGCTGAACGAACGTGGCGCAATTCGGTGATCTCCGGCGCTTCAGCTTCAATGCCGAGTTCGGCAAGGAGCGCGTCGTCGTCCAGATCCTCGTCGGGAACGGTCGGGTGGTCCAGCGAACCGTGCAGCAACCCTTGTCGATCAAGGGGAAGACAAAGCTCACGGCATTCGGCCTGCTCTCGCAGCCGATCAAGGCGTACGGCATAGAGCCGTTCGAAAATGTCGCCATCCTCGCTGTGACGGGGGACATGACCCTTCTCGTCCACAAAACGCTGCACTTCCTCGAATCCGGCAATGATGCGCTCCTCACGCGCGCTGCGGCCGCCGGATCGCCTAGTCTCTGCCTCCACGCCCAGTTCGGCCAGTAGAGCATCATCTTCATCTGTGAATGTCTTAGCCATTCTTCTGCTCTTGCTTCATCCGTGCGAGGAAAGCCACTCCTTCCGCCATGCGCTTTTCCCATGGATCGGCAGAGGTGATGTCGGGCAGCCGCCCCCGTTCCTGTTTGAATTTCAGCGCCCGTCTGGCCAGATCGCGCGCCTCTTCCGGCGTCAGTTGCACCTTGCGCGCGTTGATCACCGCGGCAACCTGCTTCAGGCTGTTCTCGTCCATCGTTTTCGACAGGATGGCATAGGCCTCGGCAAAGGGGTTGATCCGGTCGATCAGGTCGATGTCCAGTTCCGTCACGCTCATTGCGAAGCGACGAACACCATCAACGAAGGCCGTATTGCCGCCGCCGGCCTCGGTGATCGCCGCCTTGGCCTGCTGGGTGAGGTTCAGCGCCGCGATGGCATGCTGGCGCACCGCCTCCTGATCCTCGGCATCGAGCGTCGGATATTTGTCCCGGATGATCTTGCCCAGCCGAACCTGCGTCAGTTCCTCCGGCACGACCTCCTCATCGAACATGCCGCGCTCGATGGCGGTCTTGTCCTGAACAAAGGCGGTGATGACTTCATTCAGGTCCTGGCTGACGATCCGTTCGGCCTCCTTGCTTTTCGGCTGCGCGAGTCCGTTGATCTCGATCTGGAACTGCCCCTGCGCCTCATTGAAACCGATATTGCACTTGCTCGGGTCATAGCCACCTTCGCCATAGTCGAAGCCCTCGACCGGCCCCGCCGCCTTGGCCTTCGGTGTGAAGTTGAAGCGTGGCGTCAGCACCTGTTCCATCAGCAGGCTGGCGGCGATGGCCTTGAGCGTGTCGTTCACCGCCTCGCGCACGGCCTCTTCCGAAGCATCCGGTTCCGCGATCAGGTTGGTGAACCGTGCACGGGTCTTGCCTTCCGCATCGCGGGTAGCGCGGCCGATGATCTGCACGATCTCGGTCAGGCTTGATCGATAGCCGACCGTCAGCGCATGTTCGCACCAGATCCAGTCGAACCCCTCCTTCGCCATGCCGAGCGCGATGATGATATCGACATGATCGCGGTTCATCTTCTGAGCCGGGACTTTCAGCGCGGCCGAGACCTTGTCGCGCTTCGCGGCCTCGTCGTCGACCAGATCGGCGATGCGCAGCATGCGTCCCTCGGGGGTTTGCACCAACTGGAACCCGGTCGCGGGATCGGTGCCCTGCCATTCGCCCAGCGTCTCGATGATATGCTCGACCTCCTTGATCTTGTCCTTCGTGCTTTCGCGCGAATTGACCGAGGGTATGTGGATGATCGTTTTTTCGTTCGGGTCCAGCACCTTGACGATATCGTCGGCATAGGAACCGCTGTAGAAATAGTAACCGATATCCAGTTTCTTCAGATACGTGTAGCCGTTCAGCTGCTCATAATAGGTGTAGGTGACGGTCTCGAATTTCGCCTCGTCCTCGGGCATCAGCACCGCTTCGGCATCGCCCCGGAAATAAGACCCGGTCATGGCGACGATATGCACCTTGTCGCGGGCGATGAACGCCGCCAGATGCGCGCCCAGCTTGTTGTCGGGATTGGCCGAGACATGATGGAACTCGTCCACCGCGATCAGGCAGTCGTCAAAGACCTCGATCCCGAAGCGATCGACGGCAAAGCGGAAGCTTGCGTGGGTGCAGACGAGCACCTTGTCATCGCTGTCCAAGAAGGACTGAACCGAACTGACTTTGCCACCATCCTCGCCGGGGGCATTGCACAGGTTCCACTTCGGCGTCACGGTCCAGTCGGCCCAAAAGCCGAACCTCGACAGCGGCTCATTGACAAAGCTGGACCCGATCGACTTTTCCGGGACCACGATGATCGCCTTGCGCAGGCCCTGATTGTGCAGCTTGTCCAGTGCCACGAACATCAGCGCCCGGCTTTTGCCCGAGGCCGGGGGCGACTTGATCAGCAGGTATTGCTCGCCACGCTTCTCATACGCCTTTTCCTGCATGGGGCGCATGCCCAACTCGTTCGGGCGGGTGGAGCTGCCGTTCCGGGCATAGGTGACAGAGACCGACGGGACAGACTTATGCATGGGTGTTGCCCCCCGAGCCAGGCATCATCCCCCAAGGGGTAGGCAGCCCGATCAAAACCCGATCAAGACGGGAGGCCGTCGACGATGCCGTATAGAATTTTGATTTCATTGAAATTTTCATCATGAACTCTCCTTTGGGCGCCCCTGCGATCAAAACCCGATCAAAACTTGCCGCCCTCATGCCCAGAACGGGACATAGCCCGCGCGCGGATGCTCGGCGTCGGCGGGCCGGATGAAGCCGGCATCCAGGGCCTGGCGAATGATTACAGAAGCTTGCGAAGCATTGCGAGGATCAATGCCAAGCCGGTCGCGCAGGCTCGCATTGGTCATCCGCTGGCCGCTTTCGTATTTCAGCGCGGCGTGCTGGTAGCAGGCCCGGACACGCTCCTCCGGCGTCATCTCGGCAAAGCGGCGCGGGGCGAAGAACACGACCCTGACCGCCTCGCCTTCCGTGCGAAAGTCCGGCGGCGGCAGTTGGTGCAGTTCGACAGCGGTCAGCACCTTGTCGATCCCGGTTCCCTGCTCCTCGCAAAGCCGCATCCGCCGCATCAGCGAGGCCAGCGCCTCGTTGCGGGACCGGGGCGGAGAGTCCAGGAACCGATCCGGGCTGACCAGCGGCGCGCCGGGGTTGGTGATCTCCATGCGGTCGCTGAAAAGCTCGATCAGGGGACCGGCGCCGGTGATCGTCATGTCCTGATGGATCAGCGCATTGGCGATCAACTCGCGGACGGCGATGGCGGGATAGAGCGGGCGTTCCTCGCGGAAGGCCGAGCCGATATGCTCGTTTCTCGGCAGCAGCCCGTCGATGTAATCGACCAGCCCCTGAAACCCTGCGGCATAGCCGCGCTGTCCATCCTGACGATGGGTCACGGTGTCGGCGCGGCCCGCGCCGCCGTAGGCGACAAACCTGACCGCCTTGCGGGCGACCGAGGGGCCGAAGTCGGACAGCCGCTTGGCAAACAGGATCGCGCCCAGATTGGTGATGTTCCAATGACCGCCAACGTCAGGCTGGATCAACCGGTCGGCCTGAAGCCGGTCGAAAATGCCTTGCCGGTTGTCGGGCAAGGGCTGTTCGGTCAAATCGAAGTAATTGGCATAGTCCAGCCGCGCCAGCACCTCGTCGCCGGTCAGGAACTGCGCCGCAAGCCCCGCCTCCCACGCATAGGGTTGCAGTTTCGCCCACAGCGCCCGCAACCGTTCCGGGTGATCGGACAGGCGCGGCGTGGCGCTGCCGATCCGCAGATAGCCGGTGCGGTCAAACTCGACCGGCGCCGTTGCGGCGGCGGGAATGGTCAGCAGAACCAACCGCTGGCCGTGATACTCAACCTCCTCGAACCGGAAATCGAGACCGGGTTGCAGCCGGTTCGCCAGCCAGATCTCGAACGGCTGCCCCTGTTCGCGTTTGGTGGCGGGATCGAAGGTCGTGCCGACCGCCTCGTGATCGCCGTCGCGGATACCCCAGACCAGATAGGCGAAATGCTGGTCGGCCAGGCGCGCGGCGTTGGACAGGGCCGATACCAGCTTGCCGATCAGCGGGCCATCGGCGTTGTTCTCTTTGAACTCCAGCCAGGAGGTTTCGGCCGGGCGGGCGCGCAGGTCGTCGATCAGCCTTCGGGTGCGTTCCAGCGTCTGGATGGGGGAAAGGCTCATGCGTGGGCCTTCGGCCTGGTGTCATTGACCGAAACGGGGGGAACGACTGTCACTGGCCTCATGAAGTAGCTCCTGCCGTTGCAGATTTGTTGTATGCTTTGACGAACCACGCGGGAGGAGAGAGCTTCACTTCTCCGAAAGTCACATTTTCTGGGACCGCTCGCCAGAATTCCACAACTGAATCCGAAAATCTATCCAAATCCCGATCATCCACCTTCAAGTGCTCGTGGGTCGGGTTATTGTTGGCGAAGAAATCCTGTCCGCCAAATGATGACAGTGGACTTGGCAAATATTGCGGGAAATTTTTCGCCAACGCATCTAACGATGGCCCATCACCATGCTTATGCACATTCACGATCATCCGGCAGGCGTTCAAGTCGGCAAACCACCATTCGCCACGCACCGCCCAACCCCAACTTTCAAGGAGCGCAACGAGATCATCAAACTTCACCTTCCAGATCGCGTTGCTCAGGTTATCGTCGCGATGCCACTTCTTGGATTCATCTGCGAGCCACTGCCGAAGACTCTTCTCCCATTGGTGAAAGAACCCGGAAATAATGTTCAGTCGTGTATCATCATGCATCTGGGTAAGCAGATCATAGAATTCCTGCCCCACCTCCGAAGCCGATTCATAGAAGTCGCTAGGATCATGCCGACCAGGATCGAACCAACGTGAACTATCTTTCAATGCACGTTCGGCCGCTTCATCTGCTTCGGCCTCAATGTTCCCAAACCGTGTCAGAAGGCGCGCCTTTGCCTCTCGCACATAGAATTCGTGCGCCCGAATAAGCGCATCGCGATGACCATGCCACATTTGATAACAAATATAGCTATCCATCATACGCCCCCAGCCACTGCCTTCGGCTTGGTGGTCATCTTGGTGTAGAGGCTGAACAGGTGTTCCAGCCGTTCGGTGTCGTTGCGGAAGCGGCGGCCGATGTAGATGCGTTCCAGCACCTCGTCATTGCGGTCGTGGGCGGCGCGGAGGTTGTCGGGCATGTTTTCGGGGTCGTAGAGGTCGGCGATGGTGGCGGGGAAATGCGCCTCGCGCGCCAGAAGGATAGCCTCGGCGCAGGCGGTGAGGTCGGATTTCTGCTTTTCGGTCAGCGGCGGGACGGGGAAGGTGTTCCAGCCGAGGGTGTTGGAATAGCGGAAATCGGTTTTCATCTTGCCGCAGACGGTGCCGATCCAGATCAGATGCAGGCGCGAGGCGATCAGCGCCATGTTCCAGAGTGGGGCGTCGTAGATTACCGATGCGAGATTTGAAACTACGGTCGCATAGTCAGCGATGTTACAAGGAAGGAACTGTCGTTGTTCTGAAGAGACATTCGGGACCATTATTGAGAGGCCCCTGCTGTGCGGAGCGAATACGAAGCGATGTGGAGAAGCGGCGTTGTCATTCGCCTGCTTCCCGTTGCTTGTCTCGCGGAGGCGCCGCACCCTTTCGAGCCTTTCACGGAATTCTGGAATGCTCTTCGCATCATTTAGTTCATCGTCTTCAATCCAGATGCACCAGCGGTCGCCACCATTAATGATTTCTCTCGATCCGACATACCGCTTTATGAAACGCATGCTGGCTGGGCTTGTGCTCGCTATCGCCGACCGCTCATTGCTTGAAAGAATTAGGTTGCCACCATCTGTTGGCTTGTTGCCTGATTGCATCATTGACAGCCCCGAGAGTGACGTGGAGCGTTTTTTAACAATGACAGAATCACCTGCAACAAGGTATGGACTGATGTTTCGGACTGATCGGACAACTCCGTTATCGAATAGGTGACATTCAGCTGCTTCCACTGGAGATAGTCCGACAATCACACAAGTAACTGCCGCTTTATTGCTTGCAAGATTACTCCACAGAAAGGACGTATGCGCAAAGTGTATGACGTTTCTTTGCGAGAACACCAAAGGCCATAGCATCGCAACCTGCTCACCTTGAGTGATCGAGTTCGTCGTCACAAGGGCGCTCTTTGAGCCTGTCATCTCATTGAATTGCGCAACCTTGAGAACGAAAGCGGCGACATAGTCGAGGTCTTTGTATGTTTTTAGGACAGGCGAGAAGATCCGTGCCATGTCGTCTTTCTGAGACGACGTTTGATTAACACTGCCCTGATAGGGCGGGTTTGCACAGATAAATATCTCGCCGCCCTCATTCTCGAAATCAATCTCGGCCTGATCCAGTGGCGTGCTGAACAGGTCATCCCCGCGCATTTTCACCCCCGCGCCGGTCGGCGGGCAGATCGACAGCCAGTCCAGCCGCAGCGCATTGCCGCAGGTAATCCAGTTCTTGCTGTCCAGCGGCAGGAAATCCCGCGTCGCCTCGCGCTGGCCCCGGTACAGCACGTCACACTGATATTCCGCGATGATCAGCGCCAGCCGGGCGATAGTGGCGGGGAAATCCTTCAACTCGATACCGCGGAAATTGGTCAGCGTGATCTCGGACCGCCGGTCAGCTTCGCCCCGGCGGCGGTTGATCTCGGCCTCGATCGCCCGCAGTTCCTTGTAGGCGATGACAAGGAAGTTGCCCGATCCGCAGGCCGGGTCGAACACCCTGATCCGCGCCATGCGGCCCCGCAGGTTCAGCAGCTTTCGCCCGTTGTCGCCCGCTTCCTCCAGCACCGCGCGCAGGTCATCCAGAAACAGCGGATTCAGCACCTTCAGGATGTTCGGCACCGAGGTATAGTGCATGCCAAGCGCGCCGCGTTCATCCTCATCCGCGACAGCCTGGATCATCGAGCCGAAGATGTCCGGGTTCACCTGCGTCCAATCCAGCCCGCCGATGGTCAGCAGGTAGGACCGGGCGATCCTGCTGAAACGCGGCGCCTCAGTGGTGCCGGAAAAGAGTTCGCCATTCACATAGGGGAAAGGCTCGGCCCAGCGGGGGATGCCTTGGGCTGCGCGGTGGTCGGGTTTGGTGTTCATCGCCCGGAACAGCGTGCCGATCACCTCATGGGTGTTGGAACTGTCCCGCGCGCTCATCGTGTCGATGGTTCGGGTGAAGACGGTTTCCTGCGCAAAGATCCCGGTATCCTCGGCGAAGAAGCAGAAGATCAGCCGGGCCATGAACTGGTTCATCTCGTGCCGCCGCGCGGCGGTGCCCCATTCGGGGTTGTCCTTCAGCAGTTCGATATAGAGCCGATTCAGGCGGCCGGTTGCCTTGATGTCGAATGCGTTCTCGCGGATGGCGCGGACGGTGGTGATACCCGCCAGCGGCAGGAAGAAGCCGAAATGGTTCGGGAAATCTGCGTAGGGGCAGATGATGGCCTCGCCCGAAGTCAAATCTTCGGCCTGAAACTCTACCCCATCTGTGGCGAGGATGAACTTCGCCTTGGCGCGCGTGGTGGCGGGGCTTTCGCGCAAAGCGCGGAGGGTGGCGGTCGCCTCGCCCTCGGCGCAGGTCTTGATGTGGATGTTGCTGGTCTGAAGGACGCCGCCGAGGTCGGATTTGTTCGAGCTGCCCGCGCGCAGGCGCTTGATCGTGGTGTCCTTGTTCCCGAAGGCCAGCAGGAAGGCATAGGGAAACTCTGCCGCGTCAAAGGGCTGCTCGGCAAGCTGGGAAATGGCCTCTTCGATCTCAACGGCGTTCATCTCTGTGTTCCAAGGGTGGTGCGGTCAATCGCGCGGCGCGGCCGCGATCTAGGCGAAGGTCAATGCAGCGGCACAGTCGAAGGGCAGAAGGCGGCCTTGAAAGTCATCGCGCACAATCTGGTCGATCAGGACTGGGGTTCAGGAAGCGTCTTTTCCATCGTAATTTGCAATGCTGCGCAGGCGCCCATTGAAAAAATGAGGCCGACCACAATAAACAACAAAAGTACGGTGACGGCTGCACTGGCAGTCCGCGCCCATAGAGCTATGGCCCAGACCACCAAGGCGAAAACGCCTAGAACCGCCCCCTGTTTTGTCATTCGCCGCATGGCCTTAAAATGTGCTTCGCGAATCGTTTCCAGGTACAGATCGGCCATGATTTCTTGCGCGCGGGATCGCGTGGTCATCTCGATTCCTCTCATATGGTTCTCAGGTATGAATTGGCGCGCTCAGGGTTGAGCCCGCCTTCTCGAAGTATCTCCTCGAAGACGAACCGGATGATGGCTGCTTCCTTGTCGATCGGCGGCTTCTTCCCGGTGGCTTCAAAGTGTTCACGGACAGCAACAACTGCATCTTCCAAGGCCTGTCCGATGGTTGGTGTGCTGCGCGCGCCCTCGCCGGTAATGAGCCAGTTGATGTTGACCTTAAATTTCTCCGCGATGTCGAGCGCCACACGCAATGGTAGTTCGCGGATGCCTAGTTCGTAGTTCTTGTAGGCGCGGTCGGAGAGGTTGAGCTGCTCGCCAAACGCCGCTTGGGAGAGCCCGGTGGATTTCCGGACGATCTCCAAACGTTCTTGCAATCCGCTCTTCATTACCATATGGTATCAAATGTTACCAGAAATTGGGTATGGAATCACTACTGTTCCGCTTCATTACCAGCTGTAGCAGTTCGTGCCTCAGGATCAAAGGAGAGTCCAATGGAGGGTTTTCAGACTCCAAGAGAGCTAGCGGTCGCATCAGGATGGTCAGAGAGACGAATCCGTGATCTGATCGCGGCGAGGGAGTTGCGACACATCCGGCTACGATCTCGTTTTTTCATTCCTGAAGGTGCGCTGGACGAGTTCATCGCTCGGAGGATGGTCGCGCCAGCGGCGGGGCTGGGAGAGATGGATGCTTCGTCTTCTCTCGCCACGGCCCTGAAGTCATAGAAAAATCATCATTTTTTTGACTTCTGCCATATTGGTACCCAACGACCCGATGAGACCGCCAAGATAGCAAGACGCCTCGCCTTGTTCTCATCCTTGCTGGGCGAGGAAAATCCCGAGGCCACCTACAGATCTGCGATATGTCAGTTTTACCATCTCACTTTGCCCAGATGATTGGCCTGATCCGTGCCGAGGATCTGGCCGAAGAATGGGGCTATGCCAGCGCTAATAGCGCCTTCCGCAGTTTCTGCGCGAAGCTAGGCCTGCGGCATGTTCCGGGGCGCCCCGGATGGTTCGATCCCAAGCATGTCCGTCAGCGTCTTGATGCTGCCCAGGGCATGGAGATCCTCACGCCGTCGCGGGGTCCCATTGGTGCTGCGTCGCTGGTGGCACAACGGAGGGCGCGTAATGCCACGTTCTAGTCGTCCGAAGGGTGTTCATTGCGTTCGGCGCATCACGAAAGCGGGCGCGAAATTCCATTTCTATGCCTGGCGCGGCGGTCCCAAGTTCTGGGAGGACAGCGCCCGCTTTCCGAATGATCCGGCTTTCTTCGTGGCATTCGCCGAGGCAACCGCCCGCCCCAAGCCGGCGCATTACATGACCGTGCAAATGGTCGATGACTTTCTGTCGAGCGCGGAAATGCCCAAGGGCGAGCGCACCCGGCAGGATTATTGCCTCTGGGCGCTACGCTTCGCGGCGGCGTTCAAGGACGACCCCGCCGCGATGTTCGAGGAACCCGAAGCGCGCGGCGAGGTCAATGAATGGCGCAAGCAATGGGCGCATTCGCCGCGCCAGTACGACTATGCCGGAACCGTGGTGACGCGGATACTCAATTGGGCCTGGAAGGACGCCGGCAAGATCCGGATGCACTACTGCGGCGACTTTCGGAAGGTCTATGAGGTGGACCGTTCGGAGATCGTGTGGACTCCGGCGCAGCGTGAAGCTGTTTGCGCCATCGCGCCGGAATGGGTGCAGCGGATTCTGACGGCGGGCTGCGAAACCGGGCTGCGGCCGGCCGACCTGGTGCGCCTGCATCGCAACCAGATCGAGAAGACGCCGCAGGGGCGCCGCATCCGCATCAGGACGAACAAGCGCAAGCGCACCGCCACAATCCCCGTCACTCCGGCCATGGCCGCGTTGATCGACGCCACGCCGGCCGACCGCATGTTGATCCTGGTCAGTGATCGCGGGCGGGCCATGACTGGGCGCCACGCCTCGGACAGCCTGCGCTACTGGCGGAACAAGGCGGGGCTAACACCCGAGGCCTTGGGGTATGATTTGCGGCTCCAGGATACGCGTGGGACCGCTGCTACACGTCTGCTGAACGCGGGGCTTGAACTGGCGCATATCGCCTCGCACATGGGCTGGTCGGTCCGCTACGCGGCAGCCGTAATCGAGCATTACGCCCGTGTTTCACCCGATGAATCAGATGGTATTCTGGTCAAGCTCGCCCGGGCTAAAGGGGGCGCAAAGTGAACGAAACTGTAAACGCTACTGTAAACGCCGGAAGAAGGGGAAGGCCCGATATGGCACAAGCTCTTGAAAAGACTTGGAGGCGGGTACCGGAATCGAACCGGTCTTCACGGATTTGCAATCCGCTGCGTAACCTCTCCGCCAACCCGCCGGAGCCTTGCGTTTGCTAGGGTTTTCGGTTGATGGGGTCAAGGGGGTTATCACTCCGGTTATCACTTTCCTGTTCTGGTCCTGTTCCGTTCTGGGGTCAGGAGCGCTTGGCGCGGGCCTGTCTTGCCCGCATGATCTGCCGGGCTTCCCCCGGCATACTTCCACACCCGCGACCTGGCTGAACTTGTCTCGATAGAACTTACTTGCCGGGAAGCCGCTCAAGCTCGGGGAAGGGCTGCCACTGAACGTCCATGCGGTCGCAGACGGGGTGATCCAGGCTGCCGCCGGCAATCTTTCCGTTCCGGATTGGTATGCCAATGCTGTGCTGGCCGAGATAACGGCCCGATACGTCCTTGCTGTCCGCGCGGACGCAGACGCCTTGCAGCCCGTCGGGCAGGGTCGCCACATTGGATATCTCGGCATCACGGATCGAGCTGGGGTCGTAGACGAGTTCCTTGGCGCCGACGACAATCTCTGCCTTCAAGGCGGGGCTGGGCGGCGTGGCGCGCGCAATGATGTCACTGTACTTGTCCGATGCGGCGCAAGCCGCAAGCAACAACGGCCCGACAATCAGAATTGCCTTGTTCCGCATGATCCACCCTCTCTTCAAACGCAGGCACAGGCTATGAAGTCCGTGAGCGATGGACAAGCGATAACCGAAACTCGATTTGGTTCCCGCGAACCGCGCTGTGTTTAATGGCAGGTATGCAGCATGCTGCGATCACTCTAGGAACGGCTGCGCTTGCGGTGGTGCAAGCGGGTGTCACGAGTTCCTGGTTTTTGTAGTTGGTCGGGCGGTCTGTGGTGGGGCCGCCCGACTATCGCGATCCCGCCAGGGTCGCAAACTGAAGGCCGTGGCCAGAAGCCCCTTGGCCCCTCGCCGAAAACCCTAGTTGTTCAGTCCCGGCATGTGGTGGCTCGGATTGACGATGAATCTGTCGGGTTCTGAAGTCCAGACCTTGCAGATGTATTCGTAGGGCGTGCGGCCGTTGAGGGTCTTGAGCCTTCGGGCGAAGTTGTAGGCCGCGAGGAAGTCGGCGAGATGGCGGCGCAACTGGTCGTGGCTGTCGGAATGGAAGCGTTTGATGTTCAGCGGGAAAACGATCCCCCGGATCGTTTTCTGATCCGCTTCACCCTCCTTGATCGTTCGGTTCATCCGCTCGACCTGACCATTGGTCCAGGGATGGTTGATCCTGGTGAGCCTGTGCTCGATGCCGTTCTCGTCGCAGACGCGATTAAAGATGTGGTGGAAGGCGTATGTGTGGTGAGCGTGATTGGTGAACTGGACGCCGTTGTCGGTCAGCACGGTATGCAGCCGGTAGGGAACAGCGGCGACCAGATCGCGCAGAAACTGGGCGGCAGCCATCTTGCCGGCCTTTTCGACCAGCCGGGTGAAGGCGAACTTGCCGGTGCGGTCGATGGCCACGAAGAGATAGAGCTTGCCCTCAGCGGTTTGGACCTCGGCGATGTCGATGTGGAAGAACCCGATGGGATAGCGTTTGAAGCGCTGCCGCTTCGGCTTGTCGCCCTCGACATCGGGCAGGCGGGAAATACCATGTCGCTGAAGGCAGCGGTGCAGCGCCGAGCGGGTCAGGTGCGGGATCGTCGGCTGCAGGGCGTAGAGGCAATCGTCCAGAGGCAACAGGGTGTGCCGCCGAAACGCGACCACCATCGCCTCCTCCGCCTGGCTCAGAACGGTCGAGCGGGGCTCCTTCGGTCCGGTCTTCAGATCCTCGACTGTCGCCCGCTTGCGCCACTTGGCCACTGTCTTCGGATTGATGCCAAACTCGCGGCTCAACACCGCGAGCGAAGCTTGCGATCGCTGTCGTGCTGCTCGGACGGCGTGCGTAGTCGTGGCGCTCCCGTGACGAACTTGTCCCATAGGGCCTCTTTCCATTCCGTAGAAAGGATCGCACCATCAATATGTGGGATCAAACAGCTTTGCGTAGTCGTGGCGCTCCCGTGACGAACTTGTCCCATAGGGCCTCTTTCCATTCCGTAGAAAGGATCGCACCATCAAAATGTGGGATCAAACAGCTAGTGTGAATCGTGGCGCTCCCGTGACGAACTTGTCCCATAGGGCCTCTTTCCATTCCGTAGAAAGGATCGCACCATCAAAATGTGGGATCAAACAGCTAGCCAAGCCACTGGATTCGTTCAAGATTCGGATGGAGAACAAAGCAAGACTTCAGGAAATTTCATAGAATGCCATATTCTTGGCATCTCAGGCGGGCGCGATCACGCCCGCACAGAAACTGAAAATGGCTGCGTGAGTTCTACGGCCAAACCCCGTTAAAACGGTGAGGATTACCGAAGCAGAGGCAAACTTCTACACGGCTATGGAAACTGAACCCCTGGCCGCGTAACTAACCCAAATCAGCCTCCGGCAAACCCGGCCCGGTTCAGTTGGGCACCCTGATCACGCCCGCCCGTCGCGCGGAAATCACCGCCTTCGACGGATTGCCAAGGGAGAGGCCGCGCCCGTTCCGCTTCCGCCTGCTCATGGACCCACTCCCGGAGCAATTCGGCGGCGGGGGACAGCGCGCGCCCGCGATGCCAGGTCAGATAATAGGTTCCGGGTGCGCGAAAAACCAGTTCGGTCAGACGGACCAGCTCGCCCCGTTCCAGCATGGGCGTGATCATGCGGTGCCAGCCGATCGCCACGCCCTGGTCCGCCGCGGCGGCCTGCATGGCAAGGCTGAATTTTCCCAGGCGGCGGGCGGCGAACGACCGGGACGACACACCGCCCTGCAGCAGCGCCTGCTCCCATGTCACCCAGTCGGGCGCGACCCAGTCGATGTCCAGAAGCGGCATGTCGGGAAGATCGGCCACCGTCGCACCGGCGTGGCGCTTGGCGAATGCCGGACTGCAGACGGGATAGAGCCAGTCGTCGAACAGCGGCTCCATGACGTCGTTGATCCAGCCGCCCATGCCGTGACGAATGCGAAGCTCCACCTCTTCGGGCCGAAAGTACCGGCTGTTCTCGGCGAGTTGATGGTTGATGACGATTTCCGGGTGACGATGCCAGAACTCGGGCATGCGCGGAACCAGCCACATGGTGGCCGTGGTGTCGGTCGTTGCGATCGTGACATTGCGGGACCGATCCCCGCGCTTGATGTCACGCGCGACATCCGCAATGCGGGAAAATCCGGCGGCTACACTCGCGTACAGTTCGGTTCCTGCCTGCGTCGGGCGCACGCCACGCCCCGTCCTGATGAACAGCGGTACGCCAAGCTCGGCCTCCAAGGCCTTGATCTGGCGGCTGATTGCCCCAGAGGTCACGTTCAATTCCGTCGTCGCAAGCTTCAGGCTGCCGTGGCGCATCACCGCCTCGAACGCCTCCAGTCCGGTCAAGGAGGGCAGATCAAAGTAGCGTCTCATGGTCCGTTCATCACGAGTTGCACGGAAGTCAATTCACAGTCGATTATTTAGCGTATTGTCCCGTTTGTGCAATTCATCAATCTGCTCCAGCATCGACCGCCCATCCGGCCTGACAGGAGCACCATGACGCAGACCCCCATGTTCCCGCTGCCCGCAACCATGACCGCGGCCCTTCTGACCGGGCATGGGGGCCTGGAGAAGCTTGAGGTTCGGGACGATGTGCCGGTGCCGACGCCGGGGCCGGGCGAGGTGCTGATCAAGGTCGCGGCGGCAGGTGTCAACAACACGGACATCAACACGCGGATCGGCTGGTATTCCAAGACCGTCAGAACCGAAACCTCGGCCGGAGGCGCGCAGGGGTTCGAAAGTCTGGACGATGACGATGCCAGCTGGTCGGGGACCGCGCTGTCGTTTCCGCGCATTCAGGGCGCCGATTGCTGTGGCCGGATCGTCGCGGTCGGCGACGGCGTAAGCGGCGAACGGATCGGCGAACGTGTCCTGGTGCGCAACATGCTGCGCAGCCATGTGGACTATCGCCCCTGGGAGTGCTGGACGTTCGGGTCCGAATGCGACGGCGGCTTCGCGCAATACGCCAAGGCCCCAGCCCGCGAGACCTACAAGGTGGAATGCGACTGGAGCGATGTCGAGCTCGCCTCGGTCCCCTGCGCCTATTCCACGGCGGAACTGCTGGTTGACCGTGCCCAGGTCCGCAAGGGCGACCATGTGCTTGTCACCGGCGCTTCGGGCGGCGTCGGCTCGGCCGCGATCCAGCTTGCGAAGCGCCGCGGCGCCACCGTCACGGCCATTGCGGGGGCAAGCAAGGCCGAGGCGCTCAGGGCGCTGGGAGCGGATCGCGTGGTGCCGCGCGGGGACAGGCTGGCCGATCATCTCCCCGCCGGTTCGGTGGATGCGGTGCTGGACGTGGTCGCCGGGCCGGGCTTCCCCGACCTGCTGAATGCCCTCAGGCGCGGTGGTCGCTACGCCGTGGCGGGCGCCATCGGCGGCCCGCTGGTCGAACTGGACGTCCGCACGCTCTATCTGAAGGACCTGTCCTTCTTCGGCTGCACCTTCCAGGAGGACGAGATCTTCGAGAATCTCATCGGCCATATCGAACGCGGTGAAATCCGGCCGAACGTCTCCAGCACCTATCCCCTGGCGCGGATCGTGGACGCACAGCAGGAGTTCCTGTCGAAGCGTACCGGCGGCAAGATCGTCCTGACCATCCCGGAATAGCTGCCGACGGCGAAGGACTTCGCCCGGCAGAGAACGCATCCCAACCCAACCTGAGCCACATCACCATGCAGCAGCATTTTCGGGAAAGACGCAAGATCGACCCCGGCAAGATCGATCTTAAGCGCGGCGACACCCTGGCGGACGGTTCGCCGAACAACGCCGACCGCATCGAAATCGGGCCCACGCGCCTGGCCTTCGAGGAATGGGACCGCGCGGGCCTGACCGCCCCGAACCTTGAACGGATGCGCCAGTATCGCTGGGAACGGCTGACCCGGCATGTGGTGGATCGCGACTATGGCGCGGTCCTGATGTTCGATCCGCTGAACATCCGCTATGCGACCGACTCGACCAACATGCAGCTTTGGAACACGCACAACCTGTTCCGCGCCGTGCTGGTCTGCGCCGATGGCTACATGGTCATCTGGGACTATAAAAGCTCGCCCTTCCTCTCGGCCTTCAACCCGCTTGTGCGCGAACAGCGGTCGGGGGCGGACCTGTTCTATTTCGACCGCGGCGACAAGATCGGCCCGGCGGCCGACCGCTTTGCCGCCGAGGTGCGCGCGCTTGTGCGCGAACACGGTGGCGACAACCGGCGCCTGGCCGTGGACAAGGTCATGCTGCACGGGCTGCGCGCCCTTGAGGCACAGGGCTTCGAGGTTGTCGACGGCGAGGAACTGACCGAAAAGGCCCGCGCCATAAAAAGCCCCGATGAGATCCTGGCGATCCGCTGCGCCGTCCACGCCTGCGAGGCCGCCGTGGCCGAGATGGAGGAGGCCGCCCGTGCCGGCGTACCCCAGGGCAACATGTCCGAGGATGACATCTGGGCCTGCCTGCATGCCGGCAACATCCGGCGCGGCGGGGAATGGATCGAGACGCGCCTGCTGACCTCGGGCGTGCGCACGAACCCGTGGTTCCAGGAATGCGGCCCCCGCATCGTCCAGCCAAACGAGATCGTGGCCTTCGACACGGACCTTATCGGGTCATACGGCATGTGCGTCGATATCAGCCGCACCTGGTGGATCGGCGATCGGGCGCCCCGTCCCGACATGATCGACGCCATGAAACTGGCGCGCGCCCATATCGACCACAACATGTCCCTGCTGCGCCCCGGCGTCGCGATCCGGGATGTGGTCATGAATGGCCACAAGCTGCCCGACAACTGCCAGAAGCAGAAATACGGGCTGATGATGCACGGGGTCGGCCTGTGCGACGAATGGCCGATGGTGGCCTATCCCGACCAGTATGTCGAAGGGGCATTCGACTATCCGCTGGAGGCCGGCATGGTGCTCTGTGTCGAGGCACTGATCTCACCCGAGGGAGGGGACTTCTCGATCAAGCTCGAGGACCAGGTGCTGATCACCGAAACAGGCCACGAGAACCTGACCCGCTATCCGTTCGACGAACGCCTGAGCTAGGCGGCGCACAGGCATCTTCGCACCCTGAACGGCATCGCAAGGAACAGTCGATGAAGCTCGTCGCAATCCATGTCTATGACGCCGACCTGCCGGTCGTCGGCACCTACCGCATGTCCTCTGGTCCCATGACGCGGCTGACAAGCGTCATCGTCGAACTGGTCACGGATACGGGCCTGGTCGGCTACGGAGAGGTCTGCCCCCTCGGCCCGGTCTACCAGCCGCAGCATGTGCTGGGTGCGAAAGCCGCGATCGCGGAAATGGCGCCCAAGCTGATCGGCCAGGACCCGACGCTGGTCGTGCAGCTCAATCGTGCGATGAACGCCGCCCTGGACGGCCATCGCTATGCCAAGGCCGCCATCGACATCGCGGCCTGGGATCTGGCCGGCAAGCGTTATGACCGCAGGCTATGCGATCTGCTGGGCGGCGCCGCAGCCGACAGCGTTTCCAGCTATTACGCCGTCGCCGTAGCATCGCCCGACGAGCAGGCCCGCATCGCGGCAGAGCGCCAGCGCGAGGGCTATCGCCGCCTGCAGATCAAGATCGGGGGCCGAGAGGTCGAAGAGGACATCGAGACCCTGCGGCGCGTGGGCGAGGTGCTGCAGCCGGGAACCCGCCTGGCCGCCGACGGCAATCGCGGCATGACCGGGCGCGACACGATCCTGCTGTCGCAGCGCTGCCGGGACATTCCGCTGATCCTTGAACAGCCCTGCGCCACGCTGGACGAGATCGCCAACATCCGGTCCCATCTGTGCCATCCGCTGTATCTGGACGAGGTGACCGAGGACGTGAGCACCGTCGCCCGCGCGATCGGCGAGCGGCTTGCCGACGGCTTCGGCATGAAGATCACCCGGATCGGCGGCATCTCGGCCATGCTGACGGTGCGCGACCTGTGCGAGGCGCGGAACCTGCCCCACACGGTCGATGACAACTGGGGCGGCGACATCATCGCGGCGGCCTGCGTGCATGTCGGCGCGACCGTCGCACCGAAGCTGTTCGAGGGGGCGTGGATTGCCAAGCCCTATATCGCGCACCATTATGATGCGGAATGCGGCCCGCGTGTCGAAGGCGGGCAGATCCGGATTCCCTCCGGCCCGGGCCTGGGCGTGACGCCCGACCTTTCCCATTTCGGCGCGCCCGTCCTGTCGTTCGGATAGGCGCCGGTCTGGATCCATGACAAGGTCCTGGTCGCTTGCGCAGGCGGCCTGGACACCCCTGACGCAAGCACATGTCCAACAAGGAAGCTGCAATGAACCGCCTGCCGCAAGGGGCCCTCGCCATCGTTCCGGCCGTCTTCGCCATGGCACTGACCGATGCGATCATCAAGCAATGGAGCGCGGGCATCTCGCTTTGGCAGATATGGGTACTGAGGTCGCTTGTCGTCCTGCCGATCCTGTGGGTGCTGGCCCGCGGGCGCGTGCGGGTGGCGGGCGCGGGCTGGGTCGCCGTCCGCAGCCTTGCGCTGATCCTGATGTATCTTACGATGTATCCGGCGCTGGCCTTCATCGACATGTCGGTGGCCGGGGCGGCATTCTATACCGCGCCGTTCTTCATCGTCGCGCTGTCGGCCCTGTTTCTGGGACAGAGGATTTCCCTGTCTCAAGGGGTTGCCATCCTGCTGGGCTTTGCCGGCCTGCTGCTGATCGTGCGACCGTTCGGCCTGGCGTTCACCCCGGTCGTCATCCTGCCCGTCGCGGCAGCCTTCTTCTATGCCTGCTCGGCCGTCGTCACGAATGCCCGATGCCTGGCGATGACCCCGGTCGTCATGGGGTTCTGGCTGAACGTCGCGTTTCTCGGCCTTGGCGGGCTGGCGCTTCTTGCGATCCGGGCGGGGTTGTCGCCGGCCGGCATGGACTTTCCATTCCTTCTGGCCGGCTGGCGCCCCATGGCGCTGCAGGACTGGTGCGTGATCGGGGTGCTGGCGCTGTTGATGGTGGGCGTCGCCATCGGCGTGGCGATGGCCTACCAGTCGCCGCAGACGGCGGTCATCGCAACGCTGGAATACTGCTACATGATCTTCGCGATCCTGTGGGGGTTCGTCTTTTTCGGGGACGTGCCCGACCTGTGGACCGTGCTTGGCATGATGCTGATCGCCATCGGCGGCTGCGCAGCTTTGCTCGTCCGGCCTGGCAGGGCCCTTGAAGCGAAGGCCTGAACAATGGCGGTCACAAGGGACGACCCATACAGGACTTCCGGACGCTGATCGGCATCCTGCGAAAGCATGAACAGGTCGTCGCGATTCCTGTTTTCGCATGATTGCCGAAAAGTCTCCGACAAGGACATCCTCGGGCGAGCCTACAACAGCACGCAAGGGAGGACGCCATGTGGAGGGTCGGAATCGACGTCGGCGGGACGTTTACGGACCTGTTTGCCTGGGAGGAGAAAACCGGCAGGCAGGTCACCGCGAAAGTCCTGACGACAAGGCAGGACCGCTCAATCGCCGTTCTGGAATCGATCGAAAAGGCCGGCATTGCCATCTCGGACATTTCCTATCTGATGCACGGCACGACGACGGCGACGAATGCGCTGATCGAACGCAGCTACCCGGATGCCGCGCTGATCACCACCGAGGGTTTCCGCGACACCATCGAGATCGGGCGCCAGCACCGCCAGCATCTCTATGACCCCTATCAGACCAAGCCCAAGCCGATCATCAAGCGCCGCTACCGCTTCACCGTGCCGGAACGCACCAATGTCCACGGCCAGACCGAGCGCCCGCTGGATGTGGAGGCTGCCCGCGCGGTGGCTGAGCGCATCAAGGCCGCCGGCATCCAGTCGGTCGCCATCGGCTTCATCAACTCCTATGCCAGCGGCCGGCACGAGGAGCAGATGCGCGACATCCTGCGCGAGACCTGCCCGGACGTGCATATCGTGCTGTCCTCGGAAACGCGGCCGATCTTTCGCGAACATGGGCGGTTCGTCACCACCGCCGTCCGCGCCGCCTGCATGCCGGTCATGGTCAAGTACATGGACGACCTGGAAAAGCGGCTCGCGGCCAACGGGTTCACCGGCAAGCTGTTGATCCTGAAAAGCAGCGGCGGCGTCATGTCGGCCGAAGCGGCGCGCCAGCACCCCGAGGACATGCTGGAATCCGGCCCCGCCGGCGGCGTCGCCTATGCCGGCTACCTGACCGAGCAGAGCGGCTTCGACCGCATCCTGCACACCGATGTCGGCGGCACCAGCTTCGACGTCTCGATCGTCGAGCATGGCAAGGGCCTGATTACCCGCGACCACCAGCTGGAATGGGAGGTGCCGATCGTCGTGCCGATGCTGGACATCCACAGCGTCGGTTCCGGCGGCGGGTCCATCGGGTGGGTCGATGCCGGTGGCTCGCTGCGCGTCGGACCGAAAAGCGCGGGCTCGGACCCCGGCCCGGTCTGCTATGGCCGCGGCGGCACCCAGCCCACCATCACCGACGCCAACCTGCTGCTGGGCCGGCTGGACCCGACGCTGAACGGCAAGATCGACCTGGACGTCGAGGCCGCCCGCGCGGCGATGGAGCGGCTGGCCGCCGAGATCGGCCTGCCGATGCTGGCGACCGCCGAGGGCATGATCCGCATCGGCTGCGAATACATGGCGCAGGCGGTCAAGAAGGTGCTGGTCGCCCGCGGCCGCGACCCGCGCGATTTCGTTTACGCGAGCTTCGGCGGCGCCGGCGCGCTGGCGGCCTGTTTCGTCGCCCGCTCGATGAACATCCCCAGGGTCATCGTGCCGCCGCATGCCGGCGTCGCCTCGGCCTTCGGCGCGACGGTCATGGACCTGCGCCAGGACATCGAGCAGTTCTATTACGCCCCGGTCAGGGAGGCCGATCTGGACCGCGTGAACGCGATCCTGGACGACCTGGAATCCCGCGCCCGCAAGGAACTGGTCCAGCAGGGATTTGCCGATGCCGAGGGGATCGAGATCATCCGCAGCGCCCAGATGCGCTATGTCGGCCAGTCCTACGAGGTCGACACGCCGCTGCCCAGGGGCGTCCTGACCGCCGCCGATCTGCCCGGCATCGAGGATGAATTCCACAATGTCCACCGCCAGGAATTCGGCGTCAGCTCGGACGACTTCGCGCCGGCCTTCGTCTCGTTCAGCGTGACCGCCATCGGCCGCATGGACGATCCGCCGCCGGTCGAGCTGCATTATTCCGAAGACGACCGGGCCGCGCTGAAGGGCCGGCGCGAGGTCTATTTCGACGGCGAATGGACGCCCTGCGACGTCTACGAAGGCGAGGCGCTGACCACGCATCACCGCATCACCGGTCCGGCGATCATCGAATACGACCACGCCTGCACCGTGCTGCCACCGAGGACGCAGGCCCATGTCAACGCGATGGGCGCGCTGATCATCGACATCGAAATCTGAGGGAGGGGAAAGACATGAGCCAACACAGCGATATCGACATCGACCCGATCACCTTCGAGGTCATGCGCAGCATCTTCGAATTCGCCTCGGACCGGATGGCCACGGTGCTGCAACGGTCGTCCTTTTCGCCGATCCTGGCGGACATGCTGGACTTTTCGAACGCGATCTATGACGCTGACCTACAACTGCTCAGCCAGGCGGCGAACTGCCCGGTGCACCTGGCCGCGATGAAGTTCTCGGCCGAGGAGGCAGTCAAGGGTGTCGGGCCGCAGAACGTGCACGAAGGCGACGTGCTGGTGCTGAACGACCCCTATCGGGGCGGCACGCATATCAACGACATCACCTTCACCAAGCCGATCTTCTACAAGGGCGCGCTGATCGGCTATGGCGTCAGCCGCGGCCACTGGATGGACCTGGGCGGCGGCGGTGCCGGCGGGCAGGCGTTTTCCACCCATATCGCCGCCGAGGGGCTGCGGCTGCCACCGCTGAAGATCTATTCCGGCGGCAAGCTGAACGAGGACCTGCTGGCGATCATCCTGAACAACTCGCGCACGCCGCATTTCATCAAGGGCGACGTGCAGGCCCATCTGGGCGCCCTGCTGGCGGCCGAGCAGGAAATGCAGCGCGCCTGCGACCGCTACGGCGTCGATACCGTCCGCGCGGCGATGAAGAAGATCCAGGCCTATACCGAAAAGATGGTGCGCGAGAGCATCCGCACCATCCCGAACGGCATCTACGAGGCCGAGGATTACGCCGACACCGACGGCATCAGCCAGAACCGGGTCAAGGTCCGGGTCAAGCTGGAAATCCTGGACGACGCGATCAAGGTCGATTTCACCGGCACCGACCCGATGTGCCAGGGCGCGATCAACTCGCCCAAGGCCAATACCATGTCGGCGGCGCTCTATTCGCTGCAATTCTTCCTGGCGCCGGATGCGCCGCAGAACCAGGGCCTGTTCAACCCCATCGAGGTGGTCCTGCCCGAAGGCTGCTGGCTGAACGCGACATGGCCCGCGCCGACCATCGGCTGCACCACGCTGACGGCATCGAAGATCACCAGCGCGATCTGGCAGGCGCTGGCCAAGGCGATCCCCGAACGGGTGACGGGCTCGACCTGCGCCGATGCGAACTGGTTCGTCGCCAGCTGCGTCGACGACCAGGGCCGGGCGGACGTGTTTTCCGACCTGCCGGCCGGCGGCTGGGGCGGCACGCCCTATTCCGACGGCATGAACGTGACCATGGACCCCCTGGGCAACTGCATGAACATGGCGGCCGAAACCGCCGAGCTGTTCTTTCCCATCGCCTATGAAGCCTTCGAACTGCGCCAGGACTCCGCCGGCGCGGGGCAGTATCGCGGCGGCTTGGGCTCGGTCTTCAAGGTGCGCTTCTTCGGCGGCGGCGAGTTGGGGATGGAGACCTCGCGAACGCTGTCGGGCAGCCCCGGCGCGGCGGGAGGCCTGGAAAGCGCGGTGCAGCGGTCCAGCCATATCGGCGCCGACGGCAGCCTGCGGGTGATCGGCGGCACCGGCGCCGACGGCACCTGGCACAACCCCTTGCTTGCGTCCCACAAGTTCGGCCCGAACGAGACCTTCATGTTCGAAAGCACCGGCGGCGGCGGCTGGGGCAACCCGCACAAGCGCAAGGTCGAGGACGTGCTGGAAGACGTGCTCGACGAATACATCAGCATCGATGCGGCGAAGGCGCTTTACGGCGTGGTCATCGACCCCGCGACGCTGACCGTGGACCAGCAGGCCACCGCCGCGCTGCGGGGCTGACCCCGACCCCTCCTTGCAATCCCGGCGGCGCGGGCGTTCCCCCGCGCCGCCAGCAGAAGCCTTTTGCCCGCGGGCAAGGGACAGGGAAGAGACCTATGAAACTTCGCATCTCGAAACCTCTGAAGCGCAGCTATTGGCAGGACTCCGTCCCGGCGGGTGTGCCTTGCACACCGCTTGCGGGCGAGGCGCGCGCCGATGTGGCGATCATCGGCGGCGGCTTTGTCGGGCTGTGGACCGCGCTGGCGATCAGACAAAACGAACCCGACTGCCGCGTCGTGGTGCTGGAACAGGATATCTGCGGGGGCGGGGCCTCGGGCAGGAATGGCGGCTTTGTCATGTCCTGGTGGCCCAAGATCGCATCCTTGCGGGCGTTCTGCAGCGCGGACCAGGCGCTTTTCCTGGGCCGCGCCGCCGAAAGCGCGATTTCCGAGATCGGCGAATTCTGCCGCGAAAACGCCATAGACGCGCATTTCGTGCAGAAAGGCTGGCTGTGGACCGCGACCACACCGGCACATGTGGACAGCTGGGACGGCACGCTGAAGGCCTGCGCGGCCCTGGGCGTCACCCCGTTCCAGCGCGTCGAGGCCGAGGCGCTGCGCCGCCGCACCGGTTCGCCCACCCATCTGGCCGGCGTGTTCGAGGCGTCGAACGCCACCGTGCAGCCCTTTGCGCTGGTGCAGGGGATGCGCCGCGTCGCCTTGCAGGCGGGTGTCGCGATCCACGAAGACACCGCCGTCCGGCGCATTCTGCCCGGCGCTCCGGTTCGGCTGGAAACGGCGGGCGGCACGGTCTTGGCCGACCGGGTGGTTCTGGCGACCAATGCCTGGGCGGCGGCGATCCCCGAACTGGCCCGGCTGTTCACGCCGGTCAACAGCTCGATCGTGGTGACGCGGCCCTTGGGCGCGCAGCTCGACCGGATCGGCTGGACCGGCGGCGAATCCATCACCGACTCGCAGCTTCTGGTCGATTACTATCGCACCACGCGCGAAGGGCGCATCGCCTTTGGCAAGGGGACCGGGGCGCTGTCCTGGGGCTCGGCCATTGACGGGCGGTTCAGCGAGGATGCCGACAGCATCGCCCTGACCCGCGCCGACCTGCTGGCGACCTATCCGATGCTGGACCAGGGCGCGATCAGCCATGGCTGGTCAGGTCCGATCGACCGCACCTATGACAGCCTGCCGGTCCTGGGCCATCTCAAGCACCACCCGAACATCCTTTACGGCATCGGCTGGAGCGGCAATGGCGTCGGCCCCAGCCGCCTGGGCGGGCGCATCCTGGCCAGCCTTGCGCTGGGTCGCGACGACGAATGGGCGCGCAGCCCGCTGGTCGGGCGCCGCTGCAAGGCCTTCCCGCCCGAGCCCTTCCGCTATCTTGGCGGCCGCATGGTGCGCCAGGCGGTGATCCGCAAGGAACGGGCCGAGTTGCGCGGCCGGGCCCCGGCCATGCTGGACCGGCTTCTGGCCCGCCTTGCCCCTGCCGGACTTGAAGACAAGCCGTAAGGGAGCTTCCGATGAACCCGACCCTGATCCTGCGCTGACCCACGCGGTCCTGTCCTTTTGCAGGCGCGGCCCTACACTCCGGTTGTTCCCGCCCACAGACGAGCCGCGCAATGACCCTCAGCATCATGGATATCATCAACATGCCCGAACTTGGCACCCGGCTGCTGAGCGGCGCCGCAGGGGCCGGCCGCCCGGTCCGCTGGGCCCATGTCTGTGAACTGGCCGACCCGACCGAATGGCTGGGCGAGGGCGACCTGCTGATGACCACCGGCCTTGGCATCCCGCGCGACGGCCAGGCGCAGCGCGACTATGCCCGCGCGCTGGCGCAGGCCGGGTTGGCGGGCATGATGATCGGCGAGAACATGCAGGCCCCGGCCGACCTGCACGCCCTGCAGGACACCGCCGAGGATCTGGGCTTTCCCGTGCTGATGACGGAATACGGCGTGCCCTTTGCCAGCGTTACCCGCGCCGTCATCGACGCGCAGCGCGCCGAGGAATTCGAACGCAGGAACGCCATCACCCGCATCTATGCCAGCGCGCGGCTTGCCATCGAGGGCATGGGCCTGGACGCGCTGCTGGCACGGCTGTCGGCGGATGTCCGTGCCGACCTGATCCTGTGGGACCCGCAGGCGCAGCAGGTCTGGCTGCCGCGCGACTGCGACCTGCCGACGCAGCTGCACGACATGCTGCGCCAGCAAAAGCCCGATGCCGGCAAGGCCCAGCCTCTGGTGCGTCGCTTTGCGCTGGAGGATGGCGAGATGCTGGGCGTGCTGATCCCGTCGCGTCGGCGCTGCGTGCTGCTGGCGCACCGGCGCGGCCGCGACCTGCTGGACTACAGCCTGCTGAACCATATCTCGGCGGTGCTCGGCATCGCCATGGAACGCCGGCATGTCGAACATGAACGCGCGATCCGCCTTGGGTCGGAACTGCTCGAGGATCTGTTGAACCAACGCCTGACCCGGCAGCAGGCGGGCAAGCAGCTGGCGCAATTCGGAATGCGGCTGGACGGCGCCCATATGGCAGTCGCCCGACGCGGCGGGCTCTCTCTGCCCGAGGGGGCGGTGCTGTTCGAACGCTGGGATCGCCCCTTGCTGCTGTCGCCGCAGGGCACGGAGTTGTTCCTGCTGCTGCCCGCGGGCAGCGCCGAGGGCGTGCAGGCGATCCTGGGCGCCGACATGGGGCTGAGCGCCCCGGTCGGCTATTTCGAGCGGCTGGCGGAATCGCTGCGCGAGGCACGGCTGGCCGTCACCCATGCCGATGCCGGCCAGCCGCTGGTCGCCTATGCCGACGTGGCCGACAATCTGCCCTGGCTGCCGCAGAACCTTGATGAGGCGCGCGAGACCTTTCGCCGCGTCCTCGGCCCCCTGGCCGAACATGACGAGGAATCCCGCGCCGCCCTGCTGCATACGCTCAAGGTGTTTCTGGAACAGAACCGGTCGTGGAAAGAGGCGGCGGCGCGGCTCAACATCCACAAGGCCAGCCTGACCTATCGCATCCGCCGAATCGAGGCGCTGACCGGACGCTCGCTGTCCAGCACGGCGGATGTGGCGGCGCTGTGGCTGGCGCTTCAGGCCGCCGAGATCCTGGGACTGCCGCAGGTCGCGGGCAGAAAACCCGACGCCAAGAAAAGGATATCCCCGCATGACTGATCCCGCCCTCTTGCGCCGGCAGGCCTATGTCGATGGCAGCTGGACTGATGCCGACAGCGGCGAGGTCCAGAACATCCGCAACCCCGCGAATGGCCGACCCGTCGGCACGGTGCCCGTCATGGGCGCGGCGGAAACCCGGCGGGCGATTGCCGCGGCCGAGCGCGCGCTTGGCCCCTGGCGGGCGCTTGCGGCCAAGGACCGCGCCGCGCGGCTGCGCCGCTGGTTCGAACTGATGATCGCGCATCGGGACGACCTGGCGCATCTGATGGTGCTGGAACAGGGCAAGCCGCTGGCCGAGGCACGGGGCGAGATCGTCTATGCCGCGAGCTTTGTCGAATGGTTCGCGGAAGAGGCCAAGCGGGCGTACGGCGACATCATCCCCGCGCCGCAGGCCGACCGGCGCATCCTGGTGCTGAAGCAGCCCATCGGCGTTACCGCCGCGATCACGCCGTGGAACTTCCCTGCGGCCATGGTGACGCGCAAGGCGGCGCCGGCGCTGGCGGCGGGCTGCACCATGGTCCTGAAGCCCGCGCCGCAGACGCCTTTTTCCGCGCTGGCGCTTGCCGACCTGGCCGAGCGCGCCGGCATCCCGGCGGGCGTCCTCAACGTCGTCACCGGCGCGGCGGTCGAGATCGGCGGCGAGCTGACCGGCAATCCCGCCGTGCGCAAGCTGAGCTTCACCGGCTCGACCGACGTGGGCCGGCTGCTGATGGCGCAATGCGCGCATGACATCAAGAAACTGTCGCTGGAGCTTGGTGGCAACGCGCCCTTCATCGTCTTCGAGGATGCCGACCTGGACGCCGCGGTCGAGGGCGCGCTGATAGCGAAATACCGCAACAACGGCCAGACCTGCGTCTGCGCCAATCGGTTTTACGTCCATGAGCGGGTTTACGACGCTTTCGCGGAAAAGCTGGTGGCGGCGGTGGCGAGGCTCCGGGTCGGCGACGGGCTGCAGGATGGCGTGACGATAGGCCCGCTGATCGATGCCGGTGCGGTCCGGAAAATCCAGTCGCACATCGACGACGCCGTGGCCAAGGGCGCCCGGGTCCTTGCCGGCGGCAGGCCCCACGATCTGGGCGGCACCTTCTTTCAGCCGACCATCCTGACCGAGGTTCCGCCGGATGCCCTGGTCGCGCGCGAGGAGACCTTTGGCCCCCTGGCACCGCTGCTGCGTTTCTCTGACGAGGCCGAGGCGATCGGCCATGCCAATGACACCGAATTCGGGCTGGCCGCCTATTTCTACACCCGTGACCTGGGCCGGATCTTTCGCGTGGCGGAGGCGCTGGAATACGGCATGGTCGGGGTCAATTCGGGCGCCATCTCGAACGAGGTCGCCCCCTTCGGCGGGGTGAAGGCCTCGGGCCTGGGGCGCGAGGGATCGAAATACGGGTTGGAGGAGTATATGGAGATCAAGTATCTCAACCTGGCATTGTGATCTCCGCGCGGCGTGTGGGAGAGCGGCCTATCCGCCCAACCAGATCCGGTCGTAGGCCAGCCCCGCCTGCGAATTTCCGGGATGGCTGCCGTGGCGCGCGAAATACTTCTGCCTGAGGGGCAATCCGATCATGTCGGTGTAAAGGCGTTGGTCGTGGCCAGATCACCCCCTCGCTCAGCGGCGGCGGGCTGGCTCATACGCCCCTGGTGTGGCGATCATCCTTGCGATGTCGATTCATGAGACGAGATTGACGATTTTCGTAGTGCATCCGGCTGCAAGAAAAGCGAGATTCGCAGGACAAGCGAAGGCTTGCGATGCCAGAACATGCCCCTCCGACACGACCGACAGCCCCCGGCGCCGCCTTCCAATCGATGCATTCCGGTGCTTGACGGGATTAGGTGATAAATCAGAACAGGAAGTTGAAATGCGCAGATTTCCTTCTGCCATCGTCGCGGCAATGCTGTCCACCGTCGCCCGTCGGCGCAGATGCTGGACCGATCAAGCTGGGATCAAAGGCGTTCACCGAGAACATTCTGGTTGCCGAGATCACCAAGCAGTATCTGGAGGCGAAGGGATTTGAGGCCGATCTTCGTTCTGGCCTTGGCAGCACCGTCATCCGTGAGGCGATCGTGTCGCGACAGATCGATCTTTACTGAAAATATACCGGGCCGGACCTTGTGAACTATCACGAGACGCCAGCGTGCCACGGGATGAGATGCGAAGCTGAGTGAACTTGATGCGGCCAACACCTCGCATGGTTGGACAGTTCAGCGGTGAACGACACCTATGTGCCGCGAAACGGCCCAAAGGCTCGGCCTGCGCACCACCAGCGATCTGGCTGCGGCAATCAACGCGGGCATGGACATCACCTTGGGCTGCAATGCCGAATTCTACGGACGCAAGGACGGGTTGATGCCGATGCAGGATGCATATGGCCGCAAGTTCCCGCGCAGGACCATTGCCCGCATGGGTTCGGGGCTGATCTATCAGGCGCTGCGCGACGGACAGGTCGAGGTGGGGCTGGTCTTTTTCATCGATGGCCGCATTCCGGCTTTCGACTTCGTGCTGCTTGAGGATGACAGGACCTGTCATATCCCGCAGGTAATGGCCTCGGTTGCGACCGAAGAGGTGCTGGCCGCCCATCCCGAACTTGAGGCCCTTCTCAAGGACATCTCGGGCCGGACCTTCGTCAGCCTCGGGCAGCCGCGTGCCGCCGCACAGGATCATGGCATCGGTCCTGGAGATCACATCCTCGATGCGTTCGGCGGCAAGCGGCAGGCCGTTCGATGCGATGGACGCTCTGCCGTCGATGCTGCTGGTGCTCCATTCAAAGGCGGGTCTGCCGAGCAAGCGATTTGCGACCCGGATCGGCTCGATTTCCGAACTCGGGCTCATCATCGAAAAGTTCGGCGCGAGCAGGAACGTGAAGCGCAACGGCTCGTGTCGGGGATTGGTCAGAAACGTGCCGCGCGCCCTGGTCCGGTGCGGCCGAGGGCAGTAGAAACATCCAGGTTCGGTCCTCCAGCCCCCGGCCAGGCTCTGGCGGTCGCGCCTCAGATCGAGAAGATGTCGTCTGCCACTCCCGCCACTGTCAGGTTCGGCCCGTTGACGACGATGCGCCCGGCGTTGCCAAAGTCAAGGACCACCCCTGTGGCGGTTTTTGACATGTGGTCCCGGATGAATGCAGCAGGGTTGTCATCCAGCAGCGCATCGCCGATCAGCAGGCGGTCGACACCGCGCTGATAGCCGCTGATCGTGTCGGCGCCTTGGCCCGCGCGAAAGATGAACACGTCCGCCCCCGGCCCTCCGATCAGCATGTCGTTACCCGGCCCGCCCTGCAGGGTGTCATTGTCGTCACCGCCATAAAGCGTGTCACGCCCTTCATTGCCGATCAGCCAGTCGTTTCCGGCGTGGCCCGCCATAAGGTCCTCGCCCGCACCGCCCCGCAGTTGGTCGTTCCCGTCGTTTCCGCCCAGGTTGTCATTGCCATAATCGCCCTGCAGCGTGTCTTTCCCGGCGCCGCCCTGAAGGGTGTCAAAGCCCAGCCCGCCGATCAGGCGGTCATTTCCCGCCCCGCCTGCCAGGCGATCATTTCCCGCCCCTCCATCTATCCAGTCATTGCCCGCGGCCGCCCAGGCCACGTCATTGCGCGCGGTCAGGCGATAGTCGTCGTTCCGGACCGTCGCCTGCGATGGGCCAGGGGTTACAAAGACATTGCCGTCAAAGCCCTGCAACCATTGCGCCCGGGTGGACATGGTCAGGCTGGAACCGGGGTCCGGAACCTTGGTGAAGGTTCCGGTATCGACGCGCAGCTGGCCATCGGTGTCACCGAAATTCTGCGTCGCCATCAGGACCCGATGGTTCTGGCCGTTGACACGAAGATAGCCAACTTCAAGACCGATGCCGATATAGGCGCTGTCGCCCAAGATATTGGCATAGTGGCCGGGGCTTTCCAGCAACATCCGGTGCAGGGCCCGGATCTCGTCCTTCAGGTCACCCTCGCCCGAGATGCCGACATAGGCGATGTTTTCGGCGGTGTGCCAGTCGCCGACCAGCGGAAAGCCCGCCGCCTCGATCCGCTCGCGCGAGGATGAGCCACCCTGGCCGGTATGCGAGAAGACGTCGGCCTGCAGCATCCAGCGGCTGTGGCCCTCGGACGAGTCGTTCAGCCTTTTGTCGATGCGCAAAGCCGAGTGCCCCTCGGCCTGACGGGCCTGGTTCACCAGACCGACGAAATAGCGTTCATATGCAGATGCAAAGGACATTGGATCCGCCTCCCGCGGAAGCTCATGAAAGTCGCAAGCAACCTGTCGTGCAATCGTTCATCTCACATGGTTCGCGACCCTGACGATCTGAACCTGAGGTTGTAACTCGCGGTATCCGGAAAAGTGCCAGGAGTGCGGATGATGGCGGTGAAGCGATGCAGGGTAGGCGACGGATACCCCGGCGCGGCATGGCGACGGCCTCCTTGCGGGCCTCGGCCATGCGGCGATCACAGCCCAGCACCACGTTCAGCAGCACCTGCGTCCCGGCGGCACATTCCTTGGGCCTGGTCGATTCCGCGGGGTTGTGGGACAGCCCATCCTTGCAGGGCACGAAGATCATCGTCGTCGGCGCCACGGCCGCCGCATGGGCCGCATCATGGCCGGCGCCCGAGACGAGGTCACGCATCTAAAGCCCCATCGTCGCTCCCGCCCTGACCGAGGCGATGCATCCGGCGTCGAACACCACCGGCGCGGTGTGCAAGCCAGACCGCTGCGGCGACGTTCTGCACCAGCGCCCCGACCTCGGCCTGCATCCGCTCCAGCACCGCGTCCAAGGGGTGGGGCAGGTCGATGGTCGCCCGTACCTCGCCGGGGATGACGTTGTGCGAATTCTGGCTAACAACGCGACAAGCCCGCGCCCGATCCCGGGCCGCTGGGCCCAGCCTTGGACCTGCGCCTGTTAGTGCGTCCAGGGCGCGCGGCGGTCGGGGGCGAAGTTTTCGCCGTAGCCGCGGGGACGGACGTTCGGGGCGCGAGAGTGGGGCTCGATCACCTCGAACTCCAGGCCCTTCTCGCGGGCATAGTCCTCGGCCTGCTTGCGCGTCTCGAACCGCAGGCGGACCTGGCTTTGTGTGTCGTCGCTGCTGGTCCAGCCCATCAGCGGGTCGATCTCGCGCGAATCGTCTGCCGGAAATTCAAGCACCCAAAGCTTGGTGCGGGCGATGCCGGATTGCATCGCGTTGCGCGCAGGCTTGTAGATACGGACTCGCATGGCGGGAACCTCTGTTCTTGCTTGCGGGCGTTATCCAACAAGACCGCCAGTCGCGCAAGGCGGAACCCGTCAGAATCCCCCATAGTCCGACACCAGCAGCCGCCAGGGCGCCTCGTCCTCGTCGATGCGGGCGAAGCGGCCGACAGGGGCCTCGAAGACATTGTCGGTCATATCGTCGTTCACGGTCGAGACCTCGCCCACCAGCGCGTCGCCCGCCTCGGCCCAGAAGCTGTGCCAGACGCCGGGCAGCAGGGTGACGCTTTCGCCGGGCTTCAGCCGCAGGTGCTGGTCGGGCCCGATCTGCCGGGGCAGGCCGTCGCAGGCCACCGTCACGGGCCGGTCGCGGCAGACCGTGCCGTCGGCTTGCGCGCCGTGGACCTTCAGCACCAGATCGCCGCCGCCGCGGTTGATGATGTCCTCGGCCTTGACGATGTGGCGGTGCATGGGGGTCACCTGGCCGTCGCGCACCCACATGATCTTTTCGGCATAGCACATGCCGCGCCCGGCCTGCAGGTCGGCCGCGGACCCATTGCGCGCCGTGAACAGGAAAAGCCCGGTGCGCGCATAGTGGCCCTGTCCGAAATCGGTCAGGTCCCAGCCCAGACCGGCCGACAGGATGGCTTGCGCCTGATCGGCGCGTGCGCGGAACTGGTCGGGCGTCCAGTCGGCAAAGGGCGGCAGATGCCAGCCGAAGGACTGGATGAAGGCCTGGCCCTGGCGAAGGATATCATTGACTTCCGAGCGTTTCATGAAGTGCTTTCCATGGCTTTGGATGGTGTCGGCCGCCCCCTTCAATTCCCGCGCGAAACCGATAGGATTGCCGGGCAGGACAGGGAGACGGGCGGATGGCAGAGCGTGAATTTGCGGGCAAGGTCGCGCTGGTGACGGGGACCACGGGGATCGGGCGGGCCAGCGCGATCCGGCTGGCGCAGGGCGGGGCCGAAGTGCTGGCCGGCGGCATCGACATCGCCGCCAACCAGGAGCTTGCGGCCATGGCGGTCGCGCGGGGCCTGTCGATCACGGCGCTGGCGTTGGACGTGGCCGACGACACCTCGGTCGAGGCTGCGGTGGCCGAGGCGGTCGATCTGTTCGGCGGGCTCGACATCATCGTGAACGCCGCCGCCGTCCATCCCTATGGCACGGCGCTGGACACGGACTGGGACGATTTCACGCGCTGCATGGCGGTCAACGTGGGTGGCATCGTGCTGACCGGCCGCTTCGGCATCCCGGAAATGGCGCGGCGGGGCGGCGGCGCCATCGTCAACCTGTCCTCGGCCCAGGGTCACGCCTGCCAGCAGGGCGTCGCGGCCTATGTCGCAAGCAAGGGGGCGATCCATGCGCTGACCCGCGCGATGGCGCTGGACCATGCGGCGGCCGGGGTGCGGGTGAACTCGGTCTCGCCCGGGTCGGTCCGCACGCCGATCCTGGAGTTGGCGGCGCGCAAGCTGGGCGCCGAACTGCCGCAGGACGAGGTCTTTGCCCGCTTCGGCGCGGCCCATCCCCTGGGACGGATCGGCGAGCCCGAGGAGGTGGCCGAACTGGTGGCCTTCCTGTGCTCGGACCGCGCGGGCTTCATCACCGGCGCCGACTATGGCATCGACGGCGGGCTGACCGCCGGGCTGGCGGTCAAGTAGCAGGGCGCAAGACGCGCTAGCCATGGCCGCGCGCCCCGGCGCCTTGCAGGCGAAAGGCCCGCAGCTGCGGCAGAACCCCCGCCAGGTCCAGCGGCCGCCCTTCGCCCAGGCCGAAGTAAAGGTCGCGGAACAGGGCGTTCAGAGCGTCATAGCCGCCACGCGGGAAAAACACCCGGGTGGGCGGGCACAGGACCTGCTGTGCCGCCTGGAACGTGTCGAAGGCCCCCGCCGCCATCGCGGCAAAGATGCACGAGCCGGTGCCCACGGGGGACTGGGCGGGGACATGCACTTCGCGCCCCAGCACATCGGCATAGACCTGGTTCAGCAGGTCGTTGCGCTGCGGGATGCCGCCGGCATTGACGATGCGGGCGGTTTCCATCCCGCCCTGCTCGATGCGCTCGGTGATGATGCGGACATGCATGGCCATGCCCTCGATCGCGGCGTGCATCTCGTCCGCGGCGGTGTGGTTCAGGTCCCAGCCCAGCGTGACCGCGCCCAGGTCCGGGCGCACCAGCACCGTGCGGTCGCCATTGTCCCAGTTCAGCCGCATCAGCCCGCTGCCGCCGGGGGGCAGGTGGGCGACCTCGGCACATAGCCCCGCCACGTCGCGTCCGGCGCGCCGGGCGATGGCGTCGAAGACGTCGCCGGTGGCGGACTGGCCGGCCTCGATCCCGGTCCAGCCGGGCAGGACGCTGCCCGGCACCACGCCGCACAGGCCCGGCACCGGCGGAAAGCCCAGCGGTCCCATGGCGATGATGCAGGTCGAGGTGCCGACCACGTTCACGATGTCGCCGGGCCGCGCGCCCGCGCCCACCGCGTCCCAATGCGCGTCAAAGGCGCCGACCGGGATCGGGATGCCGGCCCGCAGCCCCAGCCGTTCGGCCCATTCTGGCGACAGGTGCCCGGCGATGGCATCCGAGGTCAGGAAGCGCCCCGCGAGGCGGTCGTTGATGCCGTCCAGCAGCGGATCGACGCGGCTCAGGAAATCCTGCGGCGGCAGCCCACCCCAGGCGGCGCCATACATCCACTTGTGCCCGGCCGCGCAGATGCTGCGCGGCAGATCGGCCGGATCGTGGATGCCGCACAGCGTCGCCGCCACCATGTCGCAATGTTCCAGCGCGGTGGCGAAGCGGTCCCGCAGGTCCGGGTTGTGGCGCAGGAAATGCAGGACCTTGGCATAGCCCCATTCGTGCGAATAGGTCCCGCCGCACCATTTCAGCGCCTCGAGCCCCTCGGCGCGGCCAAGGGCGGTGATCTCCTCGGCTTCGCGATGGGCGCGGTGGTCGCACCACAGGTAATGGTCGGCCAGCGGGCGCAGGTCCCGGTCGACCATCACGACGCTTGATCCGGTGGTGTCGCAGGCCAGCGCCGCCACCGCCTCGCCCCGGATGCCCGCCTTGGCCACCGCCTCGCGCATGGCGCGGGCCAGCGCGTCCATCTGGTCGTCGTGGGACTGCGCGCCCAGCAGCGGATCGGCGGCGCTGCGTTTCAGCGGATATGAGGCGACCGCGCCGCCCAGCGTCGCGCCGTCGTCGCAATCCATCAGGGTAACGCGCACGCTGAGCGTGCCGAAGTCGACGCCTGCGACGATCATCCTAGCCATCCTGTCCGTAAGTGGCCTGCGCACCGTGCTTGCGCAGGAAGTGGCGGTCCAGAAGCGCCTGCGAAATCGGTTGAGGATCCGGGTTCAAGACCATGGCATGCCATGCCATTTTCGCGACCTGCTCCAGGATCAGGGCGTTGTGGACGGCCTCGGCCGGGGTGCGGCCCCAGGTGAAGGGGCCATGGCCCGCGACCAGGACGGCGGGCATCGCCAGCGGGTCGAGGTCGGCAAAGGTTTCCACGATGACGGTGCCGGTGTTGCCGACGTAATCCTGTGCGATCTCCTCGGCCGTCAGGTCGCGCGTCACCGGGATCGTGCCATGGAAGTAATCGGCATGGGTGGTGCCCAGGCAGGGGATCGGCCGGTGGGACTGGGCCATGATGGTCGCATAGGTCGAATGGGTATGGACCACGCCGCCGATGTCCGCGAACGCCCGATACAGCACCGCATGGGTCGCCAGGTCCGAGGAGGGGCGCAGCCGGTTGTCCAGGCTGCGCCCGTCAAGGTCGCAGGGCACCATGTCGGCAGGGGCCAGGCGGTCATAGGCCACGCCGCTGGGCTTGATCAGGATGCGGCCGGCATCGCGGTCGATGCCGCTGGCGTTGCCGAAGGTCGAGATCACCAGCCCGTGGCGCACGGTGTCCAGATTGGCGTCAAGGACGGCGCGGCGCAGCTCGTCGTCGGTCATGGGTCGGGTTCCTCTGGGAAAGGGCCGCGCGGCGCGCGCCGCACGGCCCGTTGGTCCTTAGCGGGGCGAGGTCCAGCCCTTGTATTCGCCGATGTTGTCATGGGTGATCAACTCGGGCTCCAGCAGGACGGTGTCGGGGTCGGGCACGGTGCCCTGCAGCGCCTGATAGCCCATTTCCAGCGCCTGGCCCGCCATGGTGTAGGGGTCCTGCGAGGCCGAGGCCTTGATCAGCCCATCGCCGGATTTCAGCTCGTTCTCGATGTCGGGGGCGCCATCGACCGCGGTGATGATGAATTCGTTGCGGTTGGCCTGCTTGGCCGCCAGCGAAAAGCCGATGGCGGTCGGGTCGTTGATCGCGAACACCCCGTCGATCTTGTCGAAGCGGGTCAGCAGGGTCTGGCCCACGTTCAGCCCGCCATCGCGCGAGCCCTGCGCGTTCTGGTCGTCGGACAGGATCTTCATGTCGGGGTGCTTGGTCAGCTCGTCCTTGCAGCCCTTGACCCGGTCCAGGATCGAGGACGACGAGGGGCCGTTCACGATGACGATGTCGCCCTTGCCGCCCAGCTTTTCGGCCAGATAGGCGCAGGCCTTTTCGCCGGCCTGGACGTTGTTCGTCATCACGGTGACGGTCGCGCCGGGGGCCGACACGTCAAAGGCCGCGACGATCACGCCGGCGTCGGTCGCGCGCTTGACGGCCGGGCCGATGGCCTGGGCGTCGACCGCGTTCAGCATGATGATGTCCACGCCCGCCGCGACGAAGCTGTCGATCTGGCTGACCTGCTTGTTCAGGTCGTAGTCGGCCGAAACCGAGGTGACCTTGACGTTCGGGTTGATCTTCTTGGCCGCATCCTCGATCCCCTTGATGGTGGCGACGAAGAAGGGGTTGCCCAGAAGCCCGACCGAGATGCCGACGCTGTTGAGGTCCTTGGCCGCGACCGGCACCGCCGAGACCGCCGCCAGGGCAAGCGCCGAGGCCAGGGTTTTCGTGAAACGCATGTGGTTTTCCTCCCGTTATATGCGTTGTGAAAGGGTTCAGGTCCGCGCGCCGCCCTTCTGGCGATAGCGGTCCAGCGCCACGGCCGCGATGATGACGAGGCCCTTGACGATATATTGCCAGATGTCGCTGACCCCGATCAGGATCAGCCCGTTCGACAGCACCGCGATGATGAGCGCGCCCACGAGCGTTCCCCAGATCGAGCCGATGCCGCCGACGAAACTGGTGCCGCCCAGGATCACCGCGGCGATGGCGTCCAGTTCATAGGCCTGGCCCAGTTGCAGCCCGTTCGCCGCGTAAAGCCGCGCCGCCGCCATCGCGCCGCCCAGGCCCGCGAACAGGCCCGAGATGCCATAGACGAACAGCAGCACCAGCGGCACCTTGATGCCGGTCAGGCGCGCCGCCTCGGGGTTGCCGCCGGTGGCATAGATCCAGGTGCCAAGCACGGTGCGTTTCAGGACGAACCAGGAGGCCAGCACCACCACGAAGGCGATGATCGCAAGCCAGGGGATGCCGAACAGGCTGCCGTTGCCGATCACGTCGAAGGGCAGGTCGGGGTTGAAGACGGTGGTGTCGTTGCCCAGAAGCCGGGCTATGCCCCGGACGGCGGTCAGCGATCCCAGCGTCACGATGAAGGGCGGCAGCTTCAACGCCGATATCAGGATGCCGTTCGCAAGCCCGCAGGCCAGTCCCACCCCCATCGCCGCCGGGACGCCCAGCCAGCCGACCTCGGGGATCAGCGAGACGATGACCGCGACCATCGCCGAGGTGGCCAGGATCGAGCCCACCGACAGGTCGATCCCCCCGGTCAGGATCACGAAGGTCATCCCCGAGGCCAGGACGATGTTGATCGAGGCCTGCTGCATGACGTTCGACAGGTTGTTGACCGACATGAACCGGCCGCTCATGACCTCGAAAATCACGGCAAGCAGGATCAGCACGGGCAACATGCCCACCACGCTCATCATGGTGCGCAGGCGCTGGCGGGCGGCGGGGCTGGTCTGGTCGGTCATTTCACGCTCCTTCCGTGGCGGGTTCGGCCGCCGTTCCAGTCGTCGCGCCGGCCGCGGTGCCGGTCGACAGTTCCATGATGGCTTCCTGGCTGATCGGCTGGCCGGGGTATGATGCGACCTCGCCCGCGATATGGCCCTCGCGCATGACCAGGACGCGGTCGCAGGTGCCGATGATCTCGGCCAGTTCGCTGGATATGACGATGACGCCGACGCCGCGCCGGGCCAGCCCGTCGATCAGCTTGTAGATTTCGGATTTCGCGCCCACGTCCACGCCGCGCGTGGGTTCGTCCAGGATGACGACGCGGGGGCCGGTTTCCAGAAGCCGCGCGATCAGCACCTTCTGCTGGTTGCCGCCCGACAGCCCGCCGACCGGCATCTTGGCCGAGGGCGCCTTAACCGCCAGCGCCTTGATCGCATCGCCCGCCCGCCGTGCGGCGGCGGCGAAGTTCAGCAGTCCCCCGGTGCCCGCGTCGCGCTGGATCACGCCCACGTTCACGTTGTCGGATATGGACATGTCCAGGAACAGGCCCAGCTTGGCGCGGTCCTCGGTCAGATAGGCGATGCCGCTTGCCAGGCTGGTGCGCGGGTCCGTGGTGGCGACGGGCTTGCCGTCCAGTTCCACCGTGCCGCTGACGCGTGGATCGGCGCCATAGATCAGCCGTGCCAGCTCTGTCCGGCCCGAGCCGACCAGCCCCGCGATGCCCAGCACCTCGCCCCGGTACAGGTCGAACGAGCAGGGCTTGACCAGCCCGTCGTCCGCCATGTCGCGCACCCGCATCAGCGGCGCGCCGGAATGGTCGGGCGAGGCGATGTGTTCCTTTTTGTAGAAACTGTCCAGGTCGCGGCCGACCATCATCTGCACCAGCCGCGCCGCCGAAAGCTCGTCTCGGTCCAGCGTGCCGATATAGACCCCGTCGCGCAGGACCGAGCAGCGGTCGGCCAGGGCATAGACCTCCTCCATGCGGTGGCTGATGTAGATGATCGCGATGCCTTCGGACTTCAGCCGGGCAATGACCTCGAACAGGCGCTCGGTTTCGCGCGCCGACAGCGATGTCGTGGGCTCGTCCATCACGATCAGCCGGGCGTCGGTGGTCAGGGCGCGGGCGATTTCCACCATCTGGCGTTCGCCCAGCGACAGGGTGCCCACCAGGGTGCGCGCGTCGAAGCTGACCCCCAGCCGGTCCAGGATCGGCTGGGCGCGTTCGCGGGTGCCGGCGCGGTCCACGACGCCGCGCGTCGCGATCTCGCGCCCCAGGAACATGTTCTCGGCCACGGTCAGGTTCGGGGCCAGCGACAGTTCCTGATAGATCACGGCGACGGCGCCGCGCGCCTCGGCCTGGGGCTTTCCCTCGATGGTGATGCTGCCGCCGGGATCGGCGACATAGGCACCCGACAGGATCTTCATCAGCGTCGACTTGCCGGCGCCGTTCTCGCCCATCAGGGCATGCAGTTCGCCGCGATAGACCGTTAGGCTGACGTCGCGCAGCGCGCGCACCGGCCCGAAGGTCTTGGAGATGTTGCGCATCTCAAGGATGGGTGACGGGCTCATGGTTCCCTCTCGATCTGGGCGACGATGACCTCGACGCCCGCCCGCTCCAGCATCCGGGCATGGGCGTCGCTGAGGCCGTCGTCGGTGACGACGCGGCTGATGCGGGAAAAGGGCAGGGCGACGGTCGGGGGGCGGACGCTGAACTTGCGGCTGTCGGCCAGCAGGATCACCTCGGAGGCGGTCCGGCTCATCTCGTCGGCCAGGCGCACCAGCAGCGGGTGCTGTTCCAGGATGCCCTGGTCGCTGACCCCCAGCGCGCCGACAAAGAACTGCGCCGCATAGAAGCGCGACAGGTGGTCCGACACATCGTAAAGGATGCCCGGATCGCGATGCAGGTCGCCCCCGCCCACGGTCAGAAGGCAGGTGCCGTATTCCGACAGGTAGGCGGCCAGTGGCATCGAGTTCGTGAAGACGCGCAGGTTGCGATGTGCGATGCGGCAGCCGAAGTGAAAGCAGGTCGATCCGCCGTGGATCATGATGGCGGTGCCGTCCTGGACCAGCCGCTCGGCCTCGCGCGCGATGGCCCGCTTGGCGGCGACTGCGATGTCGCGGTTTTCCACGAAGGGCAGCGCGGCCGTGCGGGTACCGCGTTCGATCGCCGCGACCCCGCCATAGACCTTGCGGGCCCGTCCGGCGTCGTTCAGTTTTTCGATGTCGCGGCGGATGGTGGCGCCCGACACGCCGATCAGCTTTTGAAGATCGCGCACCGATGCGAAAGGTCGCTCATCCAGCAGGGCGACAATCCTGTCCTGACGCACGAAATCGCTCAACGCTCCCCCCGAGTTGCGCGGATCCTGCACAGATCGGCATTGCAGGACAGACAAAGTGTAAGCCCGCAACTGCTGCATGAGCAAGTGTAATCTTGCGGTGAAAAAGTTTCTGCATGTGCAGCATGACCCGCACGGGTCAGGGCAAGGCGGGCGGGGTGCTTGTCAGGTCCTCGCGGATGCCGTCGATCAGCGCCTCGCGGTCCACGTCCATGGCAAACATCACGCGGCGGGATTTTTCGCGGTCTTCGCTGCCGTCGGCCTGCACCACCGGCCGGGCCGAGGAATAGCCCGCCGCCGACAGGTGTTCGCGCGCCCAGGCCAGCGTCCGGGGGTCGCGGATGCCGTTCAGGCAGGTCGTCAGCGCGTTCTGCGCACGGCGCTGCGACAGGTCCAGGTTCGACAGATAGGCCTGCTCGGGCGTCTCGCCCGGCCGCCCCTCGCTCGAGGCATGGCCCTCGATCTTGAGGTTCGCGATGTCCAGTCCCGAATCGCGGAGCGTGCCGATCCAGGCGGTGCAGAAGTCGCGCAGGAAGGGCAGGTTGCGAATGCGGTCGCTGCCGGGGTCGAACAGGACGTTCTGGGGCAGGGTGATCGTGCCGTTCCCGTCGATCTGCCCGCCGGCCGCGCGGATGTCCTGGCCAAGGGCGCGGTCCAGCATGGCGACGGCGCGGTCCTGGGTCTCGGTCGCCTCGGCCAGGCGGCGGCTGGCCTGTTCGACGCTGTCCTCGCGCGCGGCCAGTTTCCGCAAGGCATCGCGCAGCTCGGCTTCGGGCGTGACCTCGACCGCGTCGGCCAGGGTCAGGCGGGTGTCGGGGGACAGCTCCACCGTGGCCTGCATCAGGCGCTTCAGATCTTCCTCGCGCATGAAGCGGCTGTATTGGCTGGTTTCGGCCAAGGCCTGTTCGCCGCCGACGATGCCCGCCTCGCGCAGCGTGCGGGCCAAGTCGAAGGTGCCGTCGGACAGGCCGGCGACCAGATCCTGCTTTTGCTGCTCGGTCAGTTCGCCGAGGCGGTCGGCCACGGTGATCGAGCGTTTCTCGGTGTCCACTTGCCACCAGGTGAACAGCAGAAGCAGGCAGAAGGCCAGCAGGATGAAGGCCTCGGCCACGGTCAGGCCCATGATCGCGCCGCGCTTGTAGTCGCGGCTGCCGCCGGGGCGGGGCGCGATCCTAGGCATCGCCCGAGCCTTGGGGCGCGACCTGGTCCAGGCGGCGGGCGGCGTTCGACAGGGCGGCGCCCAGGGCCTCGGTCTCGGCCTCGATCCGGGCGCCGAGGCTTTCGGCCCAGTCCGCCCCGCCGGTCGCGGCGGCGTTCAGCCGGGCAAGGCTTTGTTCCGTGCCCAGGGCCAGGGCCTCGGCGCTGGCTTTCAGGCTGTCCACGCTTTGCGCCACGGCCTGCGCCGCCCCGGCCTGGTCGCGGCTGAAGGTCTGCGCGACCTGCGCCAGTTCGGTCATGGCCTGGCGGATCGCCTCGCAGGCGGCGGTCGAGCTTTCGCGCACCGCCTCGGTCACGTCGGCCATGACCTGATCGGTCTGGGCGCGCATGGTGTCGCGCAGCGCCGGGCCGAAGTCGGCGGCCGATTTCAGCAGTTCGGCCTGCATCTGGGCCATCAGCCGATCCATCGCCTCGCGCATCCTGTCCTCGCGCTCGGAGGCGTGTTGCAGGCTTTCGGTCGAGAAGTTCTTGACCCGGCCCAGGCTGACGCCCAGTTCGGACCGGAAGCGCCGGGCGGCCTCATCCAGCTCGATCCTCGTGCGGCGTTCGCGCAGGTCCAGATCGACGCGCAGTTGCATCATCAGCACCCGCAGGAACACCCCCACGATGGTGGACGACAGTGCCACCCCAAAGCCCGAGATCACCTGCGGGATCAGGTCGGCGCGCGTCTCCGGCGCGGCCTCGACCACGAAATACAGCGTCACGGCCAGGCTGGTCAGCGTGAACAGGAAGCCGAGGTAATAGCAGTTGTCGCCGATGGTTTCCGTATCCAGCCGCAGCCGGGTCGCGGCATAGCTGAACAGCGCATAGGCGACCAGGACGGCGGCGGCGAAGCCCGCGGTCAGCAGCGCCGGCGCCTGGGCCAGCTTCAACGCGATGCCGCCAACGGTGCCTGCCAGGAAGGCCAGCGCCAGCGGCAGGCTGTCCAGCATCGGCCGGGGCCCCCGGCCATACAGCCGGTCGGGGTCGCCGCGCGCCATCTAAAGGTCCCCCAGGCGTTTCAAGACCGGCAGATGCGCCCCCTGGACGTCGAAATAGCGCGCCCAGAAATCCTCCAGCACGGCGGGGTCGTCGACGCCCTCCAGCGGGCGCGGCACCTGGAAGATGCGGATCTCGGCATCGCCGAGCGTCGCCCCCAGCCGCTGGTAGGCCGGGGATTTCGCAAAGCTTTGCCAGTCGTTCCCGCGATAGAAGCTGAGCGCGTCGCTGTGTTGCAGCAGGTCCGACACCAGCAGGACCCGGCGCGGCCCGTCATAGGTGACAAAGCCCGGCGTGTCCGCGATCAGCGCCTGCAGGGATTCCATGATGGGGGACTGCTTGGCGCCGCTGGCCGCCGTCATCCGGGCGATGTTGTCCTGCAGGGGCTGCAGGAAGCGGTCGCGATAGCGCTTGGCGATCAGGCCCGGGTTCTGGGTCAGGGCGCTGGCGGTGCTGACGTCCTGCGGCTTGCAGAGCGGCGGCGTCGCGCCCCATTGGTCCGGGTCGGCGCTGACCACCCCCAGGGTAAACTGGGTTCCCTGCGGCGCATCGTCGATCTCTTGTTCCAGATAGCCCAGAAGCTGGGATTTCTGCGCGGGCGACAGGGCGTCGGTCAGGTCCAGCAGGATCGCCGTCATGCCGACGGGGCCGGTGGCCGTGGGGCAAAGCGTGGTCTGGTCGATGGCCGCGGCGCGCTGCTGGCGGCTGTGCCACCAGGCGGCGGCGCCCATGCCGGCCGACAGCAGCACGGCCAGGATCACGATGCCCGCGGTCTTGAGGCCGCCGCCATGGCCCCGGCCGCGGCTGTGGCGGCGGCGTCTGGACCGCGCCGCCATCAGGCCCGCCCCGCCGCCAGGTGGTCGCCGCGCTGGATTTCTTCGGGCAGGCGAAACTCGCGGCGGGCGTTTTCGAACTGCGCAAAGATGTCGGCGATGGCGGCATCGACGGTCTCGGTGACCTTGGCGGCCTCGGCCTCGGCATTGGTCTTGCGCCCGTCCTCGATCCGGGCGGGGGTGAAGGCGGCAAAGCGGTGGACGCGGGCAAAGCTGGGCGGCGCGGGTTCGGTCCGGGCGTTGCGGTTCGCGTCGCGATAGACCGCCAGCAGATGCGCCAGCTTCAGATCGCACTGTTCCAGGAAGGTTTCCAGATGCGCGTTCAGCGCGCTTTGGCCGAACAGCGCGTCGATGGCCTCGGTGATGCCGTCGCGCACCTGGCGGTCGGCGTCGCGCAGCTCCTCGATCGCTTCGTCGCGGCGGTCGGTCAGTTCGTCCAGCGCACGGGTCATGTCGATCTCGTGCCGGCGGCGGGCGCGGGCCAATTCGCCTTCGACCTGGGAATAGCCGGGGAACGGGTCCTCGGCAGTCCAGCCCTTGAGAAAGGCGAGGGTCGAGATGAAGCCGCCGATCCCCACCAGGATCCAGCTGTCCATGCCGGTCAGCGCCACGGGGCCGGCGGTCAGGTTCGGGACCGCCTGGCGCAACGCGGCCTCCCATGTCGCGCCGGCGTCGATCAGGTCGCGAAAATGGGCGATCATCAGGTTCAGCGCGACCGCGAACCCGATCCAGGCCAGGATCACCAGCAGGCCGAACAGCTTTTTCAGCAGGTTGGTGTGGTTCACATAGCGCGCGAAATAGCCCATCAGGATGCTGACCAGAACGTTCAGCGCCGAAAAGATGAAGGCGGTCAGCAGCCCGCCCAGCAGCCCGGATTCGTTCCCGCGCGAGAACATGAAGCTGTTCATCGCCGATTCGATGACGATGTAGATGACCGCCAGCGCGGCGAACTTGACCCAGCCCTCGAACTGTCGGGCGGGGCGGATCAGCCGGTGCCGGTCGCGGAAATGGCGGCGATAGGTATAGGTTTCGTTCAGCCGCTCGATGGTCGGCGTCATCGTCGTCTTCCATCCCTGGACCGAGGCGCCGAATTCGTTGCGCGCGCGGCCCGCGACGATCTCGACCTCTTTCTTGGCGTCGCCCGCGCGGGCCAGGCGTTCGTTGTAGACGCGGCGATACTGTTCGTAGTTCTCCAGCCCGGTGCGGCGCAGCGCCTCGATCCGGGTGATGATCGCGGTCTCGATATGATCGGGCTCCTGCGCGGAAGGCTCGGGCTGGTTGCGGGCCCCCCGGTCGCGGCCCTGGGATTCAAGCGCCAGCTCGCGCTGGATCTTTTCCTCGTCGATCTCGGGGAAAACCGACAGGGTCGAGATCACATCGTCCGACCGGAACATGGCCTTCAGGCGCTCTAGCATGGGTTTCCTTCGAATCGGGCGTGGTGGTGAGGGGCCCTAATGTCCGGGGACGGCGGGCCGCCGCAAGTTAACAAATTCGTTCACCCGACGTCCAACGCCCGGGGGATAATCGGTTAAGCGCCTGTCAGAATGCGGGGAATGGGCGGAAGTTGAAAGTCCGGCGCGTTTCACATGCCCGAGAGGTCGGGCCGGGGTCCCAGGGCTCAGGCCCCGCCGGTGATGCCCGCGACCGCCCGGGCCACGCGGTCCAGGTGGCGCTGCATCGCGTCCTGGGCCGCGGCCTCGTCCCCGTCGGCGATGGCGGCGGCGATCAGGCGATGCTCGGCGTTCGAGGCCATGCGGCGGTCGGCCATCATGTTCACCAATTCGGACTGCTTTTGCAGCGCATCGCGCGATTCCGCGACGATCCGGGCGAACAGGGCGTTCTGCCCCGCCTGGGCGATCAGCCCGTGGAACTCGGAATCGAGCCCGACCCAGGTCAGGCTGGCGACCTGCCGCTCCATCTGGTCGCACAGCGCAAGCAGGCGGGAAAGCTGTTCCGGGGTGCGGCGCAGCGCGGCAAGGCCGGCGGCGGGGATCTCGATATGGGGGCGTGCCTCGATCAGGTCGCGCGCGGTCACGTCGCCGAAGGCCAGGTCCGCCTGCTGCCGGTCCGAGATGACAAAGCTGCCGCTGCCCGACCGCGCGCGGGTCAGGCCCAGCGTCTGCAGCGACCGCATCGCCTCGCGGATGATGGGGCGGCTGACGCCGTAGCTGCGGCCCAGCTTTTCCTCGGACGGCAGGCGGCTGCCCACGGGAATGCGGCCCGACAGGATGGCACGGCGCAGGTCCTCGAACACGACCTCGGCCGCATTCTTGCGGCTGATCGGCAGCTTTTCGTCCAGCCAGTCCTGCACGCCTTCCCCCTGACCCCTTGCGAGGGAACTGTGACGCATCGCGGGGGCCTGGGCAAGTTGCCGGGGCGGGTTGACGCGCCGCAGCGATTTATTTACGAACGGTCGTACGGAAATAATCGAGGCAGACCGTGGGACGCAAGCGCAGCATCGACCGCGACGAACTGATGCGGGCCGTCGACGCGGTCGCCCGCCGCGCCGGCGTCAGCGGCCTGTCCATCGACGCCGTCGCCAAGGAGGCGGGCGTCAGCAAGTCCAGCGTGGTCTATGACTGCCAGGGCAAGGCCGGCCTGCTGGCCGAATTCACGCGCTCGCAGATCGCGCAGTTCCACGACCGGGTCGAGGATGCGCTGAACCGCCGCCAGGGCCAGTCCAACGCCTTCCTGCGGGCCCTGATCGACGAATTCCGCACCGCGCCCACCGACGACGACATCGCCATCACGATGCTGATCAGCGCCTGCATGGGCGAGAATGCCGAATGCCGCGAGATCATGCAGCAGGCCCTGTCCACCGACGCCAGGCGCATCGCCGCCGAAGCGGCTGAGCCGCGCCAGATGCTGCGCGTCCTGTTGACGCTGCACGGCATGATGTTCGTCGAACGTTTCGGTTTTCACCGCTTCGACGACGTGACCCGCAACGAAATCCTGGATGACCTGATGGCGCTCGCGGAACGCGATCCCGGCGCCGACCTGACCGAAAAGCCCTCCTCAGACTGAAAGACAGACCATGCATTCCGACAGATTTCCAGGCCGCATCGCCTGGCTGGCCGCCCTTTTCCTGCTGGCGCCCCCGGCCCTGGCGCAAGAGCTTCCCCCGCCCGTGGTCAGCGTCCAGACCATGACCCCCGAGGCGCTGCCCATCGTGAACGAGCTGCCGGGCCGGGTCGCCGCCACCCGCACCGCCGAGGTGCGTCCGCGCGTGGGCGGCATCGTGGTCAGCCGTGTCTTTGAACAGGGCAGCCGCATCGAGGAAGGCGCGGTTCTTTACAAGATCGACCCGGCGCCCTTCGCGGTCCGCGTCGCCAGCGCCCAGGCGACGCTCGCCCGGGCCGAGGCCACGCGCGACAACGCCAGGGACCAGATGGCCCGGGCCGAGGCGCTGCGCGAACGCCGCGTGACCGCGGGCGTCGATCTGGAAAACGCCGCCACCACCCTGGCCCAGGCCGAGGCGGACGTGGCCATCGCCCGCGCCGCCCTGCAAGAGGCCGAGTTGAACCTGGGCTATACCGACGTCACCGCGCCGATCTCGGGCGTGGTCGGCCGCGCCCTGGTGACCGAGGGGGCGCTGGTCAATGCCCAGTCCGACGTGATGGCGACGATCCAGCAACTGGATCCGGTCTATGTGGACGTGACGCAATCGGCGTCGGAACTGTTCGCGCTGCGCCGGGCGCGCGACGCCGGCCGGCTGGTGATGGCCAGCGAGAACGAGGCGCGGGTCCAGCTGATCTTCGACGACGGCAGCGAATATCCCCATCCGGGCCGGCTGCTGTTCTCGGAAGCCAGCGTCGACAGCACGACCGGGCAGATCACGCTGCGGGCGGAATTCCCGAACCCCGACGGCGTGTTGCTGCCCGGGCTTTACGTTCGCGCCCGCGTCGAACAGGCGGTGCGCGAAAACGCCCTGACCATCCCGCAGATGGCGGTGCAGCGCGACCAGTCGGGCCGGGCCTATGTCTATGCGCTGAAGGATGCCGACACGGTCGAGCGCCGCGACGTGACCCTGGGCCAGACCACCGGCAACCGCTGGCTGGTCGAAAGCGGCCTCGAGCCGGGCGACAAGGTCGTCGTCGCCGGCGCGCAGAAGCTTTACCCCGACGCCAAGGTCGTGCCCCAGCCCGTCGAGGCGGCCGACGAGAAGGCCGAGGCCGAGACCGCTCCGGCGGTGCAGGAAGCGCGGGGCTAAACCATGGCACAATTCTTCATCACCCGCCCGGTCCTGGCCTGGGTGATCTCGATCTTCATCGTCATTGCGGGGCTGATCTCGCTGCCCAGCATTCCGGTGGCGCAATATCCGCAGGTCGCCTGGCCGCAGATCACCATCTCGACCAGCTACACCGGCGCCGCACCGGGCGAGATCAACCAGTCCGTCGCCCAACCCATCGAGGATGAGCTGAACGGTGTCGAGGGGCTCGCCTATTACGAATCCGTCTCGGACAGTTCCGGCGCCATGTCGATCACCGCAACCTTCGAGCCCGGAACCGACGTCGCGCGCGCCCAGGTCGATGTGCAGAACGCCGTCGCGCGGGTCGAACCGCTGCTGCCGCAAAGCGTGGTGGACCAGGGCGTGCTGGTCGAGGAGGCCGGTTCGGGCTTTCTGATGATGGTCGCGCTGACCTCGGACGACGGATCGCTGAACGACATCGCGCTGGGGGACTACATCAACCGCAACGTCGCGGGCGAAATCCGCCGGATCGAGGGCGTGGGCCGGGCGCAGGTCTTTGCCCCCGAACGGGCGTTGCGCATCTGGATCGACCCGGCCAAGATGACCGGCCTGAACCTGTCCAGCGCCGATGTGGTGGCGGCGGTGCGGGCGCAGAACGCCCAGGTGTCCGCCGGCAAGGTCGGCGCGGACCCGAACCCCGTGGGCCAGCAACTGACCGCGAACGTGCTGATCAAGGGACAGCTTTCCGACCCCGAGGAGTTCGGCAAGATCGTGCTGCGCGCTAACCCGGACGGATCGGCCGTCCTGCTACGCGACGTGGCCCGCATCGAGATCGGGGCCGAAACCTACAGCTTCGGCTCGCGCATCAACGGCAAGCCGGCGGCGGCGATGGGCATCCAGCTGTCGACCACCGGCAACGCGCTGAACACCTCCGAGGCGGTGCATGCCAAGATGGAGGAGCTGTCCCAGTTCTTTCCGCAGGGCGTGAGCTACCAGATTCCCTACGACACCACGCCCTTCGTCGAGGCCTCGATCGAAAAGGTGCTGCACACCCTGGTCGAGGCGATGGTGCTGGTCTTTGCGGTGATGTTCCTGTTCCTGCAGAACTTCCGCTATACGATCATCCCGACCATCGTGGTGCCCATCGCGCTGGCCGGCACCGTCGCCGTCATGCTGGTGGCGGGGTTCTCGATCAACGTGCTGACCATGTTCGCCATGGTGCTGGCCATCGGCATCCTGGTCGATGACGCCATCGTGGTGATCGAGAACGTCGAGCGCATCATGGCGACCGAAGGGCTGCCGCCCAAGGAAGCCACGCAAAAGGCCATGGGCCAGATTTCCGGCGCCATCGTCGGCATCACGCTGGTGCTGGCGGCGGTGTTCGTGCCGATGGCGTTCTTCCCGGGCTCGTCCGGGATCATCTATCGCCAGTTCGCGCTGACCATGGTCACGGCGATCCTGTTCTCGGCCTTCCTGGCGCTGACGCTGACCCCGGCGCTCTGCGCGACCTTCCTCAAGCCGATCAAGGGCCATCACGAACGGCGCGGCTTCTTTGGCTGGTTCAACCGCAACTTCGACCGCCTGACCGCGCGTTATGGCCGGTCCGTGTCGCTGGTGACGCGGCGGCGGCTGGTGATGATGGTGTTCTATCTGGTGCTGGTCGGGGCCACGGCCTTCGGCTTCCTGCGCCTGCCCACCAGCTTCCTGCCGAACGAGGACCAGGGCTTCATCATCACGGACGTGCAGACGCCGCCTGCCGCCAGCTCGAACCGCACCGACCAGGTGCTGGCTGCCGCGACCCAGATGTATGCCGCCATGCCCGAGGTGGAAAACACCGTCTCGATCCGGGGCTTCAGCTTTTCGGGGCAGGGGCCGAACGCGGGGCTGATCTTCACCACCTTCAAGGACTGGGGCGAGCGCGAGCGCAGCGCCGAGGACATCGCGATGGCGGCGAACATGCAGCTTTTCGGCTATCAGGACGCGCAGGCCTTCGCGCTGTCCCCGCCGCCGATCCCCGGCTTCGGCACCACGGGGGGCTTCAGCTTCCGCCTGCAGGACCGCGGCGGGCAGGGGCAAGAGGCGCTGCTGGCTGCCGCAGGGCAGATCATGGCCGAGGCCCAGAAGGGCGGCATCGTCACCGGCCTGCGGATCGAGGGACTGCCTTCGGCCGCGCAGGTCTTCGTCACCATCGACCGGGAAAAGGCCAATGCCTTCGGCGTGACCTTCGCCGACATCTCGGCCACGATCTCGCAGTACCTGGGCTCGGCCTATGTCAACGACTTCCCCAACGCCGGCAAGATGCAGCGCGTCATGGTCCAGGCCGACGACAATGCCCGCATGAGCACCGAGGACATCCTGGCCCTGACCGTGCGCAACACGAACGGCGGCATGGTGCCCTTTTCGTCCTTTGCCAGCGTGACCTGGGAACAGGGGCCGTCGCAGGTGGTGGGCTATAATGGCTATCCGTCGATCCGCATCGCCGGCAACGCCGCGCCGGGCTACAGCTCCGGGGCCGCCATGGCCGAGATGGAGCGCCTGGCCGAGCAGCTGCCGCAGGGCTTCGGCTATGAATGGACCGGCCAGTCACTCGAGGAGATCCAGGCCGGGTCGCAGGCGACGCTGCTTTATGCCATGAGCATCCTGTTCGTCTTCCTGCTGCTGTCGGGGCTTTACGAAAGCTGGTCGATCCCCTTGTCGGTGATGCTGGTGGTGCCGTTGGGCGTCCTTGGCTGCGTGGTCGCCGTCCTGCTGCGCGACATGCCGAACGACATCTACTTCAAGGTGGGGCTGATCGCGATCATCGGGCTGTCGGCCAAGAACGCCATCCTGATCGTCGAGTTCGCCAAGGACCTGCGCGAACAGGGCCAAAGCCTGATCGAGGCGGCGGTGACGGCCGCGAAGCTGCGCTTCCGCCCGATCCTGATGACTTCGCTGGCCTTCACGCTGGGCGTGGTGCCGCTGGCCATTGCCACCGGTCCCTCGGCCGCCAGCCAGAACGCCATCGGCACCGGGGTCATCGGCGGCATGATCGCGGCCACCGTTCTGGCGATCTTCTTCGTGCCGGTGTTCTTCGTCTTTGTGCTGGGCCTGTTCAGCCGGGCGCGCGGCCGCGCGGCGGGTCCCCAGCCGGCCGAATGACCGGCCTTCGCGCGGGCCTTCGGGCCTGCGCGCCCCCTCACTCCATCCGAGACCTGACATGAGACAACATACCCTTTCGCGCCGCATGATGCTGGGCGCCATGGCCTCGACGCTTGCGCTGGCGGCCTGCGCGCCGGGCGGGGGCGGCCTGACCGCGCCCAAGGCCGATCTGCCCGAACGCTTCGCCGCCGACAGCCCTGCCCGCCGCGCCGGCAGCAACATCTGGTGGGCGGCCTTCCGCGACAGCCGGCTGGACGGGCTGATCGCCGCCGGGCTGAAGCGGAACCTGGACGTGCAGACCGCCGTCTCGGTGATCCGCGAGGCGCAGGCCAATGCCCGGCTGGTCGGTGCGAACGACCTGCCGCAGGCGACCGTTTCGGGCGCCGCGAACCGGGGCGACAGCGAAGGCACCGGCATCGTTTCCGACACCACCTCGGCCACGCTGGGCGTGTCCTGGCTGATCGACATCTTCGGCCAGAACCGCGCGGCGCGGCAGGGCGCGGCGGCGCAGCTGGACGCGGCCTATTCCTCGGCCGAAGTGGCGCGGCTGACGGTCGCCAGCGCCATCGCCTCGGCCTATGTCGACGCGCGCTATTACCAGGAGGCCCTGGCCCTGACCCGGCAAAGCCTGGAAAGCCGCAAGCGCACCCTGGCCCTGACCCGCGAACAGGACGTGCTGGGCAGCGTGTCGCGCATCGAGGTGCTGCAGGCCGAACAGCTCGTCACCCAGGCCGAGGCCGCGCTGCCTGCACTGGAAGTCGGGCGCGATCAGGCCATCAACCGGCTGGCGACGCTGACCGCCGGGCGCAGCGCCGACATCGCCGCCCAGCTGCGGCGCGGCGGGGGTCAGCCCCGCGCCCGCTATCGCGCCAGCGTCGGCGTTCCGGCCGATGTGGTCCGCGCCCGCCCCGACGTCCGCGTGGCCGAGGCGAACCTGGCCGCCGCCGTCGCCGCCGTGGGCGAGGCGCGCGCCGCCTTCTATCCCAAGCTGACGCTGTCGGGGACTGTCACGCCCATCAACATCTCGGGCGGCGGCAGCGCCAAGACCTGGGGCTTTGGCCCGCAGCTTTCGGTGCCGCTGTTTTCCGGCGGCGCCAACCAGGCCCGGCTGTCGGCGGCCCAGGCCCGGGCCGAACAGGCGCGGCTGGCCTGGCAGGCATCGGTGCTGAAGGCGGTGGAAGAGGTCGAGAACGCCCTGGCCGGCTATAACCGCGATGCCCGCGCCGTCGATGCGCAAAGCCGGCTGGTCAGCAATGCCAGCGAATCCGTCAGCCTGACCCAGACCTCCTATGAACTGGGCGAGGCCGGCTTCTTCCCGGTGCTGGATGCCGAGCGCACCCTGCTGTCGGCGCGGCAGGAACTGGCCGGCGCGGTGCGCCAGCAGGCGCTGAACTTCATCGCGCTCAGCGCGGCCTCGGCCGGGGGCGTGGGGCTGAACTGACGGCTCAGGGCGCGGCAGCGATGCTGCGCCCCAGCCAGTCGCGGAAGGCCTGCAGAGGTTTTCCCTCGGCCCGGTCTTCGGGCCACGCCAGCCAATAGGCGCCGGGTCCCGCGACGCCGGGCCGCAGGATCGGCAGAAGCCGCCCCTCGGCGATCTCGGGGCGCGCCAGATAGTCGGGCAGCAACGCCACCCCCAGCCCCGAGATCGCCGCCTGCACCATCATGGAAAACTGGTCCATCACCATCCCGTCGATCCGGGCGGGGGGCGCCGCCCCTTGTCCCCGGAACCAGGCCGCCCAGGCATCGGACCGGGTCGCCAGTTGCAGCAGCACCATGCCGTGCAGGTCGGCGGGGCCCGCGACCGGATGGGCCGTCAGCAGCGCGGGGCTGGCGCAGGCCGTCAGGCGTTCGTCGAACAGTTTCAGATGCGCCGCCCCCGGCCAGCCGTCGCTGCCGTAATAGATCATCGCGTCAAAGCGTTCCGTGGCAAAGTCGAAGCGGGTGAAGCGGGTCGTCAGGTTCACCGTGACGCCCGGATTGGCCGACAGGAAATCGGGCAGCCGCGGCGCCAGCCAGCGCGTGCCGAAGGTCGGCAGGACGGCCAGGTCCAGCGTCCCGCCGTCGGGATTGGCGACCAGCGCCATGGTTGCGCGCTGGATACTGCCCAGCGCCGCCGCGATGTCGCGATGATAGCGCAGCGCGGCCTCGGTCGGGTGCAGGCGCTTGCGGCGGCGAAGGAACAGGGGCTGGCCCAACTGTGCCTCGAGCGTCTGGACCAGGCGGCTGACCGTGCTTTGCGTCAGCGCGAGGTCCTGGGCCGCCCGCGTCACCGATCCGGTGCGCATCACCGCGTCGAAGGCCGTCAGCAGGCCAAGGCCCGGCAGGTAGCGCCGTTGCCGCATGTTCATGCATCCTATGCATCAAGTCATGCGGATTATCCGCTTTTTCGGGGCAAGGGAAAGCTGGTATTGCATGACCCGAGCACAGGACAGGAAGGGGGGCCGCGATGGCGACCGGATCACACAAGGGCGCGCCGTTTTCATGGGCCGACCCGTTTCTGCTTGAGGATCAGCTGACCGAGGAAGAGCGGATGATCCGCGACAGCGCGGCCGCCTTTGCCGCCGAGCGGCTGGCCCCGCGCATCAAGGACGCCTATCTGCACGAAACGACCGACCCCGCGATCTTTTCCGAAATGGGGCAGGCGGGGCTGCTGGGCGTCACCGTGGCCGACGAACATGGCGGCGCGGGCGCGTCCTATGTGGCCTACGGGCTGGTCGCGCGCGAAATCGAACGCATCGACAGCGGCTATCGCAGCATGGCCTCGGTCCAGTCGTCGCTGGTGATGTTCCCGATCGAGGCCTATGGCAGCGCGGAACAGAAGCGCACATACCTGCCCCGGCTGGCCAGCGGCGAATGGATCGGCTGCTTTGGCCTGACCGAGCCCGATGCCGGCTCCGACCCGGCCGGGATGCGGACGCGGGCCCGCAAGGTCGATGGCGGCTATGTGCTGTCGGGCACCAAGACCTGGATCACCAACGCCCCCATCGCCGATGTCTTCGTGGTCTGGGCGAAATCGGACGCGCATGGCGGCAAGGTGCGCGGCTTTGTGCTGGACAAGGGCACGCCCGGCCTCAGCGCCCCCAGGATCGAGGGCAAGCTGAGCCTGCGCGCCTCGGTCACGGGTGGGATCGTGATGGAGGATGTCGAACTCCCCGAGGATGCGATCCTGCCCGGCGTCGAGGGCATGGGCGGTCCCTTTGGCTGCCTGAACCGCGCGCGCTATGGCATCAGCTGGGGCGCGATGGGCGCGGCCGAGGATTGCTGGTTCCGCGCCCGCCAATACGGGCTGGACCGCCAGCAGTTTGGCCGCCCGCTGGCCGCGACACAGCTTTTCCAGAAGAAACTGGCCGACATGCAGACCGAGATCGCGCTTGGCCTGCAAGCCTCCCTCCGCGTCGGGCGGCTGCTGGACGAAGGCCGCTTCGCGCCCGAGATGATTTCCATCGTCAAGCGCAACAACTGCGGCAAGGCGCTGGAGATCGCCCGCATGGCCCGCGACATGCACGGCGGCAACGGGATCTCCATCGAATACCACGTCATGCGCCACGCCCAGAACTTGGAGACGGTGAACACCTACGAAGGCACCCACGACGTGCACGCCCTGATCCTGGGCCGCGCGCAGACCGGGCACCAGGCCTTTGGCTGAGCCGCCGCTGAAGGGGCTGCGGGTGGTCGAACTGGCCCGCATCCTGGCCGGGCCCTGGATCGGGCAGACCCTGGCCGACCTTGGCGCCCAGGTCATCAAGGTCGAGGCGCCCGAGGGCGACGACACCCGCCGCTGGGGCCCGCCCTTCATCGACCGGTCCCGGCCAGACGGCACGGCCGAGCGCGTCGCCGCCTATTTCCACGCGGCCAATCGGGGCAAGACCTCGGTCACCTGCGATTTCAACGATGCCGAGGATCTGGCACGGCTGCGCGCGTTGGTCCGCGACGCGGATGTGGTGATCGAGAATTTCAAGGTCGGGGGGCTGGCCCGCTTCGGGCTGGACTATCCGACGCTGGCGGCGGACAATCCGGGGCTGGTCTACGCCTCGATCACGGGCTTCGGCCAGGACGGGCCGCGCGCCAGCCAGCCCGGATACGATTTCCTGATCCAGGGCATGTGCGGCATCATGGACCTGACCGGCGACCCGTCCGGCGAACCGCAGAAGGTCGGCGTGGCCTGGATCGACATCTTCACCGGGCTTTACGGCACCATCGCCGTGCAGGCGGCGCTGGCCGAGCGCGCGCGTTCGGGCCGGGGGCAGCACCTGGACCTGTCGCTGCTGGATTGCGGCACGGCGGTGCTGGCGAACCAGGCGACGAACTATCTGCTGGGCGGGACGGTGCCGCACCGGCTGGGCAATGCGCATCCCAATATCGTCCCCTATCAGCTGTTTCCCACCGCCGACGGGCACGCGATCATCGCCTGCGGCAACGACCGGCAATTCGCGGCGCTCTGCCGGGTGTTGGGGCTGTACGGGCTGGCGCAGGACCCCGATTACGCCACGAACCCCGCCCGCGTCGCCAATCGCGCGGCGCTGGTGCCGCTGCTGGCCCAGGCCACGGGCCGGATGACCCGAGCCGCGCTGATCGCCGCGCTGGACGCGGCCGGGGTGCCGGTCGGACCCGTCAACGACGTGGCCGAGGGACTGGCCGATCCGCAGATCGCCGCCCGCGGCCTGCGCATCGCGCCCGAAGGCATCGCGGGCCTGCGCACGCCGATCCTGTTCTCGCGCAGCACGCTGGACACGGCCCGCGCCGCCCCGGCCCTGGGCGCGGGCGACTGGCGCTGGGGCTAGGTTCCCCCGGAACCGCCCCCGCCGCGCCGCGTTCCCTTGCCGTGCGGCGCCAAGGCCGGATCGCGTGTCAGGGGGAACGTGATGGAAAGTCCGGTTACGCCGGGGCCGCAGCCCGATATCGTCCGGCTGGCCGCGTGGTTCGTCACGGCGGCCGCCATCCTGTCGGGCCTTTACCTGGGCCAGGACGTCCTGATCCCGCTGGCCATCGCCTTCCTCATCAGCTTTGCGCTGAGCCCGCTGGTCGTCTGGCTGTGCCGCCGCGGCCTGCCCCGGGTGCTGTCGGTGATCGTCGTCATGGCGACGGTCGTGACGGTGATCCTAGGGCTTGGCGTTCTGGTCGGGTCCCAGGTCAGGCTGCTGGCGGTGCAGCTGCCGACCTACCAAAGCACGGTGCGCGACAAGATCGATGCCTTGGGCGATTCGATGCGCGGTCCGGGCATCTTCGACGGCGCCTGGCAGATGGTCACGACCGTCCAGGAAGAGGTCGAAAAGGCCATCGCCCAGAACGAGGAAAGCCTGCCCGCCGAACGCGTGCAGGTCGTGGCCCAGCCCGAAAGCCCGTTCCGCACGGCGGTGGCCTGGCTGGTCCCGGTGCTGGCGCCGGTGGCCACCGCGGGCATCGTGCTGGTCTTTGTGTTTCTGGCGCTGCTCGACCGGGGCGACCTGCGCGACCGGCTGATCCGCATGCTGGGCGGCAACCTGCACCGCTCGACCGATGCCATGGAAGAGGCGGGCAGCCGCATCTCGAAATATCTGCTGATGCAGCTGGTCGTGAACGTGACCTACGCCATCCCGATGGCTGCGGGCCTGTGGCTGATCGGCGTGCCGGGCTGGATCCTGTGGGGGACGCTGGCCGCGGTCATGCGCTTCATCCCCTATGTCGGGCCGGTCCTGTCGGCGGTCTTTCCGCTGGCCCTGGCCTTCGCGGTCGATCCGGGCTGGAACATGGTCCTGCTGACCCTGGCACTGGTCGTCATTCTGGAGCTTATCAGCAGCAATATCGTCGAGCCCGTGCTTTACGGCACCTCGACGGGTCTTTCAGCCCTGTCGCTGATCGCGGCCGCGACCTTCTGGACCGCGCTCTGGGGTCCGGTGGGGCTGATCCTGTCCACGCCCCTGACCGTCTGCCTGCTGGTCATCGGGCGCAACCTGCCGCAGTTGCAGTTTCTGGACACGCTGCTCGGCTCGACCCCGGTCCTGGACGTGCCGACGCGCATCTACCAGCGGCTGATCGCGGACGATCCCCAGGAAGCCATCGAGATCGCCAGCGAAGCCATCGACGACAGTTCGGTGATCGAATTCTACGACAGCCACGGCATCGAGGTGCTGCGCCAGGCCAGCGTCGACTTCCTGACCCAGGCGCGGGCCGAACATCGGCTGCGCGTGGTCAACGGCATGGACGTGCTGCTGGACGACCTGCGTGAGGATTACACCCCGCCCGATCCGCCCCAGGGCCCGCCGCGCGTGGCCTGCATCGGCGGCAAGTGGGAAATCGACAACGTCGCCTGCGAGATGATGGTCCATGCCCTGGCCTTTGGCGGCATCGCGGCCAGCCAGCGCCCGGCCGGCGTGCTGACCGCGCGCTATGTGGACAAGCTGGATCTCGAGGGGGTCGAACTGGTCTGCCTGAGCTATTTCAGCCGCGAGCCGATGCTGTCGGCGCGATCCTTCTGCCGCCGGCTGCGCAACCGCTGGCCCGAGGTGAAGATCGTGCTGGCATTGTGGAACGCGCCGGACGACCTGACCGGGAACGACAAGGCCCGCGAATGGGGGGCCGATGCCGTCGTGGCCTCGATGGCCGAGGCGGTGCAGCGCATCGAACAGATGCTGACCCCCGACCTTGCCCGCGAACGCCAGACCGCGCCGCGTCCGGAAAACGACGCCGAACGCGTGGCCGCGCTCGAGGCGACGAATGTGCTGGATGGCCACGCGCGCGAGGAACTGGATGCCCTTGCCGCCCGCGCCGCCGAGGTCTTCGACGTCGAATTCGCCGTCATCACCGCCATCGACGCCGACCATGAATTCATCATCGGCCAAAGCATGGAGCTGCCGGGAGAGGTGACCCAGGACGGCACCAACATGATCACCCTGCCGCGCGAGGACGCGGTCTGCGACCACGTCATTTCGACCGACAGCACGCTGGTCATCAAGGACACGCGCCGCGACCCGCGCTTTGCCGATCTGCCCGCGATCACCATGTGGCGCACCCGGTTCTATGCCGGCGCGCCGCTGCGCACGGCCGACGGACTGGTGCTGGGGGCGCTGTGCCTGCTCGACACCCAGCCCCGCGCGCTCGAGGAGGAAGAGATGGAGTTGCTGCGCGACATGGCCGACGACGTGGCCGCCCTGATCACCGGCGAGGACGCGGCCGAGCATCCCGAGGAAAGCGAGACCGAGGAGAATTCGGCGACGACCGCGCAGCCGGTGCCGAAGTAAGGCAGGGCCCGTCGCTGTTGACCTTTGCTCCCTCGTCGCGGCATCTGGGTGTGCCGTCACGGAGCCCGGACCATGAGCAGCCTTCTGGAGAAATCCCTTGCCGTCATCGCCTTGCTGGCCCGACACCCCGAAGGGTTGTCGGTGTCGACCCTTGCCGGACGGCTGGGCCAGCCGGCCAGCGGCGTGCACCGCCTGCTGCGGGAACTGGCGCGGCTGGGCTATGTCCGGCAGGTCCAGGCGCAGGGCGACTACAGGCTGACCATCAAGCTGCCCGCGATGGGCCTGGGCTTTCTGGGCCGGGCCGGGATCACTGACGTCGCTCAGCCGGTGCTGGACCGGCTGGCCGCCGACAGCGGCGAGCTGGTGCGGCTGTCGGTGGCCGATGGCGACACGCTGGTCTGGGTCGCGGTGGCGCAGGGGGCCAGGGGCGGGCTGCGCTATGATCCCGGGCAGGAACAGGGCGTGGTGGCGGGGCTGGCGAGTTCCGCCAGCGGGCTGGCCTGGCTCTCCAGCCTGGACGACGACCGCGCCCTGGCGCTGGCTGCCGCCCAGCAACGGGACGAAACCGGGCAAGAGGCGCGTCCCGGGGCGGCGCCCGTTTCCCTGACCGGCCTGCCCCAGGTGCTGGCCGAGGCGCGGGACCGCGGCTATGCGCTGGCCGTGGACAGCTATATCCCCGGCATGGCCGCGATGGCAGTTCCGCTGTGCCCGCCGGACGGGGGTGCCGCGCTGGGGTGCCTGTCGATCGCGGGGCCTGCCGTGCGCCTGACACCGGCGCGGATGCGGGACCTGGCCCCTCTGCTTCAGGCCGCGGCGTCGGAATTGGCCGAGGCCGCCGCAGGCTCGCAGTATTTCCGAACCTCGAGGAAATCTGGGAAGTCTTATTAAGAGACTGTATCCACACATCTAATCCCGGGATTCGCGATCCAGCAGTGCACGCTTGCGCGCCACGCCCCAGCGATAGCCCGACAGGCTGCCGTCGCCGCGCAGGACGCGGTGGCAGGGCACGGCGACCGCCACGGGGTTCGCCGCGCAGGCCCCGGCCACCGCCCGGGCCGACCCCGGTGCGCCGATCCGGCGGGCGAGCTCGGCATAGCTGACCGTCTGCCCCGGACGAATGCCGCGCAGCGCCTGCCAGACCCGTTGCTGGAACCCCGTGCCGCGCAGGTCCAGCGGCAGGTCCAGGCCCGCGCCCGGCGTCTCGATCAGGGCGACCACCTGGCCCAGGACGGCGGCCAGGGCCGCGTCCTCGGCGATCAGGGTGGCCTGGGGAAAGCACGCCTGCAGGTCGTGGGCCAGCGCCTGCGGATCGTCTCCCAGGGCAATGGCGCAGATGCCGCGTTCGCTTTGGGCGACCAGAACCAGCCCCAGCGAGCAGCGGTCCAGCGCATGGCGGATCACCATTCCGCGTCCGCCGTCGCGATAGGCGCGGGGGGCCCTGCCCAGCACCTCGTCCGCGCGCTCATAGAACCGGCTGGACGAGCCATAGCCCGCCTGATGCATGGCCTGGGTGACCGAGGCCCCGTCGCCCAGGCCGGCCCGCAGCCGCCGGGCGCGCGCGGCCCTGGCCCAGCCGGCCGGCGTCAGGCCGGTTGCGGCGCGGAACTGCCGGTGCAGATGCGACGGGCTCAGCCCGATGCGGCGGGCCAGTTCGGGCAGGGTCGGGACCGGATCGGCGCTGTCGAGGATGCGGCAGGCCGCCGCCACCAGATCGGCATTGGCCTGCGCGGGCGCGATCCCTGTCGGATGGCAGCGCAGGCAGGGGCGATAGCCCTGCGCCTCGGCCTCGGCCGCATTGGCGTGGAAGCTGACGTTTTCGGGCCGGGGCCGGCGGGCCGGACAGGACGGGCGGCAATAGATGCCGGTGGTGCGGACGGCAAAGACGAAATCCGCCGCCGGGCTGCGGTCCAGCACGGCCTGCCAGCGGGGGTCAAGTGCGGTGGTCTGCGGCATCGGTCCGGCCCTTTCCCTGGTTCGCCCCGCCATTATGGCGCGAACCGGGGGCGTCCGCACTCCGCCGCTTGCTTTCAAACCCGGCTATTCGCCGAACAGGCCCGGCCGTTCCTGGCGGACGCGGCCGATGATCCCTTTGATCTGGCCCAGGTGGTGGCGGATCGCGGCCACGGCCGCATCGCTGTCACGCTGGCGCAGCGCCAGCAGGATCTGGCGATGCTCGCGCACCGCGCTGGCCCCGTTATAGCTGAGGCTGAGGAACCGGGCGCGGTCCATGTGGCCCTTGTTTTCCTTGACCAGGGCCCAGAAGAAGCCCAGCCCCGCATAATGGCAGATGTCGTGGTGGAACTGGTCGTCCAGCGCGTGGAACAGGCCGCGGTCATCGGCCCGGACCGCCTGGTCCTGACGCGCGATCAGCGCATCCAGCGCGTCCAGGTGCTGGTCCGACAGACGGTGGGTGGCGTGGCGCAGGCAGCTTTCCTCAAGCGCGCAGCGGATGAAATAGGCCTGCAGCACCGCCTGTTCGGAAATCGGCGTGACCGTGGTGGCGCGCTGCGGCCGGATCAGCACGAATCCCATCTGCGACAGGCGATAGAAGGCGTCGCGCACCGGCTGGCGCGACACGCCCATCTGGGCCGCGACCTCGGCCTCGGACAGGCGGGCGCCGGGTGGCAGGGTCAGGTTCACCACCCGGTCGTAAAGCGCCTCATAGACCTGATCGGTGATGCTGGGCGGGCGGGCATCGTCAAGCGTCGGCAAAATCGCGGGGGTCGGGATCATGGTTCACCTTTGCGTTGACAAGCTAGTAATCTAGCATATTAGATGATCAGCAACGTGACAAGCGCGATTCGGGGAGGGATTGACGCATGTTGGACCAGGACCGGCTGTTTCCCGTCGAACCTGCCCTGCGCGATCTGGCGCGGGGCCTTTACGACGACATCCGCGACCTGCCGATCGTCAGCCCGCATGGACACACCGACCCGCGCTGGTTCGCCGAGGATCAGCCGTTTCCCGACCCCGCGCAGCTGTTCGTGACGCCGGATCATTATGTCTTTCGGATGCTGTGTTCGCAGGGCGTGGCGCTGACGGATCTGGGCGTGCCGCGCGCCGACGGCGGGCCGTCCGAGACGGACGGGCGCAGGATCTGGCGCCTGTTCGCGCGGCATTACCACCTGCTGCGGGGGACGCCCTCGCGGTTGTGGCTGGACCACAGCTTTCACCACGTCTTCGGCATCGACCGCCGGCTGGGGCCGGATACGGCGGACTGGTATTACGACCACATCGCCGACTGCCTGTCGCGGCCCGAATTCCGGCCTCGCGCGCTTTACGAACGCTTCAACATCGAGGTCATCGCCACCACCGAACCCGCCACCGACGACCTGCGCTGGCACCGGATGATCCGCGACAGCGGCTGGCGGGGCCGGGTGGTGACGGCCTATCGCCCCGACGGGGTGATCGACCCCGAGATGGCGGGCTTTGCCGGGAACGTCGCCCTGATGGGCCAGCAGACCGGGTTCGACACCGCGACCTGGGCGGGCTATCTGGACGCGCATCGGGCGCGGCGGGCGTATTTCAAAGAGTTCGGCGCGACCTCCAGCGACCACGGCCACCCCAGTGCCCGGACCGAAGACCTGCCGCAGGCCGAGGCGGCGGCGCTGTTCCAGAAGGCCCTGCGCGGTGCGTGCTCGGCTGGCGAAGCGGACGCGTTTCGCGGCCAGATGCTGACCGAGATGGCGCGGATGAGCCTGGAGGACGGGCTGGTCCTGCAGATCCATCCCGGCGCGCGGCGCAACCATTCGGACCCGGTCATGGCGATGTTTGGCCGCGACAAGGGCTTCGACATCCCGGGCCCCACCGATTACGTCGCGGCGCTGCGCCCGCTGCTGAACGCGGTGGGCATGCGGCCCGACCTGACCGTGATCCTGTTCACGCTGGACGAGACGAGCTATGCGCGCGAACTCGCCCCCCTGGCGGGGGTCTATCCCTGCCTGCGCCTGGGGCCGCCCTGGTGGTTTTACGACAGCCCCGAGGGCATGCGCCGGTTCCGCGAGATGACGACCGAGACGGCGGGCTTCTACAACACCGTCGGCTTCAACGACGACACCCGCGCCTTCTGCTCGATTCCGGCGCGCCATGACGTGGCGCGGCGGGTGGACTGCGCCTTTCTCGCCACGCTGGTTGCCACTGGCCGGCTGGACGCGGACGAGGCGCCCGAACTGGCCCACGAACTCACCTACGGCCTCGTCAAGAGGGCCTATAACCTTTGAACTTTCATCGGGGAGGATGAAATGAAAGTGCTGAAGACCACCCTTGCCGCCCTGCTGGCCACCGCCGCGCTGGCCGGTGCCGCCAGCGCGGAATGCGAAATCACGCTGCGGTCCTCGGACACCCACCCCGACGGCTATCCGACCGTCGAGGGCGTCAAGGCGATGGCTGCCGAGGTCAAGGAAAAGACCCAGGGTCGCATCTGCATCGAGGTCTTTCCGTCGTCCCAGTTGGGCGAGGAAAAGGACACCATCGAACAGACCCAGTTCGGCGTGATCGACATGATCCGCGCCAGCTTCGGGTCGTTCAACGATATCGTGCCGATTACGCAGACGGTGTCGCTGCCCTATCTGTACAAATCCGACGAGCACCTGCACAAGGTGATGGACGGCCCCATCGGGCAGGAAATCGCCAAGGGCTTCGAGGAGCACGGGCTGGTGCCGCTGGCCTATTACGACGGCGGCGCGCGCAGCTTCTACAACGCCAAGAAGCCGATCAGGACGGTCGAGGACCTCAAGGGCCTGAAGTTCCGCGTCATGCAGAACGACGTTTTCGTGGACATGATGACGGCGCTTGGCGCCACGGCGACGCCGATGCCCTATGGCGAGGTCTATTCCTCGATCCAGACCGGCGTGATCGACGGGGCGGAAAACAACTTCCCCAGCTACGACAGCTCGGGTCACGCCGAGGTCGCCAAGTATTTCACGCTGGACCAGCACCTGATGGTGCCCGAGCTGGTCGCCGTGGCCAAGACCAGCTGGGACAAGCTTTCGCCCGAGGATCAGGCCATCATGCGCGAGGCGGCGCAGAACTCGGCCACGCTGCAACGCAGGCTCTGGGCGGAGCAGGAAAAGGCCAGCGAGGACAAGGTTGCCGCCGCCGGCGCGGAAATCATCAAGGACGTGGACAAGACCGCATTCATCGAGGCGATGGCCCCGGTCTATGAGAAATACGTGACCACCCCCGAGGCGCGCGACCTGGTCAAGCGCATCCAGGAAGCCCAGTGATCGCCCGGCCCGCGGCATCGTCCGCGGGCCTTGGTTCCTTGAGACAAAAGGAGGGGGCGCCGCCATGCGTCGCAGCATTGCCGCATTGTCCCGGCTGAACCGCCTGCTGTCCCGCGCCAGCCTGTGGCTGGCCGGGTCCGGGCTGATCGCCATGACCGTCATCGTCTTTGCGCAGGTCTTTGCGCGCTATGTGCTGAACCACAGCCTGCTATGGGTCGAGCCCACCGCCATCCTGTTGATGAGCTGGTTCATCTTCCTGGGTTCGGCCGTCGGCGTGCACGAGAATTTCCACATGGGCTTCGACGTGCTGCTGCATTTCCTGCCCGAGGGGGCGGGAAAATGGCTGCGCCTCGGCTCGGACCTGGCCGTGCTGGTCTTTGGCGTCGGCATGACGGTCTATGGCTGGCAGCTGATGTCCAGGACCTGGGGCACGACCCTGCCGGTGATCCGCCTGCCCGGAGGCTTCGGCTACATGCCGCTGTTCGTGGGTGGCGTGCTGATCACCCTGTTCATCACCGAACATGTCCTGAACCGGCTGACCGGGCGGGCGCGCGCCGACGAAGCCCCCGACGCCGAAGACGTCCTGATGAGCGAGGCCTGAACCATGGAATACCTGATCCTGTTCGGCGTCTTCACCGCGCTCATGCTGATCGGCACGCCGATCGCCTTTTGCCTCGGCATCTCGAGCCTCGCGACCGTGGCCTGGCTGGGCCTGCCGCCCCTGGTGGTGTTCCAGCGCGTGTCGGCCGGGATCTCGGTCTTCACGCTGATGGCGATCCCCTTCTTCATCTTCGCGGGCGACCTGATGGTGCGCGGAGGCATCGCGGCCAAGATCGTGGCCTTTGCCGGCTCGCTGATCGGCCATGTGCGGGGCGGGCTGGGGCAGGTCAACATCGCCGCATCGACCCTGTTCGGCGGCATTTCGGGCTCCGCCGTGGCCGAGGCGGCGGCGGTCGGCGGCATCATGATCCCGCAGATGAAGGCGCGCGGCTATGGCGCGGATTACGCGGTCAACGTGACCTCGATGGCGGCGCTGATCGCGCTGCTGCTGCCGCCCAGCCACAACATGATCATCTATTCGATCTCGGGCGGGGGGCGGATTTCCATCGCCGACCTGTTCACGGCGGGGATCATCCCGGGCCTGCTGCTGGCGCTGGCGCTGTCGATCACCGCCTGGCTGGTCGCCCGCAAGCGCGGCTATCCGACCGAGCCGTTTCCGGGTTTCGGCCGCGTCGGCTATTACCTGCTGCAATCGCTGCCCGGGATGCTGCTGATCGCTATCATCTTCGGCGGCGTGCGTTCGGGCATGTTCACGGCGACGGAAAGCTCCTGCGTGGCGGTAGTCTATGCGCTGCTGGTCACGGCGCTGGTCTATCGCAGCATGTCCTGGCGCGATTTCGTCCATGCGACCCAGCAGGCGGTGCGCACCACCGCCATGGTCCTGCTGATCATCGGCATGGCCGGGGCCTTCGGCTGGCTGATGGCCTATCTGCATGTGGCGCAGATCTCGCTGAACTGGATGCAGTCGGTTTCGGACAATCCCTTCGTGATCCTGCTGATGATCAACATCGTCCTGCTGGTGCTGGGCACCTTCATGGACATGAGCCCGCTGATCATCATCACCACGCCGATCTTTCTGCCCGTCGTCAGCGCCTTCGGCGTCGATCCGGTGCATTTCGGCGTCATCATGATCCTGAACCTGGGCATCGGGCTGAACACCCCGCCGCTGGGTCCGGTCCAGTTCGTCGCCGCCGCCGTCGCCCGCATCTCGATCTGGGAGGCGATGCGCAGCGTCTGGCCGTTCTATGCCGCCGGGCTGGTCGTGCTGCTGATGGTGACCTATATCCCCGCCCTGTCGCTGTGGCTGCCGGGGGTGTTCCGATGAGCGCGCCTGTCCGCACCGTGCTGGCCCACGCGCCAGACCTGATGGTCGTCCGCTTTGATTTCCGGACCGGCGACCGGGGCGATCTGCACAGCCACCCGCATGTGCAATCGACCTATGTGCAATCCGGGCGCTACCGCTTTTCGGTGGACGGCCGCAGCCTTGAGGTGGGCCCGGGGGATGCGTTCGTCATCCCCTCGGGCGCCGAACATGGCTGCGAATGCCTGGAGGCCGGGACGCTGATCGACAGCTTCACGCCCCGCCGCGACGATTTCCTGTGAAAGGCCCCAAGATGATCCATGTCGAAACCCGCCAGGCGGTCCATCCCGATCATGCCCGCGCGATGGACACCGCCGCCCTGCGCCGCCATTTCCTGGCCGAGGGCATCTTTGCCCCCGGCGAGATCCGGCTGGTCTATACCCATTACGACCGTTTCGTCGTCGGGGCCGCGGTGCCGGACGGCGCGGCCCTGGTGCTGGACCGGATCGCCGAGACGAAGACCGCCACCTTCCTGGAGCGGCGCGAGATCGGCGTCGTCAACATCGGCGGCCCCGGCCGGGTCGAGGCCGGGGGACAGGCCTGGGACATGGCGCAGGGCGACGTGCTTTACCTGGGCATGGGCGCGGGGCCGGTGACGTTCTCGGGGCAGGGGCGGTTCTACATCACCTCCTGCCCGGCGCACCGGGCGCTGCCCGCGCGGCTGGTGACCGTGGCCGATGCCAAGGAGATGAAGACCGGCGCGGTCGAGACCTCGAACAAGCGCACGATCCGCCAGTTCATCCACCCGCTGGTCATGGAAAGCTGCCAGCTGGTCCTGGGCTATACCACGCTGGAGGACGGGTCGGTCTGGAACACCATGCCGGCCCATGTCCACGACCGGCGGATGGAGGCCTATCTTTATCACGGCATGGAGCCGCAGGCCCGCGTCCTGCACCTGATGGGCGAGCCGCAGGAGACCCGCCACCTGTTCGTCGCCAATGAACAGGCGGTGATCTCTCCGCCCTGGTCGATCCATGCGGGGGCGGGGATCGGCGGCTATACCTTCATCTGGGCGATGGCGGGCGACAACGTGGATTACACGGACATGGACTTCGTCCAGCCGGAGGATCTGCGATGAACCCGTTTTCGCTGCAGGGGCAGGTGGCGCTGGTCACGGGCGCGAACACCGGGATCGGGCAGGCCATCGCCGTCGCCATGGCCCAGGCCGGCGCCGAGGTCATCGCCGCAGGCCGCCGCGACTGCGATCAGACGCTGGCGCTGATGGGGTCCGGGCGCGGCTTGCGGCTGGATTTCAGCGACCCGATGGCGGCGCGGGATGTCTTTGCCGCCGAACGCATCGACATCCTGGTCAACAACGCCGGCATCATCCGCCGCGACGATGCGGTGGATTTCAGCGAGGCCGACTGGGACGCGGTGATGGACGTGAACCTGAAGGCGGTGTTCTTCACCTGCCAGGCCTTCGCCCGCGCTGCGATCCCGCGCGGGCGTGGCAAGATCGTCAACATCGCCTCGCTGCTGTCGTTCCAGGGCGGCATCCGGGTGCCGTCCTATACCGCCAGCAAGCATGGCGTGGCCGGGCTGACCAAGCTGCTGGCCAACGAATGGGCCGCAAAGGGGCTGAACGTGAACGCCATCGCCCCGGGCTATATCGAGACGAACAACACCGAGGCCCTGCGCGCCGACCCGGACCGGTCGCGCGCCATCCTCGACCGCATCCCCGCCGGCCGCTGGGGCCGGCCCGAGGATATCGGCCAAAGCGCCGTCTATCTGGCGGCCCCCGCCTCGGACTATGTCAACGGCGCGGTCCTGAACGTGGACGGGGGCTGGCTGGCCCGCTAGGGCGTGTCCGCCGGGTCCGGGACGGGACCGCGCGCCGCCAGGCCCTGCGCCTCGGCCGCCTCGCGCACCACCTCGGCCAGTTCCGCCAGCCGTCCGGCCAACGGGTTCGTCTTGCGCCAGATCAGCCCGATGGTCCGCGCGGGCTGGGGATCGGGGAAGCGGGCGACCGACACCGGGGCCGAGTGGGTTTCGACCGGAACCGCCATTTCCGGGATCAGGGTCACGCCGATGCCCGCGCCGACCATCTGGACCAGCGTGGACAGCGAACTGCCGTCCAGCAGTTCGCGCGGGCGGGCCGGGCGCATGTTGCAAAAGGACAGCGCCTGATCGCGAAAGCAGTGCCCCTCCTCAAGCAGCAAAAGCCGCATCTCGTGCAGCTTGTCGCGACTGGGAACCGGCTTGTCGCGGTCGCTGTCGGGGCGCACCAGGACGAAGCGTTCGGCAAACAGCGGCACTTCGGTCAGGCCCGGGTCCGAGATGGGCAGCGCCAGGATCACCGCGTCAAGCTGCCCCTCGCGCAGTTCGTCCAGCAGGCGGGTCGTCACCGCCTCGCGCAGGCCGAGTTCCAGATAGGGGAAGCGCGCCGTCAGCTTGGCGATGATCCCGGGCAGCAGATAGGGGGCGATGGTCGGAATGATGCCGATGCGCAGCCGCCCCGTCAGGTGGACGCGCGCGGTCCGGGCCAGGTCGTGCAATTCGTCCATGCCGCGCAGGATGTCGCGGGCGCGTTCGGCGAAAAGCTCGCCAAAGGCCGTCATCCGCAGCCGGCGGCCGCCGCGTTCGAACAGGGGTACGCCGACGGATTCCTCAAGCTCCTTGATCTGCATGGACAGGGCCGGCTGGGAAATCGCGCAGTCGTCGGCGGCGCGTCCGAAATGGCCGTGCCGCGCCAGCGCATCGAAATAGCGCAACTGCCTGAGGGTAATGTTCATCATAAGGCAAACTTATCAGATGGATCAGAAAATCAAAGTTATAAATATGGAACGGGTCTGCTAGACCATGGGCACGATGATGGGTGGGCCACGGGTTCGCGCGTCACGGCCACGACAACGACGCAGCCTGAGGGAACAAGATGATGGACGGAAGCGACAACCAGGGCAGCGGCGGCTGCCCCTTTGGCCACGGCAACGGGCCCAGGGCCATGCCTCGGGGTCGTTCGAACCGCGAATGGTGGCCCAACCAGCTGAATCTCAAGGTCCTGCACCAGGACACGGTGCTGCCCAATCCGCTGGGGGCCGAGTTCAACTATGCCGAGGAATTCAAAAAGCTTGACCTGGATGCGGTCAAGGCCGACCTGCGCGCGCTGATGACCGACAGCCAGGACTGGTGGCCGGCGGACTGGGGTCATTACGGTCCGCTGTTCATCCGCATGGCTTGGCACAGCGCCGGTACCTATCGCACTGCAGATGGCCGCGGCGGGGCCCGGGCCGGGGCGCAGCGCTTTGCGCCGCTGAACAGCTGGCCCGACAACGTCAACCTGGACAAGGCCCGGCGCCTGCTGTGGCCGATCAAGAAGAAATACGGCAACAGCCTCAGCTGGGCGGACCTGCTGATCCTGACCGGCAACGTCGCGCTGGAATCGATGGGCTTCAAGACCTTCGGTTATGGCGGTGGCCGCCCCGACGTGTGGGAGCCCTTGGAGGACATCTACTGGGGCTCCGAGGTCGAATGGCTGGCCCCCAGCGACAACCCCAACAGCCGCTACTCCGGCGAGCGCGAGCTGGAAAGCCCGCTGGCCGCCGTGCAGATGGGCCTGATCTATGTGAACCCCGAGGGGCCGGACGGCAATCCCGACCCGCTGGCATCGGCGCGCGACATCCGCGACACCTTTGGCCGGATGGGCATGAATGACGAGGAAACCGTCGCCCTGATCGCCGGCGGCCACACCTTCGGCAAGACTCACGGCGCGGGCGAGGCCAGCCATGTCGGCGCCGACCCGGAAGGCTCGGCCATCGAACTGCAGGGCCTGGGCTGGACCAGCACCCATGGCGCGGGCCACGGCGGGGACGCGATCTCGTCTGGGCTGGAGGTGGTCTGGACCTCGACCCCGACGAAATGGTCGAACAACTTCTTCTGGAACCTGTTCGGCTATGAATGGGAACTGACCAAATCCCCCGCCGGCGCCTGGCAGTGGCAGCCCAAGCACGGCATGGGCGCGAATTCGGTGCCCCATGCGCATGACCCGAACAAGCGCGTCGCGCCGGGCATGCTGACCTCGGACATCGCGCTGCGCGAGGACCCGATCTATGGGCCGATCTCGCGCCGGTTCTATGAGAACCCCGAGCAGTTCGCCGATGCCTTTGCCCGCGCCTGGTTCAAGCTGACCCACCGCGACATGGGACCGAAGATCCTGTACCTCGGCCCCGAAGTCCCGGCCGAGGACCTGATCTGGCAGGACCCGCTGCCCGCGGCGGATTACCCGCAGATCGACGCCGCCGATGTGGCGGAACTCAAGGCGCAGCTGCTGAACTCGGGCCTGACCACGGGCGAGCTGGTCGCGACTGCCTGGGCCTCGGCCTCGACCTTCCGCGGCTCGGACTTTCGCGGCGGCGCGAATGGCGCGCGCATCCGCCTGACCCCGCAAAAGGACTGGGAGGCGAACCAGCCCCAGCAGCTGGCCCGCGTGCTGGGCGTGCTGGATGGCATCAAGGCCGAGTTCGACGCCAAGGGCGCGAAGAAGGTCTCGCTGGCCGATCTGATCGTGCTGGGCGGCACCGCCGCGGTCGAGGCTGCGGCCAAGGCCGCCGGCCATGCGGTCGAGGTGCCCTTCGCTCCCGGCCGCGTGGACGCCAGCCAGGAGCAGACCGATGTCGAAAGCTTCAAGGTCATGGAGCCCCGGGCCGACGGTTTCCGCAACTATCAGGCCAAGACCTATGCCGTCTCCTCCGAGGAGCTGCTGGTCGACCGCGCCCAGCTTCTGCGCCTGACGGCGCCGGAAATGACGGTACTGGTCGGCGGCCTGCGGGCGCTGGATGCCAACTATGACGGCAGCCGGCACGGCGTCTTTACCGACCGCCCGGGCGTGCTGACGAACGACTTCTTCGTCAACCTGCTGAGCATGGACACGGTCTGGAAGTCCGTTTCCGACGACCAGATGCTGTTCCAGGGCAGCGACCGCCGCAGCGGCGCGCCGAAATGGACCGCGACGCGGGTGGACCTGGTCTTTGGCTCGAACTCGCAGCTGCGGGCGCTGGCCGAGGTCTATGCCCAGGACGACTGCGCCGAGAAATTCGTGCGCGATTTCGTCAAGGCCTGGACCAAGGTGATGAACGCCGACCGCTTCGACCTGCGCTGAAGCAGGGTGCGGTGACGAACAAGGGGGCGCGGCCGGCGGGTCGCGCCCCTTTTTCCATGGCCGGCGTCAGGCGACCTCGGCCAGCAGGCGCAGCGCCGTGGGAAAACCCGCCGCCGCCAGGGTCAGAAGCGCGGCGTAGCGTTGCCAGAGGCGGGACAGGTGGCGCTGGTCCGGGGGCACGCGGCTGGCCCAGCCGGCAAGGACCAGGCCCAGGCCGGCATGGATCGCGGCATAGGCCCAGACCGCTGCCAGCGCCGCCGGCGCGGCGTGCCGGGTCGTGCCGGTGGTCTGCCACAGCACCCAGGCGAACAGCGCCAAGATCAGGGCCTGGGCGGGGATCGCCACACGCTCGGCCGGCAGAAGAAGGACCAGCAGGGCAAGCGCGCCCGGCAGCAGCGCCGGCCAGCCCGGCTGGGGCCATGCGGGCGGCGGCCAGCCGGGGGCGGACAGCGCCAGGAAGGCCGCCCCGAAGACCAGCGAGGCAAAGGCCGTCGCATCCGCCGCGATCGCCAGCCGCATGGCCCAAAGCGAGGGGGCATCGCCGCTGGCGACGTGGTTCGGCAGCATCAGCCCGCCGCCCGCGTCCAGCGTCGCGGGCGCGGGCGTGGTCCGGGTCCACCGCAGGAACAGCGCCGTCACCGCCAGCACCATCAGCGGCGCAAGAGCGTAGATCTTGAAAAGCAGGCACAGGAAGAACCCCCCGGTCGCGAGCGCGGTCCAGAGCGGCAGGAAGGTGGGCTTCGGCAGGATGATGATCTGGCGCGGCGCCCCGGACAGCGGGTCGACGCCCAGGATCTCCATCTCGCCGCGCGGCTGGGCCAGCAGGCCCTGGCCGGCCGCCAGTGCCCGGCCCGAGGGCAGCGCGCCGTCCGGCCCGAGCACGGGCACCGCGGCGAAGGCATAGGAGGGCGGCGGCGTTGGCATCGCCCATTCCAGCGTCCCCGCGCCCCAGGGATCGCGGCGGAAGGTGCGGCCGAACCGCGCCAGCAGGATCAGGTCCAGCGCCACCAGCGCGAAACCGATGGTGGTGACGAAGCCGCCCATCGACGAGATGAAGTTCAGCACCTCCCACCCCGGGTCGGTATAGCGGTCAAGCCGCCGCGTCATGCCCCAGAGCCCGGTCAGGTGCATCCCCAGGAAGGTGATGTTGATTCCGGCAAAGACGGTCCAGAAGGCGGCATGGGACAGGTGCCAGATGGGCTGGCGGCCGCTGAGGTGCGGCAGCCAGTAATAGGCTGCGGCCATCATCGGAAAGACGAAGCCTCCGATCAGGACGTAATGCAGATGCGCGACCACGAAATGGGTATCGTGCGCCTGCAGATCGAAGGGCACCATGGCCAGCATGACCCCGGTCAGCCCGCCGCAGACAAAGACGGCCATGAAGCCGCCGACATGCAGCATCGGAATGGAAAAGCGCGGCCGCCCCGCCGCCATGGTCGCAAGCCAGGCGAAAAGCTGCACCGCCGTCGGCACGGCGATCAGCGCGCTGGCGATCGAGAACACCGCCAGTCCCAGATGCGGGATGCCGGTGGCGAACATGTGGTGCACCCACAGGCCGAAGGACAGAAAGCCCGTGGCCACCATCGCCGCCACCACCGCCCGGTATCCGACCAGCGGCTGGCGTGCCCCCGGCGGGGCCGAGAACACCGGGATGACGGTCGAGAGCACCCCGGCGGCGGGCAGGAAGATGATATAGACCTCGGGGTGGCCGAACAGCCAGAACAGGTGCTGCCACAGCAGCGGATCGCCCCCGCGCGTCGGGTCGAAGAAGGGCAGGCCGAAGGCGCGTTCGACCTCGAGCAGGATCGAGCCCAGGATCAGCGGCGGAAAGCCCAGCAGCATCATGCCGCCCACGACCAGCATCGCCCAGGCCAGGATCGGCATCCGGTCCAGCGACATGCCCGCGGCGCGGGACTTGAGGATGGTCACGATCAGCTCGATGGCGGCGGACAGGGCCGAGATCTCGACGAAGGTGATGCCCAGCAGCCAGACATCCGCGTTGATCCCGGGGCTGTAGGTGCCCGAGGACAGCGGCGTGTACATGAACCAGCCCGCGTCGGGCGCGACGCCCAGAAGCAGGGCCGCGATCAGGATGAGGCCGCCGAACAGGTAACACCAGAAGCCATAGGCCGAGAGCCGCGGAAAGGCCATGTCGCGGGTGCCCAGCATCTTGGGCAGCAAATACATCGCCAGCCCCTCGAAGAACGGGATGGCGAACAGGAACATCATCACCGTCCCGTGCATGGTAAAGACCTGCGCATAGGTCCCCGGCTCCATGAAGGGGCTGGCGCGCGAGGCAAGCTGCGTGCGCAGAAGCATCGCCAGAAGCCCGCCGATGGTGAAAAAGACCAGCGCCACCGCCATGAAGCGCCGACCGATCACGGTATGGTTCACCGCCGCCAGCCGCCCCCAACCGGGCGCCGTCGCCCAGATGCGTTCCAGCTGCTTGTGGCGGCGGATGGGGGACAGGGGTGGCGGCGCAGGGGTCATGGGGCGTTCCGTCATCGTGGCAGGTCCGCCGGCCATGCGTCATGCGCCTGGGCGGTGAACAGCATCTCGGCATGGCCGATGCCGCAGTATTCCGAACAGACGCCGCCGAATTCCCCCGCCTGGTCGGCATGCAGCAGGATGCGGTTGTCATGGCCCGGGATGGCGTCGATCTTGCCGCCCAGGCGCGGAATCCAGAAGCTGTGGATGACGTCGAGGCTGGTCACCCGGATCTCGACATCACGGCCGACGGGCAGGTGCAGGCGGTTCACCGTCTCGGGCATGTCGGTGCCGGGATAGCGGAAGCGCCATTCCCACATGCGGGCCTCGGCCTCGATGCGCAGGGGGGTGGCGCCGGTCAGGCTGTCGCCCAGCAGGGTGCCGCCCTGGACCAGCGCGGCAAGGGTCAGCACGGTGACGACGGGCAACGGAAAGACCACACCGCCGCCCAGCAGCCACAGGCGCGGGCTGGTGCGGCGCAGCGCCTCGGGGCGGAACAGCAGCAGCAGGAACAGTGCCATCACCCCGGCAAAGATTGCCGCCGCGCCCCAGAACATCCACCACCAGAGCGTCGCGATGCCCCGCGCCGCCGGGCCTGCGGGGGCCAACACCGACAGGTCGGCCGCTCCGGCAAGGTTCGGGGCCAGCAGCAGCCCAAGGAACCCCAACGCCCGGCCCGGCCTTGTCAGGGGAACGCATCTGCCAGCAAGGGGGCCGCCATGAGCCGCGAGACGACCGGGAACACCGACGAGGAACGCGGGAGCACCCTTGGCGACATCGCGGACGAGACCCATGGCAGCGACGAGAACCCGGTGATCGCCAAGGTCGAGGAAAAGTCCACCGACTCGGCCATCGCGGTCGCCGGCCATCCGCTGCACGCCATGGCCGTGCATTTCCCCATCGCGCTGATGATCTGCACCCTGGGGGTCGACCTGATCTATTGGTGGGGGGGCGATCCGTTCTGGCTGCGGGTGGGGCTGTGGTCCTCGGGCGGGACCTTCGTGGCCGGGGCAGGGGCGGCGCTGGTCGGCACGGTCGAACTGCTGGCCGTGCCCGGCATCCGGGCGCGCGCGGCAAGCTGGGCCCATGGCATCGCCGGCATGACCCTGGTCGCCATCGCCGGGGCGAACTGGGGCCTGCGGCTGGCCGATCCGCAGGCGGTGCTGCCCCAGGGGCTGGCCCTGTCGGTCGTGGGGGTGCTGACGACGGCCATCGCGGGCTGGCATGGCGGCAAGCTGATCTTCGATCACGGCATCGGCCTCATGGTGTCGCCCAAGGATTGAGGGGGACCAGCAGGTCCTGCAGCGCGCCGGGCCGAAAGAACGCGGCCGGTGCCGGGGGCAGGGCGGGCTTGGCCAGCACCAGCCACAGGATGCCCAGGACCAGCGCCGCCGCGACCAGCGTGGCCAGCACGAAGCGCCAGGTGGGGTAACGCTCGCCCTCACGGAACAGGCGGATCACCACAAGGCCGGTCAGGACGTGCAGAAAGCTCATGCCCAGCACCAGCGCCAGCTTGAGCGCGAACCAGGGCGCCACGACCGAGCGGGCGAAGATCAGCGCCGTGCCGCTGGCGACGGCGACGAAGGCCAGGGGCGAGACCAGGTTGATATAGGCAAAGCGGACCAGCGCCTGCAGGCGGTGCAGTTCGTCCCGGCTGCCGACGTGGCAGCGCTGGACGTAAAGCGACGGCAGGCACAGCAGGCCCGCGCTCCATCCGGCGATGGCGGCGATGTGCAGGGCCTTGAGGATCTCGATCATGCGCGCTCGCCGGCGGGCAGCAGATGCCCCGTCAGCCGCCAGAGCGCGAGCCCCAGATAAGGCAGCGCCGCCGGCACCCACATCATCAGGCCGGCAAGCTGCTGGTCGGCCAGCGCAGTGAGGCCGAAGGGCTGGGTTGTGGCGAAATGCGCCTCATACAGTGGGCGGCGGGCAAAGGTCAGAAGCGCGCCCAGCATGCCCATCTGCAGCAGCGTTCCCAGGGCCAGCGCCACCGCCTGTCCCGCGCGCGCGGCATGCAGCATCGCGGACCACAGCCACAGGGCGCTGGCCAGCAGCGTGATCTCCATCAGCCAGTAGACCGGGACCGAGGCCAGCGCCGCCGCATAGGGCTGGGGCAGGTGCCACAGCCAGACGGCGCCCATATGGGCCAGGAAGGCGGCGCCCCCGGCCCGCGCCTGCCAGCCCGCGCCCCGGGCCAGCAAGGGCGCCGCGACGGCGACGATCAGGACATGGTGCAGCACCCGGGTCGAAAAAAGCGCGCTGGCCAAGGCGCAAAGCGGAGAGATGAAGGCGACCGCCAGCACCGCCACGCCCGCGAGCCACGCCGCCCGCGACGGCGCCCGCCAGCCCGCCAGCGCCGCCAGGACCAGCGCCGCGATCAGCCACGGATCGCCGTTCCACGCCGTCCAGAGTTCCCCCGGCAGCGGCGCGGGACCGCAATACGTTATCTGGCCTTGCTGCATGGTCCGCCCTTTGTTCTGGGGGATGAATGACTTGCGGGGGCGGATGGTTCCATGCGCGGGCCCTGCGACAGGCTAAGGAATGGCGTTCGGTCGGAACCATCCCGGCCAAGGGCTGTTCCGATGGAACAGCCACCGAAATCGCGAAAGGAAAGCCGATGCCGCAAGGACAGGTTGCAAGAGGATCATGGTTCTGGTGGCGGGCCTTTGTCGCGGCGCTGATCGGGGTGTTCGGCGCGGCCATTGCCGCGGGCGGGTTGTGGCTGATCCTGCTTGGAGGCTCATGGTACTATCTGCCGGCGGGGATCGGGCTGATCGTCACGGCCTGGCTGCTGTTCCGGGGACGGGGCGGCGCGCTGTGGGTCTATCTGCTGGTCTATGGGGCGACGGTCCTTTGGGCCCTGTGGGAGGCGGGGTTGAACGGCTGGGCGCAGGTGCCCCGGCTGGTCGCGCCGACGGTCGTTCTGGTGCTGGTGATTCTGGCCGCGCCGGGCTTGCGCCGGCGCGGAACGTGGCTTGCGAGGATCGCGCTGGCGCTGCTGGGCGGAGGTGCGCTTGCCTATCTCGCCGGCGGGCGCGGCGACGCCGTTGCGGCGGTCGAACCCGAGCCCCTTGCCCCGCAATCGGCACCGGACGCCGGGGCGGACTGGCCCGCCTATGGCGGCACGCACCAGGCGCGGCGCTATTCCACCCTGGGCCAGATCACCCCCGAGAATGTCGCGGACCTCAGGCCGGTCTGGACCTTTCGCACCGGCGACATGCCTGCCGGGGACGAGCGCTTTTCCAACCAGAACACGCCGCTGAAGATCGGCGACCAGCTGCTGATCTGCTCGGCGATGAACAAGGTCATCGCCCTGGATGCCGCCACCGGGCGCGAGAACTGGCGCCATGATCCGCAGGTCTCGACCGACGCCATCCCCTATAACGCCACCTGCCGGGGGCTCGCCTATCACGCGGCGCCCCAGGCCGATGGCGTCTGCGCCCAGCGGGTCCTGATGAACACGCTGGATGCGCGGCTGATCGCGCTGGACGTCCGCACCGGCCAGCCCTGCGCCGATTTCGGCCAGGGGGGCAGCGTCGATCTGACCCAGGGCATCGGGCATACCGTGCCCGGCTGGTACGCGCCGACCTCTCCGCCGACGGTGGTGCGCAATGTCGCGGTCGTCAATTCCCAGGTGCGAGACAACCAGCGCCGCGACGCGCCCTCGGGCGTGGTGCGTGGCTATGACGTGCAAAGCGGGGCTCTGCTTTGGGCCTGGGACATGGGCCGGCCCGGAGAAAAGGGCCTGCCGCCCGAGGGCGAGACCTATACCCGCGGCACGCCGAATGTCTGGACCATCGCCTCGGGCGACGACGCGCTGGGACAGGTCTATCTGCCCCTGGGCAATTCGGCGGTGGACTATTGGGGCAGCTTGCGGTCCGAGGCCGAGAACACCTATTCCACCGCGCTGGTGGCGCTGGACGTGACGACTGGCGATGTGGTCTGGCATTACCAGACCGTGCATTATGACGTCTGGGATTATGACCTGGGCTCCCAAGGGACGCTGGTCGATTTTCCGACCCAGGACGGGCCGGTGCCGGCGCTGATCCTGCCGACGAAGCAGGGCATGTTCTGGATCTTCGACCGCCGCACCGGCGCCCTGCTGGTCGAAACCGAGGAGCGCCCGGTTCCCCAGGGCGGGGTCGAGCCGGACCGCCTGTCCCCGACCCAACCCTTCGTCACCGATTTCCCGAATGTGCTGAAGCCCGACCTGCAAGAGCGCCACATGTGGGGCACGACGCCCCTGGACCAGCTTTGGTGCCGCATCGAGTTCCGCCGCTCGGACTATCGCGGCATGTATACGCCGCCCTCGGCCGAGCGCCCCTGGATCCAGTTCCCGGGCTACAACGGCGGCTCGGACTGGGGCGGGGTTGCGGTCGATCCGGCGCGCGGCATCATGGTCGCGAACTACAACATCACCGCCAACCGCAACCAACTGATACCGCGCGAAAAGGCCGACGCCCTGGGGGCCGCGCCCATCGACCAGCTGGAGCCGGGGCAGGAAACGCCCGAGAACATCAACCCCCAGGGCGACACCCCCTGGGCCATCCGACTGAACCCGGGCTGGCGCGCGCCGCTGACCGGGGTGCTGTGCACCCAGCCGCCCTATGGCGGGATCATGGCGATCGACCTGCGGACGCGTCAGGTCCTGTGGGACCGGCCGTTGGGCACGGCGCGCCGCAACGGACCCTTCGGCCTGCCCTCGATGCTGCCCCTTGACATCGGGACGCCGAACAACGGCGGCTCGGTCGTGACCGCAAGCGGGCTGGTCTTTGTCGCCGCCGCCACCGACGACCTGATCCGCGCCATCGACATCCGCAGCGGCAAGGTCCTGTGGCAGGACGTGCTGCCCGCCGGCGGCCAGGCCGGGCCCATGGTCTATGAGGCGGGGGGCCGGCAGTTCCTGGTCATCAACGCCGGAGGCCATGACTTCATGGAGACGCCGATCGGGGATTATTTCGTCGCCTATGCGCTGGAATGAGGGGAAGACGCAGCGCCAAGCGACAGCGGAGAGGCGTTCGTCCCGGGATCGCGCAAGGCTGCGTCCAACCCGCGAAGGCGACGAACTGACCAAAAGGACAAGTTGCCGTTCACGTCAACATTCCGCTAGATAAAGCCCATCAGCCGAGCGGCCCTGTATTGTGTTTCCGAGTTCCGCCGCTCGGCTGGAAATTCCCCCTGCATTCATGTGCTTTGGATCCGAGGCAGCCCCTTGCCGGCATTGCGGTCTGACGCAAAGGCCTGTCCATTTTCCGGAACGGGCCGGCCTATGCGGCCAGTTCGCGGCGCACTTGCCCTCACAGGCCGACTTCCTTTTCGAAGGTGTAAAGCGACATGCCCCGGCTATCGACCAGCACCTCGCCCTTGTCGGTCCTGGCGACCATCGCGGGCTGGGCGAAGGCCGAGGTGGTGGACAGCACCATCGCGGCAGGCGTCGTCAGCGTTTTCATGGCCCCTTCGGTCACCCGTGGCGGGGGTCGTCGTCGCGGCCCCGACCTCGGCCCTTGCCGCCGCGGCGGCCATGATCGTCGTTCACGTCATGGTTCGGGCCGTCATCCGCGCCGCGGATCGGTCCCTGCCGCAATGCATCATCCTTGATCACCATTGTCCGCATCTGCCCCCGGGGCCGAAGCGAAAGAGATCGCACGCCTTCCGCCAATGCTCAGGTTGGCGTCAGGTTGGGGCGCGAGGGGTGGGCAGATCCACTGCCACGGTTGCCCATGAAAACCCTTCTTCGCCTTGTCCTCGTCGCCTTCGTCTGCCTTGCCCTGCCGGGGGGATATCTTGCCAGCCTGCAACTGCGCGGAAACTTTCATACGGTGGTCGAAGGCGTCGCCTATCGCTCCGCCCAGCCCAGTGCCGACGATCTGGCGCGATGGGTCGCGGGCCACGGCATCCGCAGCGTCATCAACCTGCGCGGGCGCCACGACGGCGCGGCCTGGTACGACGCCGAGATCGCCGCCTCGCGCGCGCTTGGCATCGTGCACCGCGATTTCGGCATGTCGGCCGGGCGGCAACTGGACCGCGACCACGCGGCCGCCCTGGTCGCGTTGATGCGCTCCGTGCCCAAGCCGGTCCTGATCCACTGCCTGTCGGGGGCGGACCGCACCGGGCTGGCATCCGCCCTGCTGCTGGCCGACCTGGACCACGATGAAAAGGCGGCGGAACGCCAGATCTCGTTCCGTTACGGCCATATCGCCATTCCCCATACCGCGGCATGGCCCATGGATCAAAGCTGGGAGGCCTTGGAGGGCTGGCTGGGTTTCCCGTCCTGAGCGCGGCCCTTGCTGTCAGCAGGGGGCAGTTGCCCCCCGATGCGGCGGACGGCCGCGCGTCCCATTCCGGCCGACGCGCACGGCGGACCTTGACCTTCACGGGATCTTGGCTCATCCCCGCCACGTTCCCGCGCTGGTCGGCAGGTGCGGCGCCCGTCGCAGGAAATCGCTCGACAGGGTGTGCGCAGCAGGCTCAGTCGCGGATGTCTTGTCCTTGATAACGACGGGTGCTCGCCTTGACCGAATCCTTTATGGCCGCAGAGTTCTATGCCTTGCTGCAAGTGCTCTTCATCGACGTCGTCCTGGCTGGCGACAATGCCGTCGTCGTCGGCATGGCGGCCGCGGGGGTCGATCCGTCGATCCGCCGCCGCGTCATCTTCTGGGGCATCGGCGGCGCCGTCGTCCTGCGCATCCTGTTCGCCCTGATCGCCGTGCAACTGCTGGCCATCGTCGGCCTGACACTGGCCGGCGGGATCCTGCTGCTGTGGGTCTGCTGGAAGATGTATCGCGAGATCCGCGAACATAACGACGCCGACGACGCCTTGTCCGACGCCGAGCGCGCGCCCAAGAAGGGCTTCTGGCAGGCGATGATCCAGATCATCATCGCGGATGTGTCGATGTCGCTCGACAACGTCCTGGCGGTGGCCGGCGCGGCGCGCGAACATGTGGGCGTGCTGGTGATCGGGCTGCTCATCTCGGTCGTGCTGATGGGGGCGGCCGCCACGCTGATCGCGCGGGTGCTGAACAAGTATCGCTTCATCGCCTGGATCGGCCTTGCCGTGATCCTGTTCGTCGCGCTGCGCATGATCTATGAAGGCAGCGAAGAAGTCGCCTGCGCCGGCATCCTTCCCGCGCTCTGCATGGCGCATTGATCGTTCGTGCCGACTTGATCGCGGGTGCCGCAGGCTGGTCTTTCGGGGCCAGCCTTTGCTTTCTGCGCGTTGGTCTGGGCTGCGTTGCCCGGAGATCGGCCGTAATGTCGTTTGCTGAACCAGGATAACGTTCATCCCGCCCGGTGCGCCGGGTCGAGAACGAACCCACAGCTATGTGAATTGGATTTGACCTGCCCCCCGGGTGGTTCCTCGTTCACAACGAGGGTCTACGGGTTTGAGATTGGTAGTCGGGCCGGTGGTTCTGGGCAAGCGCGCCGGGCGCGGAGCTCTCAAATTGCTCAAGCGTCCGGCGCGCCTCGAGCGGCGTCTGGTTGCCGAGCGATGAATGCGGCCTGACGGTGTTGTAATCGTAGCGCCAGAGCGCCAACTTGCGACGGGCGTCGTCCAGGGTATCGAAGATCTCCTCGTTCAGAAGCGCGGTCTTAGGAGCAAACGCACCATAGCGTTGACGCAGTGGGCTTTTGAGAACATCATGTGAACATGATGGCTCTGGAGGCCTCC
>NZ_JHWH01000010.1:0-13384 GCF_000622145.1 Paracoccus yeei ATCC BAA-599 | reverse complement strand
GTCGTCCTGGGTCGCCGACGAGGTGGCCGAGAGCGACCGTCCCGAACTGACAAGCGCGAAACGCGTGGTCTCGGGCGGCCGGGCGCTGGGGTCGAAGGAGAGCTTCGCGATCATCGAGCAGCTCGCCGACAAGCTGGGCGCGGCGGTCGGCGCGTCGCGCGCGGCGGTCGACAGTGGCTATGCGCCGAACGACTGGCAGGTCGGGCAGACCGGCAAGGTGGTGGCGCCCGAGCTTTACGTGGCCGTGGGCATCTCGGGCGCGATCCAGCACCTGGCGGGGATGAAGGATTCGAAGGTGATCGTCGCCATCAACAAGGACGAGGAGGCCCCCATCTTCCAGGTCGCCGACTACGGCCTCGTCGGTGACCTCTTCACCGTGGTGCCGGAACTCACAGGAAAGCTCTGAGCGCTTCACCGTTTGCGCAAATACCCCGGGGGGCGCGTCCCCGAGGCCCCGTCGAGGGGCCACGGGGACGCGGGGGGCAGAGCCCCCCGGCCACCCCACGCAACGCGCCGGCCCAGCCCCGGACCGAAACCGCCCCCGCAAAAGGGGCGGTTTTGCATTTCCACCCTCCTTCGAGACGCCCGCTACAGCGCAGAAATTCCCTTCTTTCGTTGATCGTGCTTGACCGAATCGCGGCACTCGCACAAAACTGTATCTGAAATATCGTATACGGTTTTGAAGCCCATTAAGCTCTGGCGGTATTTCGAAACAAAGCGGCACCCTCCAACAACCAGCCGCATACAGGGAGATGGAAATGCAGAAACTGCTTGGCTCGACCGTCCTTGCCGCCGCCTTCTGCGGGGCAGGCGGCATGGCACTTGGCGCGGAATGCGGGGATGTGACGCTGGCCGTCCACAACGTGCAAAGCGCCGAGGTGCTGACCTTTGTCGACAAGTTCATCCTGGAGCACGGCTATGGCTGCACGGTCGAGACCGTGCCGGGCGACACCGTACCCACGACCACCTCGATGGTGGAAAAGGGCGATCCCGACGTGTCCTCGGAAACCTGGGTGAACCTGCTGCCCGAAGTGGTGCCGCGCGGCCTGGCCGAGGGCAAGATCATCTATGGCGCCCCCGCGCTGCCCGATGGTGGCATCCAAGGCTGGTGGATCCCGAAATACCTGGCCGACGCCCATCCCGAGATCAAGACCGTCGACGACGCCCTGGCCCATCCCGAACTGTTTCCCGACCCTGAGGACTCCGGCAAGGGCGTGATCTTCAACGGGGCCGAAGATTGGGGCGCCACGGTCGTCACCGCGCAGCTTTACAAAGCCTATGGCGCCGAGGCCAAGGGCTTCAACCTGATGAGCCCTGGCTCGGCCGCGGGCCTCGACGGGGCCATCGCCAAGGCCTACGAGCGGCAGGAAGGGTTCATCACCTATTACTGGGCGCCGACCGCGCTCTTGGGCAAATATCCCATGGTGATGCTGCAGGCGACGGTCGAACACGATCCCGACGAATGGAAGCGCTGCATCACCACGCTCGACTGCGCCGATCCCAAGATCACCGGCTGGCCCGTGGACGAGGTGATGACGGTCGTCACCAAGGATTTCGCCGCACGCACCAGCCCCGAGGTCATGGCCTATTTCAACACCCGCGGCTGGAGCAACGACACCGTCAGCAAGCTGATGGCCTGGGAAACCGACAACCAGGCCACGGGCGAGGATGGCGCCGTCCACTTCCTAAAGGAAAGCAAGGACATCTGGACCAAATGGGTGCCGCCCGAAGTGGCGCAGAAGGTCGAAGCCGCCCTTTAGGTCCTGGCCCGACCGTTTCCGCCCGGGCCGGCGCCCGGGCGGCCGACCACCATCATTTCCAGGAGAGAGTCATGGCGTTCAAGCGCATGATCAATGCCGTCGATACCCATGCCGGAACGCCGATGCGTGTCATCACCGGCGGCGTGCCGCACATTCCGGGCAATTCCGTCTATGAAAAGATGAAATGGCTGGAAACCAACGACGACCAGTTGCGCAAGCTGATGCTGCGCGAGCCGCGCGGCTATCCGGCGCATTGCTGCAACATCATCGTGCCCCCGACCCACCCCGAGGCCGATGCCGGCTATATCATCATGGAGCAGATCGAATATCCCGTCATGTCGGGCGGGAACACGATCTCGGTCGTCACCGTGCTGCTCGAGATGGGCTTGCTGCCGATGCAGGAGCCGGTGACCGAACTGGTGCTCGAGGCGCCGGCCGGGCTGATCCGCGTGCGCGCCGAATGTCAGGGCGGCAAGGTCAAAAGCGTGACGTTCCGCAACGTGCCCGCCTTTGCCGCGCATCTGGACGTCGAAATCGACGTGCCGCACCTGGGGCGTGTGCGCGTCGATGTGGGCTGGGGCGGCATGTTCTATGTCATCGCGGACGTGCGCCAGTTCCCGGGCCTGGAGCTGATCCCCGACCATGGGCGCGAAATCACGCGCGTGTCCGCGATGATCCGGCAGGCCGCGATCGAGCAGCTGCCGGTCGCCCATCCCGACTATCCCGGCGTGGGCATCACCATCTCGCAGCTTTCGGGACCGACCGGGGACCCGAACGCGGACTGGAAGAACGCCGTCACCATGGCCTCGGGCGACTTCTCCTGGGACGATCCGGCGACCTGGACCGGCGCGATCGACCGCTGCCCCTGCGGCACGGGCACCTGCGCCAAGATGGCGGTGCTGCACGCCAAGGGCGAATTGCCGCTGGATCGGCCCTTCCGCCACCAAAGCATCCTCGGCAATGTCTATACCGGCCGCCTAGTCGAGGAAACGACCATCGCCGGCCGCGCCGCGGTCGTTCCCGAGGTCTCGGGAACCAGCTGGATCTATGGGCTGAACACGCTGGTGCTGGACCACGACGACCCGTTCACGGAAGGGTTCACCGTGGGCGACACCTGGGCCTGACGGCCCTAGCGCGCGGCCGGGTCCAGCGTCAGCAGCACCTCGAGTCCCGGGCGGGCGTTGCGCATCCGCAGGCTGCCTCCGGCGGCATCGGCCACGCCCGCGACCAGGGCCAGGCCAATGCCCTGTCCCTCGCTTTCCGGGTCGAGGCTCAGGCCGCGCTGGGTCAGGCGGGTCAGGTCGGCCTCGGGCACGCCGGGGCCGTCGTCGCGGACCCGGATCGCCACCTTGCCGCCTTCGGCCCGGACCGAGGCGGTGACGGTTTCATGCGCGTGGCGCATGGCGTTTTCCATCAGCGCCCCCAGCGCCTCGGTCAGGTCGCCCGCGTCGATGCGGGCGCGCAGCGGCTCGGGCGCCTCGATCCGCCAGTCGATCAGGCCGCCCTGCGGGGTGCGGCGCAGGACCTCGACCAGCTTGCGCAGCACCTGCGCGGGGTCGGCGCCGGCCGCGGCGCGGTCGGTCTGGATGCGGGCCCGGGCCAGTTCGCGGTCGACATGGCGGCGCATGGCGGCGGCGATGGTTTCGATGCTTTCGGCGATCTCGTGCTGGCCGCTGTCGCGCAGTTGCCGGGCGTCGCCCATCAGCGCCTGCAAGGGGGTTTTCAGGCCATGGGCAAGGTCCGCCGCGCGGTGGCGGGCGCGGGCCAGTTCCCGGTCGCGGGCATCCAGCAGCGTGTCGATCTGGCTGGCCAGCGGGACCACCTCGGCCGGCATGTCGGTGCCGATCCGGGTGCGCGCGCCGCGAGCAAGTTCGGCCACCCGGGCGCCAACCTGCGCCAGGGGTTGCAGGCCGACGCTGATCTGCACGAAGAACGCCGTCAGCAGCAGCGCCCCCAGCAACGAAAGATAGGGCAGCAGGTCGCGCATGAAGCCGCGCCGGGCCAGGGCCAGTTCGTTGCGGTCAAGCGCGACCAGGATCTGCAGCGGCACCGCATCCGCCCCGGAACCGATCAGCAGGTCCTGTTGCAGAGCAATCAGCGACTCGGACTGCGGGCCGGTCAGGTCCAGCATCGTCAGGCGGCCGGGAACGGGGGGCCCCTCGACCATGGGCAGGTTGGCATCCCAGAGCGAGCGGGAATGGCGCAGGTCGTCCCCCAGCCTGATCTGCCAGTAATGGCCCGAAAAGACCTGCTCATAAAGCGGGTCCAGCGGCACCGGGCGCAGGGCGGGGCGGCCGGGGGGCAGACGCTCGACCATCGAGGCCAGGGCCAGGGCCCGCGATTTCAGGTCGGCCTGAGCGATGCGTTCCACATGGCGGTCGAACAGCAGTGCCAGCCCGACCGACGACAAGGCCAGCGCCACCACGATGGCGAGCGCCCCGGCCAGCATCATCCGCCAGCGGATCGAAACCTTCACGCCTGCGCGTCCAGGTGATAGCCGAAGCCGCGCCGCGTGGCGATGACGCCGGGCCCGAGCTTGCGGCGCAGGCGGGCAATGATGGCTTCAAGCGCGTTCGCTTCGCGCGCGTCGTCGTCGCCGTAAAGATGCTCCAGCAGTTCGCCCGGCGCGATCACCCGGTCGCGGTTCAGCGCCAGATAGGCCAGCAGGCGGAACTCCAGCGGCGTCACCGCCACGGGGATCCCGTCCAGCGCGACCGTCATGCGGTTCAGATCCACCACCAGCCGGCCGAACTGCTGCTGGCCCGCGCCGCGCCCGCCCGCACGGCGCACCAGGGCGCGGGCGCGGGCGATCAGCTCCTCCATGCGGAAGGGCTTGGGAAGGTAATCGTCGGCGCCCGCGTCGATGCCCTCGACCCGTTCGGTCCAGGCGCCGCGCGCGGTCAGGATCAGAACCGGGCTTTCGCAGCCCTCGGCGCGCCAGCGCTTCAGCACGGTCAGCCCGTCCAGCCGGGGCAGGTTCAGGTCCAGCACGATCAGGTCGTAATTCTCGGTCCCGCCGCGAAACCAGGCGCTGTCGCCATCCGCCACCGTCTCGACCCGAAAACCCGAGCCGGTCAGCGCGCGGTCCAGATCGGCCGCGATGCGGGGATCGTCTTCGACCACCAGGGCGCGCATTCAGTCCTCTTCCTCGTCCACATCCACGATTGTGCCGTTGGCGGCGTTCATGTCCACCTCGATCAGGCGGCCGTCGGTGGTGACCAGGTCGACTTCATAGACCAGGATGCCGTTGCTGTATTCCAGCTCGACCTCGATCACCTTGCCGGGGTGCTGTTCCTGCAACCGGGCCAGGACCTGGGCCAGGGGCAGGATCTCGCCGCGTTCGACCAGGTCGCGGGCCAGCTCGACGTCGGGACCGGGGCCGGGGCCCGGCCCGGGGCTGCCCTGGCCGCCGGCGACCTGCGGCGCCAGCAGCAGGGCAAGGAAAAGGAAAAGCGCGCGTGTCATGACGCCTTATCTAGCGGTTCGCCGCTGACATTTCGCTGACAGATCGGATCAGAGCGCTGTCAGGCGGGTTGTGGCAAGACGAAGGCACAAGCCGGGGCAGCGCGCCCCGAAAACCCGAATCAACAACGAAAGGATCGCATGATGGCACGCAAGATCGGAACCAACCTGGCCGACCGGATCGCGGGAACCAACCTCTCGGACTGGCTGTCCGGGCTGGGCGGGAACGACACCATCCTGGGCCACGGCGGCAATGACGAAATCGAGGGCGGGGCCGGCAACGACAAGCTGTATGGCGGCGCCGGCAATGACGAGCTTGAGGGCGGCACCGGCAACGATCTTCTGCACGGTGGCGTGGGTCATGACGAACTTGAAGGCGGCGCGGGCAACGACACGCTTGCCGGCGATGACGGCAACGACGAACTGGACGGCGACGCCGGCAACGACCGCCTGCTGGGCGGCGCGGGCAATGACGATCTGGACGGTGGCAGCGGGTTCGACTTCCTGCACGGCGGCACAGGTCGCGACACGCTGGACGGCGGGGCAGGGGCCGACACGCTGACCGGCGGCGCCGGCGCCGATGTGTTCGAGTTCGAGCTTGGCGACGGGCGCGACCGCATCACCGATTTCCGCAATGGCGAGGATCGGCTGGATATCGACGACTACAGCGCGGCGCAGGTCAACGCGCTGATCCGCTCGGCCCAGCAGGTCGGCGACGATGTGGTGCTGCGGCTGTCGGCCGATACCACCATCACCATCGACAACTTCCGCGTGGCGCAACTGGACAGCAGCGACTTTCTGATCTGACGCAAGGGGGCGCCGCCCGGCCGGCCAGGCCATGGGCGGCGCTTCGGTGATCCTGGCCCTGGCAGGCACAGTTCGCCCACCTGCAGTTCCCGGGTGTCGGACAGCGTGAACCCTTGCGCAAAGGGGTCATCCGGATCGATGCGCGACTGCCGGCGGCCAAAGAGATAGCCTGATGCGCGGCAGCATGGCGGGGCGGCCACCCAGGGTCGCCTCGTCCGGTATTTCTGTGACCCGCCGGCGCCGCGGCAACTTTATTGAATTGATTGAGGAAACAATTCGAAGAAGCTTTCGCTCGTGAGTACCTAGGGCAGAAAATTACCTCGGGTAACGTCTATAATTGACACCCGTAAAAGTTTTTGCTCTAAACCTCCCTGACCGCCGGAACGGGAATCCGGTGCGTCGCCGGCTTTGCCGGCTGTCTCGTTGATGTTGAGACCTTGGGAGGGCCTCATGACCTACAAGATTGCGCTTTCGGCGCTGCTGACCTCGGCCGCGCTGGCCTTTGGCGGGGCGGCGCAGGCCGACGGCATCGGTGCCTCGCTGCTGACGCAGCAGCATCCGTTCTATATCGAACTGGCCGAGGCGATGAAGGCCGAGGCCGAGGCCAAGGGCGTGCCGCTGGAAATCAGCATCGCCAACCAGGACCTGAACAAGCAGCTGGCCGATGTCGAGGACTTCATCGTCAAGGGCGTCGATGTCATCGTGATCTCGCCGGTGGACAGCCAGGGTGTGATGGCTGCCATCGCCAAGGCCGAGGCCGCGGGCATCAAGGTCGTGACCGTGGACGTGCCGGCGGCGAACGCCAAGGTCACGTCCCACATCGGCACCGACAACTATGCCGGCGGCGTCAAGGCGGGCGAACTGATGGCCCAGGTCCTGGGCGGCCAGGGCAAGGTCGCGATCATCGACTATCCCACCGTCCAGTCGGTCGTCGCCCGCATCGAGGGCTTCAAGAAGGCGCTCGAGGCGCATCCGGGCATCGAGATCGTCGCCCAGCAGACCGGCATCACCCGGGCCGAGGCCCTGGCCGTCGCGCAGAACATGCTGCAGGCCAATCCCGACATCACCGGCATCTTCGGCTTTGGCGACGATGCGGCGCTGGCGGCGACCGTCGCCGTAAAGTCGGCCGGGCTTGAGGGCAAGGTCAAGGTGATCGGCTTTGACGGCATGGAAGAGGCCCGCAACGCGGTCGATACCAACCCGACCATGGTCGGCGTGATCCAGCAGTTCCCCGACCAGATGGGCAAGACCGCCGTGGACACGGCCGCCATGGTCATCGAGGGCAAGGACGTTCCCGCCGAGCAGCCCATCGTGCCGGGCGTCTACGTCAAGAAATAGGGTCATTGTCGCGCAAGGCGCCGCCCCGCGATGCCTTGCGCCGGCCCTGGGGGAGGAGGCAAGCGGATGAGCCAGACCGCGCCAGTCGTGCTGTCCCTGCGCGACGTCAGAAAAAGCTTCGGCCCGGTCGCGGCGCTCAAGTCCATGCGGCTCGACGTCAGGCCCGGCCGCGTCCATACCATCCTGGGTGAGAACGGCGCCGGCAAGTCCACGCTGATGAAGATCCTGGTGGGGGTCCACCAGCCTTCGGGCGGCGAGATGGTGCTGGACGGCCGCCCCTATGCGCCGCAAAGCCCGCAGGATGCGGCGGCGCAGGGCCTGGCGATCGTCTTTCAGGAACTCAGCCTGTGCAACAACCTGACGGTGGCCGAGAACATCATGGCCACGCACGAGCCGTCGCGCCTGGGCTTCATCAACGACCGCAAGCTGCGGGCCCAGACGGCGGCGCTGGTGCGCGACCTGGGCCTGCCGGTCGATGTGGACGCGCGCGTCGGCCAACTGTCCATCGCACAGCGCCAGCTGGTCGAAATCGCCAAGGGCCTGAGCCGCCCGGCCAAGGTGCTGATCCTGGACGAGCCCACGTCGTCCCTGTCCGATTCCGAGGCCGAGATCCTGTTCCGCATCGTCGAGCGGCTCAAGGCGCGGGGCACCGCGATCCTGTACATCTCGCACCGGATGGAGGAGATCATGCGGCTGTCCGATGACATCACCGTCATCCGCGACGGCGAGTATGTCGCGACCCGCCAGCGCGAGGATACCACCATCGAGGACCTGATCGCGCTGATGGTCGGGCGCCGGATGGAGGAAATCTATCCGCCCCGCCTGACCGCGGCGCCGGACCCTGTCGGTTCCCCCGCGCTCGAGGTGCGGGGCCTGTCCAGCGGCAAGGCGTTCGCCGATGTCTCCTTCGCTGTCCGCCCGGGCGAGATCCTGGGCTTTTTCGGGCTGATCGGCTCGGGCCGCTCCGAAGTGATGAAGGCGCTGTTCGGGATGCGCGCCGCGACCGGCCAGATCATCGTCGGAGGCAGCCCCTTGCATCCGCGCGACCCGGCCGAAGCCATTGCCGCCGGCATCGGCTTTGTCACCGAGAACCGCAAGGAAGAGGGGCTGATCCTGGGCGCGGGCGTTCGCTCGAACATCTCGGCCGCCTCGCTGGGCCGGTTCTCGGGTCGGGGCGGCTTCCTGCGCTTTGCCGAGGAACGCCGCGCCGCCGGCGCCGAGGTGCGGCGGCTGGCGATCCGCACCAATGCGCTGGACACGCCCGCAGGCACCCTGTCCGGCGGCAACCAGCAAAAGATCGTGCTGGCGAAATGGCTGCTGACCCGGCCCCGCGTCCTGATCCTGGACGAGCCGACGCGCGGCGTCGATGTCGGCGCGAAATTCGAGATCTATCGCATCATCCGCGAACTGGCCGCCCAGGGGACCGCGATCCTGCTGGTGTCCTCGGAACTGCCCGAGGTTCTGGGTCTGGCCGACCGCATCGCCATCATGGCCGAAGGCCGGCTGCGGGCCACGGCGCCGCGCGGCGACCTGACGCCGGAACGCGTCATGGCCCATGCAACGGGAACCCATCAATGACCCAGACGACCGACCCCGACATTCACGCGACCCGCCACCAGCTTCGCGCCGCCCTGCATCAATACGGCGGCATCTTGGTGTCGCTGGTCGTGCTGTGCGTGATCTTTTCCGTCATGAACGAACGGTTCATGACCATCGCGAACCTGACGAACATCCTGCAGCAGGTGGCGGTGGTCGCCATCGCGGCCTTCGGCATGACCTGGGTCATCCTGCTGGGCGAAATCGACCTGTCCATCGGCTCGATCATCGCGGTGGCGGGCATGGCGGGGGCGCAGGCCCTGGCCCTGGGCTGGGGCTTCGTCCCGGCGCTGCTGTTCACGCTTGTGGCCGGCGCGGTCATGGGACTGATCAACGGTGTGCTGACGGCCAAGCTGATGCTACCGTCGTTCATCGTGACGGTGGCGACCATGGGCATCTATCGCGGCTTTGTCAGCCTGCCCACCAACGGGGCGCCGGCGATGATCATGGACCCGGCCTGGACCGCCATCGGCAGCAATGCCTGGCTTGGCCTTCCGATCATCATCTGGATCGTGCTGGCGCTGTTTCTGTTCAACCACATCCTTCTGTCGCGCACGACCTTTGGCCGGCGCACCTATCTGACCGGCGGCAACCGCGAGGCCGCGGTCTATTCCGGCATCAAGGTCGACCGGCTCAAGATCACCATCTTTACCCTGTCGGGGGTGATGGCGGCGATTTCGGGCATCCTGCTGTCCTCGCCCCTCTACTCGGCCCAGACCAACGCCGGCATGAGCTATGAGCTGGACGCCATCGCCGCGGCGGTGCTGGGCGGGACCAGCCTGGCGGGCGGCGTCGGCACCATGGTCGGCACGCTGATCGGGGCGCTTATCATCGGGGTCATGAACAACGGCATGAACATGCTGTCCGTGCCCTATTTCTATCAGCTGATCGTCAAGGGGCTGGTGATCCTGATCGCCGTCTGGCTGGACGTTCGGGCCAAGCAGCGGCGGAGCTGACCATGCAGAAAGTCCTGACCATCGGCGAAGTCCTGGTCGAGATCGTGGCGACCACGCGGGGCGACGGGTTCCTGCAGGCGCAGCCGCTGGTCGGGCCCTTCCCCTCGGGTGCGCCGGCGATCTTCGTCGACCAGTGCGGCAAGCTGGGCACGCCTTGCGCCATCGTCTCGCGCGTGGGGAACGACGATTTCGGGCGGCTGAACATCGACCGGCTGCGGGCCGACGGGGTCGATGTCTCGGGCATCGAGGTGGCTGTGGGGGAAACCACCGGCAGCGCCTTCGTCCGCTATCGTCCCGACGGCAGCCGGGCATTTCTTTACAACCTGCGCCATGCCGCCTGCGGCCAGATCCGGCCCACGCCCGCGTCCGAGGCGCTGGTCGATGCCTGCGGGCATCTGCATGTCATGGGCTCGGCCCTGTCCGCGCCCGGGCTGGGCCGGATGGTGATGGATGCCGCGCGGCGCATCAAGGCGCGGGGCGGCACGATTTCCTTCGACCCGAACCTGCGGCCGGAACTGCTGGACGCGCCGGGAATGCGCGAGGCGCTGGGGGCGATCCTGGACATGACCGACCTGTTCCTGCCCTCGGGCGAGGAGCTGTTCCTGTTCGACCCCGGCCGGGACGAGGCCGGCGCCATCGCCGCGCTGCTGGGGCGCGGCATCCGCACCGTGGTCGTCAAGCGCGGCGCAGAGGGGGCCAGCCTGTTCCAGCGCGGCCTGCGCGTCGATGCCCCGCCGCTCTCGGTGAACGAGATCGACCCGACCGGAGCGGGGGACGCCTTTGGCGGCGCCTTTCTCAGCCTGTGGCTGGCTGACACCGAACCGGGCCTGGCGCTGCGCCTGGCCAATGCCGCGGGCGCGCGCGCCGTGACGCGGCTGGGGCCCATGGAGGGCACCTCGACCCGCGCCGAACTCATGGCGCTGCTGCAAGAACAAGGGGCCTAAACCGATGACCGACAACCCACTGCATTCCATCGCTCAATGGCGCGACCGGCCCGGCCCTTCGGGCATCCCCTCGATCTGCACCGCCCATCCGCTGGCGATCGAGGCGGCGATGCGCTCCACCCTGCCGACGCCCCTGCCGCTGCTGATCGAGGCGACCTGCAACCAGGTCAACCAGGACGGCGGCTATACCGGCATGACGCCCGCCGATTTTCGCCGCTACGTCCATGACATCGCGGCGCGCGTGGGCTTTCCGCCGGACCGGCTGATCCTGGGCGGCGACCATCTGGGCCCGAACCCCTGGAAGGACCTGCCCGCCGAACAGGCGATGGACAAGGCCGAGGTGATGATCCGCGCCTATGCCGCTGCAGGTTTCACCAAGCTGCACCTGGACTGCTCCATGGGCTGCGCGGGCGAACCCGTCGCGCTGGACGACGCCGAAACCGCGACCCGCGCCGCGCGCCTGGCCGCGGCGGCCGAGGCGGCGCGGCCCGCGGGCGGCATCCCGCCCGTCTATGTCATCGGCACCGAGGTCCCGATCCCCGGTGGCGCCATGGAGGAAATCGAGGGGCTCGAGGTCACGCGCCCCGACGCCGCCCTGACCACCCACGCCGTCCACCGGCAGGCCTTTGCGGATGCCGGGCAGGATGATGCGTTCGCCCGCGTCATCGGGCTTGTCGTCCAGCCGGGGGTCGAGTTCGGCAACCACAACGTCATCGGCTATGACCCCGCAGCCGCCCGCGACCTTGCCGCCGTGCTGGGGCGGATGCCGGGCCTGGTCTACGAGGCGCATTCGACCGACTACCAGACGCGCGAGGCGCTGGCCGCGCTGGTCGGCGACGGCTTTGCCATCCTCAAGGTCGGGCCGGGCCTGACCTTCATGCTGCGCCAGGCGCTTTACGGGCTGGACGCCATCGCCGAGGAGCTGTTCCCCGGCCGTCGCTCGCGCCGCCTGCGCGACACGATGGAGGCGGTGATGCTGGACGCCCCCCGGAACTGGGACCGCTATTACCATGGCACCGAGGCCGAGCAGGCCTTGCAGCGGCATTTCTCGTACAGCGACCGCATCCGCTATTACTGGCCGCAGCCCGAGGCCGAACAGGCGGTGGCCGAGCTGTTCGCGCTGCTCGACGGCATCGACCTGCCGGAAACGCTGGTCGCGCAATACCTGGGCGGGCTTTACCCCGAGGTGCGCGCCGGGCGGCTGCCGTCCCGGGCGCGGGACCTGGCGCTGGCGGCGGTCCAGGGGCTGGTGCAGGACTATGTGGCGGCCTGCTGCCCTTGACCCTTGCGGGTCATGCGGAAAACAATGCAGGACCTTGGACAGGCGCCGCCACATTCCGACGCGCGCCGGGAAAGAGCCGGGATGGAAGACCACAAGATCAGGAACATGGAAGAGTTTTCGTCGGTCAGCGGCATCTCGCGGCCGACGATCTCGAAATACTTCAACGACCCTTCCAGCGTCCGCCGCTCGACCCGGGAGCGGATCGAGCAGGCCATTGCCCGCTACGGCTATCGGCCGAACCTGTTCGCGATCAACCAGAACCGCAAGCTGACCAAGAACATCGGCATCATCGTCCCCCACATCATCGACCCGTTCTATGCCGAGATCGTCCGCCAGATCGAAACCCGCTGCATCGAGGCGGGCTATTGGGCCATCGTCCTGGGTTCGCATGGCGACGCCGACCGCGAACGCAGCGCCATCGAGATGCTCTATTCCCTGCGCATCGCCGGGGCGATCGTCGCGCCCCTGGGGGACAGCTCCGCCTCGGACCGCATCCGGAAGCTGGCGGCCGACATTCCGACGGTGATCTTCGACAACCACATGGACGGGGACGAGGTCTTCGTGGGCACCGACAATGCCCAGTCCATGGGGCTGATGGTGGACTATCTGTGCCGCAGCGGCGCGCCGCCCTGCTTTCTGGACATGCCCGCCGTCAACACCAACGCCCGCGAGCGGCGCGAGGCCTATGTCCGCGCCATGGCCGACCAGGGGCTTCAGCCGCATGTGATCGCCACTCAGGTCAGCGGCTGGGATTTCGAGGAACTCGGCTATCGGGCCGGGCTTGATCTGCTGCCGGGCGGGCTGCCGGGACAGACCGTGCTTTGCGCCAACGACCGCCTGGCCATCGGCCTGATCGCGGCGGCCTATGAACGGGGCGTGCCGGTCGGGCGCGGCGCCTGTGGCGCGCTGCGGGTCGCGGGCCACGACGACCATCCGATGGCGCGCTTTACCGCCCCCGGCCTGACCACGGTGGCGCAGGACTATGTGGCCATCGCCGAAGCCAGCCTCACCACCCTGTTTCACATGATCGAGGACGGCGTCCGCCCCACCCAGCCGCTGCGCCGGCTCGAGGGCCGGTTGATCCTGCGCGCCTCGGCCTGATCCAGCCCAGGCGGGGCCGGGATAAAGCACGAAGTGCCGTCAGTGACCTGCCCCCCGGGTGGTTCCTCGTTCACAACGAGGGTCTACGGGTTTGAGATTGGTAGTCGGGCCGGTGGTTCTGGGCAAGCGCGCCGGGCG
>NZ_JHWH01000009.1:25682-199795 GCF_000622145.1 Paracoccus yeei ATCC BAA-599 | reverse complement strand
CTTCGATGACGCGTGGCAACTGGTTTGTGCCGTTGAGCTTGCGCGACTTCTTCGATGCGGCCCGGACCAGGGTGAAGACCATCAGCTTCGCGGTCTTCTGCGACAGTGCGCCCTTGGTGCGGACGGTTCGGTGTCGGACGGTGGCGAAGACGCTTTCGATCGGGTTCGAGGTGCGCAGATGCTCCCAGTGCTCGGCGGGGAAGTCGTGAAAGGCCGGCAAGGCTTCGTTGTCCCTGGTCAGACAGGTCACGCCACGCTGGTATTTGGCGGCATATTCATCCTTGAAGTCTCGATGGCCGCCAACGCCGCAGCGCGGGTTTGGGCATGAGAGATCTCGCGCAGATCGGCGGTGACAGCGGGCTGCATGGACTTGAGGAAGCAATTGAGCACATTCGCCATCTTGTGAAACCAACACCGTTGATGGCGAGTGCTGGGGAAGATCTCATCCATGGCCTTCCAAAAGCCCAGGGCACCATCGCCACCGGCCCGTTCGGGCGGCACGGCAAGGCCGCGAGACTTGAGACCGACCCGCAGTTCGCGCCAGCTTTGCGCGCTTTCGCGCACCCCGACCTGGAATCCCACGAGTTCCTTCTTTCCTTCGGGTGTGGCCCCGAGGATCACCCGCATGCACTCGGCTTGCGGTTCCATCCGGGCCTGAAGGTAGACGCCGTCGGCGCGGATGGAGACAGAGCGACGCGACGAAAGGTCGCGGCGCTGCCAGCGGTCGTAGTCCTCCTGCCAGCTTGCTGTCAGTTGCGCGATTAAACGTGCTACCCTGCATCTGGTCTCTGCCCCATTCTTGAGGCTCGGCGCCCGCCAACCGGGCGCAACCCTCGAACGGAGAATGCCGCGGGAGAGGCCACAGACCCAGTCAGATCAGGGTCCGATCATGGGGTCCAGTTATGCGGATGGGGTCCAACCTGATCCAAGGTTTACCATCAACTTGCTTGTGCCACGGGTGGGGTGAAGCGTACGGCAAGATCGGCCGCAAGCCCTTGCGAATCGCGCAGGCTCTCGGCTGTTACGACGGGTCCTTCATAGGGTTGAATCCGGCCTCCTGCGATCATGTCTTCGATCCGGTCCAGCGTGGCGTCGATATTGTCCATTGGTGCTGAAAACAGATCAAAGATCGAATAGCGCCACCATTGCACGGCCAGCAGGCGCTCGACCGCCGGTTCTGGAAAGCGGAGCCGTACGACCCGCCCAGGTGTTCCCACGACGATCGAATAGGGCGGTACGTCCCGCAGCACGACCGCGCGGGCGCCGATGATGGACCCGGCGCCGATGCGGACGCCCGACTTGATGAAGGCACCCTGCCCGATCCAGACATCGTCGCCAATCTCGGTGATCGGGCAACTCCCCTTGAAGGGACGCAGACCTTGCCGGATTTCCTCGGTGCGTTGCGGGGCTACAAGCTCGCGCCAGCCGTTCACCTGCGGGAAATAGGCGGCGCGCGATGTGGTCAGCCAGTCCGTTGGATGCTCATGCATGCCGATGACGACGCCCGCCGCGATCGAGCAATAACGCCCGAAGCGGACATTGTTGATTGTCCCGCCGCTCAGGTTGCAGAACGCCCCGATATCGATGAATGCTCCTGGCGAGACGGAGCAGATGATCGAGGTCGGCCCCTCGATCCGGGAACCAGCCGCCAGCCTGCCCGTCTGCAGAAGACCCGGAAGGCGCAGGCCGACGCGGTCCAACGCCGGAAGATCGGCATGCTTCAGTGTGAAAGTACCTTCGCTCATTTCCATCTTACCTGTTTTCTTTGCCGATTGTCGGCGCAAAAGGTTAAGAAATCATTCATCCCGCATCGCCCTTCCCAGATGCCGCAGGATCGGTTCCAGCAGATAGTCGCCCGCCCGACGCTCGCCGGTCTGGATCGCGACCTCGACCGGCATCCCTGCTGTCAAGGCAATCTCCGGCTGCTCCTCCAGAGCACCCGCATCCAGCGCGACGCGGGCCTCGAAATAGCGGCTGCCGTCGCGCGGTTCCTCCAGAAGATCGGCGGAAACATAGGTTACCTCGCCCCCAATAGTGGGAGCGACGGCGCGGCGATAAGCCGTCAGCCGGACCCGTGCCTTGCGTCCCACATGGACGGTGTCGATGGCCTCGGGTGGAAGCCGTACCTGGGCGACCAGCGCGTCGGTGTCGGGTACGACCTCCATCACCACGGCGCCCGAGCCGATCACCGCGCCAGGCGTCACGATGGGGATATCGACCACCAGGCCATCCTGCGGCGCGCGCAGGGTGCGGCGGCGAAGCACATCTTCCGTTGCGCGCATCTGCGCTTCAAGCGCGGGAAGACTGCGGCGGGATTGCGCCAGCATTTCGTTTGCTTCGGCCACGCGCTGCTGGCGAAGGGTTGCGATATCGGCCAGGACGCGCGCGCCGTCGCGTTCGTTCGCCTCGGCCAGCGCGGCATATTCGTCGCGCTCACCCTCCAGGACAGAGATGGTGCGGCCAAGCTCTCGGAGCTTCTGGGGGGTGGCGGCACCGCGCTCGACGAGGGTTTCGGTATTCGCCAGTTCCTGTCGCCAGCTTTCGATCTGGCGTTCCGAGGCGCGGGCCTGTGCGCGATTGGCTCTTGCCTGGGCCGACAGATGTTCGGCCTGGCGCATCATCGAGGCGATCTGCCCCTGATGCAGGGCAAGCCGTGCGTCGTGCAGTCCGGCCTGGGCTGCGATCCGCTGGGGGTCCGCCTCGGGGGCATTGGCGGTATCAAGGGGCGTTCCCTGTGCCTCGGCCTCCAACCGCCAGATGTCGAAGACCAGAGCGCGACGCTCGGCCTCCATCTGTGCCAGGCGCTCGCGGTCTTGGGTGGTGTCGAGCTGGGCGACCGGCTGGCCGGCCACGACCCGATCACCCGGCGCAACCAGAAGCCGGGACAGAATGCCGCCTTCCAGGTTCTCGACGGTCTTTCGCTTGCTTTCCGCAAGGATGACCCCCTGCGTGACCACCGCGCCGTCAAGCCGGGCGTAAACGCCCCATCCGCCCAGTGTGCAGACCAGGAACAGGATCGTCGCTAGCGCCGTCAGAAAGACCGGCCGATAGGTGGGCAGGATTTCGTCATCGGCTGTCACGCTCATGACATGCGCGCCTCTGCCGCGGGGACAAGCTTGCGTCGGCTGGGGCCCAGTGCCGCAAGCACCTCCGCCTTGTCGCCGTATTGCGCCACCGCGCCGTCGCGCAGCAAAAGCAAGCGATCGGCCTTGTTCAGGATCGACATGCGCTGCGCGACGATCAGCACGGCCGCTCCGCGGGCGCGGGCATGCTCAACCGCTTCGACCAGCGCCGCCTCGCCATCGGCGTCCAGCGATGAGTTCGGCTCATCCAACACCAGAAGCTTCGGCATACCGAAAACGGCGCGCGCCAGGGCGATGCGCTGGCGCTGCCCCCCCGAAAGGCGCGCTCCGGCATCGAGCAGAGGCGTTTCGTAGCCCTTGGGTAGGCGGCCGATCATTTCGTGAACCCCGGCCTGGCGGGCTGCGGCCACCACGTCCTCGATAGGCACATCGCGGAACCGCGCGATGTTTTCGCGAACCGTTCCGTCAAGCAGCAGTGGCTCTTGCGGAAGATAGCCCAGGGCGGCACCAAAACTGGCCCTTTCGTGCAGGAAGGTGGATTGCCCATCAAGGAAGATGCCCCCCGTGGTCGGTCGCCAGAGCCCGACAACCAGACGCGCCAGGGTCGATTTTCCGGCGCCCGAGGGACCGATCACGCCCACCATCTCGCCCGGCGCGATGGAAAAGCTGATGTTGCGCAGCAGGGGCGCATCCTGCCCGGGCGGCACATAGCTGAGCCGGTCGACTTTCAACTCTGCCCGACCGACCGGAACCGGCACGGCCGAGCGGGTTCTCGCCCCCTCGTGAAGAAGATCGCGCAGCCGCCGCGCCACGACCGAGGCATTGACCCATTGCCGCCAGCCATCGATCAGATGTTCGAACGGGGACAGCATGCGCGAGATGATGACCGCTGCGGCCATGATGGTGCCTGGGCTGACCTCTTGCCGAATGACCAGCGTGGCCCCGGTGCAGATCACCGCAATCTGTAGCCCGACCCGAGATCCGCGTGCCAGCGCGGCAAGGAATTTTGCCGTGGTTCCGCCCGCCTCGATGCTGTCAAGCGACATGGCCTGGCCGCGCCGCCACCGCCGCGACAGTTCGGGCAGCATGCCCATCGCCGCGATGACTTCGGAATTGCGGATCGCGCTGGCGGTGTCGGCTTGCAGCACGACGTTCTTCTGGACTGCATTTGCGGCAGGGCGGCGGCCCAGGATCTCGGTCGCCAGCGCGATCAGCGTCAGCAGCCCTGCCCCGCAAAGCCCGACCGTTCCGTAGAGCGGATGCAGCAGGAACAGCACGGTCAGCAGGATCGGCGTGAAGGCCATGTCCATCGGCAAGGTGATCGCACCCCCGGCGACAAAGCCGCGAAGTCCGTTCAGGTCGCGCATGGCGGTCGCGGCCGAGGCTGCCCCCGACTTCAACGCGTTTTCGATCGTTGCCTCGAACACTGGGCGGCCGAGCGCCGTTGAAAGCCGGGCTGCGACGACCAGCAGCAGGCGGGACCGCAGGAAGTCCAGCATCGACTGGAAGATGAACAGGAACCCCACGATCAGCGTCAGCGCGACCAGCGTGTCGAGGTTTCCCGACGAGATCACGCGGTCGAAGATCTGAGATTGGTAAAGCGGCAGCGACAGGTAAAGCAGGTTGACGAAGAAACCGACGCATGCCGCTGCCGCCACCCCCTTGGCCAGGTCGCCCAGGGCCGTGCGCCAGGGATCCTGCACCAGGCCGCCGTCACCCATGACGCACCGCCAGCCCGGCCTTGGCATTCCGGGCGAGGATCTTTTCGAACAGGCTGGCGTGCAGCCGCGCGGCCTCGTCCGCGCCCGTCGGGGGCCGGATGCCGGCATGGAGACGATCCCAGACCTGCGGGTCCATGGCACGGGTCATCGCCTCGGCCAGGCTTTCCGGGTTCGAGACGCGGAAGTGTATTCCGTCGATGCCATCCCGCACTTTTTCCGCCATTCCGCCGATGTCCGATGCGATGATCGGACGGCGGTGGTGAAACGCCTCCTGAATGACGACGGGCGCGTTCTCCCACCAGGTCGAGGGCACGATCGTCCAGTCCACCTCGCGCATCAGATGCGGCAGGTCGGCGCTTTTGTACGACCCCATGAACCGCAGGCGGCGGCCGGAAAGGCGGAACAGTTCTTTGACCTGCGCCTGAAATTCCTCGGGCTGGTGCTCCAGGTTGCCGCCGAAGATATAGAGGATACCGTCGCCCCAGGTCTTCTCGGGGATGCGGGTGACGGCTTCGACCAGGACCTTGATGCCCTTGAAGGGGTTGAGCTGTCCGAAATAGGCGAAGCGGTTGCGCCGTCCGCCCGGCGGCAGGGCGCGCGCCTGGGCGACCGGTCCGCCATCCAGGCCATTCTCGATCATCACCAGCTTTTCGCGGGGCAGGCCCCAGTCCTGAAAGCGCTTCAACAGGAAGCGCGAAGGAGAGACGAAGGCGTCGACCTGGGCAAGGAAGGATTTGATGAACAGTTCCCGGCGCAGCATGTTCGCCGCGCCGATCTGGGGAAAGCACATGCCGCAGTCCGAGGCTGAGGCCTTCATGCACAGGGCACCATTCTTGGCCTTGATCATCTGGCCGTGATGGGCGCAGATCGGCAGGAACTCGTGCAGGGTATAGACGATCGGCACGTCGCCCAAGGCGCGGCGCGTGGCGCGGATCGCCTGGATCCCGAAGCCCATGACGTGATGAAAGTTCACGATATCGGGCCGCAGGTCCGCCAGGAACCGTTCGAAATGCTGGATCAAGGCGCCCGTATCGTTCAGTCCCAGGTGGAACCAGTCGTAGTCATTGGTCCAGAACAGGGTTTCATCCGGTGCTTGGCCCAAGGACATCAGGGGCGTCGCGGCATGGCGCGCGACCGGGGGGCCGACCCCGGCGATGTAGTGTGCGTCCCAGCCCGGCTGTCGCTTCATCGCCTGGAACAGGTTGTAGGATGCGACCTGTGCCCCGCCGATGGAAAAGGCCGGGTGGGCATGGCTCAGCACAAGGGCTTTCATCCGAGTCGGTCTCCGCTGACGGTGAACGCCATCTTGCCCGTCAAAGATGAATCAACCCTTTCCAGCAGGCGAACGATTGCATCGGTGGGGCCGGGAAGGTCCTCAAGCGCCCAGAAATCGACGCTGCGCGATGCCCAGGTGCCGAAGCCCTGGTCGTGCAAGCGGCGGGCAAGGTCGCGGTGGACCATCGCATCGGAATAAAGCTGCCCCGAAAAGCCCCCTGCCGCAGCCATCGCCTGGCGGTCGATCAGGGCAAGCTGGGCCGCGCCGGCGGGCATGGGGCGCGGCGCGCCGCGGATCATCCACCCCAGCGGATAGCCCAGCATGGGCGTGCTGTTTTCCTCGGTCGCGCCTTCGCCGCCGTAAAGGATGGACCCATCCTCATAGACCAAGGTGGGCGAGATCAGGCCGGGCGTGCCCAGCCCCGCAAGCTCGTCCTCTAGCAGGTCGAGCCAGCCAGGCGTCGCGGGCAGGGCCGAGGGCTGCCAGAGCAGCACCCGCGAGCCCGCGGCATGGGCAAGCCCAGCCTCGACCCGGGTGCAGAAATCGGTCTGGTCCGGAACCAGAAGCAGCCTGCCGCGAAGCCCGTAGAAGGCGAAAAGATCCTTGAGCCGCGTCGGAACACCTGCGGCTGCGGCCCGCGCCATCACGATCACCAGATCAAGCCGGTCTGCCTCGGGTGTCCCGGCCAGAAGCGCCATCATCGGTTGCAAGTGGTCAAGCTTGCCAAGCGGGACAATGGCCGCGATCTCTCCGGCCTGAGTGGACAGCGGAATCGGTCGCTGCGGGGCGCGGTTTTTCCGCTGCCGCGGAGGAAGCCGCGCCAGGAATGGCGCCAGCGCATCCTCGATGATCTGGTCAAGCGCCGGATCGTGCAGGGGAATGGCCGGAAGGATATGCGGCAACAACTCACGCCCCTCGAGCCGGGTGATCTTCAGCGGGCGGAACAGGCAGCTGCCATCGTCAAGGATCAGTTCCAGATAGAATTCCTCGTCCCCCTTGCGCGGGCCACCCGGCGCGAAGGCGATGAAGCCATGCATGGTGTCGGCGGGATCGAGCAGGCGCGCAAAGCGGGGATCGGCCGCGAAGCCATCGTTCAGGTCGGCGCGAGGAAGCGGGTTCCAGCGGTCATGCAAAGGCGCATAAAGCCCGGTCGTGCTTTTGATGATGACGCGTTCGACCCGCCGCAGCGGGTCCAGCAGCCAACCCATCGCCAGAAGCCCGCCCAAGGGCGCCTCGAACACCGCATCGAAGGCGGCGGCCACCGGCAGGAGGGTCGACGACAGGGTGTCGGTACCCTGATAGCGGGGGCGGCAGATGCGCCGGAAAACGCCCGCCGCATCGGCGTCGCAATCCAGCCGGGGCAGCATGTGGCGGACATGATCGGTCGCGGCCTCGCCACGCAGCCTGAGGACCGCGCCGCGCACCACCTCAAGCCGCTTCAGGATGCCGTCCTGTTCATAGAACAGGCAGTCGAGCGTCTCCAGATCGGCCCCGCGCCAGTCCAGGCTGAACAGGCAAAACCCCGTGCCCGGCGGTGGGATGTCGTCGCGTGGAAAGACGGCGGCATTCGCGTTGCAAAGCTCCAGCGGGCCGTTCAGGCGGGCCAGCCGCTGGGGACCTGGGGCCAGCGCCATCGCCCAGCCCTGGGCGAAAAGACCGCCCGTATCAGGACAGGCGAGGATTTCGACAAAGCCGCCGGCCTCCGACGCCATGGACAGGAAGGCGGCCCCGAATTCGTGGTCGCTGCCGCGTGTCTCGCCGGTCGCGGACCCGGCCAGCGCCTCGGTCAGGAACTCGAACACCTTTCGGCTGTTCAGGCCGCTGCGGCGGACGAATTCCGCCAGCGGTCCCGGTGCGACATCCACGGCGCGCGGCGTGGCGATCTGTCGTTCGTCGCCGCCGGGGCCACGCAGCCGGCCGGTCCCGACCAGCGGCGTTTCGACAAGCGCCAGCCCGGCGCGCCCGTCCTGTGCGGGCCAGCAGGTCGCGCGCCAGGGCGCATCCCCGCAAAAGCCGCGCCGTGGCAGTGCGCTGCCCAGCTGCGACAGCGCCAGAAGCGTCCGCCCGCCGGGCAGGATGATCGCCAGATCGGGGGTCAGCACCGCGTCTTCGGGCGGGGCTGCGAAAAAGGCGCCGTCGGCGGGGCTCATGCCGAAACCTTTCGTGAGAGGGTGCGATAGATGTCCAGATGGGCGTCGACAAAGGCGCGATAGGCGTCATCCCTGTGCCGGCTGCGCTGCGCCGCCGCCATGCGCGCATGGGCTGTCGGATCGCTGGCGGCGGTGCGCATCGCCTCGGCCAGGGCGCGGGGATCGCCCGGGGGGACATGCAGGCCGGTCGTGCCATGCGCCACCATCTCGGCCATGCCGCCGATGCCCGAGCAGATCACCGGCAGGCCCGCCGCGCGGGCCTCCAGCACCACCAGCGGGGCGTTTTCCCACCAGAGCGACGGCAGGACCAGCCAGTCGGCGCGCGCCATCAGCGCCGGCAGATCCGCGCGGTTATAGGGGCCATGGTGGGCAGCGTTGGGGGTCGCTGCAAGCGCCTCGGCGAACTCGCGGCGAAACCCGGCCTCGGCGTGGCCCAGCCCGCCGTGCAGGTCCAGCGTAAGCGCCTCTCCCGCAAGGCGGGTCGCGGCCATCAGGGGCAGCACGCCCTTGTGCGTGGCGATATTGCCGAAATAGGCGAAGCGGTCGGGATTTGCACGCGGACCGCGCTGCGGGTGGGGCGCAGGCTGAACCTGGTTGGGCAGGACGGTGATCCGGCCCGCGTCGAGCCCCCAATCGACAAAGCGTTCCGCCAGAAAGCGCGACGGCGCGATGAAGACATCGACCAGCGAAAGCAGCGCCGTCAGATGCGCCTTGCGCAGCAGATGCGCTGCGGCGGGCATGTCCGGGTAACAGCGCCGGCAGCGGTCCTGCCCGGGATTTCGGCAGCGCGCACCTTCGGGGACCGTCAGCATCAACCCGTCGTTCGGACACAGGATCTGGTAATCGTGCAAGGTCAATACGATGCGCGCCCGGGGCGCGAGGCGTCGCAGCACCGCCAGCACCTCGGCCCCGATCCGGTCCAGCCCGTGCAAATGCACCACGTCGGGGCGGACATGGCCCAACAGCCGCCCCATCGAGGCGACCCATTCGGTGCCATCCTGCCGCAGCATGGAAAAGCGGTCATAGCGCCCGGTGCGCAGCAGGTGATCCCCGCCCTCCAGGCCCAAGGCTCCCGGCGCGTCGCTCGGGCGCTGCAGCGCGGTGGTCGCGGCCAGCAATCGCGTCCGCACCCCCGGGGTCGCATCCAGCGCGCGGGTCAGGTCATGGGCCAGGATTTCCGTTCCGCCGCTTGTATAGGCGGGGTGGTCATGAACGATGTGCAGCACCTGAAGGGTCATGCGCGATCCCTTTCCATCAAGGCAAACCCCGCCTCGGCCAAGGCGGTGGTAAAGGCGCCGGGCGCCGGTCCAGGGCCGAACCTGCGAAACGGTCGGCGCGTTTCGGTCCGGGCGCTGCCGCTCAGGGCCGAGGCGATCCAGAGCGCCGGATCGGGGTGCGGCGCGGCCTTCAGCAGCCGCGCGATTCCCGCAGGCCCAAGCGCCAGACAGTCGACCAGCGGTCGGCGGACCGGCCGGCCCGAGGCGGGCAGATCCGTGGCCGGCAATCCACGGCGGGGATCCTCACCCTCTTGCGTCGCGGCAATCGAGCCGTCGCTTGCCAGCAAGGCGGGGGCCAGGGCCTCTGGCTGGCGCAGGCGCCGCAGCCAGAAGGGCAGCCAGCCCCGGCCCTCGGGCAGGACATCGGCGCCCAGCAGCAGCGTCGGAACCTCTTGCGCTTCGGCCAGGGCAATACGCAACCGCTCGGCCACGCTGGCGACGCCGGGTAGCAGCACCAGCCGATGCGGGATGCCATAGATCGCCGCGGTCTGGGCCAGCGCATGACGCGCGCCTGCCGCCAGCGGTCCGTCGGTCATGGTGCAGATCACCTCGACCGGCGCGCCCTTCCCCTCGGCCAGGATCATGGCGGCGCGCGCCCGGATCATGTCGGCCGATTCGCCGATTGCAGTCACGATCTGCAGCCCGCATTTCTGCACGGGGCCGAAATACTGCGCGACGGACGGCGGCGTTGTGCGGCGAAAGCCGGCCCGGGCCCGGGCCAGCGGCGGCAGGACATCGGCGCCAAGCGCCCAGGCGTCCTCGAAACCTGGGGGGATGCTGCCGTCGTAGGCCGCGACCGGCGCCTCCGCCAGATTGCGCAGATGACCGGAACGGTACAGCACGCGAATGCGGCAGGTGTCGCGGGCCCGCATCTCGCCCGGCAGATCGGCAAGGCCTGCCAGGATCGTTGTCCCGTCGACCCCATGCGCCGGCGTCAGCGCGGCCTGCCGACCCTGCCGCTCAAGGATCACCTTGCGGATCAGGCGTGACGGGTCCGTGAGCACCAGGGCATGAAGCAGTCCCGAAGGCAGCGCCGACAGATGCCGGATCGCGATGCGGGGTTCGGTCAGCCCGCTGGCAGGACGGCGCCCCGTGGCGACCACGTCGGTCCCGACGCGCGTTGACAGCCAGTCGCGGCAGTCCTTTCCACGGTCCCGCAGCCAGGCCGCGGCCGGCTGGTGGCGCAGCGATCCGCCTCCCGCGCCCAGCCGAAGCGGCGCATCGGCGAAAGCCACGATCTGCGCGGGGGCAAGACCGCGCGGCAGCAGCACATGCAGCAGCGTCCCTTCGAACAGGCAATCGAAATCCTTGAACGGGACCGGGCGACCGTCCTGGATCGTCACGGCATTGCCGGGGCCGCGCAGGCCGGCAAGACCGGGCGCGACATAGCTGACCAGCGCCCGCCCCGCGACCTGCGTTTTCGCGATGGGGGCAAGGGCCGGAATGTTGCAGAGGTCCATCAGATGCAAGGCGGCCTCGGCAAGCCCCGCCTGTGCCTCGGCCGCGAAAAGCGAGGCTCCGGTGGTCAGCATCATCCGCAGCAGCCGGCACAGGCCCGGCGCCGAAAGCTGCGCGGCCAGCGTCGCGAGATCGCCTTGCGGCGCCTGCAGCCAGCCGGGGTCGATCTCGGCGGCCGGCAAGTCGTTCAGGCGCAACAGCAGGTGGCGCGTCAGCACGGCTTCGAGCCCCTGCGGAACGAACAGCACATGCCGCGTGCCCCCCGACCTCAGGCCCAGTTCCGCCGCGATAAAGGGGCGCGGGACGGGCTCGCCGTCCTGTTCCGCCTGCATCCTTTCGCGCCGTCCCCCGGGCCGGTCGAAAAAGATCGCGCTCAGCGACGGGCCCAACGCGACCGCCATCGCCTCGTCAAGGCGGGCGGGCAAGCGCGGAACCGGCGCGCGCAGCGTTCGGTCAAGAGGGATGTTCATGCCCTGGCACCTTGGACGAAGGGATGGAAAGGAAAGGTCCGGGCACGGAGGGCGCCCGGACCGTCCGCATCAGACCACGGTGAAGAAGCGGCCCGGGTCCGCGGTCACGTCGTCATAGGACACGCCGTGCAGCAGGACGCTGTCGCCCTGGCCGAAGTCGATCAGCGTGCCGGCGTCGCCAAGGTCGACGGCGAAATCGGCCACTTCCTCGGCCGAGCCCAGCGTCACCCCCTCCAGCCGCGAGGAGATCTGGATGATGTCGCCGTCGGTAAAGTCCATGACCACGTCGCCGCCGCCCGAGAAGGTGAACAGGTCCTCCCCCTCGCCGCCATAAAGGACGTCGTCGCCGGTGCCGCCGTCCAGGGTATCGCGACCGGCACCCCCTTCAAGCAGGTCGTCGCCTTCGCCGCCCAGCAGAAGATCATCGCCCAGCCCCCCAAGGATCTGGTCGTCGCCGGCGCCCCCCAGCAGCGTGTCGTCGCCGACGTCGCCCGAAAGTGTATCGTCGCCCGCACCGCCGTCCAGCAGATCGTCGCCGGTGCCGCCGGCCAGGGCATCGTCGCCCGCGCCGCCTTCCAGCGTGTCGTCGCCGGCACCGCCTGCCAGAAGGTCGCTGCCCGCGCCGCCCTGCATCAGGTCGTCGCCCGCACCGCCGGACAGGGTGTCGTCCCCTTCCCCGCCGTAAAGCGCATCGTCCCCGGTGCCGCCCAGCAGCTGGTCGTCGCCGGACCCGCCATACAGCCGGTCGTCGCCCGAACCGCCGTTCAGCAGGTCGTCGCCCGCCTCGCCGTGAACGATGTCGTCGCCCGAGCCGGACATGACGGTATCATGCCCCGCTCCGGCTGCGATGAAGTCCGAGAGCGACGTCCCGAACAAGAAGTCGCTGAACGCGCCCCCTGGTATCGTGGCCATGATGACCCCTTTCTTGCTGTGATCCAATGCGGCGGAAGCTAAACCAAAGCGGGCAGACGGCCGACGTCTATTTACTTAAAATTGCAGGCTTTTCCGGTTCGCTTCGGCAATGCGGTCCCGCTAGCATCCGTCCGACGTTCCAGTCCCGGGCATCACCGGGGCGCAGGATCAGGGCCGCTTCAAACTGGAAAAGCAACCATGGCGACGTATTCAGACCTGAAATCGACCATTCTGTCCGACGAACTCTTTCGCCTGCTGCCGACCGGCCTCGACCCGGCGGAATCCGAGGGGCTGGATTTCGCCAGGACCGCCATCGGCATCCTGGCCGGCGCCCTGTCCCAAGGCCTGCAAATCGGCGGAAGCGGGGCCGACACGCTTGCCGGCGGTCCGGGCAACGATGTCATGCTCGGGCTTGCCGGCGACGATTCCCTGCACGGCGGTGCGGGCTGGAACCTGCTGTTCGGAGGTGAGGGCAACGATGTGCTGGACGTGCGCTGGCTGACCGATCCCGACCGAGGCGGCCTGTCCTATGACGACTGGGCCGAGGCAAAGCGCGCCGCCGGGGACGGGTTGTTCGGCGGCGCGGGTAATGATTCGCTCTTTGCATCGTTCGGGTCCGATCTGCTGCTGGGTGGTGCGGGGAACGACCTTCTCAGCGGGCAGGATGGCAACGACCTGCTGGATGGCGGATCCGGCGACGACCGGCTCGAAGGCGATGCCGGGCGCGACAGCCTTCATGGCGGCGCAGGCAACGATACGCTGTCAGGGGACCTGGGCGAAGACCGGCTTTATGGCGGCGACGGCAGGGACAGGTTGCAGGGCGACAATGGCAACGACCTGCTGGACGGCGGCTTGGGAAACGACACGCTTCATGGCGGCTTTGGCGACGACAGCATCACGGGCGGCGCAGGCAACGACTGGGTGGACGCCGGCGGCGGCGACGACAGCATCGACCTTGGCGACGGCAATGATTTCGTCGCCGCGATCGAGGATTTCGGGCGCGGCGACGACTCCATCTTTGGCAGGGCGGGCAACGACACGCTGCATGGCGGGCGCGGCAACGACATGATCGACGGCGGCGCGGGCGACGATGCCCTGAATGGCGGCGCGGGCGACGATTTCCTGACCGGCGGCGGCGGTGCCGACCTGTTCCAGTTCCGCAGCGCGCATGGCGTGGACATCATCGCCGATTTTTCCGACGAGGATCGCCTGATCATCACCCGCAACATCAATGGCCAGTCCATCGACCCCGAATCGCTGGGCGACCGGTTGCACGACTTGGGCGATGCCGCTTACCTGGATCTGGGCAACGGTCATGGCGTGATCTTCCTTGGCCACGACGCCGAGACGCTGGGCGAGCTTTTGCAGACCAGGGTGGATTTCTGGTAAAGGCGGGACGGCTGGCGGCCGAGGCCACACAGGCCGAGCGCGGCTCAAGGCGTAAAGCTTGCGCAGGCAACAGCTGAATTTTCCACCTTCTGCCCAAAATTGAACTGCTTTAAGGTCATGTCATTATGACCCAATGGCGCCCCGATCCCGCCCGCCTTCGTCGACCGGCCTATCTGTCCCTGGCGGATCAATTCGCGCGGGCCATTGCGGACGGGCTGCTGCCCTCGGGCGCCAAGCTCAGGCCGCACCGGGACCTGGCCTATGAACTGGGGCTGTCGGTGCAGACCGTGTCGCGCGCCTATAACGACCTGATCCGGCGTAGGCTGATTGCGGGCAAGGTGGGCAGCGGGTCGTTCGTCCTGCCGCCGGCCGGCGACAGCAACCCGCCCTATATCGCCGACCGCAGCAGCGAGGTGATCGACCTTTCGATCCTGAAGCCGGTCAGCGACGACCACCACATCGCCCTGATGCGCGACGGGCTGCACTGGGTGGCCGACAACCTCAGTGCGTCCTCGGCGCTGTCATTCCGACCCAGTTCGGTCCTGCCGCATCACCGCCATGTCGCCGCCGGCTGGTTGAAGCGCAGCGGCATCGAGGTCGCGCCAGACAATATCGTCATCACGGACGGCGCCACCTCGGCCATCACCACCGCGGTGATGAGCGCGGTGCCCTGCGGTGCGACACTGGCGGCGCCCGCGCTGACCCATCACCTGCTGATGCCGCTGTGCAAGTATCTGGGCCTGCATCTGGATGGGCTGGCCTGCGACAGCGACGGCATCCTGCCGGATGCGCTTGATATGGCGGCGGAAAAAGGGCTGGTGCGCGCGGTCTATACCCAGCCCACCGCGATCAATCCGCGCGCCAATGTCACCAGCCTCGCGCGGCGGCGCGACATTGTGGACATCGCCCGGCGGCACGACCTGTTCATCGTCGAAAACGACATCCTGGGCGATGTGGTGGTGGACGCGCCCACGCCCTATGCCATGCTTGCGCCCGAGCGGGTCTTTCACATCCGCGGCTTTACCAAGGTCGCGCTGCCCGGGCTGCGGCTGGCCTATCTGTCCGCGCCGGAACGGGCGGCAGCCGTGGCGGCAAATCGCCATCTGGTGACAAGCTGGATGGCGACGCCGCTGATGGTCGAGTTGCTGAGCCACTGGATCGAGGACGGCACCCTGCACGGCCTGGTCGCCTGGCAGCGCGAGGCCCTGCAGCGCCGCCATGCCCTGGCGCAGGCGATCCTCACCGGCCTTGATTTCAGCGCCCATCCGCAGGGCCTGCATGTCTGGCTGAACCTGCCCGAAGGCGTGGACGAGGATCAGTTCGTCGCCCAGGCGCGGGTGCATGGCGTGGCCATCGCCTCGGGGCAGGCGTTCCGTGTCAACGATCATCAGCGCCGCAATGCCGTCCGCATCGCCCTGGGCACCAAGCGCGAGGACGATCTGCAGCGCGGCCTTGGCCTGGTGCGCGACCTGCTCCGCAGTTCGCCCGAGCCCCTGCTGCCACTGCTGTAGAATTGTCATGATACGATATAATAATTGACCTGATTTGGCAGCAATGCAAACCTGTCCGCGAACGGCAAGGGGACGGACGTGGGCGACCCAATCATCCGCATCGACAATCTGCGCAAATCCTTCGGCACGCTGACCGTCATCGACGGGCTGTCCTTTGACGTGCACAAGGGCGAAAAGCTGGCGCTGATCGGGCCTTCGGGCTCGGGCAAGACGACGATCCTGCGCATCCTGATGACGCTGGAATCGCTGTCGGGCGGCCGGATCGAGATCGACGGCCAGCCGCTTTACCACATGCAGAAGAACGGCGCCGAGGTGCCCGCGGACGAAGCGCATCTGCACAAGATGCGCGCCCGCATCGGCATGGTATTCCAGCATTTCAATCTGTTCCCGCACAAGTCCGTGCTGCAGAACATCACCCTGGCGCCGGTCCTGACCCAAGGCCAAAGCCGCACCGCCGCCGAAAGGCGCGGCCGCGAGCTTCTGGACATGGTCGGGCTTGCCGACAAGGCCGATGCCATGCCCTCGCAACTGTCGGGCGGGCAAAAGCAGCGCGTGGCGATCGCCCGCGCGCTGGCGCTGAACCCCGACATCATGCTGTTCGACGAGGTGACGTCCGCCCTTGACCCCGAACTGGTCGAGGAGGTTCTGCTGGTGATGAAGCGGCTGGCCGCCGAAACCGACATGACCATGCTGCTTGTCACCCACGAGATGGGCTTTGCCAGCGAATTCGCCGACCGCATCCTGTTCTTCGACAAGGGCCGGATCGTCGAGCAGGGCCCGCCAGAACAGATCTTCAAGAACCCCAAGGAAGAAAGAACCCGAGGCTTTCTGCGCAAGATCATCGCAGCCGGCCATCGGGTCTGACCAACAGAACCAACAGCGGAGATTGACATGAAGCTTTACCTGATGGCCGCCGTGATGCTGGCCGCTCCCCTGCCCGCGCTTGCCGATCTGGACACGCTGAGGGAACAGGGCTTTGCCCGCATCGCCATCGGCAACGAGCCGCCCTATACCGCCGTCGGCTCGGACGGCAAGGTCTCGGGCGCGGGTCCCGATGTCGCGCGCGAGGTGTTCAAGCGCCTGGGCGTCGCCGATGTCGAGGCCTCGATCCTGGAATATGGCGCGATGATCCCCAGCCTGCAGGCTGGCCGCGTCGATGCCGTGACGGCGGGTCTGTTCATGAAGCCCGAGCGCTGCGCCGCGGTCGCCTATTCCCAGCCGATCCTGTGCGATGCCGAGGCGCTGCTGGTGCCCAAGGGCAACCCCAAGAGCTTCCAGTTCTATGCCGATATCGCCAAGGACGAGACCGCACGGCTGGGAGCCCCCGGCGGCGGCACCGAGGAAAAGCTGGCGCTGGACGCGGGCGTGCCGCGCGACCGGCTGATCGTCGTGCCGGACCCGCAATCGGGGCTGAAGATGCTGCAGGACGGGCGCATCGACGCCTATTCGCTGCCGGTGCTGTCGCTGAACGAACTGCTGGCGAAATCCGGCGATGCCGGTCTGGAAATCTTTGCCCCGGTCAAGGATGCCCCGGTCTATTGCGACGGCGCGGCCTTCAACAAGAAGGACACGGCGCTGCGCGACGCCTTCGACGTGGAACTGGCCAAGATGAAGGAAACGGACGACTTCGCCAAGATCGTCGAGCCCTACGGCTTCAGCGCCGAGGCCGCGCTGTCGACCGACCGCGATACGCTTTGCGCCGCGCCGCAATAAGCCGAACCGCAGACCCCAACAGCAAGGCAGGCATCAGCGCATGGGCGACTGGGCAGGATATCTGACACTCATCCTTCAGGGGGCCTGGGTCACGGTGCAACTGACCGTGATGGGCTGCGCGGTCGCGCTGGTCGTGGCCTTCCTGGCTGGCTTGGGCCGGGTGTCGCGTCACGCCGGCCTGCGCTGGCTGGCCAGCATCTATATCGAGTTCTTTCGCGGCACCTCGATCTTTGTGCAGCTGTTCTGGATCTATTACGTCCTGCCGCTGACCGGCGTATCGCTTAGCCCGATGCAGGCGGGGGTGATGGCGCTGGGTCTGAACGTCGGCGCCTATGCGGCCGAGGTGGTGCGCGGCGCCATCCTGTCGGTGCCGCGCGACCAGCACGAGGCGACGGTTGCGCTGAACCTGACCGGCTATCAGCGGATGCGCCATGTCATCCTGCCCCAGGCCCTGCCGCTGATGCTGCCGACCTTCGGCAACAATGCCATCGAACTGCTGAAGGCCACTTCGGTCGTGTCGCTGATCTCGCTGTCCGACATGACGTTCCAGGCGCAGGTGGTGCGGTCGCAGACCGGCAGCACGCTGGTCCCCTTTGTCGCGATCCTGGTGATGTATTTCGCGCTCTCCTCGCTGATTTCGGCCGGGATGCGCTGGTTGGAACGGCGCGCGACGCGCGGGCTGGACGGGGTGCGCTGATGGAATGGGATTGGGATTTCGCGCTGAGCATCCTGCCGACCCTGTTGCAGGGCTTGCAGATCACGCTGCTGGCGACCGTGCTGGGCGTCATCGTGGCCGCCGTCCTGGGCCTTGTCTTTGCGCTGCTGCGGCGCTCGCCCAGCCGCACCGTCACCCGCACGACCGGCTTCGTGGTCGAGTTCATCCGGGGCACGCCGCTGCTGGTGCAGCTGTACTTCATCTTCTACGTCCTGCCCGACATCGGACTGCGGCTGCCGGCGCTGGCGGCGGGCGTGCTGGGCATGGGCCTGCATTACGCGGCCTATTTCGCCGAGGTCTATCGCGGCGGCATCGAATCCGTGCCGCGCGGCCAGTGGGAGGCGGCGCGCGCCACCAACCTGACCGCGCGCCAGACCTGGATGCATGTCGTCCTGCCGCAGGCGGTCCCGCCGATGATCCCGGCCATGGCGAACTATGTCCTGGCCATGTTCAAGGAAACGCCCCTGCTGTCGGCGATCACCGTGATGGAGCTGATGGGCCAGGCCCGTTCGGTTGCGAATTCGACCTATCGCTATGTCGAGCCGATCACCCTGGTTGGCGTGTGCTTCCTGATCGTCAGCATCATCTCGGTCGTCGGCTTGCGCTGGCTGGAACGCCGCTTTGGAAGGTTCGGAAAATGACCGTGGAACTGCATCTGGACGACCGACCCCTGCCCCGCCGCATCGGCCTGATCGCGCTGGCGACCGACCACACGACCGAGCCGGATTTCCATCGCATCCTGTCGCCGCGCGGCATCGGCGTCTATGCGACGCGCATCCCCTTCGCCAATCCGGTGACGCCTGAAACCCTGGCTGCCATGGCGGGCGACGTGACCGGCGCCGCCGCGCTGATCCTGCCGGGCGAGGATCTGGATGCGGTGGTCTATGGTTGCACCTCGGCCTCGGTCGTGATCGGGGACCGGGCGGTGCGCGACGCGATCGCGGCGGGCAAGCCCGGAACGGTGGCGATCACGCCGATCTCGGCCGGGTTCGCGGGTCTGCGCGCGCTTGGCGCGCAGCGGATCACGCTGCTGACCCCCTATGTGCCCGAAACCACCGCACCCATGGCCGCCTGTTTCGAGGCCGGCGGCTTCACCCTGCAAGGCGTCACCAGCCTTGGCCTGACCGACGACCGCGCCATGGCGCGGCTGTCGCCCGACAGCATCGTCGCGGCGGCCAGGGATGCGCTGGTGCCGGGCAGCGAGGCGATCTTCGTGTCCTGCACCGCCGTCCGCGCCGCCGGGGTGATCGACCGGATCGAGGATGCGACCGGCGTACCGGCGGTGTCGTCGAACTATGCCGCCGCCTGGGCAGTGCTGCGCGCCTGTGGCGACACCGGCGTCGCCGCGCCCGGCCAGCTGATGAGGCTGCCGTGATGCCCGTCACCTTGGCCGACATCCGCGCCGCCAGCGCCCGCATCGCGCCGCATGTCGCGCGCACGCCTCTGGTCGCCGACCCGCGCCTGCCGCAGCTCTGGCTGAAATGCGAACACCGCCAGCCGACCGGCGCCTTCAAGCTGCGCGGCGGGACCAATGCGGTGCTGACCCTGCCCAGGCGCGCACGGGCCGTCGTCACCGCCTCGACCGGCAATCACGGTCGCGCGCTGGCCCATGCGGCGCAGGCGGCGGGTATTCCCGCGACGGTCTGCCTGTCGCACCTGGTCCCCGACAACAAGGTCCGCGCCATCCGCGAGCTGGGCGCCGAGGTCCGCGTCACCGGCGCCAGCCAGGACGAGGCGATGGCCGAGGTCGCCCGCGCCGTGGCCCGCGAAGGCATGACGCGGATCGACCCCTTCGACGATCCCGCCGTGGTTGCGGGACAGGGCACCATCGGGCTGGAACTGGCCGAGGACCGGCCCGACCTGCACAGCGTCCTGGTGCCCCTGTCGGGGGGTGGGCTGGCGGCGGGCATTGCCGTCGCCGTCAAGGCCCTGATCCCTACCGCCCGCGTGATCGGCGTCAGCATGGAAAACGGCGCCGCCATGGCCGCGAGCCTGGCCGCCGGCCATCCGGTCGAGGTGATCGAAACCGCAAGCCTGGCGGATTCCCTTGGCGGCGGCATCGGGGCGGACAACCGGGTGACCTTTCCCCTGTGCCGCGCGCTGCTGGACGGCGTGATCCTGGTCTCCGAGGCCGAGATCGCCGCCGCCCTGCGCCATCTGGCGGCGGCGGGCCATGTGGTCGAGGGCGCGGCGGCCGTGGGCCATGCCGCCATCCTGTCGGGCCGCTTCCGCCCCGAGGGGCCGACCGTCACCATCCTGTCGGGCGGCAACATCGACCCGGGCCTGCACGCCCGCATCGTCGCCGGCGCCAACTCCGTCGAGGCCGCATGAGAACGCCCGTCATCATCCTGACCGAGACCGATCTGCGCCGGCTGGTGCCCCTGGACCTTGCCGCCGTCGATTGCATCGAGGATGCCTTCCGCGCACTGGCGACCCAGGCCGTTGCCATGCCGCCGGTCCTGCGCCTCGACATTCCCGAACACCGGGGCGAGGTCGACGTGAAGACCGCCTATGTCCCCGGGATCGACCATTTCGCGATCAAGATCAGCCCCGGTTTTTTCGACAATCCGACGCTGGGCCTGCCGTCGACGAACGGCATGATGGTGGTCCTGTCCGCCCGCACCGGGCTGGTTCAGGCGCTGCTTCTGGACAACGGCTATCTGACCGACGTGCGCACCGCCGCCGCCGGGGCCGTCGCCGCGCGGCATCTGGCGCGGCAGGACGCTGAAAGCGCCGCGATCCTGGGGGCGGGGATGCAGGCCCGGATGCAGTTGCGCGCGCTGGCGCTGGTCCGGCCGCTGACCCGCGCCACCGTCTGGGCCCGCGACGCGGCCAAGGCCCGCGCACTCGCCGATGAGATGACGGCCGCGCTTGGCTTTCCCGTCACACCGGCCGTGACGCCCGAGGCGCAGGCGGATGTGATCGTGACCACCACGCCCGCCGAAAGCCCCATCCTGGCCAGCGCCCCGCCCGGCAGCCACATCACCGCCATGGGCTCGGACGCCGGGCACAAGAACGAGATCGCGCCTGACCTGCTGGCGGCCGCCCATTACGTCGCCGACCGCCTGTCCCAGACCCGCGCCCTGGGCGAGTTGCACCATTCCCCCCTGGCCGGGACCGAGTTCCCCGAGCTTGGCCAGGTCATCGCCGGAATCGCGCCGGGCCGCACGTCGGACCGGCAGATCACGCTGGCCGACCTGACCGGCACCGGCATCCAGGACACCGCCATCGCCGCCCTTGCCCTTGCCCGTGCGCGGGCCGCCGGGGCCGGCCAGACCTTCACCCCTTGAAAGCAGCGCCATGACAGAAGCAGCCTTGAAATTCAGCCGCGCCGAATATGCCGACCGCCTGCGCAAGACCCGCCAGGCGATGGAGGAGAAGGGCGTCGATCTGCTGATCGTCACCGATCCCTCGAACATGAACTGGCTGACCGGCTATGACGGCTGGTCGTTCTATGTGCACCAATGCGTCGTGGTCCCGCCCGAGGGCGAGCCGATCTTCTTCGGCCGGGCCATGGATGCCGTGGGCGCACGCTTCACCGCCTATCTGAACGAAGCCAATGTCATCGGCTATCCCGACGACTATGTGCAGAACACCCAGAAACATCCGATGGACCTGCTGTCGCAGATCCTCAAGGACAAGGGCTGGGGCGCGAAACGCATCGGCGCCGAGATGGACAACTACTGGTTCACCGCCGCCGCCTTCGCCGCCCTGCAAAGGCACCTGCCCGACGCGACGTTCAGCGACACGACCGGGCTGGTGAACTGGCAGCGCGCGGTGAAATCCCCGACCGAGCTTGACTACATGCGCAAGGCCGGGGCCATCGTGACGAAGATGCACGAACGCATCTTCGAGAAGATCGAGCCGGGGATGCGCAAATGCGACCTGGTGGCGGAAATCTATGACGCGGGCATCCGTGGCACCGACGGCTTTGGCGGCGATTATCCGGCCATCGTGCCGCTGCTGCCCTCGGGGCGCGAGGCGGCGGCCGCGCATCTGACCTGGGACGACCGGCCGATGCGCGCGGGCGAGGGCACCTTCTTTGAAATCGCGGGTTGCTATAACCGCTATCACGCGCCCTTGTCGCGAACGGTTTTCCTGGGCAAGCCGCCCAAGGTTTTCACCGAAGGCGAACAGGCCGTGCTGGAGGGCATGGAGGCCGGGCTCGAGGCCGCGCGCGCGGGCAATACCTGCGAACAGTTCGCTGGAGCCTTCTTTGCCGTGCTGAAGAAATACGGCATCGTCAAGGACGGCCGCACCGGATACGGCATCGGCGTCAGCTATCCGCCCGACTGGGGCGAACGCACCATGTCGCTGCGTCCGGGCGACCGCACCGTGCTGCAACCCGGCATGACCTTCCATTTCATGACCGGCCTCTGGACCGACGAGATGGGGCTGGAGATCACCGAAAGCGTCGTCATCACCGAGGGCGCGCCGGAACTGCTGGCCTCGGTGCCGCGCAAGCTGTTCGTGAAGGACTGACGCCATGTTGCAGATGCAGCTGACGCCGTCGCCCATCACGGCGACGGTGGATTTCTCGGCGCCCGGGGTCAGCCACGGCTTCCTGCGCCTGCCCTATTCGCGCGACGACGCGGCCTGGGGGTCGATCATGACCCCCATCACCGTGGTCAACAATGGCGAAGGCCCGACCGCCCTGCTGACCGGGGCGAACCACGGCGACGAATACGAAGGCCCGATCGCATTGTTCGACCTGGCCGCGACCATCCGGGCCGAGGACGTGACCGGCCGGATCATCATCGTGCCGGCAATGAACTATCCGGCCTTCGGGGCGGGCACGCGCACCTCGCCCATCGACCGGGGCAACCTGAACCGCAGCTTTCCGGGGCGTCCCGACGGCACGGTGACGCAGAAGATCGCCGACTACTTCCAGCGGGTTCTGCTGCCCATGGCCGATGTGGTGGTGGATTTCCATTCGGGCGGCCGGACGCTGGACTTCCTGCCCTATTGCGCCGCCCATATCCTGCCCGACAAGCGGCAGGAGGGGCAGAGCTTCGACCTGGTGCGGGCCTTCGGGGCACCCTGGTCGGTCAGGATGCTGGAAATCGACGCCGTCGGCATGTACGACACCGCCGCCGAGGAGATGGGCAAGATCTTTGTCACCACCGAACTGGGCGGCGGCGGCACAGCGACCGCGCGCACGGCGGGCATCGCCAAGCGCGGCCTGCGGAACCTGCTGATCGCCGCCGGCGCGATGCGGGGCGAGGTCCGGGCCCAGCCGACGCAATGGCTGGACATGCCCGACGCCGATTGCTTCACCTTTGCCGAGGACGGCGGGCTGATCGAATTCCTGGCCGACCTGGGCGACAGCGTCGAACAGGGCCAGCCCATCGCCCGCATCTATCCGATGACCCGCACCGGCATCGCCCCGGTCACGGTCACGGTCAACCGCGCGGGCCTGTTCATGGCCCGGCATTTTCCCGGAATCGTCAAGCCCGGCGACTGCGTGGCAGTCGTCGGCGTGGAAATCGAGGCATGAGATGCTGGACCTTCCTTCCTTCGTTGCCGACCCCGCGCTGATCCGCGCCGATGCCCATGTCGGCGGCCAGTGGCAGGGCGCCGCGCGGCGCTTTGCCGTGACCGACCCCGCCACGGGCCAGACCATTGCGCAGGTGGCGCGGCTGGACGCCGATGCCGCCCGCGCCGCCGTCGATGTGGCCCAGGCCGCCTTTCACGACTGGGCCTGGCGCCTGCCGCAGGACCGCGCCGCCATCCTGCAGCGCTGGTTCCACCTGGTGCAGGACGCGCGCGAGGACCTGGCCCGGATCATGACCGCCGAACAGGGCAAGCCGCTGTCCGAAGCGCGGGGCGAGATCGACTATGCCGCCAGCTTCATCGAATTCTATGCCGAAGAGGCGCGCCGCCCGAACATCGAAAGCGTCACCTCGCATCTGGCCACGGCCGAGATGGAACTGTGGCGCGAACCCGTGGGCGTCGCAGCCCTGGTCACGCCCTGGAATTTCCCCTGCGCGATGATCACCCGCAAGGCCGCCGCCGCGCTGGCGGCGGGCTGCACGGTGGTCGTCCACCCCTCGGCCGAAACGCCGCTGTCGGCGCTGGCCTTGGCGGAACTGGCGCAGCGCGCGGGCTTTCTGCCGGGCGTGTTCAACGTGGTGACGGGCGACGCGCCCGAGATCGTGGGCGCCTGGTGCCAGGATGCGCGGGTGCGGGCGCTGTCCTTTACCGGTTCGACCCGCGTGGGCAAGCTGCTTTACCGGCAGTCCTCGGATACGGTCAAGCGGCTGGTGCTGGAACTGGGCGGCCACGCCCCCTTCATCGTCTTTGCCGAGGCCGACCTGGACCAGGCGCTGGACGAGGCGATCAAGGCCAAGTTCGCGACCTCGGGCCAGGACTGCCTGGGGGCCAACCGCTTCCTGGTCGAACGCCCGGTCTATGACGCCTTTTGCAAAGGCTTTGCCGCCCGCACCCGCGCCCTGACCCTGGGCCCGGGCGTCGAGGACCGCGACCTCGGCCCCCTGATGAACGAGGCCGCCATAGCCAAGCAGGAGGAACACGTCGCCGATGCCCTGGCCCGCGGCGCGCGCCTGCTGACGGGCGGACAGCGCGATCCGCAGGGGCCGCTGTTCTATCAGCCGACCGTGCTGGCCGACGTGCCGCGCGACGCGCTGATCTTTCACGAGGAAACCTTCGGCCCGGTCGCCGCCATCGCCCCCTTCGACGACGAAGCCGAGGCCATCGCCATCGCGAACGCCACCGAATACGGGCTGGTCGCCTATCTGCACAGCCAGGACCCGCGCCGCATCTATCGCCTGTCGCGCGCGCTGGAGTTCGGCATGGTTGCCGTCAACCGCACCAAGGTCACCGGCGCGCCGATCCCCTTTGGTGGCATGAAGCAGTCGGGCCTGGCCCGCGAAGGCTCGCGCCATGGGCTCGAGGCCTTCACCGACATCAAATACGTCTGCCGCGACTGGAGCCAGTCATGAGCAGCGCCCTGAAAGGAGACACCATGCTGACCAATGACGAGCTTGCGAAATGGGACCGCGAGAATTTCATGCACCCCTCGACCAACCTGGCGCAATTCGCGCGGGGCGAGGCGCCGCAGCGCATCGTGACGGGGGGTGAGGGCGTCCATATCACCGATCGCGACGGCAATCGCCTGCTGGACGGCTTTGCCGGGCTTTACTGCGTGAACGTGGGCTATGGCCGGACCGAGATCAGCGAGGCCATCGCCGCGCAAGCGCGCGAACTGGCCTATTACCACGCCTATGCCGGGCACGGCTCCGAGGCGTCGATCACGCTGGCAAAGATGGTGATGGAGCGCGCGCCCGAAGGCATGGCGCGGGTCTATTTCGGCCTGGGCGGGTCGGACGCCAATGAAACCAACGTCAAGCTTGTCTGGTATTACAACAACATCCGCGGCCTGCCGCAGAAGAAGAAGATCATCTCGCGCTGGCGCGGCTATCACGGCTCGGGGCTGGTCACGGGCTCGCTGACGGGACTGGAGCTGTTCCACAAGAAATTCGACCTGCCGCTGGCGCAGGTGATCCATACCGAGGCGCCTTACTACTTCCGCCGCAAGGACGCGGGCATGACCGAGGAAGCGTTCAGCGCCCATTGCGCCGACGAACTGGACAAGCTGATCGCCCGCGAAGGCGCAGACACCATCGCCGCCTTCATCGGCGAGCCGGTGCTGGGCACGGGGGGCATCGTGCCGCCCCCGCGCGGTTACTGGGACGCCATTCAGAAGGTGCTGGCGCGCCATGACATCCTGCTGATCGCGGATGAGGTGGTGACGGGGTTCGGCCGACTGGGCAGCATGTTCGGCAGCGACCATTACGGGCTGAAGCCGGACCTGATCACCATCGCAAAGGGGCTGACCTCGGCCTATGCGCCGTTGTCGGGCAGCATCGTCGGGCAAAGGATGTGGGACGTGCTGGTGCAGGGTGCCGACGAATTCGGCGTGCTGGGCCACGGCTGGACCTATTCCGCCCATCCCATTGGCGCGGCCGCCGGCATCGCCAACCTCAAGCTGATCGACGAACTGGGCCTGCTCGGCAATGCCGCGCGCACCGGCGCCTATCTGAACGCGCAGATGCAGGCGGCGCTGGCCGATCACCCGAACGTGGGCGAAATCCGGGGCGAGGGCATGCTGTGCGCCGTCGAACTGGTCGTGGACCGCACCGCCCGCCGGCATTTCGATCCCGCCCAGGCAATGGGCGCCAAGGTCGTCGCCGCCATGTTGAAGCGCGGCGTGATCGCGCGCGCCATGCCGCAAGGCGACATCCTGGGCTTTGCCCCGCCGCTCTGCCTGACCGAGGCCGAGGCCGACACCATCGTCGGCGTCACCGCCGAGGCCCTGGCCGAGGTCTGCGGTGGCTGAGATCCCGCAAAGGATGCGCGCCATGGTCCTGACGGGCCATGGCGGCATCGACCGGCTGGAATGGCGCACCGACTGGCCGGTGCCCGTCCCGAAAGCGGGCGAGGTTCTGGTCCGCATCACCGCCTGCGCCAAGAACAACACCGACCGCAAGGTGCGCGAGGGGCTTTACTCCACCGCGGACGACGGCGCGGTGACATCATTCGCCATGGCCGGAGACACGTTGCGCTTTCCCCGCATCCTGGGGGCGGATGTCGTGGGCCATGTGGTCGCGGTGGGCAAAGACGTGTCGCCCGAACGGATCGGCGAACGCGGCCTGCTGGACTTCAACATCTATCCCGATGCCCGGCGGGACCTGAACCTCGCGCCCGACTATTACGGGCATGGCGCCGATGGCGGCTATGCCGAATACGGCGCCTTCCCCTCGGACCAGTTCCACCACATTCCGAACCCCGACCTGTCGGATGCCGAATTGGCGACGCTGGGCCTGTGTTCGTGGCAGACGGGCTATCACATGCTGACCTCGGCTGGCGTCGCGGCGGGCGAACATGTGCTGGTCACGGGCGCCTCGGGTGGGGTCGGGACGGCGCTGATCCAGCTGTGCCGCGTGATCGGGGCGGTGCCGCACGCGATCGCCAGCCCGGGCAAGGCGGATGCGCTGAAGGCGCTGGGGGCGGAGACCGTGCTGGACCGCAGCGGCGACTGGCCCCGGGCGCTTGCCGGCATCGCCATCGACGCGGCGATGGACCTGGTCGGCGGCGCCATGACGGTGCCGCTGATCCAGGCCATGTGCCGCGACCTGCGCGCCCGCAGGACCCCGCCGCGCCTGTCCATTGCCGGGGCCGGCGGCGGCAATGTCACGCCCCTGCCCTGGACGCTGATCTATCTGAACCAGGTGCAGATCTTTGGCGTCTCGCACGGCACCCGGGCCGAGGCCGAGCAGTTGATCGCCTGGATCCGCGACGGCCGGCTGAAGCCGGTGCTGGCCGAAACCCTGCCGCTGTCGCGCCTGCACGACGCCGAAACCCGCTTCACCGCCCGCGGCGCGGACTTCGTCGGCAAGATGGTGATCGTCCCCGATCAATAGACGGGCGGCGCCACGATCCAGACGACCACCGCCGGTTCATCGCCGGGATTGCGCCAGGCATAGGACTTGCCGGCGAACTGGAAGCTGTCGCCGGGGGCCAGGTCGAATGCGGTGCCGTCGATGGTCAGCCGCAACTGCCCCGAGATCAGCACGCCGCCATCCTCGCGGGGGGCGGCGGGCCGGACGGCGGCGCTTTCCGAGCGGGGGGCAAAGGTCGACTTGATCATCTCGAACGAGCCGCTGAGCGCGGGCGACAGCAACTCCTCGGTCAATCCGCTTTCCGGGGTGCCGATGGCCATGCGGTCCGCGGCGCGCAGGATCAGGCCGCGTTCCTCGGGCGCGCGGGAGGATGAGCGAAAGAAGAAGCTGATGCTGACGCCAAGCCGGTTCGCGATGGCGCCCAGATCATGGACCGACGGGGTCGTCTGGCCGCGCTCGACCTGGCTCAGCCAGCCGACCGAGCGGCCGACGGCGGCCGAAAGCTCGGCCAGCCGCAGGTTGCGTGATTTCCGCAGCGACCGGATGTCTTCACCCACATGATGGTTCATCGGCTCTCCCTCGGGGACGGTCGCAGGCTGCCGTGATTGGAATGAAATTTCAACAGCGGGTGGCCGTAGTATGTGAAATGTGGTGATACTAATTTTCTGAAATGAAAATTTCCATTGATTTTTCACTTTCGCGGTGAATAGTCGGCTTGACGGCCGCAGCCCTGCCCCTTTCCTCCCGGGGCGGCTGCGCCCCTTGCCCGGTTCAACAGCGGATCACCCACCATGGCCGAACTGCCCACCCAAGCCCGCGTCGTCATTATCGGAGGCGGCATTTCCGGCTGTTCCGTCGCCTATCACCTGGCGCAGCTCGGCTGGACCGACATCCTGCTGCTCGAGCGCAAGCAGCTGACCTCGGGCACCACCTGGCATGCGGCGGGGCTGATCGGTCAGCTGCGCGCCAGCCAGAACATGACGCGGCTGGCGAAATATTCCGCCGATCTTTACACCCGGCTTGAGGCGGAAACCGGGCTGGCGACCGGCTTGCGGCAATGCGGCTCGATCACCGTCGCGCTGACCGGGGAGCGGCGCGAGGAGATCCTGCGCCAGGCGGCCCTGGCCCGCGCCTTCGGCGTGGACGTGAACGAGCTTTCCCCGCGCGAAGTGCTGGCGCTTTACCCCCATCTGGAGGTTTCGGACGTGGTGGCGGGCGTCCACCTGCCGCTGGATGGGCAGGCCGATCCGGGCAATATCGCGCTGGCACTGGCCAAGGGCGCACGGATGCGCGGGGCCCGCATCGTCGAGCAGGTCAGGGTCACGCGCGTCACCACCGCCAACGGCCGCGTGTCCGGTGTCGACTGGGCATGCGGCAGCGAAAGCGGCCATATTGCCTGCGAAAACGTGGTGAACTGCGGCGGCATGTGGGGCCGCGATCTGGCCGCCCAGAACGATGTCACCCTGCCGCTGCACGCCTGCGAGCATTTCTATATCGTTACCGAAACCATTCCCGAACTTGCCCGGCTTCCCGTGCTGCGCGTCCCCGACGAATGCGCCTATTACAAGGAGGACGCGGGCAAGATCCTGCTGGGTGCGTTCGAACCCAGGGCAAAGCCCTGGGGCATGGCGGGCATCCCCGAGGATTTTTGCTTTGACCAGTTGCCCGAGGATTTCGACCATTTCGAACCGATCCTGGAAAAGGCCATCGCCCGCATGCCGCTGCTGGCGCAGGCGGGGATCCATACCTTCTTCAACGGTCCCGAAAGCTTCACCCCCGATGACCGCTATTATCTGGGCGAGGCGCCGGAGCTGAAAGGCTATTGGGTCGCGGCGGGCTATAATTCCATCGGCATCGCGTCCTCGGGCGGGGCGGGCATGGCGCTGGCGCAGTGGATGGCCGACGGCGAGCCCCCCTTCGACCTGTGGGAGGTCGATATCCGCCGCGCCCAACCCTTCCAGAAGAACCGCCACTATCTGAAGGAACGCGTGACCGAAACGCTGGGCCTGCTTTACGCCGACCATTTCCCCTATCGGCAGATGGCCACGGCGCGCGGCATCCGCCGCTCGCCCCTGCATGGGCATCTGAAGGCACGCGGCGCCGTTTTTGGCGAGGTCGCGGGCTGGGAACGGGCCAACTGGTTCGCGCGTGAAGGCCAGCCCCGCGAATACCGCTATTCCTGGCAGCGCCAGAACTGGTTCGACAACCAGCGCGCCGAGCATATGGCCCTGCGCGAGGGCGTGGGCCTGCTGGACATGTCCAGTTTCGGAAAGATCCGGGTCGAGGGGCGCGACGCGCTTGCCTTCCTGCAACGGCTTTGCGCAGCCGACATGGCGGTGCCGGCGGGCCGCATCGTCTATAGCCAGATGCTGAACGCGCGCGGCGGCATCGAGTCGGACCTGACCGTGACCCGGCTGTCGGAAACGGCCTTCCTGCTGGTGGTGCCCGGCGCCACCTTGCAGCGGGACCTGGCCTGGCTGCGCCGGCATCTGGGCGACGAATGGGCGGTCATCACCGACATCACCGCAGCCGAGGCTGTGCTGCCGCTGATGGGCCCGCGCTCGCGCGCGCTTTTGTCGCTGGTCTCGCCCAACGATTTCTCGAACGCGGCGCATCCCTTCGGCACGGCCCGCGACATCGAGATCGGCATGGGCCTGGCCCGGGCCCATCGCGTGACCTATGTGGGCGAACTCGGGTGGGAGCTTTACGTCCCGACCGACCAGGCCGCGCATGTGTTCGAGACTCTGGTCGAGGCGGGCGAACAGGTCGGGCTGACGCTATGCGGCCTGCACGCCATGGATTCATGCCGCATTGAAAAGGCCTATCGCCATTTCGGCCATGACATCACCGACGAGGATCACGTGCTGGAGGCGGGCTTGGGCTTTGCCGTCAAGACCCGCAAGGGCGATTTCATCGGCCGCGATGCCGTGCTGAGAAAGCGCGACGCGGGGCTGGGGCGCCGCCTGGTCCAGTTCCGGCTGCGCGACCCTGGACCGCTGCTGTTTCACAACGAACCCATCCTGCGCGATGGCAGGATCGTGGGCCAGCTTACCTCGGGCAACTACGGCCATGCGCTTGGCGCGGCCATCGGCCTCGGCTATGTGCCCTGCCGCCCGGACGAGACGCCCGAGGAGATGCTGGCCGCCGACTACAGCATCGACGTTGCCGGCCGCATCGTCCCGGCCGAGGCCAGCCTGTCCCCGCTTTACGACCCCAGGTCGGCCCGCGTACGCAGCTGATCGGGCTGTTCCTTATTCGGAAACGTCCAGCCCCAGGTCCAGCACCGGCGCCGAATGGGTCAGCGCCCCGACCGAGATGTAATCCACCCCCGTCGCGGCGACCTCGGCGATGCGGTCCAGCCGCATGTTGCCCGAGGCCTCGGTGACCAGCCGGCCCGCGACCATGCCGACCGCGTTTCGCAGCGTGGGCGTGTCCATGTTGTCCAGCAGCACGACGTCGGCGCCGCCCTCGTCCAGGGCTTCGGCCAGCTGGTCCAGCCGGTCGACCTCGATCTCGACCCGGATCATGTGCGAGGCGCGGGCCTTGACCGCCTGCAGGACGGGCCGAATGCCGCCCGCCGCCGCGATGTGGTTGTCCTTGATCAGGATCGCGTCCGACAGGCTGAAGCGGTGGTTGAAGCCGCCGCCGTGCAGCACGGCCTGCTTTTCGACCAGGCGCAGGCCCGGGGTGGTCTTGCGCGTGCAGGTGATCCGCGCCTTCGTTCCGGCCGCCTGCGCGACGAAATCCGCCGTCCGGGTCGCGATGCCGCACAGCCTGCCGGCAAAGTTCAGCGCCACCCGCTCGGCCGACAGGATGGCGGCGGCGTCGCCCGCGACCTCGGCCAGGGTCTGGCCCTTGTCAAAGCGGGTGCCGTCGGGAACCAGGATCTGCAAGGCCAGCGCCGGATCGACCAGCCGGAAGGCGATGGCCGCAAGCTGCATCCCCGAAGCGACGCCCGCCTCGCGCGCGACGATCCGGGCGGCATAGCGGGTGCCGGGCGCAATGACCGTGCGCGTGGTCAGGTCGCCATAGGTGCCCAGGTCCTCGAGCAGGGCGGCGCGGACCAAGGGCTCAAGGATCATGTCGGGGAACGGGGTCATGCGGTTTCCTTCTGGCTGGCACGGGCCTCGGCCAGGGTCATGCGGCTGCGCCGGCCGGCGGGATGGGTGTCGGGATGATCGCTGCGGCAATGCGCGCCGCGGCTTTCGCGCCGGGCAAGGGCGGCGGCGCAGATCAGCGTCGCGGTGGCGGTCATGTTGCCCAGGGGCGCGCAATCGGGCTGGGCCGCCTCGATGGCCGCGATCTCGTGCAGGCAGGCGGCCAGCCCCGCCGCGTCGCGCACGACGCCCGCCCCCGCCGTCATCGCCTGGCGCAGGCGCCGGACCAGCGCCGGGTCGGGCGGCGGGGCATCGGCCAGTTCGGGCAGGACAACCCGGGCGTGGTCCCCCGCCGCGACCTCGGCCCCGATCGACGCCGCCGCGCGCGCCGCAAAGACCAGCGCCTCGAGCAGCCCGTTCGAGGCAAGGCGGTTCGCGCCGTGCAGCCCGGTCGAGGCCGCCTCGCCGCAGACCCACAGACCGGGCAGGCTGCTGCGCCCGTCGCGGTCGCTTTCGACCCCGCCCATGTGGTAATGCGCCGCAGCGGCGACCGGGATCGGCGCGCGGGTGGGGTCGATCCCCGCCCGGGCACAGGCAGCCGCCACCGCCGGGAATTCCGTCAGGATCCGCGGCCCCAGGCAATGCCGGGTGTCAAGCGCCGGCCGCAGCCCCGCCTGCGCCTGCAGATAGACGGCACGGGCCACCACGTCGCGCGGCGCAAGCTCGGCATCGGGGTGCACGGCCAGCATGAAGCGCACGCCCTGAGCATTGACCAGATGCGCGCCCTCGCCCCGCAGGGCTTCGGTCGCCAGGGGCGCGGGGTCCAGGCCCACGTCCATCGCGGTCGGGTGGAACTGCACGAATTCGGCATCGGCAATCACCGCGCCTGCCCGGGCGGCCATGCCGACCGCCTGGCCTGCGATGCGGGGCGGATTCGTCGTCAGCGCGTAAAGCCCGCCGACGCCGCCGGCCGCCAGCAGCACCGCCGGCGCGTGCAGCACGACCTGGGCCGAGGCCGGGGTCCGCATCAGCCGGACGCCGATGACGCGGCCGGCGCGCGTTTCCAGCCCCGTGGCCATCGCCCCTTCCAGCACCTGGACCGAAGGCGCACGCCGTACCGCCGCCACCATCGCCCGCATGATTTCCGCCCCTGCGCTGTCGCCCCCGACCCGGACCACGCGGGATGCGGAATGCGCGGCCTCGCGCGACAGCACATAGGCCCCGGTTTCCGTGCGGTCGAAGGGCGCGCCAAGGGCCGTCAGGTCGCGGATGTGGTCGGGCGCGGCCCCCGTCACCAGCCGCGCCACCTCGGCCTCGACCAGGCCGGCACCGGCGCGCAGCGTGTCCGCGGCATGGGCCTCGGGGCTGTCGGCGGGGTCCATCGCCGCCGCCACCCCGCCCTGCGCCCAGGCCGAGCTGGCCCCCTGCCCCAGGGGATCGGGCGAGACGACCAGCACCGGGCGCGGCGCCAGACGCAGCGCGGCCGACAGCGCCGCAAGCCCCGCGCCCAGGATGACGATGCGCCCGGTGGCAAGCGCCGTCATCCCGCCAGCCTGCGCGACAGGTCGATCATGCGCTGCACGGCACGGCGGGCCGGTTCGGCGACGCCTGGGTCGACCTCGACCACGCCGGTCATGGAATGCAGCGACCACAGCACCTTTTCCAGCGTGATCTTCTGCATATAGGGGCACATGTTGCAGGGGCCCAGAAACTCGACCTCCGGGTTCGCGTCCGAGATGTTCGAGGCCATTGAACATTCCGTCACCAGCATGACCTGCTTGGGCTGCTCGGCCGTCACCCAATCCTGGATATTCGCGGTCGAGCCGGCGTAATCCGCCTCGGCCACCACCTCGGGCGGGCATTCGGGATGGGCGATGATCTTCAGCCCCGGGTTCCAGTCGCGGAAGTCGCGCAGGTCCTGGGCCGTGAACTGTTCATGCACGATGCAGGCGCCGTCCCACCAGACCACCCGCTTGTGCGGCACCTTCAGCGCCACGTTCTGCGCCAGCCATTTGTCGGGCGTCATGATGATGGTATCGCTCTCCATCGCCGAAACGATCTGCACCGCGTTGGCGCTGGTGCAGCAGATGTCGGACGCGGCCTTCACCTCGGCGGTGGTGTTGACATAGCTGACCACCGGCGCGCCCGGATAGCGCGCGCGCATCTCGGCGATGCCTGCGGCGGTGATGCTTTCGGCCAGCGAACAGCCGGCCTCCATGTCCGGCATCAGCACGGTCTTTTGCGGGTTCAGGATCTTCGAGGTCTCGGCCATGAAATGCACGCCGCATTGCACGATCACATCGGCCTCGACCTCGGTCGCCTTGATCGCCAGGTGCAGGCTGTCGCCCACCACGTCGGCGATGCCGTGATAGATCTGCGGCGTCATGTAGTTATGCGCCAGCACGACGGCGTTGCGCTGCCTTTTCAACTCGTTGATGGCGCGGACATAGGGCGCGTGAATGGCCCAGTCGACCATCGGCATCACCCGGCCCATGCGGGCGTGGATGTCCGACATCGCCTCGGCGAGCGCCAGCGAGGGTTCCAGGTCGTAATGCGCGCGCAGCGTGCCGCGAATGTCGGTCAGGTCCAGCATGGCCGTCGTGCCCCCCGCTCTACCAGAACAAAGCCGCGCCCCGGACCCCGGCGGCGCGCGCTGGCTATGCTCTGTAAGGATGACGCAACGTCAAGGCAACAAGGGATTGCCGCTGCTGCGACAAGGGCGCCAGGGGCCGGACGGCAAGCCCCTGCCACGTTGAAAAAACCCGGCGGGAAAATCCATTCAGGAAGGACGTTTCCTTCAAGGCAGAGGCAAGACAATCCTGAATGGTTGCAACCCCGTGCCATAATGCAACTGCGGGCCACCGTTCCAAAAAATCCTTTTGAAATGAAACTGCAAATCCGGTGGGTCCGGCCCATCCCGCCGATATTCTTGGCTCAAGGGCCGCTTTCGTGATATTTTCCGGAAATCTGAAACGACTCGCGCCGGCCATTTCCCGCGGCGCGGGATTATACTGCGCCCAAGACATTTTCCATAAAGACAGGCAACGCCGCATGGCGGATTTCTTCGCCACGGCATCCCCATAGTTCGATGACCAGTTGACGGAGTATTGTCATGCTCTTTTCGCTTAGCCACGGGATGCATGTCGTCCAGGACAGCGCCCCCCTTCAGCCAATCGCCGCCGACAGCACGCGTTCGCGCGGCGCAACCGCAGTCGAAGCCGCCCAGACCGAGGCCGGGGTCATCCCGATCGACGCCGTGGTGGACGAAACCCGGGGGACGACCCGGGGCCTTGCCCTGGAACGGGCCATGCGCTCGGCCACCGCGCCCGGGGCCTTTCGCTATCTGTTCCGCAACGCGGCCGGGATACCGACCGGCCCGCAGGCGCTGGCCGCGCTGGATGCCCTGGCCGACAGCATGGCGACCGAGGCGCCCGGCCCTTCGGAAAGCGCGCTGCCCCCGATCCTGACCTATTTCGGGCAGTTCATCGACCACGACATCACTGCCAATACCGACCGCGAGGTCGTCGGCCTGTCCGAAATTGCGGGCGACATCCACCCCATGGACCGCGGCACGGTCGAGGCGGGCCTGGGCAACCTGCGCGACGGGTCGCTGGGACTGGACAGCCTTTATGGTGACAAGCCCGGCCAGGGGCCCTTTGCCACCAAGCTGGCGCGGCTGATGCGGCACCCGACCCTGACCGACAAGATGCGGCTGGGGATGACGGCCGATTCCGGCGGCGGCCGTCCGCCGCTGCCCGCCGACCCCGCCGCCGACCTGCTGCGGCTGGGCTTTCTGCTGGATCGTGGCGAGATCACCGAGGCCGAACTGAACGCGCTCGATCCTGCGTTGCGGGCGAACTTCGTGGATAGCGCGGGGCCGATCCGCACCCGCGCCATCATCGGCGACGGGCGCAACGACGAAAACCTGCTGGTCGCCCAGTTGCATGTCGCCTTCCTGCGGCTGCACAACTGTTTCGTGGACGTGCTGGGCGATTTCGACGCCGCGCGTCAAGCGACGCGCTTTCATTACCAATGGCTGGTTCTGCACCAGTATCTGCCGGCGATCTGCGCGGGCAACGTGCTGGACGAGGTGCTGGCCACGGGCGCGCCGCTTTATGCCGAGTTCCACGACGCGAACCGGCCCGCCGACCCCGACCAGCTGCCGATGCCGCTGGAGTTTTCGGTCGCGGGCTTCCGCTTTGGCCATTCGATGGTGCGCGGGGCCTATGACCACAACCGCTTCTTCGGCACGGCCGTCGCGGGCTCGACCCAGCTGACCCCGTTCGCGACCTTCCAGCAGCTGTTCGAGTTCACCGGCAACGGGCGCATGCCCTCGCCGCTGACCGCCGATCCCAAGACCGCGCTGCCGGGGAACTGGGTGATCGAATGGGAACGCTTCGTCCATGCCGAAAGCCCGGCCCATTCCGCGCGCAAGATCGACACCCATCTGGCCCCGCCGCTGGCGGACCTGCTGAACGAACCCGCCAATCCCGCCGTCATGAAGCGGCTGGCGCAGCGCAACCTGCGGCGCGGCTATCGGCTGAACCTGCCCTCGGGTCAGGCCATGGCCGAGGCGATCAACGCGACGGGGTTGTACCGCCCGATCCCGATCCTGACGCCCGAGCAGGTGCGCGAGGGGCGCGCGTTCCTGCAGGCGCCTGGCCTGGACGCCGCGACCCCGGCCTGGTTCTATGTCCTGCGCGAGGCCGAGCTGACGGGCGGCAACCATCTGGGTCCTCTGGGCAGCCATCTGGTCGCCAACACGCTGGTCGGGCTGGTGGTGCACGATGCCTCGTCCTATTGGAACGCCCGGATCGGCGGGCACCGCTGGTCGCCCAGCCTGTTCCGCCCGGCCGAGCCCATCGACAGCCTCAAGGCCATGCTGCGCTTCGTGGGTCTGCTGGTCTGAGCCCCTGGGGGCGGCGCTGGCCCGTGCCGCCCTTCAGCCAAGCCCGCGCAGGATTTCGTCCGTCTGTGGCATGCGCGCCAGGCTTGCCCCGATCCGGGCCCGCCAGCGCGGGCCCCGCGACAGGGCATCGCGATAGGCGTCGCGCAGGTCCTCGGGCCGGTCCTCGGCCAGGACCTGGACCAGAAAGGCAGCCTGGCCCCGGTCCTTGCGCGCCTTGGCCTGGTCGGGCCCGCCGCGCCTGCGGTCGGCCACGATCAGCTTGTGGATGGCAAAGCGTTCGGGCCGGGGGATCTGCACCAGCACCCCCGAGCGGTACAGGGCGACCGCCGGGATCGGCTCGGCGATCAGGAAGTTCAGATAGTTCAGCGCCTGCGCGCTGACCCCCAGCGCCGGCAGCGGCTTGACCTGTTCCTGACCAAAGGCGGGGGTCAGGAACTCGACCATCGCCTCGCCCCGGCCCTGGCGCCATTTCCAGACCTGGCGGTCGCCCACGCCCGGCACCGGGTCGAACTTCAGTGCGCGCAGGATGTCGTCCGGGGTCTCCTCGACCCGGTCGTCCAGCGCGACCGACAGCCGATGAAAGCTCGCCAGGTCTATGTCCCCGGTCCGGGCCAGCTCCTCGGTGTCGAAGCGCACGCCCAGTTCGCCCTGATACAGCGCATAGGCCGCCGTTCCGACCAGCGTGCCGCCCAGCCGGAACACCCCCGCCCGGGCAAAGGCCAGCAGCATCGAGCCGGTGTCGCGGTCCGTGGCGATCATGCCCTCGGCCCGCAGGATGCGCGCCAGCCGCGCCATCCGGTCGTGGCGCGCATCCGCATCGGCGCGCAGGGCAGCAGCACGGGCCAGACGCTCGCGCAGTTCGGGCGTGCCCTCGCCCAGATAGCGGCTTTTCATCTCGGACCCCAGGCGAAAACGGTCGTAAAGATAGGTCCGGCCGTTCCTGTGCCGCTCCTCGACGCTGCCCAGAAGCGCAGAGGCCCCCTCGTCCAGATGCAACCGCAGCAGGTCCTGATAGGCGACCTGCGCGGTGCGGGAATGCGACACGGGCATCACCTGCGCCCCCGGTGTGGATCAAATTTATTTCTGCTGCACATGAATTGTGGGTATCGCATTATTTCATGCTGCACAACAGGTCCGACAGGATGGCCGGCCCTAGACGATATTGCGCCGCCGCGCGACCTGGATCGCCTCGGGGATGGTGGGGGCGCCCAGCCGGCTGCGCACCGAGGTCAGGCGGGCCCGCAGCGCGCCCGTCGAGATGCCCAGCATATGCGCGGCAATCGCATAGGGCTTGCCCGCGGCGACCAGCCGCAGCGCCTGCAATTCGCGAAAGGTGATCGACTGCGGCAGGTTGCGGGTGTGCAGCCGCTGCACGGCATCCTGCAGCCATTCGATCTCGTCGCGCGCGAAGGGCCGGTCCGGCCGCGCAAAGCCCGCAAGGGTGCGCGCCTTGATCTCGCCCGTCCCGATGACCAGGCCATGCTTCAGGCCGTGGGCCGCCGCATCGGCAAAGATCCCCGCGGTATCCAGATGGGCCAGCGCGCTCCACCGTGCGGCGCCGTTGTTGGCAAAGCCCCAGGCGATGGTCGGGTCGCGCAGCCGATAGGACATGGCGGCATACCGCTCCTGCCATTCGGGGGGATAGGTGTTGAACACCAGATCCGCCTTGGACTGGCGGATCCGGATTCCCATGTAATACCCGGCCGGGGCCAGCGCCTTGATGATTTCCCGGTCCTTATCCGCACTGAACGCCACCGCAGGTCCTCGCCAGACATCATTCCTTGCGGCTTGCTGGCCCCGATGCGGGACCAAGCGCCGGAATCGGCGCTGCGATACCAAAGCTTCCCGCCCAGGGCCACGGGCAACCTGCGGCTGTGCAGGCCCGCGTGCCCGGCCGGCCACAGCCCGGCGCCGCAACCGCCCGCAGCTTGCCCGCGCCCGCTTTCCTGCCTAGAGCTTGACCCTGGAAATGCCAAATTGCGGGAGCATCGCGATGCGCGAACTTGTCTTGCTGCGGACCCATATCTTTGACGAGGCCACGCGCAGCTTCTGCGACTATCTGCGCGAAACCTCGGGACGCGACGTGGCGCTGATCTGCGAAGAAGGGGGCGGGCCTGTCGACGTCGGCAAGGGCCGCGCCAAGATCGGCCTGGACCGCGCCCATGTCGAGGCGATGGGCCTGCACACGCCCAAGAACTTCGGCTGGCTCTGCGGCGATTACTTCCTTTACGTCGGGATGCAGGCGCTGCCCCATTACGACCGTTACTGGCTGGTCGAATACGACGTGCGGCTGAACTTTGCCGAAGCGCGCGAGTTCTTCGACCTGTTCGCCGATCCCGGCGTGGATTTCCTGGCCTTCATGATGCACGAGGCCGGCCCGAACTGGAACTGGCACGCGGTCATGCTGCCCTTCAGCCCCCGCGTCCACGCCTGCAACTTCTCGATCGTGGCCGCCAGCCGCAAGGCGCTGGACCATGCGCTGGCGGCGCGGCGCCGCATGTCCCAGGGCTTTGCCGAAACCCAGGCCCAGGACCCGGCGCGGCGCTGGCCGAACGACGAATCCTTCATGGCGACGCTGCTGAACGAAGGCGGCTTTCGCTGCCGCGGCCTGAACGGCATGGGCCGGCGCCTGTCCACCCCCGAAACCTATCGCGAAGGCGCGCCCATGTCGCATCGTCGCATTGCCGGGATGACGCCGAACGGGATGGTCTATCACCCGGTCCATGTCGGCGAACGCTTCCTGCGCAAGGCCGACAGCTTTGTCCAGATGCACGAGGGGCGCGGCATCAGCCTGGCCCGGGCCGAGGCGCTGTTCACCCAGGAGCTGCGCGACGACATCCTGCTGGAAGGCGGGCCCGAGGCGCTGGCGCGCCACGACCGCCGCATCGCCGCGCTGAAGCAGCGCCTGACTGCCTGACGAAGGGTCCCGGTCTTTCGACAGGCCGCGCGTTGGGCTAAGGCTGGACCCGGGCCCGCGCGGCCCCCTGCCCCAGGAGTCGTCCAGGAATGCCAGCCTATCGCCATCTTTACGCCCCGCAGGGGGGGTACGTGTTCGTCGTCACCTATGGACGCTCGGGCTCGACCCTGACGCAGAACCTGCTGAACGCGATCCCCGGCTACGCCATCCGGGGCGAGAATGCGAACCTGACCCATCTGTTCGCCAAGGCCATCCACCTGGTGCGCGAACACGAGATGTTCCGCTGGCGCCGCGAGGACCTGGAAAAGCCCCGCGACGAACGGCGGCCCTATCTGAAACCCATCCTGGGCAAGCCCTGGGACCCCTGGGCGGGCGCCGAAAAGGTCGATCCCGACCAGTTCAGCCTGGCCCTGATGGATCTTTTCGTGCGCCAGGTGCTGCGGCCGCCCAAGGATTGCCGGGTCAGCGGCTTCAAAGAGATCCGCTTTCACGAGGACGCGGCCTTTTTCCGCGACCACCTCGACATCATGCGCACCGTCTTTCCCAAGGCGCGCTTCCTGTTCCAGCGCCGCAACCACGAGGCGGTCGCCAAGTCCAGCTGGTGGGCAAAGCAGCCGCGCGAAAAGGTCTTTGCCCAGTTGCGCCAGGCCGAGCAGCTGTTTCTGGCCTATGCCGCGGCCCATCCCGACTGCGCGATGATGCTGGACTACGAAGGGCTGGTCTCGGGGCCCGACTATATCCGCGGCATGCACGATTTCCTGGGCGAACCGATGGACCGCCAGGCGGTCGAGGCGGTGCTGGCCCGCAGCTTGCGGCACTAGGTCAAGCATCGCCCCCTGATCGGACGGTCGCCGTGGTTCGGAACCGCACGGTTTCGTGACTGGCCCTCTGGCGCCGTCGACGATTTGCCGCTAGGCAACGGTTCAGCCGGAGAGGAGGCGTCACGCCCCCTCGCCACGGGCAGACTATGTGCTAGATTGACAATCCTTAGACGGATAATTGCAGACTGCAGGGTAATTGGTCCATGATCTCGTTTGTTGTCGATGAGCGCGTGCAGGATATGGTCCGCGCTCTTCTGCCCAAGAACGTGACACTTGAATCCATCGCATTGGCTGACATTTCGGCCCGACGCGACGGTCCGGTTTCGCGGCCCGCCCTGGCGGCGGTGGCACTGGCCGGCCACGCCGAGACGATGCGTGCGGCCCTGGCCGAGGGCCCGGATGCCCAGGCCATGATCGTCGAGCTGGATCCCGCCCGACCCGAAGCCGCCTGCGCGACCCTGCTGGGGATTTTCGCGGACGAGGTCGCCGCAGCCCATCGCCGTACCGGCGAGGCGCGGGCCATCGCCGCGCAGTTTCGCGCCGACAGCCTGACCACCACGACCCGCCTGCGCGAAATCGAGAACCTGCTTTACAGCCTGGGCAACCCGCAGCTGGTCAGCACCCTGGCCTGGCCGCCCACCGGCCGGATGCTGGTGCTTGAACCCGGACAATCCGTCGAACAGGCGCTGCCCCTGAACGCGGTCAGCCTGTCGGCCATCGACCTGTGGTTCCCGCAGGTCGTGCTGCCGCAGATCGGCGATCTGGCCGCGGAAATCCGCGATGCCTCGGGCCAGGCGCATGTCCTTTATGCCGCCATCCCCGACATGGGGATCGAGACGGGCTGGGTGCGGTTTGTCCTGGACGAGCCCGTCGCCGGCGTCGGCCGCGATTGCCGGCTGCGCCTGGCCTGGACGGGCGGCGAGGACCTGACCATCGGCCTGGGCCTGCCGGTGCCCGACCCGCGGTTCCGCGCCGGGATCTCGGCCGGCACCGCGCCCGAGGAAACGCTGGCCCTGCGGGTCTGGCAGTCGCTGGGCGGCGTGCGCCTGCCCGCCTGCACCCCGGCCTTTACCGGCGGCGGCACGACCACGATCCGCCGGGCGGAATTCGTGCTGCCTTCGGCCCTGCCCCGGCCCGAGGTTTTCGCGCTGCCCATGACGGCCCAGGACCATGTCTCGACCGATTTCTGGTCGAAAGAGGATGCGATCTTTGTCCACCCCTCGCGCCAGGGGGCCGTGTGCGCGATCATCCGCGGCGTGGATCTGGCGGGGCTGTCGCATGTCGCGGCCCTGGTGACGGTGGGCCATGCCCGCGCGCCCAACCTGAACTTCGCCATCGGCGTCGCCCCGCATGGCCGGGTGGACGAGGACGGCTTCTGGCAGCGCCGCCTGGGCCCCTGGGTCACGGGCCTGCCGGCGCGCGGCTGGGGCCAGGCCCATTGCATCCCGGTCGAGCCGATCACCGGCAAGGCCGACATCCTGATGGCCGTGTCGCTGGCGACGGATGTGCCGAACGACCTCAGCTGGGGCCTGTTCCGGGGCTTCCGCTTCTCGCGCGGCGACGGTGCGGCGGCGCAGGACGAAGCCCAGGGTCACAGCAGCCCGGTGCGGGAAGCCGCGCCATGACCCCCGCCCCGGAGGACGGCGCCCCGCAGGCCAGGCCCCCCGTCATCAGCGTCGTGGTCCCGATCAAGGGCCATCCGGTCCTGCTGGACGACGCCCTCGCCTCGGCCCACCGCGAGATCGCGACGGGCGCGATCCAGCGCGTGATCGCCGTCGACGACGGCTGCGCCTATGCCGAAACCCGCGAAAGCCTGGCCGACTGGCAGGCGGTGCTGGGCGACCGGATGCTGGTCCTGCACTGCACCAACGGGGGCCTCAGCGCGGCGCGCAACCGCGGCATCGCCGCCGCCCTGCGGCGCGACCCGGACCTGGACGCGATCTTTCTGCTGGACGCCGACAACATGCTGGCACCGGGCGCGGGCGCGGCCATGCGGCGGCTGCTGGACAGCGCCCCGCAGGCCGACTGGTTCTATCCCGATTTCGACTTCTTCGGCCAGGACGGGCACTATATCACCGAACGCGCGTATGACCTTCTGTTCCACGCTCGCATCAACCTGTGCGAGGCCGGCAGCCTGATCCGGCGCCGCGTGTTCGACGCCGGCGTCCGCTTCGACGAGACGATGAAGCGGGGCTACGAGGATTGGGATTTCTGGCTGTCGGCAGCCCAAAAGGGGTTTCGCGGCCAGGCCGCCGCCCAGCCCCTGCTGCTTTACCGCAAGCGCCCCGTCAGCATGCTGAGCAATTCGCATGACCTGGACGCCGAACTGCGCCGGCACCTGGAACAAAAGCACGACTGGCTGTTCAACACCCCCAAGCTGCTGGCGCTCGAGGCCGCGCGCTTTCCCCGCTTTGCCGTGATCGAGGGCGAGGGCGCCACCCTGCGCCTGCAGACCGACCCTGGCCAAAGCCGCGACATCACCCTGGCCGAGCTTGAGCGGCAGATCATGGCGCATCTGGCCGAGCCCTTCGCCAACCACGCGCCGGCCTATCTGGTGTTCCTGCGCGACGGGGTTTCCGACCGGCTGCAGGACCACCGGCTGCTGCACAGCTTTTTCTGGAACGCCGAGCGGCGCTGGACCCGGGCCTGGGAGCGGCCCCAGCTTGACCTGTTCTTCCTGGACCCCGCCACCTCCGGCTATCGGATCGACAGCGACATGGGCAACCCCGACCGCCAGGCCGATGGGGTGGTGATCGACCTGGCCGCGGTGCGCGACCTGCTGGCCGCCCCCGAGGACGCGTTGCGCCGGCTGGACCATACGCCGACGGATTTTCGCGTCCGCAGCTGGGGCATGGCGCTGGAGCACATGGCCCGGCTGGACCGCAGGACGGCCAGCGCGCAGGAACTGCTGCGCGGCTTCATGCTGCAACTGGCGCGCAGCCGGTTCCGCGCCGCCCTGGGTCAGCCCTGGGAATGGCGCGCGCAGGGGGGTGCGGTGGACCGCGCCACGGCGGTCGAAATCCCCCGCAAGCCCTCGGCCGGGGGGGTGGTCTTTCCGCTGCTGAAACAGGCCGGGCTTCGGGATGTGGGCTTTGTCCTGCCGATCTTCGACTTCGGCGGGGTGGAAAAGGTCGCGGCCTCGATGGCGCGCGAACTGGCGCAGAACGGCTATCGCTGCCACCTGTTCGTCATCAGCGACCGGCCGATCCATCCCGACAGCTGGGCGCTGCAAGCCTTCGCGACGGTGAACTGGATGCCCGACGCCAGCGCCATCGACTGGACGGGTACCGAGTTCCTGGGCACGGCCGAACCCAGCTGGGGCAATCCGCAGGAGCGGGCCGACCTGATGGGCCTGCTGTCGTCGATGGACGTGATCGTCAACGCCCATTCCGGCGCGCTGCACAAGGTCGCCGACCAGCTGCGCCGGCGCGGCATCACCATGATCGACCACGAACACCTGCTGGAACGCAGCACCTATGGTCGCAGCTATGGCCCGCCCAAGCTGGCCCTGGCCTATGAATATGCCTATGACCTGATCCTGACCTGCTCCGAGGCGCTGCGGGTCTGGATGCACGGGCAGGGCGTGCCGCGCGAAAAGCTGATGGCGGTGGTGAACGCGCCCGGCTACCCCCTGCCTTCCGGCGCCGCCCGCGCGGTGATGGAGACGCGGGCCATGCGCGACCCGCAAGCCCCCCTGCGCGTGCTGTTCATGGGCCGGCTGGACCCGCAAAAGGGCGTGCACCGGCTGTCGTCGATCTATCACGCGCTGGCGCTGCGCGCGCCCCGGATCAACCTGACGATCGCCGGCGGCTCGGTCGTGGACGCAGCCCGGGCCGAGTTCTCGTTCCCGCGCCAGACGCGGATGCTGGGCCCGGTGCGCGGGCAGGAAGCGCTGACCCTGCTGCTGGCCGACGCGGATGTCATGGTGCTGCCGTCGCATTACGAGGGGCTGCCCCTGTCGGTGCTTGAGGCGCAGCGCTGCGGCGTGGTGGTTCTGGCGACCGAGGTGGGCGCCATGGAGGAAGCGATCCAGCACGGCAGCACGGGCTTCATCCTGCCCGAGGCCGGCTGCGAGGACAGTTTCGTCGACATGATCCTGACGCTCGACAGCGACCGCGCGCTGCTGGCGCAGGTGTCGCAGAACGCCGCCCGCATGGCGCGCGACTGGTCGCTGGCCGTCGCCCCCGTGCTGGCCTGGCTGAAGCGACGCGAGGAGCCCGGGTCCCCCGGCGAAACCGGGTCCGAGCAGCCCGAGGGCATCCAGGGCAGGGGGTGACGGACGGGCCGGCGCCCCGGCCCCGCATGCAACCTTTGGCAATTCCGCGAACAAGGACTCGCCCGGCCTGGGCTTCTGGCGTAGCATGGACCGGCAACACGGATGCCGCCCATGACCCGCCTTGTCATCACCTGCGCGACGCTTCTTGCCCTGGCCTCATGCGGCACGCCGCAGGAGCGATGCGAACAGCAGGTGTCGTCGGAATATCGCCAGGTCTCGCGCCTTCTGAACGAGGTCAACCAGAACCTGGCCCGGGGCTATGCCTGGGACGACGGCGCGCGCCGCAGCAACGTCAGCTTCTGCGCGGGTGGGTTCAGGAGCCGTGGCTGGGGCGGCGGCATCGGGTTTGGCTATGGCACCTGCTATGACCTGGACAGCCCGCGCAGGCGGGTGCCCATCGACCCCGTCTCTGAAATGCGCAAGCGCGACGCCCTGCAACAGCGGCTGGCCGCCCTGTCCCAGCGCGGTCCGGCCACCTGCATGGCGCGCTATGGCACGGGCGCCGCGACAGGGGGATAGGACGGCAGCCAGGCGGCCGGGCGCGGCCGGGCCTGTCTCGCGGCGCTGGTCTATTGCCCGCCAAGGCCCTATCTGCTTCGGTCGGCCCGCTTGGCGACGGGCAGGAGGGTGGCCGCATGAACTGGGATGATTTCAGGATCGTTTCCGCCGTCTGCAAGACCGGCTCGTTCACCCGGGCCGGGCGGCTTTTGCAGATCAACGAAACCACGGTGGGCCGCCGCATCGGCCGGCTGGAAACGGACATGGGGCTGACCCTGTTCGATGCGGTGGACGGCATGCGCCAGCCGACGCAGGCCTGCATGGCAATCCTGCGCGGCCTCAAGGACATGGAAAAGGCCGCCGACGAAATACGCCGCGTGCTGCGCGGCCACGACCTTGCGCAGCGCCGCTTTCGCCTGTCGACCATCGCGGCCATCGCTGAACACTGGCTGGCCCCGCAGTTGCCGCAGCTGCTGACCGATCTGCCCGACCTGTCGCTCAGCATCGACACGTCCGACCAGAACGTCGACATGTCCCGGTGGGAGGCCGATTTCGCCCTGCGCCTGGGCCGGCCCAAGCAGGGCTCGTTCCTGATGCGGCGGATCGGGCAGATCGACTTTGTGCTGGTGCGCCCCCGCGCGCCGGTGCCCGAGCCGCTGCTGATCGCCTATCCCGAGGCGCTGATCGAAATGCCCGAGATGGAGGCCCTGTTCCACAAGGCCGGCACCCGCAACCCGCGGCTGGAAACCTCGAGCCTGAACCTGATGCGCGAGATCCTGTCCAGCGGCCGCGCCCTGGGCGTCCTGCCCGAGACCATGGCCGGAGGCCTGCGCGGGCGGGCCGACCTGTGCGTGACCGAAACCGGCGTTTCGCGCGACATCTGGCTGCTGTCCCAGCCTTCGCTGCGCGACGATCCGATCGCGCGGCGGTTGTCGGCATGGCTGTCGTCCCTGTTCGCGCTGCGCGAGGAATCGGCAGACCTGCTACCAAAGAACGAGTTTTCCTAGCCGTTTTTTGGGCAGTTTTTCCTGACTGGAAAATCGTTTTCCTTCAACATTTGCTGGCCGAACGCGTGATTCCGCAGGCAGCTGTGCGTTTTTGCAGCCCGTGGTTGCCGAAATAGGGGTTCCGAACTCAAGGCGGCGGACGCACTGTCACATGACTGTCAGGTGTGCCTTTTCGACGGAATATCAATTCCATCGCGACGGGCAGGCCTTCGAAGGGTCCCGAACGAGAGGAGGCGTGAGGTGACTTGGATTTCGCAGGACGAGGTTGCTGGCGTGCAGGATTGCACGGTTTTCCCCGACAGCTATTCGCGGGTCAGCCGTGCCCTTGTTTTGGGCAGCAGCCTGATTGTGGGGGGCGCGGGCGGCCTGGTCCTCAGGGGCCTGCCGGACCTCGCCGCAGGATTGTGGGGCGTGATCGGCGCCGCGGCCTTTGCGGGCGGGTTGCTGTCGACCTGGTCGCCGTGCGGCTATTCCTCGATCTCGCTGCTCAGGCCGACCGGCAGGGGGCTGCGGGCGCTGCGGGACTGGATGCCGACTTTTGCCGCGCATGGCGCGGGCTATGCGGTGGGGGCGCTGGCGCTCGGGGCGCTTCTGGGTGGCATCGGGGCCCTGCTGGGGTTCTCGGGCCTGGCCACGGGCCCGGGCCTTGCGGTTCTGGCGCTGATCGGGCTGGTCTATGGCGCCCATCAGCTGGATTTCCTGCGTGTGCCCTATCCGCAGCGCCGGGCGCAGGTGCCCCATGACGCGCGCCAGCGGTTCCCGAAATGGGTCGTGGGCGGGCTTTACGGACTGTCGCTGGGGCTGGATTACCTGACCTATGTGCAGACGCCGCTGCTGTATCTGGCGACCGCCGCCGCCATCCTGACCGGGAATTTCGCCGAGGCCATCGCCATCGTGGCCATCTTCAACCTGGGACGCTTCCTGCCGGTCGCGGTGAACCTGTTCCCGGTGACCGATTATGCGATCCAGGCCTGGCTTGGCCGGCACCAGGAACGCGCGGCAATCTGCGACGGCGCGATCCTGACGGCGCTGGGGGCGGGCTTTGCCGTCCTCGCGCTGGCCTGACGCCGGCCCCCCTTTCCCGACCCCTTTCATGCTCGGCCCCCGACCTGTCGCCGGGGCCCGGGGAGCCATCACACGGAGGAAACCATGGCTTCTAGCAGCAGACCCATCCCCGGATACCTGACCTTTCTAGGCACGGTCGCCATGGCCTCGGGCCTTGCGCTTGGCGCGGCCGCGGCGCAGGACGCCCAGACCGATGGCCAGCGCGCCGCCGCCGAGGCCGCGCGCCTGCTGGCCGAGGGCCAGGCCGACGAGCCGGTGGTGCTGAACGCGCCCAAGCCCGACGCCCGCCGCGTCTATGTCCAGGACCCGGCGCATTTCGCCGCGATCACCCAGCAATTCGCCATCGACGGCGAAACCGGCCGCGTGGTCGGCATCACGGACGGGGGCTTCCTGCCCCAGCCCCTGGTCGCGGACGACGGTTCGTTCATCGCCCAGGCCAGCACGGTCTTTTCACGCATCGCGCGCGGCACCCGCACCGATTACGTCGAGGTCTTCGACCCCGAGACCTTCGAGCCGACGGCGGATATCGAACTGCCCAAGGATGCGCGCTTCCTGATCGGGACCTATCAGTGGATGAACGCGCTGACGCCGGACAAGAAGAAGCTGTTGTTCTATCAGTTCTCGCCCGCGCCGGCGGTCGGCATCGTCGATCTGGAAGGCAAGAAATTCGACCGCATGGTCGATGTGCCGGACTGCTATCACATCTTCCCGGCCTCGCCGACGGTGTTCTACATGAACTGCCGCGACGGCAGCCTGGCGCGCGTGGACATCGCCGAGACCGAGCCCAAGATCACCAACACCGAGGTCTTCCACGCCGAGGACGAGCTGCTGATCAACCATCCCGCCTATTCGAAGCGGGCCGGGCGGCTGGTCTGGCCGACCTATACCGGCAAGATCTTCCAGATCGACCTGACCGAGGAAAAGGCCACGTTCCGCGAGCCCGTCGAGGCCCTGACCGAGGCCGAGCGCGCCGACAACTGGCGTCCCGGCGGCTGGCAGCAGACCGCCTATCACCGCGCCTCGGACCGCATCTTCCTGCTGGTCGACCAACGCGACCAGTGGCGCCACAAGACGGCCAGCCGGTTCGTGGTGGTCCTCGATGCGGCCACGGGCGAGCGCATCAGCAAGATCGAACTGGGCCACGAGATCGACTCGATCAACGTCAGCCAGGATGCCGAGCCGCTGCTTTACGCCCTGTCCGCCGGCACGCAGACGCTGCATATCTTCGACGCCGGCACGGGCAAGGAGCTGCGCAAGGTCACGCATCTGGGCCGCGGCCCGCAGATCCTGACCACCCATGACATGGGGTCCTGAGATGCTGTCCGCCATCCTGCACGAGCCTCTGGTCGTCTGGACGCTGCGCAGCTTTCTGGCCGCGCTGTTCCTGACCGCCGCGCTGTCGAAGCTGACCGCCATCGACGAATTCCACGGCGTGGTGCGCAATTTCCGCCTGCTGCCCGACGGTCTGGCGCGGCCGGTCGCGATGGTGCTGCCGGTGGTCGAGATGGCCATCGCCGCCGGGCTGCTGATCGGCCCGCTGGCGCGCCCCGCGGCGCTGGTCGCCGCCGCCCTGCTGGCTGTCTTTGGCCTGGCCATCGCAGTCAACGTGCTGCGCGGCCGGACCCAGATCGACTGCGGCTGTTTCCGCAACGGCATGAAGCAGCGCATCGGCTGGGCGACGGTCGCGCGCAACGGCGTCCTGACGGCGCTGGCGCTTGGCGCGGGCGCGCTGCTGGCGCAGGGCCGGGCTGCCTCGGCGGGCGACATCGCCACCGGCCTTGCCGCCGGGCTGACGCTGACGCTGCTTTACATGGGCGCTGAAATGCTTGGCGGGTTCGTCGCCATGAACAACCGGGCTTCTTCCACGAAAGGCCGCTGACATGACTTATCTTATCGCTTCCAACATCGTGCTGTGGATCGCCGTCCTGGGCCTGACCGTGGTCATGCTGGGCCTGATGCGCCAGGTCGGGCTGCTGCACGAACGCTCGTCCCCCATGGGCGCGATGATCACCGATCACGGCCCCGACATCGGCGACAAGGCGCCCGAGTTCGAGTTGCCCGACTATTTCGGGCGCAGCGCGCGGCTTGGCGGCGTCGCGGCCGACGGCCGCCCGACGCTGGTGATGTTCACGGCCCCGACCTGCCCGGTCTGCGACAAGCTGTTTCCGATCATCAAGTCCATCGCGCGGGCCGAGAACATCGGCGTCATCATGGTCAGCGACGGCGCCCCCGAGGAACACGCCCGCTTTCTGGAAAGCCATGAGCTGGGCCAGATCCGCTATGTCGTCTCGGCCGAGATCGGCATGGCCTTCCAGGTCGGCAAGATCCCCTATGGCGTGCTGCTGGACGGCCAGGGCGTGATCCGCGCCAAGGGGCTGACCAACACGCGCGAGCATCTGGAAAGCCTGCTCGAGGCCGACAAGACCGGCTTCGCCTCGCTTCAGCAGTTCATGACCAGCCGCAGGAAGACCGCGGCCTGACCCGGCCTTCCGGCCCCAACCCATGCAGAGGGAGGATAAACGATGCTGGGAAATTTCGGTTTCGACACCCTGGTCGAAAAGATGTCGCGCCGCGTGGCGGGACGCACCAGCCGCCGCGGCGCCCTGGGCCGGCTCGGCACGGTGCTGGCGGGCGTCGCGCTGGTGCCGCTGCTGCCGGTGGACCGCCGCGGCCGCGTCAGCCGCGCCAATGCGGCGACCCCCGCCGCCGGCACGGACCCGCGCGCCAAGTTCGTGCCGCAGGACACCGACATCCAGTCCTGCGACTACTGGCGGCACTGTTCCATCGACGGCAACATCTGCGACTGCTCGGGCGGGTCGCTGACGAACTGCCCGCCGGGCACCAAGCTCGCCTCGGCGTCCTGGGTCGCCAGCTGCTATAACCCGACCGACGGGCAAAGCTATCTGATCGCCTATCGCGACTGCTGCGGGCAGAACGTCTCGGGCCGCTGCGCCTGCCTGAACACCGAAGGCGAGCTGCCGGTCTATCGGCCCGAATTCGCCAACGACATCATCTGGTGCTTTGGCGCCGAGGATGACGCCATGACCTATCACTGCACCATTTCCCCCATCGTCGGCAAAGCCAGCTGACGCCGGACCGGGCGCGGCACGTCCGCGTCCGGGCCCACCCCGACAGGAGCATTCGATGAACGTCCCCATGAAACCCCGGTCCCTTCTTGCCGCCCTGCTGATCGGCGCACTGACCGCGACCGGCGCCCTGGCCGCCGACAAGATCACGGTGCCGAACGAAAAGCCGGTGGCCGAGGCCGAGGCGCCCCCGGCCGCCGTGGTCGTCCATATCGACAAGATGAAATACGACGCGCCCGAAGTGACGGTGAAGGCGGGCGACACCGTCGTCTGGGTGAACCAGGAAGCCATGCCCCACAACGTCGCCTTCAAGAAGGGCGTGGTGGGCGAGGACGCCTTCAAGGGCGCGATGCTGAAGAAGGGCGAGGCCTATGCCATCACCTTCGACGCGGCCGGAACCTATGACTATACCTGCACGCCCCACCCGTTCATGCGCGGCAAGGTGATCGTCGAATAACCCCGCGCGCAAGGAGCCGACGATGTGGATCCCCTATGACATCCGCGCCTCGCTCAAGGCCGACAGCCCGCCCGAGGCGATCCGGCAGTCGCTGGCCGACGCCGGGCCGCGCGAATTCCTGGTGGGCTTTTTCCTGCGCAACCCCGTGACCCAGGCGTGGGAGGCCGACATTGCCGTGGAGGGCGCGCCGGCCGAGATGGCAGCGGGCCCCGACCTGCCCGGCGCCCGCATCAGCTTTCACGGCAACGATGGGGGCAAGCTCTCCGAGGTGATCTATCGGCTGGACGCGACCGCGCACGACCAGGCGCTGGCCCGGGCCCATGCTGACATGCAGCGCCGGATGCTGCGCTGGCTGGTCCAGATCGGCCGGGGCCTGGCCCTGGCCGGCTGGCGCATCGCCGATCCGGCGCATGGCGCGCGCTGGCGCTGCACGCCGTTCCGCCCCAGCGCGATGCGCGCCGACCATATCCCGCTGGACCCGATGCCGCCCGATCTTGCGCCCTTGGCCGAACTGTTCCAGCGCGCCCGCAACGCGCCCGATGCCGCAAGCCGGCTGCTGGCGGCCTTTGCGCTGCTGCACGCGGCGCGGGACCATCCGGCCCTGGCGCGGGCGGACGTCCCCGCGTTCCGCGTGACCCAGGACATGCTGATCCATTCCGGCGCCATCGCCTGCCCCGAACCGCTCGAGGGTCTGGACCTGGGCCAGCTGATCGCCCACCTGCGCCCCCATCACGACCGGCTGGTCGGGCCCGGCGGGATCCTCGCGCCGGTGCTGGACGACCTTGCGGGGCAGCGGCGGCTGGCGCAGCTGGCGAACCTGGCCGACCTGGCGGCCCACCGCCTGATCCTGGCCGAGCTGCGCGCCCGGCAGGGCGCCGCTGCGGACGCGGCCCTGCGCGCCGGGGCCTGAGCCGTGACCGGCCGTCTTCCCTCTCGCCTGCTGGTTCTGGCCATTCCCCTGGCCGGGGCGGTTCTGGTCGGCGCGGCGGCCGGCCGGCAGCCCGCACCGCCCGCGCCGGGCGATCTGGCCGCGCTGGGGCAGCGGCTGTTTCACGACACTGCCCTGTCGCGGACGGGCACGCAATCCTGCGCCACCTGCCACGACCCCGAACACGCCTTCACCGACCCCCGCGAAGGGGCGGCGGGACGGGCGGTGTCCTTGGGCGACGACGGCGTTTCCTATGGCGACCGCAACACGCCGACCCTGTCCTATGCCGCGCTGAGCCCGGACTTTCACCGCGACGACAAGGGCCGCTACAAGGGCGGCCAGTTCTGGGACGGCCGTGCCGACGATCTGGCCGACCAGGCCGGCCAGCCGATGCTGAACCCGGTCGAGATGGGCATGCCCGACAAGGCCGCCGTGGTCGAGCGGCTGCGCGCCGATCCCGGCTATGCCCAGGACTTCGCGGCGCTGTTCGGCCCCCAGGCGCTTGGCGACGTGGACCGCGCCTTCGACCATGCGGCCGAAGCCCTGGCCGCCTATCAGCGCACCGAAACCTTCATGCCCTTCGATTCCCGCTATGACCGCTTCCTGCGCGGCGAAGAGGAACTGACCGCGCAGGAACGCTTCGGCCACACCGTCTTCATCACCTGGAACTGCCGCCTGTGCCACCAGCTGCAAAAGCAGGGCATCGTCGAACGCGAGACCTTCACCAGCTTTGAATACCACAACATCGGCGTGCCGGTGAACCGGGCAGCACGGGACGCGAACGGCCTTGGCCCGAACCATCTGGACCTGGGCCTGCTGGACCGGCCCGGGATCGACGACCCCGCCCAGGCGGGGCGGATGAAGGTGCCGACCCTGCGCAACGTGGCCGTGACCGGGCCCTATATGCACAACGGCGCCTTTTCCGACCTGCGCACGGCGGTTCTGTTCTACAACAAATACACCAGCCGGCGCCCCGGGTCGCAGATCAACCCCGAGACCGGCGAGGACTGGGGCCCGGCCGAGATCGACCGGAACCTGTCGCTGACCGAGTTGCAATCGGGGCTGATGCTGGACGATGCGCGCGTCGATGCGCTGGTGGCCTTCCTGGAAACGCTGACCGACCGCCGCTACGAGCCGCTGCTGGCCGAGCGCAAACGCGACGCCGCGGACTAGGCCGGGCAAAGGCAAGGGGGGACAGGATGGCATCCAGCAAACGCAAGATGAGCCGCCGCACCGCCATGACCGAGATCGCACGCGGCGCCGGCGCCGTGTGCCTGGCCGGCGTGTCCCTGGTCGCCCTGGTCGAGGCCACGGACCGCGCCGATGCCCGCGCCCTGCGCCCGCCCGGCGCCCTGCCCGAGGACGATTTCCTGGCCGCCTGCGTGCGCTGCGGCCTGTGCGTGCAGGCCTGCCCCTATCACACGCTTTCGCTGGCCGAATGGGGGCAGGAGGCCGCGGTCGGAACGCCCTTTTTCACGCCGCGCGACACGCCCTGCTACATGTGCCGCGACGTGCCTTGCGCGCGGGCCTGCCCGACCGGCGCGCTGGACCGCCAGATCCCGTCGATCCGCGATGCCGACATGGGCGTCGCGGTGCTGGTGGGGCATGAGACCTGCCTGAACTACAAGGGGATGAACTGCAGCATCTGCGTCCGCGTCTGCCCGATCCGGGGCGATGCGATCACGCTGGAGCCGGCCGAGGTCGACGGCCGCCGCATCCTGGTGCCGACGGTCCATTCCAGCCATTGCACCGGCTGCGGCACCTGCGAAAAGCATTGCGTGACCGGCCATGCCTCGATCCGGGTGCTGCCGCGCGATCTGGGGCTGGGCGGCGACGGCCGCAACCGGGCGGGGCGGGCGACATGATCGGGCGGCTGGTGTCGGAAAACCGCAGGCTCAGCGTCCAGGCCCGCGGCCTGCTGCGGTCCCACAAATGGTGGCTGCTGCGCCGGTCAAGCCAGGTTCTGGTGCTGGGACTGTTCATGCTGGGCCCCTGGCTTGGGATCTGGATCGCGCGGGGCAATTTCGGCGCCAGCCGGATCGGCGACATGCTGACCCTGGCAGATCCCTATGTCCTGTTGCAGGGCATCGCGGGCGGCACCTCGCCCGCCATGCCGGTCGCAATCGGGGCGGCGACGGTCGCGCTGGCCTATCTGGTGCTGGGCGGGCGGGCCTATTGCGGCTGGGTCTGCCCGGTGAATGTCGTCACCGACACCGCCTTCTGGCTGCGCGAAAAGACCGGGCTGACCCGCGACCGCAAGCTCGACCGCCGCGCGCGGCTGGCGATCCTGGCCGGGACGCTTCTGGCCTCGGCCGTGACGGGCACCGTGGCGTGGGAATTCGTGAACCCCGTCAGCCTGCTGCAGCGCGCCCTGATCGGCGGCATCGGGCTGGGCTGGGCCATCATTGCGGCGGTGTTCCTGCTGGACCTGTTCGTGTCGCGCCGTGCCTGGTGCAGCCACCTGTGCCCGGTCGGCGCCTTCTACGGATTGATCGGGCGGGGGTCGGTGGTCCGCGTCTCGGCCGCGCGGCGCGACGCCTGCACCGATTGCGGCGCCTGTTTCAACATCTGCCCCGAGCCGCATGTGATCGTCCCCGCGCTGAAGGGCCAGGGCAGCCCGCTGATCCTGTCGGGCGACTGCCAGAACTGCGGCGGCTGCATCGACGCCTGCCCGGTCAGCGTGTTCCGCATGTCGAGCCGGGCGCACGGTCGGGCGCCCCGTCCCTGACGGAACAATCACCCCCGCCAGCCGTTGATCCTGACCAAGCGATGAGGAGAGCGCGCATGGCAAACGCAAGCCACAAGAAGTTCGGCGCCGGTCAGCAGGACCAGGGCAAGGGCGACGGCACCGGCGCCCTTGGTCCTGACGAGATCGAGGAGCTGCCCCCCGGCGAAATCCTGTCCAACCGCGACAAGTCGCGCCATTCGGACCAGCGCGGGCTGGATTCGCGCCACGTCCAGACCCAGCAGCACCACGACCACGTCGACAACCGCGACGGCGACCGGGACGACGACACGCCGGGTCAGGCCTGAACCCTGGCCCAGGAACGAACAGGAGCCAAGACCATGACCGGCAAGAAGACCCACGAACAGCAGCAGAAGATCATCGAAAAGCGGGTGGATACGACAAACGCCGACAAGGATTTCGACCCGCGCCCCGATCTCAAGGCATCCGACCGGCGCGAGGCGCGCAAGGACGAGGATCAGGAATAGGGCTCGGTCCCGGCGGGCAACAGTCGTGCCTGGCGCAACTGCGCCAGGTCGGCGCTGCCGGTGCAGAAACAGGCGGTGCGCAGTTGCGCCAGAACGATGCCAAGGTGTTGTTCCAGCGTGGCGGGTCCTTCCAGAGCAGCCTGCAGGACCGCACCCGCCATCGAGACCAGATCTGCGCCTAGCCGGATGGCCCGGGCCGCGTCCAGCCCCGTGACAATTCCGCCCGAGCCGATGATGGTTGCCTTGGGCGCGGCCGCGCGCGCCATGCGGATCGCGGTGGCGGTGGGTATTCCCCAGCCTGCGAAGCAGGCCGCGACCTCGGCTTGGGCTTGCGACCCTGCCCGGGCGGCCTCGACTCGCGCCCAGTCCGTCCCGCCCGCCCCCGCCACGTCGAAGATGCCGATCCCCGCCTCGGCCAGCCGTGCGACAACGGCGGCGGAAAGGCCTGCGCCGACCTCCTTTACGATCACCGGCACGGGCAGGGCGCGCGCCAGGTCGCCGATCTTGTCGGTCAGGCCACGCCAATCGCGGTCGCCCTCGGGCTGGACCGCCTCTTGCAGGGGGTTCAGGTGCAGGATCAGGGCTTGGGCGTCGATCGCCTCGATGGCGCGCAGTGCCTGGTCGCGGCCATAGCCCCGGTTCAGTTGCGCCGCGCCCAGATTGGCCAGGATCGGGATGTCGGGGGCGATGCGGCGCAGGCCCCGGTCAAGACCGCCGTCCCTGTCCCCCTCGATCATCACCCGCTGCGAGCCGACGGCCAGCGGAATGCGCAGCGCCTGGCAGGCCCCGGCCAGGGTACGGTTGATCTGCGCCGCCCGGCTTGGTCCCCCGGTCATCGACCCGATCAGCAGCGGCGCCCCGATGGGCCGGCCCAGGAAGCGCGTGGACAAATTGATCGCCTCCCACGAAACTTCCGGCAGCGCCACGTGTTCAAACCGGACGGCCTCCAGCCCGGTTGTCGTGACCGCCGATGCTTTTCCCGCCAGCACCGCATCCAGATGCTGCTCCTTCCGAGAGGTCAACGTGCCCGCTTTCGCCCCCGAGCCCCTGCCCTGCCGTCCGATCATGGTCATGCGCTGTCGCCCCGGGGCCCCAGTGCCCGCAAGGGAACGCGGCAGGATCGCCAAAGGATCATTCCCGTGGCGATGATTTCCGCTGCGGACCCCGGCAGAGATCCGGCTGGAACGGAGGACGCGGGTTTCGTCGCCCTGCTCGAGGCACGGATCGCGCGGCATCTGGCCGATCTTTCCCCTGCCCCCCAGCGCCTGGTCGCCGCCGCCCGCGGGGCCATGGCGCATGGCAAGCGGCTGCGGCCCTGTCTGCTGAACCACGTCGCGGGCAAGGACGCCGACCCCGATGCCGTGCTCGACATGGCCGTGGCCTTCGAGATGGTCCATTCCGCCTCGCTGATCCTGGACGACCTGCCGGCGATGGACAATGCGCTGCTGCGCCGGGGCCGGCCCACCACCCATGTCTTGCATGGCGAGGCGACGGCGATCCTGGCCGCCATCGGCCTGCTGAACCAGGCCATCGCCATCGCGAACGCGCTGCCCGGGGTGGATGCCGCGGACCGCCAGCGGCTGGTCGCCATCCTGACCGGGGTGATGGGCTGGAACGGGCTGGTCGCGGGACAGGAACTGGACCTGAACGGCTTTTCGCCCGGCGACGCGGGGGCCTGCGACCCGCAGGAGCGCATCTGCCGCGTCAACCGGCTCAAGACCGGCATCCTGCTGTGCGCCGCGGTCGAGGCGGGAGCGCTGCTTGGCCGGCACCCCGAGGCGGCCTGCACCCAGCTGTTGCGCTTTGCCGGGGCGCTGGGGCAGGCGTTCCAGATCGCCGACGATCTGGGCGACGCGCATCGGCGCAGCGACCAGACCGGCAAGGACTGCGGCAAGGACGCCGGCAAGGAAACCTTCCTGGCCGTCTTCGGCACGGCAGAGGCGCTGAACCGCTGCCATGCCCTGCTGGCCGAGGCGGACGGCGCCCTGCACGCCAGCGGCATCGACGCCCGCCCGTTGCGCCGCATGGTGGGGGCGATCTTCGGGCCGATGCTGTCCCTGCCGCCCGACGACATCCTGCAGGCGGCGGAATGACCTGGGTGGGGCCCCTGCTGATCGTGATCGGCACCGTCGCCGCGATGGAGGCGGTGGCCTGGGCGGTCCACAAATACATCATGCATGGCTGGGGCTGGGGCTGGCACAAGTCGCACCACGAACCCCATGACGGCGGGTTCGAGTTGAACGACCTTTACGCGCTGGTCTTTGCCGCGGGCTCGGTCGGGCTGTTCTGGTGGGGCCGGGACTGGTGGCCCGCGACCTGGCTGGGGGCCGGGATGGCGGTCTATGGCCTGCTTTACTTCATCGCCCACGACGGGCTGGTCCACAAGCGATGGCCCCTCAGCTATATCCCCCGGCGCGGCTATCTCAAGCGGCTGTATCAGGCCCACCGGCTGCATCACGCGGTCGAGGGGCGGGACGGCTGCGTCAGCTTCGGCTTTCTTTACGCTCCGCCCATCGCCCGGCTCAAGGCGCGGCTGGCACGGGGCCGGGGATCAGCCCGGCCGCCGGAACAGGGCCGAGCGATCGAACCGGGGAACGGGCCGGCGCAGGGCCAGTAACGTGCCGGGCGCCGCCCCGGCGATCAGCCGCAGCTTTCCGGCGGTCGTGGTCGAGATCCGGCGGTCCCAGGCGTCCGGGCCCCGCCGCCGCAGGATCACGCCGATTTCACGATAGATGGCCTGCGCCGCCGCGATGGCAAAGGCGGGACGGCGATCCAGCGCCGCGACGCCCACGGCGGCGCTGCGGTAATAATCCTCGGCCAGGTCCAGCAGGTGCAGCGCGCAGCGGTGCAAGGCGGCGCGGTCGGCCCGGTTGTCGGGATCGACGCCCTCCAGCCCCTGGGTCCGCAGCAGCGCCCGGGGCAGATAGACCCGGCCGATGCGCGCGTCGTCGATCACGTCGCGGGCGATGTTGGTCAGCTGAAAGGCGATCCCCAGGTCGCTGGCGCGGTCCAGTGTGCCCGGATCGGTGGCTCCCATGATGCGGGCCATCATCACCCCCACCACCCCCGCGACGTGATAGCAGTAGTCCAGCAGGTCCGAGATCGTTTCATAGCGCCGCCCGGCGACATCCATGCCGAACCCGTCCAGCATCTCGTCCACGTGCCGGTGCGGAATGGCATGGCGCGAAACCACCCGGGCGAGCCCGGCAAAGACCTCGGTGGCAGACCCGCCGGCCAGGGCCTGGTGGGTTTCGTCCCGCAGCGCCTGCAGCCGCTCTGCCGGTGGCGTGGCATCGGTGCCGGCGCCGGCAAAGCCTGCATCCTGCCCGTCGATCACGTCGTCGGCATGGCGGCACCAGGCGTAAAGCATCACGCAATCCTGCGACATGGCGGGCGGCAGCAGCCGCGCCGCCAGACCGAAGCTTTTCGACCCCGCCTTGATGGAACGGCGGGCATTGGCCACGGTGCTGTCCGTCATGGCCCCTCCGGCGTCAGGATCAGCGAGGCCGTCGCCTCGGCCGAGCCGATGACGCCCGGCAGGCCTGCGCCGGGATGGGTGCCGGCGCCGACCAGGAACAGGTTGTCCAGCCGGTCGTCGCGGTTGTGGGGACGAAACCAGGCGCTTTGGGTCAGGATCGGCTCGATGGAAAAGGCCGAGCCGAGATGCGCGTTCAGCTGCATCTTGAAGTCCAGCGGCGTGAAATGGCGCAGCGTGACCAGATCGCGCCGCAGGTTCGGGATATGGCGCGCCTCGAGATAGTCGAGGATGCGGTCGCGATAGGCGGGTGCTGCGCTTTCCCAGTCCGGGTCCGCCGTGCCCAGATGCGGCACCGGCGCCAGGACGTAATAGGCGCTGTGACCCGGCGGGGCCAGGCTGTCGTCCGTGACCGAAGGCGCGTGCAGGTAAAGCGAGAAATCCTGCGCCAGGCCGTTGCCGTGAAAGATCTGGTCGACCAGCCCGCGATAGCGCGGGCCGAACAGCACCATGTGGTGGCGCAGATGCGGGCGCAGGCCGCGCAGGCCGAAATAGACGACGAACAGCGACATCGAATGGCGCCGCGCCGCCAGCCGGTCGCCCCGGGCAGCATCGCTCAGCAGGGCGCGATAGGTATGGACCACATCGGCATTGCTGGCGATCACGTCGAAGGCGTGGCGCCCGCCGCCCGCATGGATCGCGGTGGCGCGGCGGCCCTCGGTCTCGATCCGCTCGACGGGGCTGTTCAGGCGCAGCGTCCCGCCCAGCCGCTGGAAATGGCGCACCATGCCCGCGACCAGCGCGCCGGTGCCACCCTTGGCGAACCAGACCCCGCCCTTGCGTTCCAGCGCATGGATCAGCGCATAGATGGCCGAGGTCGAGAACGGGTTCCCGCCCACCAGCAGCGTGTGAAAGCTGAAAGCCTGACGCAGCCGTTCGTCGCGGATGTGGCGCGCGACCATGGCATGGACCGAGCGCCACGCCTGCAGCCGCGCCAGTTGCGGCGCCGCGCGGATCATGTCGCTGAAATGCAGGAACGGCACCGCGCCCAGCTTTTCGTATCCTTCGCGATAGACCGCGCGGGAATAGGCCAGGAAACGGCGATAGCCCGCCACGTCGCCCGGGCTGATCGCGGCGATCTGGCGCTCGATGCCGTCCTGGTCGTCGGCATAGTCAAAGACGGTGCCGTCCTCCCAGCACAGGCGATAGAAGGGATCGACCGGCAGCAGCGTCACGTCGCGGTCGATGTCGTGGCCGGTCAGGCGCCACAGCTTGCGCAGGCAGTCGGGGTCGGTGATGACCGTGGGGCCCGCGTCGAAGGTAAAGCCCGCGTCGTGATAGACATAGGCCCGCCCGCCGGGCTTGTCGCGCGCCTCGAACAGCGTGGTGGCGACGCCCGCCGCCTGCAGCCGGATCGCCAGCGCAAGCCCGCCGAAGCCCGCCCCGATGACGCCCGCGCTGCGGGTCCCGCCCGCGGTCACAGCGACGCCCCCAGCCGCTCGGGCAGGCACGGCAGCGCGCGGCGGATCGGCACCGGAGGCTTGCCCATCAGGATGCGGGCCTTGTCGGGCAGCGTGCTGCGCCCGGCATAGAACCGCTCGATCAACCCCTCGGGCAGGCGGTAGAACCGCGCCATGACCGCGCGGCGCCCCTCGGGCTCGGCCGCCAGAAACAGCATCCGGGCCAGCATCCGGTAGAACCCCTGCGCCCGTGCCAGGTCCAGCGAGTCGCGGCGCAGCGCCTGGGCCAGGGCGCGCGGGCCTTGCCGCCAGCGGTCGTGGACGATTTCGGCGCTGCGCACGGCGCAAGGCAGGCTATAGCCGGTCAGCGGGTGAAAGCGCCCCGCCCGCAGCCCGATCACGGGCAGATCCGGGTCACGGTCCCGCCAGAAGGCGGGGGCGTCGAACCGCAATGCAATGGGCAGAACGCCGGTCTCCTCGCGCAGCACCTGCGCGACGGTCCAGCCCTGCGCCGCCACATAGGCCGCGATGCCCTGGCGCAGGGTCTCGGCGCGCAGGGCGTCGGCGTCGGCGTAATGCGTCGCCTCGACCAGCAGGCGGTCGGGGGCAAAGGGCAACAGATAGAAAAAGCGATAGCCGTCCTGCTGCGGCACGGTCGCGTCCATGATGACGGGCCGCGCCAGGCCGTGCGGGGCGGCCAGCCGCAACTCCTGGCCCAGGAACTTCTGGAACCGGATCTCCAGCGCGGGATGGGGCGCAAAGCCGCGCGCGTCGAGGGCGACCCGCGCCGCGATCCGCCGCCCGCAGGCCAGGGTGACGCCGTCAGGGTCGACACGAGCGACTTCGCCCCGGACATGGGGCACGTCCGCCACCGCCTGCCCAAGGCTCTGGCTGTCAAGGCTGGCATAGCCCGCGCGCAGGCGGCGCCCGTAGCCGGGAAAGCGCACCTCCTGCCCCGGCCAGCGACAGCGCAGGGCCGGAGCCAGCCAGGCCTGCGCATCGGCCGGGATGTCGCCCGCGTGAAAGGACCAGGTGTGCGCCGCGCGGGGGTCGGGCTTGCGGTCCACCAGCACCACCCGCGCCGTGCGCCCCAGCCGCAGCGCCGTCAGGGCGGCGGACAGGCCCGCCCCGGCGATGACGATATCGGCCTGATGATCCGGCATGTCCCTCCGCGCCCTCGGGCCCTTGTCGCGCCTGCGCGCGTCCTTGCCATGCCCAACGATAGCCGGCCTTTCCCGTTCCCGGCCCTGCGCCAATTCCTTTGCTGCCGGCCGGCGAAGGGTCAGGGGGATCCCGCGACCAGCGCCTCGACCAGGGGCACCGCGCCGGCGGCGCCGGGCGCCGTGGCTGCACGGGCGGCAAAGGGGCGCAGCCGCGTGCGCGGGCCGGGGTCGGCCAGCAGCGCCGCGACCGCCTGCGCGACAGGGCGGCGGCCGCGCTGCAACGGGCCCAGCACCGACCCGAGCCCGTGGTGGCGGATGCGCGCCGCGACCCCGGGCTGGTCGTAGGCCAGCGGCAGCGCCAGCATCGGGAGGCCGGCGCCCAGGCATTCCAGCACCGTGTTCAGCCCGGCATGGGTCACGCACAGGTCGGCGCGTGCCAGGACGGCCCGCTGCGGCACGAAATCGCGCACCCAGTCGGCCGGGATCGCCGCCGCCTGCGCGCCGTCCAGGCAGCCGCCATGCGACACCAGCACCTGCGCCCCGCACTCCCGGCAGGCTCCGGCGATCCGCGCCAGCACCCCCGCGCGCCGCCCCATGATCGTCCCCAGCGAGACATAGACCAGAGGCCGGCCCGGGTCGGGGCGAATGTCGGGCGGAAAACCCTGCGCGGGGTCCGGCGGGGCGAAGGGACCAAGCTCTGCGATGCGCCAGCCCCCCGCGGGGCGGGGATAGTCAAAGCCCGGAATCATCTGCGCCAGCGTCAGGCGGGGCGACAGGCAGTCGGCCAGGCTGCGCAGGTCGCCCAGCCCCCATTCCCGGCTGATCCGGGCAACGACGCGATCCTGCGGGGCCATCAGCAGGCCCGCCACCGCCCCGGCCGCGCGCTGGCGTTTCAGCCCGCGCGCCGAAGGATCGTACGGCCAGGACAGGAAGGGAAGCGGCACGCCGGGTTCAGGGTCCATCGGCACCGCGCAGGCGACCGAGGCCAGCGGCACCCCCAGCGCCCGTGCGATCAGGCCCGAGGCGGGCTCCATCTGGTCGCCCAGCACCACGTCGACGCCCAGGGATCGCGCCATCGGCAGGCCGTCGCGGCACAGCCGTTCGGTCTGGCGTGCGCCGTGCCGGGCCAGTGCCAGCACGTTCCCCGGCGGCGGCGCCGCCGAAGGGCCGGGCAGGGTCAACGCATCAAACCCCGGCATGGGCGGGCCTCCGGGCAGGACCAGAAAACTGGCCCGGTGCCCCCGGTCCGTCCAGGCACGGGCCAGCGCCTGAAAGCCGCGCAGGTGGCTGTAAAGCGGCAGGGTGACGAACAGCGCGTGCATCCGCCCCAACCCGCGCCGCGGCACAAGGGTTGCAGCGCGGCCGATGCGGCGCGGCGCCTGTCTAAATCGGCAGGTCCGGAACCGGCGCCGCGCGCTCGGGGTTCTCTCGCCAGTTTGGAATGGAGACAAGCCATGCAGAACGCCTTCCTGTTTTCGGCCACGGCCGTCCTTCTGTCGGTGGGCGCGGCGACCGCGCAGACCACCACGGTCGTGACCCCGGGCCAGCCGGTCGTCGTCACCCAACCCCAGGTCACCCATGTCGAAACGACCGATCCCGCCACGACGGGCGGCGGCGCCATGGGCGGTGCGACCACGGGCGCCGTGGCCGGGGCCGTTGTCGGCGGCCCGGTCGGTGCGGCGGTGGGCGGCATCGCGGGCGCCATCGTCGGCGACGCGACCGAGGATGCCGTGACCCCCGAAACCCGCACCTATGTCCTGGAAAACAAGGTGCAATCCGTTACGCTGAGCGATGTCGCGGTGGGCAGTGCCCTGCCCGAGACGGTGCCGGTCCAGCCGATCCCGAATTCGCAGTATCAGTACGTCTATGTCGACGACCAGCCGGTGATCGTCGAGCCGCAGACCCGCAAGGTGCTGTACATCGTGAAATAGGCCGACGCAGGTTTCCTGCGACACGGGGCAGGTCGGGCGCAGTGCCGGCCTGCCCTTTTTCCTGGCGCTGCGTCGTCACGGAATTGAGAAAGATTAGTCATAATAGTCCCTTGCCGGCCGAATCCTCCTGCCCGATAATTGCGCGGAACCCCTTGCAGGTGTGCACCGCCTTGACCTTTCGCCTTGTCCATAAGGCCGCCCGTCACAGGGCGGCCGCTTTTGCGTCCGCCGGCGGCTTCCGCGACGGCGCCATGCCGCTGGGCCGGCCCTCTGCCTTTACGTCCGAAAGACCCGACCATGCTGGATGAAGACGCCCCCGTCACTCCGCCCGACGCCGTGGGGGTGCTGACCCTGCATGCGGTCCTGGCAGCCAAGGTGAACTTCGCCAGCGCCCAGAACGGCGTCGCCATCGTCAAGCAGCTCGGCATCGAAAATCCAGGGCCCGACCCGATAAGGGACGTGCGGCTGACGCTCTCGGCCAGTCCCGGCCTGCTGCGCGACAAGACCTGGGCCATCGACCGCATCGCCCCCGGCACCACGGTGCAGCTGGCCGATCTGGACACGCCCCTGGACACCGCCCTTCTGGGGGGCCTGGACGAGGCCGAATTCGGCCAGCTGGAATTCCGCCTGACCGCGCAGGACCTGCCCGAGACCACCTCGGCCCACCGAGTCGAGATGCTGGCCCGCGACGAATGGGGCGGTCTGGCCGAAATGGACAACATCCTGGCGGCCTTCGTGTCGCCCAACCATCCCGCCGTCGCCCAGATCCTGAAAGAGGCGTCGCGCCTGCTTGAAGCCGGGGGCTATTCCGGCGCGCTGGACGGTTATCAGTCGGGCGATCCGCTGCGTGCGTGGATGCTGGCAGGCGCCATCTGGTCGGCGGCGACGGGCCTGGGCCTGTCCTATGCGGTGCCCCCCGCCTCGTTCGAGCAGGCGGGCCAGAAGATCCGCGACCCAGGCCGCGTCCTGGCCGAGGGGCTGGCGACCTGCCTGGACAGCACGCTGCTGCTGGCCGCCGCCTTCGAGGCCGCGGGGCTGAACACCGCCGTCCTGTTTTCCCAGGGCCATGCCTGGGCCGGGGTCTGGCTGCAGCGCAAGGACTTTGGCCGCCTGGTCGAACCCGACGTGGTGGCCGTGCGCAAGGCCGCAGCGGCACGCGAATTCGTGCCGATGGAAACCACGCTGCTGACGCGCCGCCCCGCCGTGGGCTTCGAGGAGGCCGTCGATGCCGGCCGCGACCGCCTGTCCGAGGCGCGCGAGGCCGAGTTCATCCAGGCCGTGGACATCAACCGCGCCCGCGCCGCCCGCATCCGTCCGCTGGCCAGCCACCGCCCGCAGGACGAGGGGCCGGACGAGCCGGGCACCGCCACCCCCGCCGCCCTGCCCCGCCCGCTGGACCTGGGCCTCCTGCCGGGCGAGCTGGTGGACGAGACGCCCACCACCGCCATCGGCCGGATCGAGCGCTGGCAGCGCAAGCTGCTGGACCTGTCGCTGGCCAACCGGCTGCTGAACTTTCGCGAAACCCGCGGCGCGGTGCCGCTGATCTGCCCCGACATCTCGGGGACCGAGGACCGGCTGGCCCATGGCGAGGTCTTTCGCCTGCTCGCGCTCAAGGACGAACAGGCCGTGGCCGGCCGCGACCTGACCCCCGAGGACGCGCGGCGGATCGAACTGGACCTGGCCCGCGACGCCCTGTCGCGCGGCCAGATCGCGGTGCCGCTGACCGCGCGGGACATGGTCGACCGGCTGACCGAGCTTTACCGCAAGGCCCGCAGCGACCTGGCCGAGGGCGGCACCAACACGCTGTTCCTGGCCGTGGGTTTCCTGCGCTGGAAACGCCCCGGTGACGACAGCCGGACGCATCGCGCGCCCCTGCTGCTGCTGCCCGCCCGGCTGGAGCGGCGCTCGGCCCAGTCCGAGTTCCGGCTGAGCCAGCTCGAGGACGAGGTGCGCATCAACGCCACCCTGCTGGAGATGCTCAAGCGCGACTTCGAACTGCGCATCCCCGAACTCGAGGGAGAGCTGCCGCGCGACGACAGCGGGCTCGACATCGCGCGCCTGCTGGACATCCTGCGCCATAGGGTGCGCGACGTACCCGGGTTCGAGGTGGTCGAGGACTGCGCCCTGTCCACCTTTTCCTTTGCCAAATACCTGATGTGGAAAGACCTGGTGGACCGCACCGACAGCCTGCGCGAAAGCCGGCTGGTGGCCCATCTGGTCGACAGCCCGACCGAGGTGTTCGCGGGCGCGGCCGTGCCGATGCCGCACCCCCGCGACGTCGACCGCAAGCATGCGCCGGGCGACCTGCTGGCGCCCTTGCCGGCCGACAGCTCGCAGCTTGCGGCGGTGCTGGCCGCGGCCGAGGGGCGCGACTTCGTGCTGATCGGCCCGCCGGGCACCGGCAAAAGCCAGACCATCACCAACATCATCGCCGACCAGCTTGGCCGCGGCCGCACCGTGCTGTTCGTGGCCGAGAAATCGGCGGCGCTGGACGTGGTCCACCGTCGGCTGGAGCGCCACGGCCTGGGCCATGCGGTGCTGGAACTGCATTCCAGCAAGGCTGACCGCAAAAGCGTCCTGGCCCAGCTTGGCCGGTCCTGGGACCGCGCCAGCGCGGCCGATGCGCAGGACTGGGTCCGTGTGGCCGAGGATCTGCGCCTGACCCGGGACCAGCTGAACGCCTATGTCGATGCGCTGCACCGTCCCGGCACCCAGGGCTTCAGCGTCTATCAAGCGATCGGCCGGGTCGCGGGCGGCACGCCGGGCTTTGCGCTGCGCTTCGACAACAAGGACTGCCACGATCAGGCCGGATTCCAGCGCCTGCGAACCCTGGCGGCCGATCTGGGCGCGCGCCACCGCATCGTGGCGGGACTTGACCCGCAGGGGCCGCTGTCGCTGCTGGACCGGGGCGAATGGTCCTTTGGCTGGCAGGACCGATACCTGGACAGCGCCCGCGCCCTGCGGCGGGCCCGCGCCGCCGCGTCCGAGGCGGGGCAGGCGCTGGCCGCCCGCCTTGGCCTGACCGGGGCGGACGCCGCCCATCCCGACATTGCCGCGGCCCTGGTCTGGCTTGCCGCCCAGCGGCTGGACCAGCCCGCCGTCGCGCCCGAGGCGCTGGCCCTGGCCGAGGCCGGCACCGGGGCCGACACCGCCCTGGCAGCGCTGGCCGAGGCGCTGTCGCGCGCGGCCCAGGCCCGGGCGGCGCTGGCCGCCGACTACCCCGACGAAGGGCTGGCCGACATGCCGCTCGACGCGCTGGACCTGCAATGGCGCGAGGCGCAGGGCAAGTCCTGGCCCTTTGCCGGCATGGCGCAGAAAAAGCTGCGCCGGATCCTGCAAAGCTACGCCCGCTCGGGCGAGGCGGACCCGGCGCGCGACCTGCCCGCGCTGCGCCAGCTTCAGCGCGCCAGACGCGACATCGACGGGTCGGACCTGCGCGGGGTGCCGGGCTTTGCGCAGGAACGCTCAGACCCAGCCCGCATCCGGCAAGAGCTTGAGGCCGCGCAAGGCTTTCTGGATCTGGAGCGCCACCTGCGGGCGGCCGGACTGCCGGCGTCGGTCCTGGGCGCGCAGCGGGCGGAACTGGCCCGCGCCTCGGGCGGAGAGATGGCGAGCCTGCTGCGGGCGCTGCGCGACGCCGACCGCGCGGCCGAAACGGCGCGCGCGGATTTCGCCGAGCTGGGCGGCGCCCTGCCCCCGCAGGCCGAGGCGCTGCTGGCCGATCTGGAACCCCTGCAGCACCATTTCAGCGACTGGCTGAAATGGCGCGCGTGTCGCGCCGAGGCCATCGCCGCCGGGCTGGAGCCGCTGGTCCGCGCCATCGAGGACGGCGCCGCGCTTGCAGACACCGCCTGCGCCTTCGAACAGGCCTACATGGCCTGGTGGCTGCGCCTGGCGATGGACGCCGAGCCCTGCCTGCGCGGCTTTGCCCATTGGGAGCACGACGCCCTGATCCGCCGGTTCCGCGACCTGGACGACGCCCTGGCCAACCTTGCCTCGGCCGAGGTGATGCGCCGCCTGGGCAACGACCTGCCCGCGCGCGACAGCGTCCCGCGCAATTCGGAACTGGGCATCCTGCGCCAGCAACTGGGGCTGCAGCGCCCCTCGCGCGCGATCCGCAGCCTGATCGCCGACATGCCGACGACCTTTGCCCGGCTTGCGCCCTGCGTGCTGATGTCGCCCCTGTCGGTCGCGCAATACCTGCCCGCGGGCCAGGCGCAGTTCGACCTGGTCATCTTTGACGAGGCCTCGCAGATCTCGACCTGGGATGCCATCGGCGCCATCGCCCGCGGCCGGCAGGCGATCATCGTGGGCGACCCCAGGCAGTTGCCGCCCACGAACTTCTTCGGGCGCAGCGACGAGGGCGTCGAGGAGGGTGCGGCCCTGGCCGACCATGAAAGGGACATGCCCTCGATCCTGGACGAGGCGGCGGCGGCGGGCATCCCGACGCACCGCCTGAACTGGCACTATCGCAGCCGGGACGAGGCGCTGATCGCCTTTTCCAACCACTTCTACTATGACGGGGGGCTTGTCACCTTCCCCTCGCCCGGCGGCGCGGGCGACGCGGTGCGGCTGCACAGGATCGCCGGCACCTATCAGCGCAGCAAGGGTGCGACCAACCCAGACGAGGCCCGCGCCATCGCGGCCTTCATCCGCAACCGCCTGACGGGCTGGCTGGCCCTGCCCGAAGCGGCGCGCCCGACGCTGGGGGTCATCACCTTCAACGCCCAGCAGCAGGGGCTGATCCTTGACCTGCTGGACGCCGAGCGCAAGGCCGACCCGGCCCTGGAATGGTTCTTCGCCGACGAGCGCGAGGAGCCCGTGATCGTCAAGAACCTGGAAAACATCCAGGGCGACGAACGCGACGTGATGCTGTTTTCCGTCACCTTCGGCCCCGACCAGGCCGGCAAGTTCACCATGAACTTCGGTGCGATGAACAAGGACGGGGGCGAGCGGCGGCTGAACGTGGCGGTGACGCGCGCCCGGGCGGAACTGCATGTCTTCGCCTCCTTCGGCGCCGACCAGATCGACCTGGGCCGCACCCGCGCGCGGGGCGTGGCCGATCTCAAGGCCTTCCTGGACTTTGCCGAACGCGGGCCGGTGGCGCTGGCCGCACAGGACAGCGGCTCGGCCGGCCCCGCCGAGTCCCCGTTCGAGGAGGCGGTCCGCGATGCCCTGGCCGCAAAGGGCTGGCAGGTGCAGACCCAGATCGGCGTCTCGGGCTTTCGCATCGACCTGGGCGTGCGCCATCCCGACCATGCCGGCGTCTGGCTGGCCGGGGTGGAATGCGATGGGGCGCGCTATCATTCATCGGCCACGGCGCGCGACCGCGACCGCATCCGTCAGGCCGTGCTGGAGGGATTGGGCTGGTCCATCCTGCGCGTCTGGTCCACCGACTGGTTCCGCACCCCGCAGGCCACGGCAGACCGCATCGACGCCAGGCTGCACGAGATCCTGGAGGCCGACCGCGCCCGCCGGGCCGAGGCGGCGCCCGAGGTCGCGGTCGACCTGCCCGCCCAGCCCGACCTGCCAGACCTGCCAGACCTGCCCGGCACGGATGAGGGCCCGGCCGACAGCGTGCCCGGATCGGACGCAGGCCGCCCCGCGCCGCCCGCCGACGACGCGTTGCCCGCGACCGATGCCCCCCCTTTGTCCACGCCTCGGCCCGACCCCGAGCGGTTCTTCGACGCGGATTACACGGCGGACCTGCGGGCGATGATGCGGGACATCGTCGCGGCCGACGGACCCATGCCCGACGCGGCCCTGGCCCGCAGGATCGCCCAGGCGCATGGCTGGCAGCGGACGGGCGCGCGCATCCAGTCCCGCATCGCGGCGCTGCATGGCGACTTCGACCGGACCGAGGAAGCCGGGGTCCGCTTTCTGTGGACCCGCGGCGCCGTTCGCGACCGGCTGCCGTTTCGCGGTCTTGGCGAACGGGCGCTGCGCGAGGTGTCGCGGGCCGAGATCGCCGAGGTGGTGGACCGGAATGCCGACCGGATCGCCGCCGCCCCGGATCCCGACCTGGAGCTGGCGCGGCTGCTGGGCATCGCCCGGCTCAGCAAGGACGCGCGGGACTATCTGCGGGACTGCCGCGCCTGGCGCGACGAAACCACCCTGCCCCGGCCGGGCGGCACGTCCGAGGCGGGGATCAGCCCTGATAGCCTCGGCGGCGCTTGACGCGGGCCAGGCGCAACAGGGCGGTGATCGCCTCGCCCTCGTCGCGGTGGGGTTCGATCAGCATGTGGCCCCGGGTGCCGATGCGGCCCCATTCGCGGATCAGGCTGGTGCCGCCGAACAGGTCGCGCTCGACCCTCATGCGGTAATAGCGGTTCATGTTGCGTTCCGCGTCGCAGCGGCGCAACCGAAGCTGGCGGGGAAAGACCTCGGCCTGGGGATCGTCGCAGTCTGACATGAGGATGCTGCCTGTTCCGCCGGCCATCCTAGCAGCGAACCGCCCGGGACCAAGCGAAAACCGCGCTCAGGGCGCCTCGATCCGGTCCAGAAGCTGCACGGACAGGCCGTGCGGCCCATCGGCCACCTGCGCCGTCACGCCAAAGCAGCGCGCCAGGTTTGCGAGCGTCAGAACCTGGCGGGGCGGGCCGTCCGCCATGATCCGGCCCCGGTCCAGCAGCACCAGCCGCGTGCAGTGCCGCCCCGCCAGGCCCAGGTCGTGAAGCGAGGCAAGGACCGTCCTGCCCGCGTCCGCCAGGCCCCGGAACAGGCGCATGACGCCGATCTGCGCGGCGGGGTCCAGCCCGGCGGTGGGCTCGTCCGCGATCAGCAGGGGCGTTTCCTGCGCCAGCGCCCGGGCCAGCAGCACGCGCGCCTGTTCGCCCCCCGACAGCGCGGTGGCAGGGCGATGGCGCAGCGCGCCGATCGACAGCGCCTCCAGCGCACGGTCGACCGCCGCCCGATCCGCCGCCCCGGCGCTGCCCGGATGGGCGATGCGGCCCAGCGAGACCAGCGCCTCGACCGTCATCGGCCAGGCGATGTCACGCGACTGCGGCATGAAGGCGGCGGCGCGGGCCCGGTCGCGGGGCGGCAGCGCCGCCAGCGAACTGTGCCCGGTCGCCGGCAAAAGCCCCAGCGCGGCGCGCAGAAGCGTCGTCTTGCCCGCCCCGTTCGGGCCCAACAGGCCGACGAATTCGCCCGGCCGCAGCACCAGCCCGATGTCCTCGATCACCGCGCGGGGGCCGCGCCGGCAGGTCAGTCCCGACAGCACCAGCGTCATGGCGCCCGCCCCCGGGTGGCCAGCACCAGATGCAGGAAAAAGGGCGCGCCCACCAGCGCCGTCAGCACCCCAAGCTTGAGGTCGCGCCCCGGCAGGACCAGCCGCACCGCGATATCGGCGGCCAGCACCATGGCCGCGCCCCCCAGGGCCGAGGCCGCCAGCAGCCGCCCCGGCCGCGCGCCGACGGCGCGACGCAGCACATGCGGGACGACCAGGCCGACAAAGCCGATGGCGCCCGCCACCGCCGTCGCGCCCCCGACCAGCGCAGCGCTGCCCAGGACCAGGCGCAGCCGCAGCCGGCGCATGTCGATCCCCAGCGCGGCGGCCCCGTCCTCGCCCAGGGTCAGCGCGTCCAGGCCCCGGCCGCAGGGCAGGACCAGCGCCGCGCCCAGCCCAATCAGCGGCGCCGCGATCCAGACATGCAGCATCGAACGGTCCGCCAGCGAGCCCATCATCCAGAACAGGATCTCGCTGACGGCAAAGGGGTTCGGCGACAGGTTCAGCACCAGCGAGGTCGCGGCCCCCGCCAGCGCCGCAATGGCGATCCCCGCCAGGATCAGCGCCAGCGTGCCGCCGCGCGGCCCGGCCAGCACCAGCACCAGCCCGACCGACAGCATCGCGCCCGCCAGCGCCATCAGCGGCAGCGCCAGCGGAAAGGCGGCGGCGATCCCCAGGTGGATCGCCAGCACCGCCCCCAGCGCCGCCGAGGCCGAGGTGCCGATCAGCCCCGGCTCGGCCAGGGGGTTGCGCAACAGCCCCTGCATCGCCGCCCCCGACAGCCCCAGCGCCGCCCCGACCATCAGGCCAAGGGCGGCGCGGGGCAGCCGGATCTCGCGCAGGACCAGCCCCAGCATCGCGTCGCCCCGTCCGGTCAGGGCGGCGAACGAGGGGCCGATCCCCAGGGGACCGATCAGCAGCGAGGCCAGAAACAGCGCCGCAACCAGCCCGCCCAGGCCCGCCAGAAACAGGGGATAGCCGCGCCCCGTCATGACCGGGCGGCGCGGCGACGGCAGCCCAGGCCGCGGGCGGGCGTGCAGGGCCCCCCGCCTACCATCGGGCCTGCAATCCGGCATAGGCGGTGCGGCCCTGCGTGGCATAGCCCCAGACCTCGGAGTAATCGCGGTCGAACAGGTTCACCACCCGGCCCGTCAGGCGGATGTTGTCGGTCAGGTCATAGCCGGCGGCAAGGTTCACCACGGTAAAGGACGGCATCTCGCGCGTCTGGTCGTTCCAGAACTGCGTGTCGAAATTGCCCGAGACATGGCGCAGGTCGGCGGTCAGCGATCCGCGCCCGTCCAGCACGGCCAGCGTGGCCGACAGGCCCAGTTCGTGCCGGGGCCGGCGGATCTCGACCGCGCCATCGGGGTCCTTGGCGTCGAGGTAGGTATAGTTCAGCGCCAGGTCCAGGTTCCGGGTGGCATTGACGCGGGCGGCCAGTTCGACGCCTTCGCGCGGGCTTTCGCCGGGCTGGTTGACATAGGTGCCGCGCCAGTCCGGCGCCGTGCCGCCGACATAGGTGATCTCGTCCTCGAGCGTTTCGCGGAAATAGGTCAGATCGACGCTGCCGCGCCCGTCCGGCAGGGACAGTTCGACCCCGAGGTCGAAACCGCGGTTCTTTTCGGGCCGCAGATAGGGATTGCCCCGCGTATAGCCGTCATCGGCGTAAAGCTCGTAATAGGACGGGTTGACCAGCCCGGTCCCGGCCGAGGCGTGCAGCCGGAAGGGCCGGTCCGGCACCTGCCAGGACAGCGCCAGGGTCCAGCTGGTGAAATCGTCGAAGACGCGGTTGTCGTCGTGGCGAACGCCGGCCTGCAGGTTCAGTCCGTTGTCCAGGAAGCCGCGATATTCCAGCGCCAGCGAGGTCATCTCGCGGCGATAATCCGGCGCGGCGGTGGAGCTGTCCTCCTGCCGCTCGGCCAGCAGGCCCAGGATATGGGCCGCATCCTCGACCGGCCGGCCGTCCAGTCCCAGGCTGCCCCGGTACTTCAGCTTGCGCGTCTTGCCGGTGGTCCAGCCGGCGCCCTCGTTGTTCTGTTTGAAGACCGAGTCCTGATAGTCCAGCCGATGGGTCAGCCAGCCGTCCAGGCTGGCGAATTCGGCCCATAGCGCGCCCTGGCGCTCGTCGCGCTTGCCAAACAGCGCGGGGTCGTCGTTCACATAGCCTTCGGGGCCGGTGACGGGGTTGCCCCCGGCATCGACATAGCCGCCGGTCAGGACGTCGTAGGTGGCAAGCGCGTCGCTGTCGTACCGCTCCCACGACCGACGCAGGGTGGCGCCCAGGCGCAGCGCCTCGGTCGCCTGGACCCAGCCCGAAAGGCCCAGCGTCTTGCGATGGATGCCGTCCTTTTCGCCGCCGTCGCCCGACAGGTCGAAACCGTGGTCGTCGCGCGCCGACAGGTTCAGCGCCAGGCCGCCCCGCTCACCGTTGCGGCTGACATGGGCCGAGGCGGCCGCGCCGTTGCCAAGCTCGATCCCGCCGCCGTAATGCAGGCCCGGCTCGCCCCCGCGGGTGATGATGTTGATGACCCCGGCCGAGGCGTTCGAGCCGTAATAGACCGACTGCGGGCCGCGCAGCACCTCGATGCGGTCGATGTTGGCGGTTTCCAGCCCGGTCAGGACGTATTCGTCGCCGCCGCCCGCCACTTCGATCCCGTCGATCAGGATCAGGCTGTGGCTGGCCTCGGCCCCGCGGATGCGGACCTGGGTGAAGCTTGTCCCCGCGCTCGAGACCGAGACGCCGGGCACGGCGCGCAGCGCGTCCTGGACGGTCGCGATGCCGCGGGCTTCGATCTCGGCGGCGGTCAGCACGGTCGCCGCGCGGCCATAGGCGTCGGCGGCCTGGGGCGCAAAGCCGGCCGACAGGATCACGGGGTCCAGCGTCACCGCGTCCTGCGCGGAACCGGCGGCGGGCAGCAGGGCGGCGGCCGACAGGGTGGCCAGCGCGATCAGCGGGGTTCGTTTGGGGTGCATGTCCAAGGGCCTTCCGGGTGGCAGGCAGGGCCTGCCGGTTGCAGAAATGTCCTGGAACCGGGGACAGGCGGGCCCCCGCAGGACGGCTCCTCACCTCTGCGGATAGGCCGCTATCCGGGCGCGCCCCGCGGCCCGGAATGGGTGATCGCCCTGGCAGGTCTCCTGGCTTGCGGATCATCGCTCGGGCCGGCCTTCCCGGGACGGATCCCAGTGGCGTCGTCGGCCGTCGCTCTCCGCCCACAGTTGCGGGGGCAGCCCCGGATTGGCCGCAGGCGGCCCGCCGGGTTCCCTTTTCATCCGGCCTAGCGGGCCGGAACCAAAGCGCGCACCTGTTCGCGCAACTGCCCCCGGCCTGTCAAGCGCCAAGCGCAAGCCCGGGGCGGGCGGTTGCGGGACCGGGGCAAAAAGGCCCCGGTGTCAGGGCTGGCGGGACAGCCGCTCGACCGCCTCGGCGGTGCGGCGGGTGTTGTTGTAGATGCCCAGGCCCAGATAGACCATGCCGCCCATCAGAAGCAGATAGATCGCGCCCATGATCCAGGCCAGAAGCCCCTGCAGGACACCTCCCGTCGGAGACAGCATCACCACGATGCCCCCGGCGAAGACGCCGATCGCGCCCAGGACGATCACCACATTGATGATCCGTTCCATCCACAGAATGAAGAAGTCGCGCATGATCGCCCCCATGCCGTTGCCGGCCGATGCTGGCACGGGCTCCGGCGGCGCGCAACCGCAGGATGCAGCCCCGGGCCGCCGCGCCCCGTCCCTTCACCGCTATGATGCATGGCATTCCTGGTCGAACTCCTGAATGGTGTGGTTCGGCGGCCAGGATGGCGCCGGACGCAAAGAAGGGGGAAACGGCCATGTGGGAACAGATCAGGATCGGCGATCTCGACGGCAAGCGGGTGCTGGTGACGGGCGGCTCGACCGGGATCGGGGCGGCGGTGGCGGCGGCGCTGGCCGCGCAGGGCGCCCGCGTCGCGGTCCATTACAACGAAAGCGGCACGGCCGCGCAGGCGGTTCAGGCCCAGGCGCCCGGGCGCATCGTGCTGGTGCAGGGCGACATGGGCAGCGGCGGCACCGCGCAGCGCGTGGTCGATGAGGCGGCGGAGGCCCTGGGCGGGCTGGACGGGCTGATCAACAACGCGGGCGGCATGCTGGGCCGGGTGCCCACCACCGAGGCCACGCCCGAGCATTTCGACCGCGTGCTGGACCTGAACGCCAAGTCCGTCTGGCAGGCGACCGCAGCCGCCCACCCGCATCTGAAGGCGGCGGGTGGCGGCTTCGTCATCAACACGACCTCGGTCGCGGCGCGCAACGGCGGCGGAGGCGGCGCGGTGCTTTACGCCGCCGCCAAGGGCTTCGTCAGCACGCTGACGCGCGGCCAGGCCAAGGAATTCGTGGCCGACGGCATCCGGGTCAACGCCGTGGCCCCCGGCCTGATCCAGACCCCGTTCCACGACCGCTATACCTCGCCGCAGGCGATGGCCGCGCAGCGCGCCACCATCCCGATGGGCCGCGAAGGCACGGCCGAGGAATGCGTCGGCGCCTTCCTGTTCCTCGCCTCGGGGATTCTGTCGGGCTATGTAACCGGCCAGGTGATCGAGGTGAACGGCGGCCAGTTGATGCCGTAAGCCCGAGGGCGCCGTGAAACACCGTTTCTTCGGCGCCGCGCGCGCTTCATCCTGACCGCGTCGCGCCGCATGCGGACAAACAGCCGTCCGCCTTCACACCCCCGCCGCTGCCGCTGCCGGGGCGTGGCCGCGCCGGTATTCGGCGGGGCTTTGTCCCGACCAGCGGCGAAAGGCGCGGCTGAAGCTCGTTTCGTCGCGATAGCCCGCCAGATGGGCGATGCGCTTGATGGGCAGCGTCCCCCGCACCAGCAGGCCCGCCGCCCGTTCAAGCCGGGCCCGGGTTTTCAGCGCGGCAAGCGACGTGCCTTCGTCGCGCAGGTGCCGCTGCAGGCTGCGCAGCGATATGCCCAGGGACGCCGCGATGGTCTCGGCGTCGGGCTGGGCGGCAGGGGGTGCCGACGCCAGCAGCGCCGTGATCCGGTGCGACAGCAGCCGGTCCTGGCGATAGACGCGCGCCATCAGCGGGATCGGCTGGCGCAGCAGCGTGCGCAAGTCGCGGTCGTCGCGCACGACGGGCAGCTCCAGATAGGCCGCATCCATGACCAGCCCCGCCGTATCCGCGCCAAAGCGCACAGGCCCGGGAAACATCCGGCGCAGCGCCTCGGCCCAGGGCGGGGCGTCGAAGGGGAAATGCGCCTCGCGCAGAGGGATGCGGCTGTCGGCCAGCCAGCAGCCGACGCCGTGCAGGTTGCGCAGCAGGCTGACCAGGCAGAACCGTCGCAGGGGTCCCGGCGCGCGCGCCTCGGCCACGCGGACCCGGGCGGCATCGCCGTCGCGGGCAAGGGTCAGGCGGACGTCCTCGGTCAGCAGGTTGTGGTGCCGGCACCAGCGCCCCAGCGCCACCCCCAGATCGGGCGATGGCAGCGACGCGCGCAGCACCATCCCGTAGCTGCCCCAAGGCAGGCGGCGCGAAAACCAGCCGAGCGCCTCGTCGTCGAGTTCGCGCATGGCATGGGCGGACAGCGCCTCGAACCGCTCGAGCGCGACCAGCCCCTGCGGATCGGCCAGATCGGCCGGACCCAGCCCCGCCGCCGCCAGCGCAGGCCCCGCGTCCATGCCCCGGTCCGCATAGGCGCGCAGGATCGCCTGGACAAAGGCGACCGGGGTCTGGCGGCGCGACAGCGACTTGCGCATGAACGGGTCCTTTCGTGGCGCATCCTGCACAGGATCTGGCGCCGAATGCAATCCGGCCGCCGCTAAGCTGCCCGTGGGGAGAGAGAGGGACAGCACGGCCGCCTTTGGCGGTCTGCCGGCCCATCCCCGCAAGGCACAGGCAGGACCCGCCCGGCGGATGGAGGAAAGAACATGTTCAATGCGGTGATGAACTTCGGTCTGGGCGCGGACATCGAGGCGCTGCGCGACACCGTGCGCCGCTTTGCCGCAGCCGAGATCGCGCCCCGCGCCGCCCGGATCGACGCCGAGAACGAGTTCCCGCAGGACCTGTGGCGCAAGCTGGGCGACCTGGGGCTGCTGGGCATCACCGTGCCCGAGGAGGACGGCGGCGCCGGCATGGGCTATCTCGCGCATTGCATCGCGATCGAGGAGATCAGCCGCGCCTCGGCCTCGGTGGGGCTGTCCTATGGCGCGCATTCGAACCTGTGTGTGAACCAGATGCGGCGCTGGGGCACGGCGGACCAGAAGGCGCGCTACCTGCCCGGGCTGATCTCGGGTGCGCAGGTCGGCGCGCTGGCCATGTCCGAGCCCGGCGCGGGGTCCGACGTGGTCGGCATGAAGCTGCGCGCGACCCGCGACGGCGACGCCTATGTGCTGAACGGCAACAAAATGTGGATCACCAACGGCCCCGACGCCAGCACCCTGATCGTCTATGCCAAGACCGACCCCGAGGCCGGGCCGCGCGGCATCACCGCCTTCATCGTCGAACGCGGGATGGCAGGTTTTTCGACCGCGCAAAAGCTGGACAAGCTGGGGATGCGGGGCTCGAACACCTGCGAGCTGGTGTTCCAGGACTGCCGCGTCCCGGCGGAAAACGTGCTGGGCCAGGTCGGCCAGGGCGTCAAGGTGCTGATGTCGGGGCTGGATTACGAACGCGTCGTGCTGGCCGCCGGCCCGCTGGGCATCATGGCGGCCGCGCTGGATATCGTCGTGCCCTATGTCCACCAGCGCGAACAGTTCGGCCAGCCCATCGGCAGCTTCCAGCTGATGCAGGGCAAGATCGCGGACATGTATACCACGATGAACGCCTGCCGGGCCTATGTCTATGCCGTGGCCGCCGCCTGCGACCGGGGCGAGACCACGCGCCAGGACAGCGCCGGCTGCATCCTCTATGCCGCCGAAAAGGCGACGCAGGTGGCGCTGGAGGCGATCCAGTGCCTGGGCGGCAACGGCTATATCAACGAGTTCGCCACCGGCCGCCTGCTGCGCGACGCCAAGCTTTACGAGATCGGCGCCGGCACCTCGGAAATCCGGCGGATGCTGATCGGCCGCGAAATCTTTGCGCAGACGGCCTGAGCCATGGCCCGCATCGCCAGCCAGATCGCCCCCGGATCGCCCGAATTCGCCGCCAATGCGGCGCGGATGCAGGCGCTGATCGCCGAAACCGCAGCGCTTGCCGAACAGACCATGCGGGGCGGCGACGCAAAGTCGCGCGACCGCCATGTCGCGCGCGGCAAGCTGCTGCCCCGGGACCGGGTGGCGCGGCTGCTGGACCCGGGCAGCCCCTTTCTGGAAATCGGCCTGTTCGCCGCGCATGGCGTCTATGACAGCGTCATTCCGGCTGCGGGCGTGGTCGCGGGCATCGGAAGGGTGTCGGGGCGAGACTGCATGATCCTGTCGAACGACGCCACCGTCAAGGGCGGCACCTATTACCCGCTGACGGTCAAGAAGCACCTGCGCGCGCAGGAGATCGCCCAGGAAAACCGCCTGCCCTGCATCTATCTGGTGGATTCGGGTGGCGCCAACCTGCCCAACCAGGACGAGGTCTTTCCCGACCGCGACCATTTCGGCCGCATCTTCTACAACCAGGCCAGGATGAGCGCGCAGGGCATCGCCCAGATCGCCGTCGTCATGGGCTCCTGCACCGCCGGCGGCGCCTATGTCCCGGCGATGAGCGACCAGACCATCATCGTGCGCGATCAGGGCACGATCTTTCTGGCCGGCCCGCCGCTGGTCAAGGCCGCCACCGGAGAGGTGGTCGATGCCGAGACGCTGGGCGGCGGCGACACCCACACCCGGCTGTCCGGCGTCGCCGACTACCTGGCCGAGGACGACGCCCATGCCATCGCCCTGGCCCGGCAGGCGGTGGCGAACCTCGGCCTCGCGCCCACGCCGTCCATCCCGCTGCGGGCGTCCGTCGCCCCGGTGCTGGACCCCGCCCAGATCCCCGGCGTCATCCCCGTCGACGCCAAGACCCCCTATGACATCCGCGAGATCATCGGCCGCATCGTCGACGGCTCGGATTTCGAGGAGTTCAAGGAGCGCTTCGGCACCACGCTGGTCTGCGGCTTTGCCCATGTCGACGGCATCCCCATAGGCATCATCGCCAACAACGGCGTGCTGTTTTCCGAAAGCGCGCAAAAGGGCGCGCATTTCATCGAGCTTTGCTGCCAGCGGAAAATCCCGCTGCTGTTCTTGCAAAACATCACCGGCTTCATGGTCGGCCAGAAATACGAAGCCGGCGGGATCGCCCGCGACGGCGCGAAGCTGGTGCAGGCGGTCTCTACCGCAGCGGTGCCCAAGGTGACGGTGATCGTCGGCGGCTCGTTCGGGGCGGGGAACTATGGCATGTGCGGGCGCGCCTTCGGCCCGCGCTTCCTGTGGATGTGGCCCAACGCCCGCATCGCCGTCATGGGGGGCGAGCAGGCCGCCGGGGTGCTGGCCACCGTGCGCCGCGCCGCCGTCGAGGCACGCGGCGGCAGCGTCTCGGACGCCGAGGAAGCGGCGCTGAAGCAGCCCGTCCTGGACCAGTTCGAAACGCAGTCGCATCCGCTTTATGCCTCGGCCCGGCTGTGGGACGACGGCATCATCGACCCGCGCACGACCCGCGACGTGGTGGCGCTGTCCCTGCGCGCCTGCCTGAACGCGCCGGTCGAGGACACGCGCTTTGGCGTCTTTCGCATGTAAGGGGGCAGGCATGTTCACGAAAATCCTGATCGCCAACCGGGGCGAAATCGCCTGCCGCGTCATCGACACCGCCCGCCGCATGGGCATCGCCACGGTCGCGGTCTATTCCGATGCCGACGCCGATGCCCGCCACCGCGACCTGGCGGACGAGGCGATCCACATCGGCCCCGCCTCCGCCGCCGACAGCTATCTGCGCGGCGACTGCATCATCGCGGCGGCCCTGGAAACCGGGGCGCAGGCGATCCATCCGGGCTATGGCTTCCTGTCGGAAAATCCGGGCTTCGTGCAGGCCGTGCAGGACGCGGGGCTGGTCTTCATCGGCCCTTCGGCCGCTTCGATCCGGGCCATGGGGCTCAAGGACGCGGCCAAGGCGCTGATGGAGGCCGCCGGCGTCCCGGTCGTGCCGGGCTATCACGGCGAAAACCAGGACGCGGCCTTCCTGGCCGAGCAGGCGGCGCGCATCGGCTATCCGGTCCTCATCAAGGCCCGCGCCGGCGGCGGCGGCAAGGGGATGCGGCGGGTCGCCGACCCCGCCGATTTCGCCGCCGCCCTGGAAGGCGCGCAGCGCGAGGGGCAGTCCAGTTTCGGCGACCCCGCCGTGCTGATCGAGAAATACATCACCACCCCCCGCCACATCGAGGTGCAGGTCTTTGGCGACAGCCACGGCACCATCGTCCACCTCTATGAACGCGACTGTTCGCTGCAGCGCCGCCACCAGAAGGTGATCGAGGAGGCCCCCGCCCCCGACATGCCGCCCGAGGTCCGCACCGCGATGACCCAGGCCGCCGTCCAGGCCGCCCGCGCGGTGGATTACCGGAACGCCGGCACCGTCGAGTTCATCGCCGACGGCTCGGGCCCGCTGCGCGCCGACGGGTTCTGGTTCATGGAGATGAACACCCGGCTTCAGGTCGAACATCCCGTGACCGAGGCGATCACCGGCCTCGACCTGGTCGAATGGCAGCTGCGCGTGGCCGCGGGCGAACCTCTGCCCCTGACGCAGGACCGGATCGGGCTGACCGGCCACGCCTTCGAGGCCCGGATCTATGCCGAAGACCCCGCCCGCGACTTCCTGCCCGCGCCGGGGCCGCTGTTGCACGTGGCCTTCCCCGAAGGCGCGCGCATCGACACCGGCGTGCGCGGCGGCGACCGGATCAGCCCGCATTACGACCCGATGATCGCCAAGCTGACCACCCATGCCGCGACGCGGCAGCAGGCGCTGTCGGCGCTGCACCGCGCGCTTGGGCAGACCCATATCGCGGGCACGGCGACGAACCTGGGCTTTCTGCAGGCGCTGTGCCGCGACCCCGATTTCGCCGCAGGGCGCATGGACACCGGGCTGATCGGCCGCAAGCAGGAGGCGCTGACCCATGTGCCGGACCCCGACGACGCGGCCTTCCTGTTCGCGGCGCTGGCGGCGCTGGATCTGGACCCCGCGGCACCGCAGGCCGGGTTCCGGCTGTGGGGGCCGGCCAGCCTGCATGTCGACCTTGCCCACGGCAAGGAGCGGATCGCCCGCGATCTGCACCTGCTGGGCCCGGGCCATGTCGCGGTGGGCGACAGCGCCTTCACCGCCGTTGCCCTGGGCGCGGACGGCACCGCCCGCGCGCGCCGGAATGGGCGCAACCTGACGGCGCGCGTGGCGCGGCGGGGCGACGCCGTCTCGGTCCTGCTGGACGGGCGGATCACCGATTTCGCGCGGATCGACCCGCTGGCCGTGGAACGCGCGGGCGGCGCGGGCGACGGCCGGATCGCCGCGCCGATGACCGGGCTCGTGCGCGCGGTTCCCGCCATGGCCGGCGCCCGGGTCGCGCCAGGCGACATCCTGGTGGTGATCGAGGCGATGAAGATGGAACACAGCCTGCGCGCCGCGGGCGCCGGCACCGTCCAGGCCATCCATTGCGCGGTCGGCGACACCGTGGCCGACGGTGCCCTGCTGGTGGAACTGGAGCCCGCCGATGCCTGAGCCGGTCACGATATACGAGGTCGGCCCCCGCGACGGCCTGCAGAACGAACCCGGTTTCGTTGCCACCGAAACCAAGGTCGCGCTGATCGACCTGCTTTCGGACACCGGCCTGACCCGGATCGAGGCCGCAAGCTTCGTGTCCCCGAGATGGGTGCCGCAGATGGCCGACGCGGCCGAGGTGATGGCCGCCATCCACCGCCGCCCCGGCATCCGCTATGCCGCCCTGACCCCGAACATGCAGGGGTTTCAGGCGGCGCAGGCGGCCCGCGCGGACGAGGTCGCGATCTTCGCCTCGGCCTCGGAAGGATTCAGCCGGCGCAACATCAACTGCTCGATCGCCGAAAGCCTTGCACGCTTCGAGCCCGTGGCGCAGGCGGCGCGAGCGGCGGGCATTCCCCTGCGCGGCTATGTGTCCTGCGTGGTGGAATGCCCCTATGACGGCGCGGTCGCGCCCGAGGCGGTGCGCCGCGTGACCCAGGCGCTGCTGGACATGGGCTGCTATCAGGTTTCGCTGGGCGATACCATCGGGCGGGCCGGGCCCGACGACATCGACCGGCTGCTGGCCCACCTGGGCGCCGCCATCGACCCGGTGCGGCTGGCCGGGCATTTCCACGACACCGGCGGCCGCGCGCTTGAAAACGTCGCCGTGGCGCTGGACCACGGGCTGCGCACCTTCGACAGCGCCATCGGCGGGCTTGGCGGCTGCCCCTATGCACCGGGCGCGCGGGGCAACGTCTCGACCCTGCCGCTGGCGCGGATGCTGGCGGACGCCGGCTGGGACACGGGGCTGGACCTCGGCCTGCTGGCGCGGGCCGAGGCGTTCATGGCCACCCTCAAGGCGGAAAGCGCATGATGCGGACGATCCTGATCCAGCGCGATGCACAGGGCATCGCCACCCTGACCCTGAACCGCCCGGACAAGCATCACGCGATGGATGCCCGGATGATCGGCGAACTGACCGAGGCGGCGGCCCTGCTGGGCGAGGACGCCGATGTGCGCGCGGTGGTGCTGGCCTCGACCGGGCCGACGTTCTGCGCCGGGGGCGACCTGGAATGGATGCGGGCCCAGCAGGCGGCCGACCGCGCCGGCAAGATGGCCGAGGCGGGGCGGCTGTCGGCGATGCTGGCGGCGCTGAACGCGCTGCCCAAGCCCCTGATCGTGCGGGTCCAGGGCCATGCCTATGGCGGCGGGCTGGGGCTGATCGCGGTCAGCGACATCGCCATCGCGGCGACCGACGTGCGGCTGGCGCTGACCGAGACGCGGCTGGGCCTGATCCCCGCGACCATCGGCCCCTTCGTCGTCGCCCGCATGGGCCAGGGCATGGCGCGGCAGGTGTTCTTTACCGGCCAGGCCTTCGGCACCGATTTCGCCCTGCGCGCAGGGCTGATCCACGACGCCTGCCCGCCGGAGGCGCTGGAGGAGCGCGTCGCGGCCACGGCGGCGGCGGTGCTGAAGACGGCACCGGGGGCGGTGGCGCGGGCCAAGGCGCTGTGCCTGCGGCTGGGACGCGATCAGGCGGACGACATCGCGGCCTCGATCACCGCGCTGGCCGATTGCTGGGAAAGCCCCGAGGCGCAGGACCGCATCCGCGCCTTTCTGGGGCAGCGATGACAGGAAAAGGGGAGGGAGGATTTCATGGGGGAACCAAGCTATGTGTCCGGGGTCTCGGACCAGCCGCTGCTGGGCATGACCATCGGCCAGGCTCTGGACCGGGCGGCGCGGGAATGGCCGGGGCAGCAGGCGCTGGTCGCCCCCGCCCAGGGCATCCGCTGGACCTGGGCCGAACTGCGCGAACGCGCCGAGGCGCTGGCCGCCGGCCTGCTGGCGCTTGGCCTGCGGCGCGGCGACCGCATCGGGATCTGGTCGCTCAACCGCGCGGAATGGGCGCTGGTGCAATTCGCCGCCGCCCGCGCGGGACTGGTGCTGGTCACGATCAACCCCGCCTACCGCCTGACCGAGCTGGAATACGCGCTGAACAAGGTCGGCTGCGTGGCGCTGGTCACGGCGACCGCGTTCAAGTCCAGCGACTACATGGGGATGCTGGAAACGCTGGCACCGGAACTGGCCGCGTCCGATCCCGGGCGGCTGTCCTGCGCCCGGCTGCCGAACCTGCGCACGGTGATCCAGATCGGCGGCCCGGCGCGGGATGGCTGCATCGGCTTTGACGCGGTGGCGGACCTGGGCGGCCCCGCCGAACAGGGCGAGCTGGTCCGGCTGGCCGGCGCGTTGCAGTTCGATGACCCGATCAACATCCAGTTCACCAGCGGCACCACGGGCTCGCCCAAGGGCGTGACGCTGACCCACCACAACATCCTGAACAACGGCTATTTCGTCGGCCGCGCGCTGAAGCTGTCGCCCGAGGACCGGATCTGCATCCCGGTGCCGCTGTATCACTGCTTCGGCATGGTCATGGGCAACCTGGCGGCCGTCACCCATGGCGCGGCGATGGTCTATCCGGGCGAGGGCTTCGACCCGCTGGCCACGCTGGAAACGGTCCAGGCCGAACGCTGCACCGCGCTTTACGGCGTGCCGACGATGTTCATTGCCGAACTCGAACATCCCGAATTCGACCGCTTCGACCTGTCGTCGCTGCGCACCGGGATCATGGCGGGATCGCCCTGCCCCATCGAGGTGATGAAGAAGGTGGTCCAGCGCATGCACATGCGCGACGTGACGATCGCCTATGGCATGACCGAAACCAGCCCGGTCAGCTTTCAAAGCGCGACCGACGACCCGCTGGACCGGCGCGTTTCGACCGTGGGCCGCATCCATCCGCATCTTGAGGTCAAGGTGGTGGACGCCGATGGCCGCATCGTGCCGCGCGGCGAACCGGGCGAATTGTGCACCCGCGGCTATTCGGTGATGCTGGGCTATTGGGACGATCCGGAAAAGACCGCCGAGGTCATCGACGCGGGCGGCTGGATGCACACGGGCGACCTGGCCCGGATCGACGATCAGGGCTATTGCAACATCGTCGGCCGCATCAAGGACATGGTGATCCGGGGCGGCGAGAACCTGTATCCGACCGAGATCGAGGAGTTCCTGTTCACCCATCCCAAGATCCACTCGGTCCAGGTCTTTGGCGTCGCCGACCACCGCTTTGGCGAAGAGCTTTGCGCCTGGATCGTGCTGCGCGACGGCGAGGCGATGACCGGTGACGAGGTCCGCGATTTCTGCCGCGGCCAGATCGCGCACCAGAAGATCCCACGCTATGTCGAATTCGTCGAAAGCTTCCCGATGACCGTGACCGGCAAGGTGCAGAAATTCATCATGCGCCGCGAGGTCGAGGCGCGGCTGGGCCTGGTGGCCGAGGAGACGGCATAGGCTCGGCCGCGACCTCGGCCCAAAGCGCGCGCAGCATCTTGGCCAGCGCCTGCGATTCCGCCCAGCGGTCGGACAGATCGTTGCCGTCGGGCCCGGCAATGGCATAGGGCTGCGGGCCCAGCTCGCAGGTGCAGACCAGCGTGGCACCCGGCGCCGCCCGCGCGCGCCAGTCGCGAAAGCCCTGGCCCCACCAGCCCATGAACAGGTCAAGCAAGGGGCGATGGTGGGGAAAGGAAATCTCGACCTGGACCTGTTCGCGCGAGGCGACGCGGGCGTGAAAGGCCCAGGCGTTTTGCAGGATGCGACCGATCATGGCGTGGTTTTCGGCATCGACCGGCATGGCGAATTCGCGCCCGACCAGGACATGCGACAGGTCGGCCAGCAGCGGCAGGTCGGGACGCGCCTCCAGCAGGTCCAGGGTAAAGAACAGGTCGGTGGTCATACGGTCGCGATGCGTCTCGATCAGCACGGGGACGCCGGCGGCCTCGGCCAGCGCCATCCAGCCGTCCAGCAGCGGCAGGCAATCCTCGACCCGGCGCAGGCGCACGTCGGGTTGCAGGTTGATGTGGCGCACCGGATAGTCGCGCGCCAGTTCCAGCGGCAGGCGCAGGTCCTCGACCGTCCTGGGAAAGCAGACGCCCTCGATCCCCAGCCCCGTGCCGGCCAATGCCCGGTCCAGCGCCGCGACCTGGGCGCGGTCGGTGTAATGGGCGCTGACACCGTCGAACCCCGCGCCCGCGATCAGGGCAATGTTCTCGGGCAGCGCGCGCTCAATCCCGTCGGTCTGGCGCCGCTCCATCGCCCAAAGCGACTGGAACACCTGAAAGCCGTGCATCACGCCGCCCGCGCGGTTTTCAGCAGCGACTTCAGCGCGACGGCGGGGTCCGCCAAGGCGTCGGGGTCGGGGGACAGGCCGGCGGCGATCAGCATCTCGGCCAGCTTGATGTCGCGCGCGATGCTGGCGCCGGGACCCAGGCCCGCCGCAGCGACCAGCCGCCCGGCGTTTAGATAAAAGACGATCTCTGCGTCGCCCTGCTGGCGCAGCACCGTGGCGTGTTCAGGGCACGGCAGGCCCGCGACCTGCAGGCCCAGATCGTATTGATCCGACCAGAACCATGGCAGGCCGGCGAACGCCTGCCCCTGGCCCAGCATGGTGCGCGCCGCCGCCTCGGCCTGGGCGCGGGCATTGCGCCAGCTTTCCTGGCGCAGGTGGCCGCCGCCCGGCAGCGCCACGGCGGCGCAATCCCCCGCCGCCAGGATATGCGGGTCCGAGGTGACAAGCCGCCCGTCCGTCAGGATGCCGTCGCCGGTCGCAAGCCCTGCCGCCCGCGCCAGCACGATGTCGGGCGCGACGCCGATGGCGCTGACGACCAGCCCCGCCGGAACCCGCCCGCCCGAGGCGAGCAGCACCCCGTCCGCGTCGATCCCGGCCACGGTCTCGCCCAGGCGAAAGCAGACGCCTTCGGCCAGGTGCCGCTGGTAAAGCGCGGCGGCAAAGCGGGGCGGCACGGCGCGCGCCAGGGGGGCGGGGCCGGCCTCGATCACCGTCACCGGCAGGCCCATGCCGCGCAGGACGGCGGCAAGCTCCATCCCGATCAGCCCGGCGCCGATGATGGCGACGGGACCGCGCGCAGCGGCAAAGACCGCCTCGGCATCGGCGTGGCTGCGGAAGTCCCGCGCCAGATCCGCGCCCGGACAGGACAGCCGCCGGGGCCGCGCGCCGGTCGCCAGCAGCAGCCGGTCATAGCCAAGGCTGCCCCCCGCCAGCATCACCCGGCGCGCGGCGGGGTCGATCCCCTGCACCACGGTGCCGGGGCGATAGTCGATACCGGCCCCCGCCAGCGCCGCCGCGTCGCAGATCGGCTTGCGGCGGACGCCAGCCTCGCCAGGTTTGGACAGCGGCGGGCGTTCATAGGGCAGGCCGGGTTCCGCCCCGATCAGGGTGACGGGACCGGCCCAGCCCGCCTCGCGCAGAGCAAAGGCCGCGCGGGTGCCGCATTCGCCGGCGCCGATGATGACCATGCCGTCCATGGCGTTCCCCTTGCGATCAGTTCCGGCCGGCATAGGCGGCCATGGTCTGCGGGCTGACCAGTTCGAACGGCACCATCATCTGGCGTTCCACCGTTTGCCCGCGCGCCAGGGCCAGGGCCGCGTCCATCGCGCTGGCGGCCTGGCCGGCGGCATTCTGGAACACGGTCACGTCCAGATCGCCCGCCTGCATCGCGGCCAGCCCGTCGGCGGTGGCGTCGATGCCCACGACCACCACATCCTGCATGGGCGTGCCCGCCGCCTTCAGCGCCTGGATCGCGCCGATGGCCATTTCGTCGTTGTTGGCCAGGATCGCGTCGATCGGCCGGCCCGAGGTGATCCAGTTCGTCGTCAGGTCCAGCGCATTGGTGCGCTGCCAGGCGGCAGGCTGTTCGTCGGCGATGGTCACGCCCTTGCAATCGCCCGCCGCCAGCGTGTCCTTGGCCGACTGGGTGCGTTCGCGCGTCGCCTCATGCGCCAGATCGCCCATCAGGATATAGACCTGCGCGCTGTCGGCCTTGCCCTGCGCCTTCAGCAGATCGCAGGCGGCCTTCGCCCCCAGCGCGCCCGATTCCGCCTCGCGCGAGCCGACATAGGCCTGGGTTTCGGGCAGGCTGTCGATATTGGCCGGCTGCAGGTTCAGATAGACCAGTGGGATGCCCGCCGATTCCGCCGCGGCCGAGATGCCGGGCGCGGCCGAGGTGTCGGCCAGCGTCAGAATGATCGCATCGACTCCCAGCGCGATGAAGTTGTTCACCTGGTTCAGCTGCTTGGCCACGTCGGTCTGGGCGTCCTCGATCTGCAGCGCGACGCCGCCGACCTCGTCCGCGCGCTTTTGCAGGCCTTGGCGCAGCAATGTCTGGAAATTGTTGTCGAAGCTTTGCATCGAGACGGCGATGGTTTCCGCCCGCGCTGCGCCAGCCGCCATCAGTGCCGCGACCGAGGCCGCTGCCAGTATCGTTTTCATGCCATCCTCCCTGTCGGGGTGCCGGTTCACCCCTGTGCGTGCCGGGGCCCGTGACAGTGCTTGGTTCGTGCCGGGCCTTGGTTCGTGGCGCGGCCCGCCTTAAAGGGCCACGCGGATCTCGCCATTCACGACCTGGACCGGATAGGTCTTGAGGTTCGCGCAGGCCGGCAGGCGCAGCGCCTCGCCCGTGCGATAGTCGAAGGCGCCCGAGTGCTTGGGGCATTCGACCTCGTAATCCATCACCAGCCCGTCGGCGAGGTGGATCGCCTCGTGCGTGCACAGGCCCGCGGTGCAGTAAACGCTGTCGTCGGGCGCGCGAAAGATCGCGTAGGTGCGGCCGGCGTGGTCGAAACGGATGGCGCCTTCCTGTTCGATGTCGTCGAGCGTGGCGGCGGTGATCCAGGTCATTGTGTCGGTCATTCGGTGGCTCCTTTCGCTTCCGTGCGGGCCTGACGGGCCGCGAGTTTTTCCTTGCGTTTCCGGTAACGCGCCTGCATCCGGGCCTCGCCCTCGGCCGAGCCGTCGTGCCAGGTGCCGAACCATTTATCCAAGGGGATCAGGGCGTCGCCGTAGTTCACCTCGAAATACTTGTGGTGCAGGTAATGGGCATAGGCGTGGCTATCGACCAGCTTGTCCTCGCCCACCTCGATCTTGTCGAAGCCGACATGGCCGGGGATCGCGCCGAAGCCCGCGAAGTTCATCTGATAGATCATGATGATCGGGTTCGACGGCAGGATCAGGTGCCAGAAGGCGGTGCCGAAATACAGCAGGTGTTCGACCGGATGCATCGCCAGCGACGACCAGGGCGACGGGTTGACCGAATTGTGGTGGACCGAGTGCACCCATTTATAAAGCCAGGGCGTGTGGATCAGCCGGTGCACGCAGAAGAAATGCACCTCGTGGATGATCGGCACGGCCAGGGCCACCAGCGCCAGCGTCCAGGGCCGTTCGGCGAACGACAGCCAGGGGGCGTAGCCGTTGGCATAGGCCCACAGCATCACCGCCTCGACCGCCGTCCAGATCGTGACGCCGGACAGGAAGGTGCGCAGCATGCTGTCGATCACCTGGCTTTCGAACCAGAACGCCTTGCTTTTCTGCTCGGACGGGAACTTGGCGTTGTACTTGAAGCGGTTGCCCTGGCGGCGCAGAACGTAAAGGTGCAGTTCGAACGCGCCATAGAACAGGAACACGCAGACCGCGTTCACCGCGTAAAGCCAAAGCACCCAGCCGAAGCCGATGGTTCGCAGCGTTTCGACCGGCGGGATCACCCAAGCCCAATAGGCCACGGCCGAAAGCGCGAACAGGATGTTCCAGGGAAAGAAGTAATGCGGCAGCCAGTGCAGGATGGCTTTCAGGTCAAAGGGCAGGTGCCAGATCGGGGCAGGCTGGACGGTATCGTTCGGCGTCCAGTCGCCGCGCTTGTTTCGTTTGCCGAATTGCAGATCGTCCATGACGCGCTCCGAAAGGGGGTGGCGGGACGGGGGCCGTCCTTCTGCGGCAAGATGTAGCAGCGGCGAAGGGACGCGGCGAAAGGTTCGTTGATCAGATCAGATCAAAGGCTTTCGGCGGTGACGGTGACGAACCGGATCGGGCTTTGGTCGGGTTCAAGCTGCGTCAGGCCGGCGCGGCGCAGGATCAGGTCCAGCGCGCGGCGGGCCTGCGCCTCGGGCGCCTGGTCCAGCACCACGTCCATGATCCCGTCCGACAGCGCGGCGCGGGTGTAGTCGGTCAGCTCGTGCCCGACAAAGAACAGCTCGCGCCCGCGCGGGTGGCGGCGCAGCACGTCGATCAGCGCGGCATTGGCGCCGCCGGCGTTATAGAGCCCCGCCAGGTCCGGCATCCGCTGCAGGGCGCGATACAGGATGTCGGCGGACAGATCCTCGCGATCCTCGCCAAAGCCGATCAGGTCCAGCGTCAGCCCCGAGGGATGGGCCTGCATATAGTCCGACAGCCCCCGGATGCGGTCGCGATGGACGCCATAGATCGGATGGCAGATCGCCAGGACCGAGCCCCGGCGTGGCGCCATGCGCGACAGGAACAGCCCCGCCGTGCGTCCCGCCGCCTGGTTGTCGATGCCCACGAATTCGCCCACCCGATCCGATGCGCGCGTCACCACATGCACGATGGGCAGGCCTTGGCCCGCGACCTGTTCGACCGCCGCGCGCACCACCGGATGGTCAGGCACGGCCAGGATCAGCCCCGCCCGCCGCATCTCGGCCGACAGGATGCGGTCGGCCACCTCGCGCGGGTTCATCTCGGGGGCAAAGCTGCGGTGGACGACGATCAGCGGGTCAAGCGTCGCCGCGATCCGCTCGAAGGCGCGCGAGAGCCTGCGATAGAAGGTCGTCTCGGGGCGCACCATCAGGACCTCGATCCGCATCAGGCCGCGATGCGCCTCGGGCAGGATGCGGGCATAGCCCAGGGCGCGGGCGGCCAGCACGACCTTTTCCATCGTCTCGGGGCGCACCCCGCCGCGCCCGTTCAGCACGCGCTCGACCGTCGCCGTGCCGACGCCGGCCTTGCGGGCGATGTCGCCGAAGGTGGGCCTTGCCATCTGTTTCCCCCCGCTGTCCCGGCCTGTTCTAGCGCCTTTCGCAGGCGCTGCCAGCGCCATGAAGCGATTGGCCCGCCCCGCCCTGACGCGGCCACGGAACCCGCCCCCCGCCTTGGCCGTTCGATGCGACAGCAGATGCGGCACATGATGGGCAAACCCGAAAAAGACGATCCTGCGGCGGGTGCCCTGGTTTATGTCTCGGACAGCGAGCCGGGCATCACGCGGCGCCGCGCGGGCAAGGGCTTCAGCTATCGCGGGCCGGACGGCCGGCCCCTGGATCGCGCCGAACTGGCGCGGGTGCGCAGCCTGGGGATCCCGCCCGCCTATACCGACGTCTGGATCTGCCCGCTGCCGAACGGCCATCTGCAGGCAACCGGCCGCGATGCGCGCGGGCGCAAGCAATACCGCTATCACCCTGACTGGCAGGCATCGCAGTCGCAGACGAAATATACCCAGCTTGCCGCCTTCGGCCAGGCGCTGCCCGGACTGCGCCGCCGCCTGCGGCGCGACCTGCAGGGCGAGGTCGGCGACCGCGCCTTCAGCCTGGCGGCGCTGGTCCTGCTGCTGGACCGCACCTGCCTGCGCGTCGGCAACGAAACCTATACGGCGCAGAACCGGACCTTCGGCGCCTCGACCCTGCAGACGCGGCACCTGCGGCTTAGCGAGGATGGCTTCCTGCAACTGCGGTTCCGGGCCAAGGGCGGCAAGCTGTGCCGCCAGACGCTGCGGGACAAGCGGCTGAACCGGATCCTGCAGGACATTGGCGACCTGCCGGGGCGCAACATCTTCACCTATATCGACGACAGCGGTGCGGTTCGACGCCTTCATTCGCAGGATGTGAACGACTATGTCGCCGATGTGGTCGGCCAGGGGTTCACCGCCAAGACCTTCCGCACCTGGGGGGGAACGCTTGCGGCCTTCGAACTGGCCAGCGGCCTTGCGCCCGACCAGAAGCTGACGATCCGCATGATGGCCGATGCAGCGGCCGAGCGGCTGTTCAACACGCCGCTGATCTGCCGCAAATCCTATATCCACCCCGCCGTTCTGGGTCTTGCCGAACTGGCGCCCGAGGCGCGCGTGGACTTGCTTGGCAGCCTTCCCCGCCCCGATCTGGCCGAGCTGCGCAGTTCCGAACGCAGCCTGCTCGGGTTCCTCACCAATCAGATGGGCTGAGGATCAAGGCGCGCGGCCTTCAAGCCGCTCGGCAATCTGGCGAAAGGTTTCGGCGATGCGCAATTCGGTCGCAAGCCCGTCATCCATGACGGCGCCGGGGTCCTCTTGCCCGTCGGAAAAGACCTTGCGGTCCTCCAGCCAGTCCAGGACGGCGCGCAGGCTTTGCTCATCCAGCAGGTCCGGCAGGGCGGCGACCAGCTTGCCATAGGCGATCAGCTGGCCCTCGGTTGCATGCGGGGGAAGGGGCGGGGTCGCGGGGGGCTTGTCCATGATCCTCTCGAACGGTTGGCGTCGTGTCTGCAAAACCCGGCCTACCGGGGTGGCGTTCCCGCGACAGCAGGCTCAGGGCCGTTCCGGCGGACCGGGGCGGCGCAGGCGCCCGACCAGCAGCAGTGCCAGCGCGCCGACCAGCACCAGCCCGTGACCGGGCGCGGCCGGCTGGGCAGCCTGGGCAGGGGCAGGCGCGGCGGGCATCGGCGCGGGGTCCTTCGGCGGCGTGGAGGCGGGGGCGGCCTGATCAAAGACCGAACTGTGCGCGTCTCCGGCGGCGCCGGAATCCTGCCGCTCGATTTCGGAATTCAGCTCTGCCCCCATCAGCATGGCATAGGCCGAAACCCACAGCCAGGTCAGCAGGATGACCACGCCGCCCAAGGCGCCATAGGTTTCCGTGTAGCTGCCGAAGTAGCGCGCATAAAGCGAAAAGCCCACGGTGCCCGCGATCCACAGTGCCGTGCCCAGCACCGCCCCCGGGCTGATCCAGCGCCAGCCGGCCGAGCGCTTGGCCGGCCCGATCCGATAGACCAGCGCAAATCCCAGCACCGCGATCCCGGCCAGGATCGGCCAGCGCAGCCACAGCAGACCCGAACCTGCCGCCTGCGTGTCGCCCAGTGCCGGCAGGACCGGCAGCAGCACGACCACGCCGATGGCCAGCGCCATGCCCACGATCAGCCCCAGCGTCAGGGCGAAGGCCGTCGCGTAAAGCCGGACGATGCCACGGGTTTCCTGTTCGCCATAGGCGATGTTGAGCCCCTCGATCAGGGTCAGGATGCTTTTCATCGCGCCATAGACGGCGATGGCAAAGCCCGCCAGCGCGACGAACCCGGTCGCGGTGTTCTCGCCGCCCGCGACCTTCGTCACCTGGTCGCCGATGATCGCCCCGGCGCTTTCGGGCAGGACGGCGACCAGGTCCGACACCTCGCCCGCGACCTCGGCCGGGTCCAGGATCAGCCCCGCGACCGAGATGAAGGCCGCGATCGCCGGAAAGATCGACAGCAGCGTATAGAAGGCGATGCCCGCCGCCACGACCCCGATGTGATCCTGCGAGATCTGCTCGCGCAGGCGCGACAGGATCGCCTTCCACCCGGCCAGATCCCGGTGCCAGGCATTGCCGCCCCCGGCTTTCGATTGCGTTCCCGCCGTGCGTGTCGTTGCCATCGCCTGTCCCCCGCTTCTGGTCCGCCCGGGCAAGGGGCGCGCGGAATTCAACGTCCACGCCACCGCCGGAAGTTCCCCGGACCACGCAAGATCCGGTGGAGCCGGGGAAAACCGGCAACAGCCCCCCGTCATCGCTGTTTTCAGCAACGGTTTTTCGTGCTATGCTGGTGGGGTTGTTAGGAGGTGCGAATGAAACCCCTGGTTCTTTTCCTGACGTTGACCTTTTCCCTGATTGGTGCCCTGGACAGCGGCCCGGCCCACGCCGGACCTTGCAATCCCAACGTCCAACGCTGCTGAACGACTCCGGCGCCGACCCCTGGGGCCGGCGCCCGGTTTTCCGTATTTGTTAATCGGTATTCGGAGGCCCCATGGCAGACCCATGGCCGGCCGAGGTGCCCGCGTCCCTGTGGACCTTCAACCAGCTTTCCGCCGAAGAGGTGGTGCAGGTCCCCATGATGGGCGTCAAATTCGCCTCGGGCTTCTTGTACGCCTTTGCCTTTGGCTGCATTTTCATCGCGGTTTTCGCCTGGCAAAGATTTCGCATCAAGACGGTGGTGAAATCCCCGTCGCGCGCCCTGACCCAGCTTGGGCCCAATGACCTTGGCGGCCAGGCTGCCCTGATCCGGGCCTATTTCATCTATGCGGGCTCGATCCTGCTGCTTTATGTCTCGTTGACGTTCTTTGGCAAGCTGCTGGTGCAGATGGCCCGCCTGGTGCCTGCCATCGGCATCGACGCCTATGCAGACAAGCTGCGCTTCGACAGCCCGCAATGGCCGCTGATGCTGGCATTCGGCTTTGCAGGCCTGGCGCAGATGCTGCCCCCGGTCGCCGCGATCGAAGGCTGGCTGCGGCTGCGCGCCTATCGCGCGGTGGGCATCCCGGTGCGGCTGGAACAGACCATGCGCAACCTGATCGTGACCCTGGAGCGCGCGGGGCCGAAAGGCGACCTAGAGGAATCCCCGCTGGGCAAGGCGCTGTCATGCTATCGCGCGCAATGGGACGGGATAATCAAAGGCCACGCCTGGGCGGGCGCCTGGGCGCGGCGGCGCGCGAGCCGCGCGCAGGACCTGGTTTCGCTGTTGTCGCAGCTTGAACTGCTGGTGTCCTGGTCCAAAAGCAAGCGCGGCAGCTGGCCGGGACACGAGGTGTCCCAGACCGTGCGCGACCTTGAGGAAACCTATGTCCGCGAAAGCGGAGACCTGCTGAACGAATTCCAGCAGCGCATGAGCGAACCGCCCGAGATCGACGACAGGCGCCTGTCCGGCACCCGCGAGGCCCGGTTGGACGATTATCTTAACACGACGTTCAGCAAAGCCGAAGGCTTGCGCCATGACTTGGTGGGAATCCTTGCGATCTTTCTGGAACGCGACATCGACAGCCCCGACCGCACTGATGACTTCAAGGATCACAGCTATACGGACCCTGCCCTGCACGCGATTCTGATCAAGACCGCGCGGGCGGACAGCGCGGGGACAGGCCCGGAATCGGGGCTGTTCGCCGCCCTGATCGCCGTCTTCGTCCTGTGCGCCGCCGCGGCTTGGCGGGGACTGCAGGATCCGGTGGGGCAATATGTCGAGCGGACGAACCTTTACGGGATGCTGATCTCGGCGCTGGTGGAAACGCTGCGCCTGGCTTCCCTGACCTGGCTGCCGCTTCTTGCCGCATTTTCGCTGCGCCAATACCTGTGGGACAACGGCGACTGGGCCCGCGCGCGCTACAGCACCAAGCCCGATCACTATGCCGGGCAGATCCTGGTCTGCACGTCGCTTGGCGTTGCGACAGGTGTGCTGGGACTGGTTCTGGTGGCTGCGCTGAAGGCGTTCTTCATTGCCACAAACCGCGAGTATTTTGCCGAATTGCTGGCGGGGGGCCCCGCGCCGTTCCTGCTTTACTATCCGACGCAGGCGATCATCCTGCCCGCGCTGATCCCCCTGGCCATCTATTCCGCCGATCTAAGCAAGACCCCGCACCGCCGGCTGATCTGGGGTGTCGTGGCGGCCCTGGTGATCGGGACGCTATGGCTTGCCCATGCAACCTACTGGAACGGGACCGTCCTGATCCGCGACTGCGTGTGCGCGACCGCCATTCTGACCGAGGCCTGCGTCCGCCGGATGGACCTGATAAGCCATCTGGCCCTGATGACACTGACCTTTCTGGCGGTCGGCATCTTTGGCGACCTGCCCGAGCGGCGCCGCGCGAATGTTCGTGAACGCGACCGGACCGGGACAGGCGTCGAAAGCGCCGCCGGTCTGGCATTGCTGGCGATGCTGTTCCCGATGCTGGTCTTGGCGCCAACGCCAGCCCGCGCCGAGCCCGAGCCGGTTCGCATCGGGTTTCGCGTCGACATCGCGCCATTTTCCTATCGGAATGAAGCAAGCGGCCCGCGCCAGTTCCACGGCTATCTGGCCGATATGTGCTTTGACATCTTCGACGGCTATCCCGCCTACAAGGTCGAGGCCGTGCCCGTCGGGGCAAAAGACCGCTTCGACATGTTCAACGCGGGTGACGTGGATCTCTTGTGCGACGCCGTTACCATGCGGTTTTCCGAACGCGACCGATCCGAAAAGGGGATCTATTCACCCATCGTCTTCGTGTCGGGCGTGTCCTATCTGGAAACGGGCAACCGCAATGTCGGCGCGGTCGCCCTGGGCTTCGTGCTGAACGCGACGGCGCGGGACGTTGCGCTCAAGACCTGCCATGTGGACCAGTTTCGGGTCTTCATGCCGGATACGCGGGCGCTGCTGGTGGAACGCTGCAACCTGCGCTGGCAGGCGGCATTGCTGGCCCAGCGTTTGCTGAACGAACCAAGCATCGTGCAAAGCCCCGCAAGCCAGATCGCGGTCACGCAGGTCGATCCACGCCGGCGCGCATCCTTTGATGCTGTCATGGAGTCTTGGCGTCGCCTGCACGAGGACTGGGAAACGCTTCACCAAAGGGCCGAAAATCTGAACACGATGGTCCAGGACCAGAACATCACGCGGTTGAGCACCGCCACCACGGCACTGATCGAAACCGTGCTGAGTGACGGGGACGGTATCCAGACCTGCCTGGACAGCCTAGGGAGGAACGCTGCGGTCTGCGCCGAGGCCAGCAAAGCCCTGTCCGACCCGCGTTGCGGCGGGATCGCCGACAAGAACGCCTCTGCTAAGGCACCGGCCGATGCGAACATCCCCTTCGAGCAGCGCATATGGGACGATTACAGTTTTTGCCCCATGTCCGATCACGGCGCGCTGATCAAGTGGTTCTGCACATCCGGCAAGGACCTGCGCCGGGTGTATCTGGGCGACCGCGAGCTGATCGTCGCCAAGCGCGACGCCTGGGCGCGCGACATCGGTTCGTGCCCGGTGCAGCGGGCCGAGGGGGCCGAGTTCCTGTCCTATGAGCCTTATGCATTTCTGGTTCAAAGGAAAAAGCCCGCCCTGGCGGCCTTCGTCCAGCAGCGGGTCTATGAGCTGTTTTCGAACCGCGCCCAGATGATCGCGCGCTTCAACGCCAGCTTTTCCAGGAAGGACGCCTCCGGCACCGGCCAGCCAGATGTTCGCATGTCCGTGCCTCTGGCCTATCTGTTCCTGCTGAACGCCGTCGAGAACGACACGCTGTTCCTGCCGAACGCCGATCTGTCGCCGGAAGCGGCGGCGGGGAACCACCCTTAGCCGACCCATCCGCAACCCTTGCAGGCAGGAGCCGCCCATGAAGCTGCAGATCCACGGTCAAAAGCAGGTCCCGGTCGACGAGACGCCGGCAGCAAACGGGGCCGTTACCGTCGAGGTCAAGGACAAGGTTGCCGTGACCGGCCTGCGCGGCGATGCCCTGCCGGTGCTGATCGACCTGCCGCCGGACCATGTGCTGGAACTGCAGATGGAGGGCGAGGGCGCCCCCCGCCTGCTGCTGCGCGGGGACGAGGCGCAGGCCCTGCTGGCGAGTGGCGCGGCGATGACCCGCGACGGCGCGGGCGACGATCTGCTGGTGCTGCCGACCCATCTTCAGCTTGACCCGCCCGCGCGCGGTCGCCGCGGTCTGGACCGGGGACTGCTGGCCTGGGCGGTCAAGACCGTCCAGGTGCTCAAGGTCGATGGCAAGCCCGCCGAGGCAGCCCGCCAGCTTGAGGATCAGAACCCCGCGCTGGGGCTGAACCGCTGGCTGCCCGACGGCACGCTGGAGCCCCTTGCCCCCGGCACCGCAGCCGAGGGCAAGACCTGGCTTTTGTTCCTGCACGGCACGGCCTCCTCGACGCTGGAGGGCTTTGGCAAGCTGATCGGGGCGCAGCCGGCGATCTGGCGCCAGTTGCATGCGACCTATCCCGGGCGGGTGCTGGCCTTCGACCACCGCACCCTGACCGAGGACCCGATCCAGAACGCCACGACGCTGCTGGCGGCGCTGCCCCCGGACATCACGCTGCACCTTGTCAGCCACAGCCGCGGCGGGCTGGTGGGCGAATTGCTGGCCCGGCCGCAACTGGTCGCGCCGGGCACCGACACGGTGTTCGACCCGGCCGAGGTGCAGGAACTGGCCGAACGGGACCGCCCTGCGGCCAAGGAACTGGGCCAGGCGCTGGTCGCTAGCGGGGTGCGGGTCACGCGCTTTGTCCGGGTGGCCTGCCCGGCGCGCGGCACCGACCTGGCCGGTGGCCGGCTGGACCGCTGGCTGAACCTGCTGTTCAACCTGGTGCAGCAGACGATCGACCCCCTGGCCATCGACGATGCTGTGCAGCGCAAGGTCGAGGGGCTGCGGCGGCTGGCCTTGGCGGCCTCGGCCGGGAAAGACAACCCCGACGCCCTGCCCGGCATCGCGGCCATGGCGCCGGACGCGTCCCCGCTGCTGGCCATCCTGAACCGCGGGCCCGCCAACCCCGCCCCGCCCCAGGACGAAGCCCCCGCCCAGGACGGGCTGGTCGTCATCGGCGGCGACGCCGAGCCGGCGGGCGTCGTCAAGCGCCTGCTGGTCTGGCTGGCCGACGCGCTGCTCCAGGGCGAGAACGACCTGGTGGTGGAAACCGGCTCGGTCGGGGGCGGGTCGCCCCGCGCCGTGGCCCCGCCCCTGGTGCTGGATCGCGGGCCGCAGGTCGATCATTCGCGCTTCTTCGCCAACGACCCGACCGCGCAGGCGATGCTGCTGGGATTGCGCGACCCTGCCCTGCTGAGAGAGGGATCGGTCCCCTCGCTGCCCGAGCAGATGCGCGAGGCCGAGGCCAGGCTGCGCGGCACGATCCGCTCGGCCGATGCCGCGCCTTTTCTGTCGCGGGGCCGGGGCACGCCGCTGGCCGTCATCCTGCCTGGGATCACCGGCAGCCACCTTGCCGTGGGGAAGAATCGCGTCTGGGTCAGCCCTTTCGGCATCTGCACGCGGGGCGTGAAGTCCCTGGCGCTCGGCAGGACGCAGATCACGGAAGACGGGGTGGTCGGGCTTTACTACGGCGCGCTTTGCGATCATCTGGCGCGCAGCCATGAGGTCGTGGCCATGCCTTATGACTGGCGCCTGTCCCTGCAGGACCTGGGCGCCCGCCTGGCGGCCAGGCTGACGGCCCTGCTGGCCCAGGACGACAGCCGCCCGCTTCACATCGTCGGCCATTCGATGGGCGGGCTGGTCGCGCGCATGGCGCTGGCCCAGTCGCCCGAGCTGATGCGCGGCTTTATGGCCCATCCCGAATCGCGCTTTCTGATGCTGGGAACGCCGAACGGCGGGTCCTGGCAGATGGGGCTGGCGCTGTTGGGACGGACCCGGACGGTCAAGGCGCTGGCCCTGCTCAGCCCGCATGACGACATCGGCGACATCACCGCCATCCTGCGCGAATGGCCCGGCGCGGTGCAGCTTTTGCCGCCCGAGCTGCTGGTCCCGGAACCCTGGGCGGGATTTGACGCCGAAGCGCCCTCGGCCCAGGCTTTGGCCTTGGCGGCGCAGGCCCAGGTCCTGCTGCGGGACAAGGCGGGCATTCCGAAAGGCCGCAGCCTTTACGTCGCCGGGATGGGCGATACCTGCGCCGAGCTTCTTGTCGTCGATGGCGCGTTGCGCATGCGGGTTTCGCCCGAGGGCGACGGCACCGTCTTGTGGCGCACCGGCATCCCCGACGGGGTCCCGGTCTGGTATGCGCCGTCGGAACACGGCGACCTGTGCAAGGACGCCTATCTGCATCCGGCAATCGCCGACCTGCTGCTGCGGGGAACGACCACCCTGCTGTCGGACCGGCCGGGCCGGCGCGGGGCGACGGCCGCGGTGGCGGCCACGCAGGTCGTCCCGGCCACGGAGGTTCTGCCCCTGATCCCTTCGGGCCCGCAGTTGCTGGCGATGGCCATGGGGGCCAGCCCGCCCGCGCTGCTGGACCGCTCGGCCCCCAGCCCCGAGGTCCGCGTGACCGTGGTCCACGGCAACCTGGAGTTCGCGCGCCACCCGATTCTGGTCGGCCACAACCTGGGCGATCCGATCATGGGGGCCGAGGCGGCGCTGGACCGCAGCCTGAACGGCAGGCTCAGCCGGCGCAATGCGCGCGGCCTGCACCCCGGCATCATCGAAAGTTGGGATGTGCATGTGGAACCCGCCACCACGACCGATGCGGGCGGCGCGGCGGGCACGGGCCTGCGGGGCGGCATCGTGGTGGGGCTGGGCGTCGCCTCGGCCCTGACCACGGGCAGCCTGATGCGGACCATCCGCTGCGGTCTGCTGGCCTATGCCGACGCCGTCCAGCAGACCGACACGGACCGGCGCGCCCTGGCCGTCTCGGTGGTGTTGCTGGGCAGCGGCAGCGGCATGATCGCGGTCGCCGACAGCGTCAACGCCATCCTGAACGCGGTCGACCAGGCCAACCGCCTGCTGGAAACCGAGCCTGCCGGCGCGGTCCCGGGCGACGAGCCGCTGCGCTTTACCGAGATCGAGATCATCGAGTCGGTCGAACAGATCGCCGTCACCGCCTGGCATTCGGCGCGCGGCCGCATCACCCGCCTGCCCGGCCGCTTCGCCCTGGCCGGCCGGCTGGAGCAGGGGCGTGGCGGCTGGCGCCGGACCGGCCCCGAAACCGCGCCCGACTGGTGGATGGAGGTGTCGATCACCTCGGACCCGCCCGAGCCGGCCGCGCCCGGCCAGCCCGCCCGCGAAGGCCCGCTCCGCTATCTGCTGGTGGACGGGCGCGCCCGGGTCGAGGCCAAGGTGGTCGCCACCAGCCGCCGGCTGGTCGGGCACTATGTCTCGATGATCCCGGACAGCGCGGGCATGGCGGACCCGCGGGGCCTGTCGCCCGGGCGGACGCTGTTCGAACTGCTGTGGCCCGCAGAGCTGAAGCAGCACAGCATCGAGGACCGCAACCTGCGCCTGGTTCTGGACCGCGAGACGGCCGCGATCCCGTGGGAGATGCTGGACGACCGCCGCCCCGCGCGCGACGGCTTCGGCGAAGAGGTCCTGATGGCGACCAAGCCCCCGTCCGTGCGCTACGGGGTGCTGCGCCAGCTGTTGGCGCAACGCGAGCGTCCGCTTCGGCCTCTGGGCGGCGGCAACCGGCAGGCGCTGGTCATCGGCGACCCGCGCGGGGGCGGCAGTACGCTGCCCGCCCTGCCCGGCGCCCGGGCCGAGGCCGAAGCGGTCGCAGGTCTGCTGGAGGCGGCAGGCTATGGCGTGACACGCATGATCGGCGACACCGCCACACCGGATCAGGTGATCGCCGCGCTGTTCTCGCGCGTGTGGGACGTGATCCATGTGGCCAGCCACGGCGTCCTTGACTGGCAGCCCACCCCCGACCAGCCGCCGCGCACCGGGATCGTGCTGGGCGCGCCGCCGCTGGACGTGATCGAATCCGGCATCCTGGCGCAACTGCCCGAGCCGCCGGCGCTGGCCTTCCTGAACTGCTGCCACCTGGGCAGCATCCCCGAAAGCGACCGTCACCTGCGCCGCGACCGGCCGGCCCTGGCCGCAAGCCTGGCGGTCGAACTGATCGAGGCGGGCTGCCCCGCCGTGGTCGCCTGCGGCTGGGCCGTCGACGATGGCTCCGCCATGCGCTTTGCCCGCACGCTTTACACCGATCTTTGCGGCGGCCAGAACTTTGGCGCCGCCGTGCGCCATGCGCGCGAGGTGGCCCATGATGGCGCCACCACCGACAACACCTGGGGCGCCTATCAGTGCTATGGGCATCCGGGCTTTGCGCTGTCGCTTGCGCCCAGGGGCTGGACCGAGGCCACGCCGGACGCCGCCTCTCCGTCCGAGGCGGTGGCGGTTCTGCAGCGCCTGAGCACCTGCGCCGCCGCCCCGCCTGCGCCGCTGTCCGGCGATCCCGCCGGAACCCAGCGCCTGCGCCAGGATTTCCTGGCCACGCGCGAGGCCGATTTGATCCGCCTGGGCAAGTTCGAGGAGGACATCCGCAGGAACGGCTGGGCCGACCGCTCGGATGTGGCAAGCGCGCTTGGCGATGCCTATGCCGCCTGCGGCGACATCACCAGCGCCGTCGACGCCTATCGCCGCGCGGCCATGGCCGAGACGCTGACCCTGCCGGTGCGCGCGCTGCAGGACCGCTTTGCGCTGCCTTTGCGCCTGCCGAAGGATGACGCCAACGAACTGCGCGCCGCAGTCCAGGCGATGGGCCTGCTGAACACCGCCTGCGGCCCCAGCCCGCAGCGGCTGGAACTGATCGCGGGCCTGCACCTGCGCCTGGCCGCCCTGGAAAGCCAGGCCAAGCCCCGGAACGCCGCGCTGGACCAGGCCCTGGACGCGCTGAACGAGGCGCATGATCTGGCCACCCAACGCGGCAGCGTTGCCGCGGCCGGGCGTATCGCGCTGCGGCGGCTGCTGGCGGCCATCCTGCGCGGAAAGAATGCGGCCGACACGGCAACGGCCGCCGTGGCGGCGCTGGCGGCCTTGCCACGGGACGACCCGCAGCGCCCGCTGGCGCTGTTCCTGCAGGCGCTGGCGCAGGGCGACACGAATGCAATCGCCGCCCTGCCCCGGGACGACGCCCTTCAAGCCCTGGACTCCGACACGCTGTGGACCCTGGCCGAGGCGGCGCGGCTGGCCGGGGACTGCCTGACCGGACCCTTGGGCAAGGCGGCCGAGGCCTGCGCCCGCGACCTGTCGATGCTGATCTAGGAGGGCGCGCTGTCGCCCAGGCGATCGTACCAGCGCCGGGCATGAAGGCGCAGCGCGTCGGCCTGCGCGGGCACCGGCCAGGTCCGGGTGGCGGGTGCGGTGCGGGGCGGCAGGCACAGCAGCGCCGCCCCGACCGAGGTCCCCGTGGCCGAGGTCGCGGTTTCCACCCCCTCGCCGCGCAGCGCGGCCAGCATGTCGAGGAAATCGCCATTGCGGGCGAAGGGCCCCTCGACGATGACCCGGCCCTGCGCGCCGACCAGGCGCAGGCAGCTGTCGGTCATCAGCGCCAGATACCAGGACAGGGCGGCCATGCGCTGGCCGTCGCCCGCAGGCGGTCGGGTCCACGCCATTGTGCGGCCACGGAATGGGCCGGACCCCGGCTCGACCGCCGGCAGGATCATCAGCCCGGCGTCCAGCGCGGCCGCGCGGTCGCGGTCAGACGGCTCGGCCGCGCTGCCGGCGCGAATGATCTCGAACTCGCGCCCGCCCATGAACCGGGCCGAGGGCGTGGGCGCCCCCAGCGCATTCACATTGACCAGCACGTCGCGGCCTGGGTCCAGCGCGCCGGGCCGGCCGCCCACCGCCATCGCCACCACCCAGGTGCCGGTCGAGACCACCGAGAACGCCCCCTGCCGCCCCAGCACATGCGCGAAAAGCGAGGCGTTGCTGTCATGGATGCCGACCGCGACCGGCGTGCCGGCCGGGATGCCGGTGGCCTGCGCGACATCGGGCAGCAGGCCGCCCAGCACCTCGTTCGCGCGGCGCGCCGGGGCGATGCGGCCGGTCAGGTCCAGCCGTTCGACCAGATCCGAGAACCGTCCCGACCAGGGGTTCCAAAGATCGGTGTGGCAGCCCAGCGAGGTCACGTCGCTGGCGCGTTCCCCCGTCAGCCGCCAGCCCCAGTATTGCGGATAGGTCACGACATCGGCGACGCGCCCCGCAACATCGGGGTCCGACAGCAGCCAATGCAGTTGCGCGCCCAGGTTCAGCCCCATGGGCAGCCGGGGCGAGCCGGTCTGCGCGAAATCGGGCCGGATCGCGTCATAGGCAGCGGCCAGAGTGTCGGGGCCGGGGTGTTCGTAGTCCAGCATCGGCAGCGCCCGCCCCTGCCCCTCCAGCAGCACGGCCGAGGCGCCATGCGTCGTCACCGAGATCGCATCGACGCCGTGCCGGGCATGGAAATCGGCCAGGTGGTGCAGAAAGAACTGCCAATGCCCCTCAAGGTCGAAATGCGGCCAGGGGGGGCCGGGCAGGACGCGGTTCGGGCGGGTGACGACGGCGATCTCGGCCAAGGTCTCGGCCTCGACCAGCGCCAGCTTGGCGTTGGTCTTGCCGATGTCGATGACGGCGATGCGGGCGGGGGTCATGGCAGGTGGAACATCGGGACCAGGGGGACGGCGACCGGGGCGCCGTCCGGCTGGGTCGCCATGATGTCGGCCATATGCGCCCACCAGCGCCGCATCACCGGATGGGCGGGCAGGTCGTCCATGCGGTGGTCGTCGGTCCGCCACAGCACGGCGAACAGGGCGTCGGTTTCCGGGTCCAGGTGGATCGAATAGTCCCGCACGCCCGCGTCCCGCAGCAGCGCGACGAGTTCCGGCCAGATCGCGTCGTGGCGGCGGCGGTATTCATTGGCCATGCCGGGGTTCAGCTGCATGCGAAAGGCGTGTTTCTGCATCATGCCCTCCGCCGCATGGACCACAAGCGCGGGAGCGCGATCACCGCGATCAGCAGGGCGCCGACGACGATGGACATGACGATGCCCGGCACGTTCAGAAGCCCCAGCCCGAAGGTCACCAGCCCCATGACCACGGCCGCCAGCACCACGCCCAGGATGCTGCCAGAGCCGCCCAGGATGCTGACGCCGCCCAGGACGACGATGGTCACGACCTCAAGCTCGAACCCCGAGGCGATCGAGGGGCGGGTGGATCCCAGGCGCGAGGTCAGGCAGACGGCGGCGATCCCGCTCATCAGCCCGGTCAGCAGGAACAGGATGAAGCGCACACGCTCGACCCGGATGCCGGAAAACCGTGCGGCGGTGGCGTTGTTGCCGATGGCCTGGACCATGCGGCCAAAGCTGGTGCGGTGCAGAAGCACGCCAAAGACCAGGGCGGCCAGCGCAAAGATCACCAGTTCGACCGTGATGACCCAGAAGACATAGCCCTGCCCGAACCAGGCAAAGCTGTCGGGATAGCCGGTGAAGGCGCCGTCGCCCAGCACGATGTAACTGATGCCGCGAAACAGGCTCATGGTGCCGATGGTCACGACGATGGAGGGCAGGCCGAAGCGCGCGACCAGCAGCCCGTTGAACGCGCCGCACAAAACCCCCGTGCCCAGGCCCAGGGCCACCAGCACCGGGGTCGAGGCGCCCGCCGCCATCGCCAGCCCCATGACCGTCGAGGCCAGCGCGATGATCGCGCCGACGGACAGGTCGATCTCGCCCGCGACAATCAGCATGGCCATGGCGAAGGCGATCATCGCCTTTTCGGTGAAGTTGAAGCTGGCGTCCGAAAGGTTCCACGGGTCCAGGAAATAGGGCGAGGCGAAGGCGTTCAGGGCAAAGATCGCGACCGCGACCAGGGCCAGCAGGGCCTCCCAGCTTTTCAGGGCGCGGGACGCGGGGCTGGTCAGGCGGTCGGGGATCTGACGGGCAGCGTTGTTTGGAACGGCGGTCATCGGGCGGCCTCGGCTTTCTTCAGGATGATGCGGCCCGGCTCGCGCCGGCTCATGGCGTTGAAGGCGATGGCCAGCAGGATCGCGCTGCCCGAAATCGCCATCTGCCAGAAGGGCGAGATGCCGACGACCGGCAGGGCGTTCTTGATGATGCCCAGAAACAGCGCCCCCATGACCGCGCCGGCGACGGTGCCCGACCCGCCCGCGATGGCAATGCCGCCGATCACGCAGGCCGCGACCACGTCCAGCTCAAAACCCCCGGCGATGTCCACATAGGCCACGGCATAGCGCGCCACCCAGAGGTATCCGGTCAGCCCGGCCAGCGCGCCCGACAGCACGAATGCCGCGAACTGCGTGCGCCCGACCGAGATGCCGGTATAGACCGCCGCATGGGGGTTGCCGCCGACCGCGTAAAGCGCGCGGCCAAGCGCGGTGCGGGTCAGCAGGATGGCGACGGCGGCAATCGCGGCCAGCGCGATCCAGGCCATGACCGGCAGGCCCAGCACGACATGGCGCGGCAGCGCCTTGAAGCCCGCGCCCATCTGGTGGGCGTTGATCCAGGCCCCGCCGGTCATCAGGAAGATGCTGCCGCGATAGATCGTCATGGTGCCCAGCGTCACCACGATGGACGGGATGCCCAGCTTCCAGACCAGCAACCCGTTCACCGCCCCAAGCGCCGCGCCAAGCGCCACCACCGCCAGCAGGATCAGCGGCAGGGGCACACCCGCGCCGTTCATCAGCGCCGCGACCATGCCGCAGAGCGCCAGGTTCGCGGCCACCGACAGGTCGATGCATTTCGTCAGGATGACCGCCATCTGCCCCAGAGCCAGCAGGATCAGGGGCGCGGTGTCGGTGAAGACGCGGGCCAGGTTCGCCGGCGCGACAAAGCCCGGGAAGCGGCTGGCGATCAGCGCCAGCAGCGCCAGGATCGCAAGGCCAAGGATGATCTCGCGCGATTTCAGCAGGCTCATGCGGCTTTCCCCTGCGGTTGACCGATGCCCGCGGCGGCGCGGACCAGGTTTTCGGGTGTCATCGCCTCGCCCGCGAATTCGCCGGCAATGCGGCCTTCGCGCATGACGATGACGCGGTCGGACATGCCCAGCACCTCGGGGATCTCGCTGCTGACCATGATGACCGCCAGCCCCTCGGCGGCCAGTTCGGACATGAAGTCGTGGACGGCGGCCTTGGACCCGATGTCGATGCCCTTGGTCGGCTCGTCCAGGATGATGACGCGGGGCCTGGTCGCCAGCCATTTGGCGATGACCACCTTCTGCTGGTTGCCGCCCGACAGCAGCCCCACGTCCTGATCGAGGCTTGCCGCGCGCAGGTCCAGCCGGCGGGTGTATTCGCGGGCCAGCGCGAATTCCTGCGCCAGCCGCAGGAAGCCGTGGCGGCTGGTGCGGGAAAGCGACGGCAGCGTGACGTTCTGATAGATCGGCAGGCCCTTGATCGCGCCCTGCCGGCCCCGATCCTCGGGGACATAGACGATGCCCGCCTGAACCGCCCGCGCGGTCGAGCGGATGACCCGCACCTGATCGTCGATGCGGCAGGCCCCGCGCGATGGCCGGGTGATGCCGAACAGCGCCTGCATCAGTTCCGACCGGCCGGCGCCGACCAGGCCGTAAAAGCCCAGGATCTCGCCCCGGTGCAGGGTAAAGTCGATACCCTCGAATTCGGTCGGATGGGCATAGCCCGCGACGGTCAGGACCGGCGGGCCGATCCGGGCCGGGCGCTTGGGATAGATCTGGTCGACCGAGCGGCCGACCATCATCCGCACCAGATCGCCCTCGGTCACGTCGGCCATCAGACCCTGGCCCACGAATTGCCCGTCGCGGAACACGGTCCAGCGGTCGGCGATGCGGAAGATCTCGTCGAACTTGTGGCTGATGAACAGGATCGCCTTGCCCTGGCGCTTGAGCGTGTCGACCAGGTCGTAAAGCTCGGCGATTTCCTTGTGGGAGAGCGCGGCGGTCGGTTCGTCCATGATGACCACGCGCGCGTCGATGGACAGCGCCCGGGCGATGGCGACCAGGTGCTTGCTGGCTATCCCCAGGTCGCGCAGGCGCGTGCCGGGGTCCAGATCGGACCCGATGCCCTGCAGGATGGCGCGGGCGCGGGTGCGCATGGCGGCGCGGTCGATCAGGCCCAGGCGGGTGCGGGGCGCGTGGCCGATGAAGATGTTCTCGGCCACCGTCAGTTCGTCGAACAGCACCGTTTCCTGGTGGATCGCCGTCACCCCCGCCTGCCCCGCCGCCTGGGCGGTCGGGAAATGCGCGGGGCGGCCATCGACCAGGATCTGCCCCTCGTCCGGCTGGTAGATGCCGGTCAGGACCTTGACGATGGTGGACTTGCCGGCGCCGTTCTCGCCCACCAGCGCCGTGACCTGGCCGGGGTAAAGGTCCAGTTCGACCCCGCCAAGGGCGCGGACACCGGGGAATGTCTTGACGATGCCGCGCAGCGACAGCACCGGCGCGGTGCCGTCCAGCGGCCGGGGTTCAGCCTGCATGATCCGGTTCCTTGATATGTCCCGGCACGGGCAGCCGCCCATGCCGGAGGCCGACGGTCGCGACGGATCAGAAGATCGCGGCGAACTGGTCGATGTTGGAGGCGTCATAGACGAAGGGATCGGCCATTGCCGCCTCGGTCTTGTCGTCCAGCGTGATCTGGCCCATGCGGCCGATCGGGATGGTCGCGCCGGGCTCGGCCTTCACCTCGCGCTTGGCCAGGTGATAGGCGGCCATGGTCGCCGAATAGCCCAGGTCGATGGGGTTCCAGATCGCGAAGGACTTCGAGGCGCCCGATTTCACATGCCCCGCCATTTCCGACGGCAGCCCCAGCCCGGTCACGTTCACCTGGCCGATCTTGCCCGCGTCCGTCACCGCCTGGGCGGCCGCGACGATGCCCACGCTGGTCGGCGCGATGATGGCCTTGAGGTTCGGATAGGTCTGCATCAGGCCCTGCGCCTCGCGATAGGACTTGTCGGCCAGGTCGTCGCCATAGACCGTGCCCACGACCTTCACGTTCGGATAGTTGCCCGCGACCTTGTTCATCTCTTCGATCCAGGTGTTCTGGTTGGTCGAGGTGGTGGTGGCCGACAGGACCGCGACCTCGCCGCCCTCGGGCAGATGGTCGGCGGCCAGCTTGATGATCGTGTTGCCGATCAGCGCGGGCGAGGACGGGTTCAGCTGCATCTGGCGCCCTTCGGGCGCGACGCCGCTGTCCCAGCTGATGACGGTGATGCCGCGCTGCATGGCCTTTTTCAGCGTCGGCACCAGCGCGTCGGTGTCATTGGCGCTGATCGCGATGGCGTCGACCTTTTGCGCGATCAGGCTGTTGATGACCTCGATCTGGCCCTCGGCGGTGGTGTCGGTCGGGCCGGTATAGATGATCTCGACGTCGCCCAGTTCCTTGGCAGCTTCCTGCGCGCCCTTGTTCGCGGCCTCGAAAAAGCCGATGCCAAGCGCCTTGGCGACCAGCGCGATGCGCACGGGCTCGGCCTGCGCCGCGCTCGCCATCAGCGCGCTGGCGACGGCGGCCGTGGTCAGTGCCTTTCGGATGATGCTCATGTGTCTTCCCCTCCCATTGAGCGTTTCGCGCCGCCTACTCCTCGGCGCGTTTTCGGTTGTCCGGCGCGGCCTCGGCCACGATCAGACGGATTTCGGCCGCCTCCAGCATGCGGGCGGCGCGGTCGTCGATGCCTTCGTCGGTGATGACGGTGTGGATGCGCGCCAGCGGGCAGAGCAGCAGGCTGGAGCGCTGATCGAATTTCGAGCTGTCGGCCAGCACGATCAGTTCGTCCGCCTGGCCGATCAGCTTCTGTTCGGCCTGGATCAGCAGCGGGTCGCCCTCCATCAGCCCCAGCGGCCCGAGGCCCCGGCAGCCGATGAACATGCGCCGGGCATAGAAATGGCTGCTGCCGTCCTGGTCGAAGGGCGACAGGATGATGTTCTGTTCGCGATAGATCGCCCCCGCCGGAAGCAGCACCGTGTTCTTGCTGTGCTTGAGCAGGTGTTCGGCGATCGGGAAGCTGTTGGTGAACACCTGCATCCGCCGCGCGCTGAGCGGGTGGACCATCTGGAAGGTGGTGGTGCCGCCGTTGATGATGATGGCGTCGCCGTCCTGGCACAGGTCCACCGCCGCCTGGGCGATGGCGCGCTTTTCGGCCATGCGGATGGTCTGGTTCACGGCAAAGGGGCGGGCGTTGATGCCGACGAACTGCGGCGGCGCGATGGCCTCGGCCCCGCCGCGCACGCGGCGCAGCTTTTTGGCGACGTGCAACTGGGCGATGTCGCGCCGTACCGTGGCCTCGGACACGCCGGTCAGGGCGCAAAGGTCCGCGACCGTGACCACGGGCCGGTCCTGCACGGCCGACAGGATGATGCGATGGCGTTCCGTTTCCAGCATGGATTTCCCTTCCCTGTTCGCCACTCTCTCGCATCTTCGATCAATGTCAATCATTTTCACGCGCAAAACGGCTTTCTGCGTATGAATAATGATCGGTTATGATCGAAACTGATTGACAACCGGGTATGTCCACCCCCTATTTGCCGCAGGGGAAAGGCGGCCGGGCCGCCGCATCAGGGGGGAAATCCATGACGCAGACCATGACCGCCAACCGGCTGGAAAACCTGTGGGACGATGCCCGCGCCGCCGGGATGAGCGAATCGGAAAAGCTGCTTTACCGCTCGAACCTGCTGGGCTCGGACAAGCGGGTGACGAACTATGGCGGCGGCAACACCAGCGCCAAGGTGCTTGAGACCGACCCCCTGACCGGCGAACAGGTCGAGGTGCTGTGGGTCAAGGGGTCGGGCGGCGACATCGGCTCGATGGGCATGGACGGGTTTTCGACGCTGTACATGGACAAGCTGCGCGCGCTGAAGGGCAAGTATCGCGGCGTCGCGCATGAGGACGAGATGGTGGGTTACCTGCCCCATTGCACCTTTGCGCTAAACCCCCGGGCGGCCAGCATCGACACGCCGCTGCACGCCTATGTGCCGAAAAGACACGTCGATCACGTCCATTCCGACGCGATCATCGCCATCGCGGCCTCGGTCAATTCGCGCGAGCTGACGGCCGAGATCTTTGGCGACGAAATCGGCTGGCTGCCGTGGAAGAAGCCCGGCTATGAACTGGGCCTGTGGCTGGAAAAGCTTGCGACCGAAAACCCGCAGATGCGCGGCGCGGTGCTGGAAAGCCACGGCCTGTTCACCTGGGCGGACGACGCCAAGGACTGCTACCTGACCACGTTGGAGATCATCAACAAGGCCGCCGCCTGGCTTGAGGCGCGTAGCGCAGGCAAGCCGGCATTCGGCGGCCAGACCCGCCCGACGCTGGAGCCGGCCGAACGCCGCGCCATTGCGGCCCGGCTGATGCCGGTGATCCGGGGACTGATTTCCCGGGACCGCCACAAGGTGGGGCATTTCGACGACCAGCCGGCGGTGCTGGATTTCGTGGGCTCGGCCATGCTGCAGACGCTGGCGCCGCTCGGCACCTCGTGCCCGGACCATTTCCTGCGCACCAAGATCCGGCCGCTGGTGGTGGATTTCGACCCCGCGAACCCCGACCTGGATGCGACCATCGCCGGGCTGGAACAGGCCGTGGCCGATTACCGCGACGATTACGCGGCCTATTACGACCGCTGCAAGCATCCCGACAGCCCCGCCCTGCGCGACCCGAACGCGGTCGTCTATCTGGTGCCCGGTGTGGGGATGCTGACATTCGCGCTGGACAAGGCGACAGCGCGCATCTCGGGCGAATTCTATGTGAACGCGATCAACGTGATGCGCGGCGCCAGCGCCGTCAGCACCTACCAGGGCCTGCCCGAACAGGAGGCCTTCGACATCGAATACTGGCTGCTTGAGGAAGCCAAGCTGCAACGGATGCCCAAGCCGAAATCGCTGGCCGGACGGGTGGCGCTGGTCACCGGCGGCGCGGGCGGGATCGGCGCCGCGACCGCCGCGCGTTTCCTGCGCGAGGGCGCCTGCGTCATGCTGGCCGACATCGACGCCGCCGCGCTGAAAACCGCGCAGGATGGGCTGGCCGGGCAGTTCGGGCGCGACATGGTGCGATCGGTGCAGATGAACGTCACCGACGAGGCCCAGGTGGTGCGCGCCTATGCCGAAATGGCGGTCGAGTTCGGCGGCATCGACATCCTGGTGTCGAACGCGGGCATCGCCTCGTCCGCACCTATCGAGGACACCTCGCTGGCGCTGTGGAACCGCAACATGGACATCCTGTCCACCGGTTATTTCCTGGTCTCGCGCGAGGGATTCCGAATGCTGCGCACGCAGGGGATCGGCGGCGCGGTAGTGTTCGTCGCCTCGAAGAACGGGTTGGCGGCCAGCCCCAACGCCTCGGCCTATTGCACCGCCAAGGCGGCCGAGATCCATCTGGCGCGCTGCCTGGCGCTGGAAGGGGCCGAGGCCGGCATCCGCGTCAACGTCATCAATCCCGACGCCGTGCTGCGCGGATCCCGCATCTGGGAAGGCGAATGGCTGGACCAGCGCGCATCCACCTATGGCACCGACAAGGAGGGGCTTGAGGAGATGTATCGCAAGCGGTCGCTGCTGAAACGCTCGGTCCTGCCCGAGGATATTGCCGAGGGAGTCTATTTCCTGGCCAGCGATCTGTCGGCCAAGTCGACCGGAAACATCCTGAACGTGGACGCGGGCAACGTCCAGTCCTTTACCCGGTAAGCGCCATGAAGGATGTGATCGAACAGGACAATGCCGCGCGCGAAGCCGACCTGCGCGCCGACTATGACGCGCTTGGCGCAAAGCTGGCCCGGCGCGGCGTCGATATCGAGGCGCTGACCGACCGCGCCATGGGTTTCGGCGTCGCGGTGCCCAGCTGGGGCACCGGCACCGGCGGCACCCGCTTTGCCCGCTTCCCGGGCGAGGGCGAGCCGCGCGGCATCATGGACAAGCTGGACGATTGCGGCGTGATCCATGCCCTGACCGGGGCCACGCCGCGCGTCAGCCTGCACATTCCCTGGGACAAGGAAGACCCGGCGCTGTTGCGCGAAAAGGCCGAGGCGGTCGGGCTGGGGTTCGACGCCATGAACTCGAACACCTTCCAGGACCAGGCGGGACAGCGGCTCAGCTACAAGTTCGGCTCGCTGTCCCACACCGACGCGGCGGTGCGGGCGCAGGCGGTCGAGCACAACCTGGAATGCATCGAGATCGGCCGCGCCATCGGCTCGCGCGCACTGACGGTCTGGATCGGGGATGGCTCGAACTTTCCCGGCCAGACCAGCCTCTCGCGCCAGTTCGAGCGGTATCTGGACGCGATGAAGCAGGTCTATGCCGGCCTGCCCGAGGACTGGCGGATCTTTTCCGAACACAAGATCTATGAACCGGCGTTCTATTCGACGGTGGTGCAGGACTGGGGCACCAGCCTGATGACCGCGCAGGAGCTGGGCCCCAAGGCGCAATGCCTGGTGGACCTGGGCCATCACGCGCCCAACGTGAACATCGAGATGATCGTCTCGCGCCTGATCCGTGCGGGCAAGCTGGGCGGTTTCCACTTCAACGACAGCAAATACGGCGACGACGACCTGGACAGCGGCACCATCGACCCGTTCCGTCTGTTCCTGGTCTGGAACGAGCTGGTCGAGCTTGAGGATACGCCCAGCCTGGACCTGGCGCATATGATCGACCAAAGCCACAATGTCACCGACCCCATCGAAAGCCTGATCGTCAGCGCGGTGGAAATCCAGCGCGCCTATGTCCAGGCATCGCTGGTCGACCGTAGGGCGCTGGACGGATACCGGCAGGACAACGACGCGCTGATGGCGGCAGCGACCCTGCGTGCGGCGTTCCGCACCGATGTCGAGCCGATCCTGCAGATGGCGCGGCTGCGCAAGGGTGCGGCCGTCGAGCCGGTGGCGGCCTTCCGCGCCAGCGGTTACCGCGCGCGGGTCGCAGCGAGTCGGCCGAAATCGGCGGCGGGCGGCGGCGGGATCGTCTAGGGCTGATCCAGCAGCAGGCGGGCGGTCACGTCATCCGTGACCAGGACCGTGGCCAGCCCCGCCTGCAGCACGGCGCGCAGAATCGCCACCTTGTGCGGACCGGCAGCCGCCAGCACGCGTTCCGGAGCCTGGCGCAGCACCTCGAGTTCGATCCCGATGGTGCTGTCGTTCAGACGGGTCGCGACCACCTGCCCCGACGCGTCCAGGAACCGCCCCACCACGTCGCCCACGGCACCGGCCCGTGTCAGGTCCTGCGCCGAGATGCCGGCGGGCAGGCCGGTGCGGATCAGGTAGCTGGCCTGGGAAATGTCGCTGGCCGTCATGATCGCGGCGTCCAGCCGGCCCATCTTGTCGTAATGTTCCGCAAAGATGTCCTGGGACAGGAACACGCTGCGGTCGACCTGCGGGGCCAGGAACACCGGCGCGGCCAGCAGCGAATAGCGCGCGCCCAACCGGCCCGCCAGGGTCGATGCAATGCCGAAGGCATTGAAGGACTCGCCCCGGCTGGTGCCGCCGATCATCGAGATGATTTCCAGGTCGGGATGACTTTCCTGGACCAGCCGGTCGATGGCCGATTGCAGGGTCATGCCCCAGGACACGCCCAGCCGGTGCCAGGCCCCCGTACGCAGCCGCTCGGCCATGAAGGCCGCCAAGGCCGCGCCGACGGGTCCGTGATAGTCGTAATGGTCGGGGTCGGCGGGTGCCACGCAGGCACGCTTCAGGCCGAACCGCTGCATCAGCCCGTCCTGCAAGGCCAGGCGCGGCACGAAGGGCGAGTCGATCTCGATCTTGACCATGCCTTGGCTGCGGGCGCGCTGGATGGCCTGGTTGACGCGCAGGCGGGTCACGCCCAGGTGCCGGGCAATTTCGGCCTGGGTCATCTCGTTAACGAAATAGTGCCAGCACACTTCGGCGACGAAGGGCTCGGCCTCGGGCAAGGGGTCGACGGGCATGGCGGTTCTCATCCACGGCGGGGCGGGGAACGTCAAGATGCCGGGTGCCCCGTCAGACATATCTTTCCCTTCCGGGCGCACGCATTACAACTGTATTCATTGCGATACATTTGAAATTTTTCTTGCCAAGCCGCCAGGGCATTTGCCAAGATCATCCCAAGGCGACAGACCGCGCGCGAGGGAGGATCACCGCGCCAGGCAACGCCGGTTAGGGGAGGAAGCAATGCAACAGTTTTTCAGGCTGGGCGCCTCGGCGCTGGCCCTGTCGTTGATGGCCGGCGGCGCGCTGGCGCTGGACGCGGATTTCTACAAGAAGGCGGGCGAGCCGTTCCAGGGCGTGACGCTGCGCGGGGTGACGGAATCGACGCCGGCGTCGAACTATGTGCGCGAAGTCCTGGCGCCCCGGTTCGAGGAGATGACCGGCATCAAGGTCGAGATCGAGACGACCTCCTGGGACCAGATGTATGACAAGGCCATCAAGGACATGGAGGCCAAGACCGGCATCTACGACATGGTCTATATCGAACAGGACATCGTCTATGCCTATCTGGCGCGCGATTTCCTGGTGGACATGACCGCCGCCCTTGAAGCCAAGCCGAACCTGAAGCTGCCCGATTTCGACGAGGGCCGGCTGACCAGCTTTGCCGACAACTTCCGCGGCAAGAACGGGCATCTTTACGGCATGCCGATGGAGGCTTTCGTCAAGCCCTATGTCTATCGGACCGATCTGTTCGAGAACCCCGAGATCAAGGCCGCCTTCAAGGAAAAGACGGGCCGCGACCTGGCCCCCGCCAAGACACATGAGGACTATACCCAGATCGCCGAGTTCTTTACCCAATGGGGCAAGGACCACAACGAAGAGCTGTGGGGCACGACCGCGCAGGCCCATACCGGCCATGCGGCGTCCTGGTACGAATTCTTCGAATCCGTCGCCCCGACCTTCGGGGTCTATGACTGGGGGATCGACGCCAACAACAATTATGCAGCCACGGTCGAACACGGCGGGCGCATGAACTCGCCCGAGGCCAAGGAGGCGCTGAAATACTGGCTGCACCTGCGCGACATCGCGCCGCCGGAATCGGTGCAGTCCACCTGGTCCGAGGTGGCGACGACGATGGCGGCCGGCCGCGCGGCCCAGGGCCTGGTCTATGGCGAAAACGTCGCCTGGATTGCCTCGGATCCGAACCAGTCGCGCGTGGTGGGCAAGATCGGCGTCGCCCTGCCCCCGGTGTCCGAGGGCGTGATGGAAGCCGCCGAAAAGGGCGAAGGCTATATCGGGTACTATGACGGCGGCGCCTTTGGCCTGCCGGTCACCTCCAAGAACCAGGACCCGACGCTGCTGTTCATGCAGTTCCTGGCCGAGGAGGAGATCCAGCCCGACTGGACACTGGCCGGATCGCGCATCACCACCACCGCGACCTATGACGATCCCAAGGTCAAGGAACTGGACGCCAAGCTGAGCGGCTATTTCACCATGATGAAGGACCAGGGCAAGCTGTTCAAGGGCGCGCCCCCCTATCCGTTCCACGCCCAGGTGCGCGAGGCGACCGCGCCGATCTTCTATGAGATCCTGACCGGCACCATCGACCCGGATGCCGGTCTGGACCAGATGGCGGCCAAGGCCGAACAGGAACTGACCGACCTGGGCTATCGCCAGTGACGAACCCCGGGCCGCCGCCCTGCCCTGCGGCGGCGGCCCGTCCCGATCCGCACCGCCCGACGGGAGCAAACCGATGCAATCCAGATACCTTGGATGGGTCCTGCTGGCCCCCACGCTGCTGATCCTGTTCCTGTTCGGCGTGGTTCCCTTCCTTTACGTCGTCTTCGTGTCCTTTCACCAATGGAACCCGTTCGGCGCCAGTCCCGACATGGTGTTCAACTGGGCCGCGAACTATCGGCGCGTGGTCTTTGATGCGCAGTTCATCGCCTCGCTGGGGGTGACGGCGGCCTTCGTCTTCTTCGCCGTCCTGTCCGAACTGATCCTGGGCTATGTGCTGGCCCAGGCCTTCATGAAGGAGTTTCCCGGCAAGGCGTTCTTTCGCACCATCCACACCCTGCCGCTGATCATGGCGCCGATCATCGTGGGTTCGGTCTGGAAGCTGATGACCACGCCCTCGATCGGGATCATCCCGGACTTCCTGGCGAACTGGCTGGGATACGATCTGAACATCGGCCAGAACGCCATCCAGGCCTTCGTGACCACGGTTGTCATGGACGTGTGGCACTGGACGCCCTTGGTCACGCTGACCTTGATCGCGGCGCTGGTGTCGCTGCCCGCCGACCCGTTCGAGCAGGCCCAGATCGACGGCGCGAACCGGCGCCAGATCTTTTGGCACATCACCTTGCCGATGATCCGGCCGGCGATCCTGGCCACCGTCTTCATCCGCATGATGGACGCCATGCGGACCGTGGACGAGGTCCTGATGCTGACCGGGGGCGGGCCGGGATCGGCCACGCGCTATGTCGGCGTCCATATCTTCAAGGAAGTCTTTCCGCGCACGAACTACGGCTATGGCTCGGCCATCTCGGTCGTGGTGCTGTACCTGACCATCGTGGTCTGCTGGCTGATGTATGTGGGCCTGATCGCGCCCCGCAACAAGAAGGGCTGAGACCGATGCGCCGCAAGGGAAACCCCTGGCTTGCCGTCCTGTTCTGGACGCTGCTGAGCTTTCTGACGCTGTTCCCGATCTACTGGCTGTTCGTCATTTCGGTGAAACCCGCGGTCGAGCTGTTCTCGACCCCCTCGCTCTGGCTGACGGACCTGTACTGGAAGAACTATGCGGATGTGCTGAACAACAGCACGCTGCGCGGCTATATGCTGAACTCGCTGATCATCTCGTCCGGCAATGCTGTGCTGTGCACGACGCTGGGGTTCCTGGCCTGCTATGCGCTGACGCGGTTCGACCTGGGCGGCAAGGAAAGCATCTTCTTCTGGACCATCACCAACCGGATGGCGCCGCCCGCGGTGTTCCTGCTGCCGCTGTTCCTGCTGATGACCCAGGTCTATCGGATCGGCGATTTCAGCCTGACGGATACGCGGATCGGGATGATCCTGGTCTATTGCACCTTCAACCTGCCCTTCGCGATCTGGACCCTGCGCCCCACGCTGGACGGCATTCCGAAGGAGCTGGACGAGGCCGCCTATGTCGACGGCGCCAGCCCCTGGCGCGTCATCGGCGAGGTGGTGTTTCCGCTGGCGCGTCCGGGCCTGGCCGTCACGCTGATCCTGACCTGGGTGTTCGCCTGGAACGAATATCTGCTGGCGGCCACGCTGACCAACTTCAACGCGCGCACCCTGACCACGGGCCTGTCGGAATATGTCACCACGACCGGCACCAACTGGGGGATCATGGCCGCCATCTCGGTCTTTACGCTGATCCCGGCGCTGATCGTCTTTGCCCTGGTCCAGCGCCATATCGTGGCCGGCCTGACCTTTGGCGCGGTGAAAGGATAGATCATGGCCGACAAGCGTCCGGGCTTTCTGCCCATCGAAACGAACTGGTTCGACCGGCTGTTCATCAGCGTGGTGCTGTGGGTCGCGCTGTCGCTGCTGTGGCTGCGCTTTCTGGAACCGCTGGGCCTGTCCATCTGGATCTGCGTCGCGATCTCGGTGGTGCTGGCCGTCGTCATCATCCGCAGGGGGTAGCCGATGGAAGCCCTGGTCCTGGAACGCAAGGACGAACTTTCGCTGCGCGATTTCCCCGCCATCGACCAGGCCGAGGAGCGCCTGGGCCCCCGCGACGTGCGCATCCGCCTGCATACGGTGGGGATCTGCGGGTCGGATGTGCATTACTATACCCACGGCCGGATCGGACCCTTCGTGGTCAAGGCACCGATGATCCTGGGCCACGAGGCGTCCGGTACGGTGATCGAGACCGGGCCCGAAGTCACCACGCTGAAGCCCGGCGACCGCGTCTGCATGGAGCCGGGAATCCCCGACCCGAACAGCCGCGCCACCCGGCTGGGGATGTACAACATCGACCCCGCGGTGCGGTTCTGGGCCACGCCGCCGGTCCACGGCATCCTGCGCCCGACCTGCGTGCACCCCGAGGCCTTTACCTTCAAGCTGCCCGACACCGTGTCATTTGCCGAGGCCGCGATGGTCGAGCCCCTGGCCGTGGGCATCCATGCGGCGACCAAGGCGCGCATTCGTCCGGGCGATACGGCGGTCGTCCTGGGCGCCGGGCCCATCGGCCTTGTCACGGCGCTCTCTGCCTTGGCCGGGGGCTGCGCACGGGTCTTTGTCAGCGATATCGCCCAACCCAAGCTTGAGATCGCGGCGGCCCTGTCGCCCGCCATCATCCCGATCAACGCCGAGGTTGAGGACCTGCCCCGCCGCGTCCTGGCCGACACGGACGGCTGGGGCGCCGAGATCGTCTTCGAGGCGACCGGCTCGCCCCGCGCGGCGGCGGGGGTCTTCGCGCCGCTCGCGCCCGGCGGCTGCGTGGTGATGATCGGCGGCCAGCCCGATCCCATCGCCTATGACGCGGGCGCGGCCATGGTGCGCGAGGCGCGGGTGGAAAACATCTTTCGCTATGCCCACGCCTTCCCGCGCTGCGTCGCCATGATCGCCTCGGGTGCCATCGACGTGAAGCCGCTGATTACCCGCACCTTCGACTTCAAGGACAGCGTGCAGGCGTTCCGCATCGCCGCCTCGGCGCCGCCGGGGGATGTCAAGATGCAGATCGTCCTGCCGCAGCAAGGATAACACCATGGCAAACGTCAAGATCGACAAGGTATTCAAGCGCTATGGCGCGGTGCAGGTCATGCACGGCGTCAGCGTCGATATCGAGGATGGGGAATTCGTCGTGCTGGTCGGCCCCTCGGGCTGCGGCAAGTCCACCCTGCTGCGGATGCTGGCCGGGCTAGAGGAGATCAGCGAAGGCACGATTTCCATCGGCAACCGGGTGGTCAATGACGTGCCGCCCAAGGAGCGCGATATCTCGATGGTGTTCCAGTCCTATGCGCTTTACCCGCACAAGACGGTTGCCGAAAACATCGGCTTCCCGCTGAAGATGGCCAAGCGCCCCAGGGCCGAAATCGACCAGAAGGTGCGGCAGGCTGCGGGCATCCTGGATCTGGCGCATCTTCTGGACCGCTATCCCAAGCAGCTGTCGGGCGGCCAGCGCCAGCGCGTCGCCATGGGCCGCGCCATCGTGCGCGACCCGCAGGTGTTCCTGTTCGACGAGCCGCTGTCGAACCTTGACGCGAAGCTGCGCGTCACCATGCGGGTCGAAATCAAGGAGCTGCACAACCGTCTGAAGACCACCATCGTCTATGTCACCCACGACCAGATCGAGGCGATGACCATGGCCGACAAGATCGTGGTCATGCGCGACGGCCGCGTCGAACAGATCGGCGCGCCGCTGGACCTGTACGACCGACCCGAAAGCGTTTTCGTTGCAGGCTTCATCGGCAGCCCGGCGATGAATTTCCTGCACGGGCGGATTGGGACCAGGGATGGACGGCGGGTGTTCCTGACCGACAGCGGCCTGCCGCTGCCCCTGCCCGCGACGGACCTGCCCGACGGCCACGCCGTCACCTATGGCATCCGGCCAGAACATATCGGCATCGCCGACGACGGCATTCCCGTCGCGGTCGTCGTGACCGAACCCACGGGGTCCGAGACCCAGATCTTCGCCCGGGTCGGCGAGGATCTGATCGATGCGGTGGTCAAGGACCGCATCCGGGCAGAACCGGGGTCGCGCATCGGCTTTGTCATCGACCCCGCCCGCGTCCACCTGTTCGACCGCGAAACCCAGCGGCGAGTCTGATGATCCGGGCCGTCATTTTCGATCTCGACGGGTGCCTGGTCGACAGCGAGCCGATGGCCCTGGAGGTCCTGGGCGAGGAAATGGCGGCCGAAGGCGCGCCGACCTCGGCCGAGGAGCTGCGCAAACGGTTCCTGGGCGTCTCGATCCAATCGGTCGTCGACCATATCACACGCTTTACCCGCCGCGCCGTTCTGCCCGATTTTCCCCGGCGGTTCGAGGATCGGCTGCTGGCCCGCTATGATACCGAATTGCGGCTGATTCCGGGGGCGACGGCATTGCTGGACGCCTTGCAGGCGCAAGGCATCGGCATGGCCATTGCCACGGGCGGATCGCTGCGCCGGCTGGAGGTGACGCTGCGCGTGTCGGGGCTGGAGCGGTATTTCACCGGCCGTGCCTTCAGCGCCGATCAGGTGCGCCAGGGCAAGCCTGCGCCCGACCTGTTCCTGTTCGCGGCCCGGAACCTGGGTATCGATCCGTCCCGCTGCGCGGTGATGGAGGACAGCCCGCACGGCATCGCCGGCGCCCGCGCCGCAGGCATGCGCGCGGTGGGCTTTGTCGGCGGCAGCCATTTGGCCGGGATGCGGGAGGACCACGCCGCCCGCCTGCGCAAGGCCGGCGCGGCGGAGGTGCTTAAGGACCTGACGAGGATGCGGGACGCGCTGCTCAGCGGATGCTGAACCCGCCATCCGCCATCAGAACCGCGCCGTTCACGATTCCCGCCTGATCCGAGGCGAGGTATCGCGCAGCGGCCGCAATTTCGGCCGGCTGGGCGAAGCGGCCGACAGGGATCTCGGCCTTGGCCCTTTCGCCCTTTTCGCCGGCCCAGCCCACCAGCGCCATCGGGGTTTCCACCACGGTCGGCGCAATCGCGTTCACGGTGATGCCGAACCGCGCCCATTCCACCGCCAGGACCTTCGTCACAAGGTTCAGCCCCGCTTTGCTGGCACCATAGGCCAGATGTTCGTCGATCGCGATGACCCCGGCTTGGGACGAGATGTTGATCACCCTGCCCCGCCCCGAGTGTTTCAACCAGGGCAGCGCCGCCGCAGCCATCAGCCAGGGCGCGCGCAGGTTGATGGCGATGGTCGCGTCGAAGTCCTGGATGCGCGTCTGCTCGGCCGGAAAGACAATGCCCAGACCGGCGTTGTTCACCAGTACGTCGATGCCCATCGCCTCGCCGATCCGAGGGACGGTTCCGGCGATGGCCTCGGGATCGGCCAGGTCCAGTTGCCACGCGCGATGGTCGGGACCAAGCGAGGCGGCGAAACTTGTAGCGTCCTGCACGTCCACCAAGGCGAGCCGCGCACCTTCGGCCGCGAATGTCTCGCACAGCGCCCGCCCGATACCGCCCGCGGCACCCGTCACAAGGACCGTCAGCCCGTTCATCCGCAGCCTCTATATGTCGAAATTCGTCGGCAGGACGATCACGTCCCGAACGGTCACGTTGCGCGGCCGCGTCAGCATGAAGAGGATCGCCTCGGACACCTCGTCCGGCTCGATCAGGCTGCCAGACTCCTTGGCCTTGCGCAGGTTCTCCTCGGGCCAGTCGGCCAGAAGCGCGCTGATGACGGGACCCGGCGAAACCTGGCCCACACGGATGCCTTTCTTGTTCAACTGCCGCCGCATGGTCTGGACAAAGCAGGTGATCGCCCATTTCGAGGCAGAATAAACCGGCTCCCATGGCACGGGGAAATGGCCAGCGACCGAACAGGTGACGATGATGTCGCCGCCGCCCTGTTCCGTCATGTGAGGGATGACGGCATGGACATTCTTCATCACCGCGTTGACGTTCAGATTCAGCATCCGGTCGATGGTTGCGGCGTCGGTTTCCGTCAGATCCCCGCCGATATAGGTGCCAGCGTTGCAATGCAGGATGTCGATGCGACCAGCTTTCGCCAGCGCCTCTGGCACCATCGCATCGCAGCTGTCGGCATCCAGCAGGTCGGTCACCTGCGGCGTGGCGGCCTCTCCCAGCTCGCCAGCCAGTCTGTCCAGCGCAGCGCCATCGCGGTCCGCCATGACAACTCGCACCCCCTGCCCTATCAGGGCGCGAGTCGTCGCAAGACCGATTCCCGACGCCGCCCCGGTGACAAGGGCCACCTTGCCCTGCAGGCTTTGCGCCATGCCCGTCCCCCTATCCTGTTGCGGCGCCGCCTTTATTCGGCCACTGCCGCGTCCTCTCCCATGGTCAGATTACAAGTGCATATCTTCTGATACAAATGATTCCTTGTGGAGATTGCCAATTGGCAATCACAACGGATTCTTCTCCGCGTAGCTTCGAAAGAAGGCCAGAAACGCGCGATCCGGGTCTCGGGCCGGCTCCTTGCCCGCGGTCCAGTTGCGCCATTCGCTTTCGACGAAATAGATGTCGTAGCCCGGATGCCGCAGCCGTGCCGTTTCATAGGTCGCGGTCTGCAACGCCGCGCCTCGACCTTCCAGCCATGCCGGACGCGGGCGCGGGACGGGTACCGGGGTGACCTGTTCCACCCGACCTTCGGCGCGCGCGCGGCGACCGATCTTGGAGAATTGCAGGGCACGGTCCGCAGCCCCACCCGCATCGCCATCCTTCCGCCACCAGCGCATTTCTACATGGGTGACAGCCCGCCCGGTCTTGAACGGCAAAATCTCGACCATGTAATCCGAGAGGGCATTGACCTCGGCAACCGCGGGATCGATCGCGCGCAGCTTGAGGTTCGACCATGATGATAGCTTACCTTTCGGGACACCCATGATCCCGCGCAGGCCATCCAGGGTAAATCGTTCGGAGGCCTTCCAACGCAGGTTGCCGCGTTTCTGCACCATCTCGTAAAGCGTCAGTGCGTATTTCGATGACAGGGCAAACATCACCTCGCGCTGCAACCGGGCAAAGACCTGGCTGTTGCGGATGATCTTGCGCAGGCGCGCCGGGATTTCATATTCCAGCAAGCCGTCGCCGCGCGAACTCTCCAGGTTTCCGCCCAGCAACTGGACACGCTCGATGGCAGGCTCGCCATCCCAGATCACCGCCACCTTGACGATGGCCGACATCAACCGCTCAAGACTTTCACCCACGCGATCGTTCGAATTGTGGCTGCCGCGCAGCGACGATTTCGCAATGAGATGGGTGACGGGTTTGTCGATGGCGTCCCAGGCATTTTCCAGAAGCTGATTATAGATGCGCCGGTCGTTCAGCGTCAGCGGCGTGACCTCGATCAGGTCAACCAACTCACCCGGCTTGATCAGGCTGTCGGCGTTCGGACGCGCCTCGACCGTTCGCATCGCTTCTGCCATGTCCCATACCCCTCTATTCTTACTTTTGTATTGGACATCGGGTAATATTTCAACATTCGATCCCGGTCTGGATGAGGTTATCACCCGAAAAGTAAGTCACCGCACCTGGAAAGTACCAAGCAGGGAGATCATACGATTGTTTTAAATGAGGAAATTGTGAACCAGAGACACCGGGTAGGGGCAAACCCGAAGTGTAAGCGATTGCCGCTCTCCCGACTCGTAAGAGCAAGGCACCCGAGTCGTAAGCCTTTCCATCCCAAGATGTAACGGCTCCCCTCCCAAAGAGTAAGACATGGCGATATTTTCTCTTTTGCATCAGACAAGTAACTCCACCGAATCATGAATCAACGAATCTGAACAAAGGGTTGTCGTATGTTATCAACAAGGGAAGGAAGGCTTCCGAGCCAGGTTTGGCACAAGGCTTACAAAATGGGACGACCTATCGCTGATCTGTCCTCGATCACGAGCAACTATCGGTCTGGGGCGCCATAAGAAGCCAAGTTCGCTTTCCTCAGGGGGAAGGTGGGAAAGTTGGAACTTTACCCGAGCCCTGTGCTCCGACATAGTACGCCAAAACAGAGCGGTCATTCTTCATGAACTCAGCGGTCCCCCCTGTCACCCTCGAGGAACTCGCCGTCCTCAGCCAACGTGCCTCTACTGTGATCGAACGGTTGCGAGAACGGGTATTCGCCCCCGGCACGCGCAAAGAACTCGACCTTCTGTTCAATGTGCGGACAGCAGCCGAAATGGTCGGGCGCACCGAGAAGGCCATTCGCGACGCCGAAACTTCAGGCCGCCTCCCCGAACCGGTCAAGGATGCCACCACCAACAGGCGCAATGGCTATACCCTGGCCGATGTCAACAGGATGCGAGAGGTGTTCGGCACCCTGCCCCACCGCGCGCCCGAGGATCCGCCGCTTGTCACGGCGGTTCAGAACTTCAAGGGTGGTGTCGGCAAATCGACGCTTGTGGTCCACCTGGCGCAATATTTTGCCCTGCGAGGGTACCGGGTCTGTGTCATCGATTGCGACTCGCAGGCTTCGACCACGGCCGTTTTCGGGTTGAATCCGGATGTCGACGTCGACGAAGAGGAAGACACGCTATACCCGTTCCTCCGTCACGGCGGTCCGAAGTCGTTGCACTATGCCCTTCGCGCAACTTACTGGCCCGGGATTGCCCTGATTCCCGCGAACCTTGGTCTTTACGATGCGGAGTATGAGTTCGCCGCCCGTATGGCTCGGGATCCGACCTTCATCCTGGATCGTCTGCGTGAGGGCGTGGAAACGATTGCGGACCAGTTCGACATCATTCTGCTGGACCCACCGCCGGCCTTGGGCATGCTGTCATTGTCCGTGCTGCGAGCGGCCAATGCGTTGCTGATACCGGCGCCTCCGAACAACATCGACTTTGCCTCCACTGCGCATTTCCTCAAGATGATGGAGTCCACCCTGGCCGAGCTTGCTCGGCACGGCGGTGCACGCGAGTACAGCTTCGTCAAGATCCTGACGTCCAAGATGAACGACCAGAAATCGGCCCATCAGGCCATCAAGCGCATGATGGATGCAGTCTTTCCCCAGGACATGCTGCAGGCTTCGCTGAAGGATTCGGCCGAGATCGACAATGCCTCGGCCAACCTGATGACGGTTTATGAACTGACGGGTCCGGCGACCCGCACCGAAACCCACAAGCGCTGTCGCGCCTATCTGGACGCGGTCGGGCGTGAAGTCGAACTGCTGGCCCGCAAGACCTGGCCCAGCCATCACCGTCTGCTGCGCAAGGAGGGCCTGCTGTGAGCAAGCGTCACGATGCGATTTTCAACGACGTGCTGAAGGATCTGTCCGCGCCCGCTGCGCCGGATCGGGGTGGCGCGCGCTTTCTGAAGCGGCAGAATGCGCTGTCCGATACCGGCGAACGCGAGGAAAAGGTCCTGCGCTGGGTGGACCCCGCAAGCTGTGTCATGTGGGCTCGTCATAACCGGGCCTATGAGCTTCTAAGCGAGGAAAATTGCCGCGATCTGATCGACAGCATTCGGGCACAGGGCCAGCAGGAGTTTCCTGCCATCGTCCGCCGATTGCCCGCGGGGCAGGGCGCGGAATACGAGGTCATCTGCGGCGCCCGTCGCCATTTCGCGATCTCGTGGCTGCGGGCAAACAACTATCCCCAGTTCCGCTACCTGATCGAAGTGCGCGATCTGACGGATGAGGAAGCCTTCCGGCTGGCCGATATCGAGAACCGCGACCGTGCCGACCTGAGCGATTATGAGCGCGCCCGCGACTATCTGAGTGCGCTTGATCTGTATTACGGGGGTAAGCAAAAGTCGATGGCGGCCCGGCTGGAAGTCTCGGAAGCCTGGCTCTCGCGCTATCTATATCTCGCCCGGTTGCCCCCCGTCATTGTCGAGGCTTGGCCCCAGATCACCGAGATCAAGGAACTGCATGCCCGCAGTGTGCGGCCGCTTCTGAACGATGCCGAGGACAAGGTGCTGGCCGAGGCCAAGGCTATCGCTGCGGAACAGGACCGAGCCCGGAAGGGGCAGGGTGGTTATGTGCCCGTCCCCAAGGTGCTTGCTCGCCTCAAAGCCGCGGCCTATGGCACAGAGATGGCGGCGGGTGCTTCTCAGGCAAGCGAGGGCGTTTCGGTGTCACGACGCGGCGGCAAGATTCGTCTGGAGTTTCCACAGGAGATGTCCCGAGAAGAGCTTGGACAGGCTCTGGACGATTTCTTGCGCAGCTATAGGCCTCGGTAATTGCCAACTGGCAATTAAGAACATTTTGGGAACGCCGCAGTCATTTCCGCCGCATTGCCTGGCGGACCGGCTTGCCGTAGGCACGGCGGAAGGCCTTGCTTAGCGAGGACGCATCAGCATAACCGGCGCGAAGCGCGATCTCGCGCAGATCGAAATCGGTCGCTGCCGCCAGTTCTCGGGCATGAGACAAGCGCAGCATCTGGTAGTACCGCCCCGGCGCCAGTCCCAATTCGTCGCGAAAAATCCGGTCCAGCTTGCGCAGTGAAATTCCTGCCTGCGCTGCCACCTGATCCAGGGGCAAGGGATGTTCAATCGTCGAAGCCATAAGGGTCACGACCTGCCGCAACCGCGTCGATCCAGGAAGCGGCAGCGGTCCCTGGGGGGAGTCCTGGGGCCCTGCATCATGCAGGAACATTGCCGAGGCGGTGAAGGCATGCCCTGGCCCGAAGCGCTCTCTGATGATGGCAAGCGTCAAATCCAGCGCGCTTGCCGCGCCGCCGCAGGTCCAGATCCGTCCTTCCTTGATGTGGCGATCCGAGGCGACCGAAACATGTGGAAAGGTTTCCGCGAAATCTGCCAGCAAGGACCAGTGCAGAGTGGCCCGCTGCTGGCCATCGAAAAGTCCCGCGGCGGCGATCAGCCAGGCACCCGCATCGGCCCCGACCAGCACCCGTGCCTGCCGGGCGAGAGCGGCGATGCGCCGGGGGCCCGATCCCAAGGCATGATCGCGAAAGCCGTATCCGGCAACGACGGCCAGAATGTCCAGCGGCCCTGTGTCCGCGCAGTTCATGTCCGGCGCAATCGTCAGTCCGCTCGACGAACGCACAGGCTGGTCGTCCGGGGTCAGCACCCGCCAACTGATATCCTGTGCCGACTGGTCGCGGACAGCGCGCAACGGTTCCAGCAGGCAGGACAAGACCATGTTGGAAAAGCCGTCGAACAGCAGAAAAGCGACATGCATGAAAGACGGGCCTGTTCGGACAATCTCGCGTCAGAATAGGACATTGGACACGCACCGCAACCCTTTAGCATGAACATGGCCCAACCGGAGATTGCCATGCCTCTTGCCATGAATCGCGAAGTCTTCATCACCTGTGCCGTCACCGGATCAGGGGTGACCCAGGACCGGTCGCCGCATGTGCCACGCAGCCCGCGGCAGATTGCCGACAGTGCGATTGCCGCGGCCAAGGCCGGGGCTGCCGTCGTCCATTGCCATGTCCGCGACCCCGACACCGGCGCGCCCTCGCGCAAGCTTGACCACTATCGCGAAGTGACCGACCGCATCCGCGATGCCGAGGTCGACGTGGTCCTGAACCTGACTGCCGGCATGGGCGGGGACATCGTCTTCGGTTCGACCGAGGCGCCCTTTCCGATCAATCCCGTCGGCACCGACATGGTGGGGGCGACGGAACGCATCGCGCATGTCGCCGAATGCCTGCCCGAGATCTGCACCCTCGATTGCGGGACCATGAACTTTGCCGAGGCCGATTATGTGATGACCAACACCCCTGGCATGCTGCGGGCGATGGGGGGCATGATGACGGCCTTGGGCGTCAAGCCCGAGATCGAGGCCTTCGACACGGGTCACCTGTGGTTTGCCAAGCAGCTGGTGGCCGAGGGCACGCTGGCTGGCCCGGCACTGGTGCAACTGTGCATGGGCGTTCCCTGGGGCGCGCCCAACGACCTGAATACCTTCATGGCGATGGTGAATGCGGTGCCTTCGGACTGGTGCTGGTCCGCCTTCAGCCTGGGTCGCGACCAGATGCCCTACGTGGCCGCCGCGGTTCTGGCCGGCGGCAATGTGCGCGTCGGTCTGGAGGACAACCTGTGGCTTGGAAAGGGTGAACTGGCCACCAACGCGCAGCTGGTCGAACGCGCCGTGACCATCATCGAAAACATGGGCGCGCGAGTCGTCGGCCCGCAGGCCGTGCGCGACCGACTGGGCCTGGTCAAGCGCGCGCCGCAGGGGGTGACGGCATGAGCCGCGCGGCGATCATCGGGGGCGGCGTCATCGGGGGCGGCTGGGCCGCCCGGTTCCTGCTGAACGGCTGGGACGTTGCGGTCCATGACCCCGATCCTCAGGCCGAACGCAAGATCACCGAGGTGCTGGAAAACGCCCGCCGCGCGCTGCCCGCGCTTTACGACCGGGCCTTGCCACCCGAAGGGCGCCTGACCTTTCACGCCGATCTGGCCGAGGCGGTCGCTGGCGCCGACTGGGTGCAGGAAAGCGTCCCCGAAACCCTGGCGCTGAAGCATCGGATCCTGCCCGCCATCGCGGCAGCTGCCGGGGATGCGATCATCGGCAGCTCCACCTCGGGCTTCAAGCCGTCCGAACTGAACGCCGGCGGCGGCAGGGCCATCGTGGCCCATCCCTTCAACCCGGTCTATCTGCTGCCGCTGGTCGAACTGGTGGGCGATGCGACGACGTGCACCCGGGCGGCGCAGATCCTGCGCGGCATCGGCATGTTTCCCCTGACGGTCCGCAAGGAAATCGACGCCCATATCGCCGATCGCCTGCTGGAAGCCGTCTGGCGCGAAGCGCTGTGGCTGGTCAAGGACGGCATCGCCACCACCGAGGAGATCGACGAATCGATCCGCATGGGCTTTGGCATCCGCTGGGCGCAGATGGGCCTGTTCGAGACTTATCGCATTGCCGGCGGCGAAGCCGGGATGAAGCATTTCATGGCCCAGTTCGGCCCCGCTCTTGCCTGGCCCTGGACCAAGCTGACCGATGTGCCCGAATTCAACGACGAACTGGTGGACCTGATTGCCAGCCAGTCCGACGCGCAATCGGGCCATCGGTCGATCCGCGAGTTGGAGCGGTTGCGCGACGACAATATCGTCGGCATGATCCGCGCCCTTCGCCGCACCGGCAGCGGGGCGGGCGGCGTCGTGCGCGCGCATGAGGCAGCCTTGCCCGAGCCGTCGGAGCGGGACGGCCTGCCCGTCACCGCCGCGCGGCAGGTGCCGACCAGCTGGACCGACTACAACGGCCACATGAATGAAACCCATTACCTCGAGGCGGCGTCGCTGGCGACCGATCGCTTCATGGAACTGATCGGCGCCGGCCCGGACTATATCGCCCAGGGCCGCAGCTATTTCACGGTGGAAAGCCATGTCCGCTATCTGGATGAAGTCCGGGCAGGCCAGACCTTGACCATCACGACCCAGGTGCTGGCCGGGCAGGACAAGCGGCTGCACCTGTTTCACAGGCTATGGCGCGGTGAGGCGCTGGCCGCGACGGTCGAGACCATGCTGCTGCACACCGACCTGACCACCCGCCGCAGCAGCCTGCCCGATCTCGCCGTCGCCGACGCCCTGGGGGTCTGGGCCAGCCGCCACGCGGGCCTGCCGGCCGAGGGGGCAGGGCGCTTCGTCGGCGCGCCCCTGTCCTCGGTCCCGGCCTGATCCCGGCCGTCGCGGCAGGGCGCCACCACCCCTGCCGCGGCGCTTTTCCTTGACGGGACCACGCTCGCGCGGCCTATCCTGATGCGCAGGCGACTTGGCGATTTGCGCAGGCATGATCTTTCAACCCTCTGACCGGCCGCTGCAGGTGACGATCCTGATCCTGCCCGAGGCATCGCTGATGAGCCTTGCGGCGACCCTGGATCCGATGCGGGCGGCAAACCGCATCTCGGGGGCTGAGGCCTATCGCTGGCGGGTGCTGTCGCTGGACGGTCGGCCCGTGGCGACCAGTTGCGGCCTGCCGGTGGGTGTGGACGGCGCTCTGGACGCCGCCGAGGATTGCGACCTGCTGGTGGTCGTCGCGGCCTTCAACGTGGCCCGCCACGCGACGCCCGCCGTCCTGTCCCAGGTTCGCCGCGCCGCGCGCCGCGCCCGCATGGTTGCCGGGGTCGAGGCGGGTAGCTGGGTCCTGGCGCTCGCGGGGCTTCTGGACCGGCGCAAGGCGACCACCCACTGGGAGGATCTCGAGGATTTCGCGACGCGCTTTCCCCATGTCCAGGTGATCCCCGACCGTTGGGTGGTGGACGGCCCGGTCCTGACCACAGGGGGTGCCGCGCCTGCGCTTGACGTGATGCTGGCGCTGATCCGTGCGCGCCAGGGCTTCGGCACGGCGCTGAACGTCGCCAGCCTCTATGTCTACGAAGAGGTTCGCCTGCCCTCGGATGCGCAGCCGCTGGTGTCGCTCGGGCGGGTGGGGCGAATGGAACGGCGCGTTGCCGCGGCCATCCGCATCATGGAGGCACATCTGGACGCGCCCCAGCCGATCCGCGCCATCGCGGCCCGGGTGAACTGTTCGACTCGCACGCTGGAAGGCCTGTTTCGCGACGCGGTCCAGGCCTCGCCCGGGGCCTATTACCAGTCGCTGCGCCTTCAGGCGGCGCGGCGACTGGTGATGGACACCGACCTGTCGATGGCCGAAATCGCCGTGCGGACGGGGTTTTCGTCCGTCGCCGGCCTGTCGCGGGCGTTCAGGCGACAGTTCGGGCAGGCGCCCTCGGCCGCGCGGCGGGGATCAAAGCCCTAGGGCCTCCTTGGCGGCGGGCAAGGCGGGTTCGCCCGAGACCGTCGTCACGCCGTCCAGCCAGCCCTCCAGGACGCCCGGATTGTCCTTGAGCCAGCGTTCGGCGGCGGCCTTGGGCTCCATCCCGTCATCCAGGATATAGGACATCATCAGGTCCTCGGCCTCGACGGTGAAGGCCAGGTTCGACAGGAACTTGCCCAGGTTCGGGCAGTCCTTGGAAAACCCGGCGCGCGTGTTGGTCATCACCGTGGCGGCCCCGTCGTTCGGGCCGAACACGTCGTTGCCGTCGGTGAGGTATTCGATGTCGTAGCGCACGTTCATGGGATGCGGCCGCCATCCGAAAAAGACGATGTCGCCGCCGGACTGGACCGCCCGCTGCACCTGCGCCAGCATGCCCTGTTCGCTGGATTCCACCAGTTCGAACCCGCCCAGGCCGAAGCTGTCCTCCGAGATCATCTTCAGGATCGTCGTGTTCGCGCTGCTGCCGGCCTCGATGCCATAGATCTTGCCGCCCAGCTGATCCTTGAACTTGGCGATGTCGGCATAGGTCTTCAGTCCCGCCTGATAGGATGTCTCGGGGACCGCAAAGCCGATCAGCGCGCCGTCCAGATTGGCGCGCACGACCTCGATGGCGCCCGCCTCGACCAGCGGTTTCTGGATCGGTTCCTGCAGTGGCATCCAGTTGCCCAGGAAGATGTCGGTGTCGCCCTGCTTGAGCGATTCAAAGGTGACGGCGACGGACAGGATCTGGATGTCCGGCTTGTATCCCAGGGCCTGCAGCACCAGCGCCGAGGTTGCCGTGGTGGCCGAGATGTCGGTCCAGCCCACGTCCGAAAACCGCGGGGCCTGGCAGGCCTCCGGTTCGACCGCAAGCGCCGGCGCCTGCGGGCCCAAGGTGGCGAGGACAAGGATTCCGGCTGCGATCTTGCGCTTCATTGGCGTTTCCTCCGTTGCTGGCGGGCCACGGGGACCCGCAGGATCAAGGATAGCCCAAGGTTCCGGTGCCGCCGCTGCGGGTTGCGCAGCATTCTTTGCGATATGCGCAGGGGTCAGGGCGTTTCGGGATAGACCTCGACGGCGCCCGACAGGTCGGCGTCCTCGATCCGGTCCAGCAGGCGGCTGCGCTGGGGCTGGCGGCCTTCGTCGCGCAGCAACGCCAGCGCCAGCACGACCGCGGCATGGACATGGGCCGCGCTGGCGTCCTGCCCCGCCGCCAGCGCCCAGTCGAGCGATGCGGCGGCGGGACCCACCAGGGTGATCCGCGTGCCGGGCCGCGCGAGGATCGCGGGCAGGCGCGGCCCGGCTGCGTCCAGCGTCGCGGCCAGCCGCAGGGTTTCGGGCGGCGCGGGCAGGGCATCGGGCAGGGGGTGCAGCGCGTCGTCCTCGCGCAGCAGCATGGCCAGCCGGTCCTGTTCGGCGTGCCGCAACCGGGGGGCAAGGTCACGGGCGACCATCCCCAGATCCAGGAAGGCGGGGGCGCCGGGCATCACATTGCGGCCATAGGCGCCGCCCTCGGCGTTGAAGGCGGCGATGGCGGCCAGCGCCGCCGCGCGCTCGGCCGGCGCATCGGGCAGGGCGACGGCGATGGTCGTCGCACCGATCCCCTGCGTCTCGGCCTGGCCCAGGGCTTGCAGATGCGCGACCAGCGCCGCCAGACGGTCGGGCGGCACGTCATAGCGCGGCATCACCGCCCCGATCTGCCGGCCCGAAGGCGTCACGCCCTGCGCCAGAAACCGCGCCAGGGCCTGCGCATCATAGGCCGGGCGGTCGTCGGTGGGCGCGGCAAGCACCGGCCAGCGGACGGCGGGGGCCCGGCCCTCGGTCCCGCCGCCGCCGTCCACGCCATGGCAACCCGCGCAGGTCAACCGTCCCGGCGGCAGCGCTGGTCCCTCCAGGCTGCCCAGATGCGCGACCAGCCCGGCGCCGTTGCGGTAGGTCTCGGCCCCCGGCAGTGCCTTGTCGGGGTCGGCAGGCGTCCCGCCCAGCAGGAACAGCACCGTCAACACGGACCGCATCGTCATGGCGGATGGGCGGTGCCATAGCGGCGCGCCATCGCGATCAGCTCGTGCGGCTGGGCATCGCCGGGCAGGCGCCAGAACATCCCGCGGCGCAGGTCGCCCAGCACATAAAGCGCGCCGTGCTTTTCGGGCGGGCCGGGCTCAAGCCCGAAGGCCGAAAGCAGCAAGGGCGTTGCCTGCGGCGTGGCCACCACCCAGTCCCAGCCGGGACTGGCCTGCACCATCTCGGCCACCTCGTCCAGCACCGCCGGGGTGTCGCGCCAGGGATCGACCGAGACCGAGACCAACCGCAAGTCCGGCGCCTCCGTCGTCTGCAGGTCCATATCCACCAGCCCCATGACGGAAATCGTCAGCCCGCAGCTTTCCGTGCAGTTGGTGTAAATGAAGCCGTAAAGCACCAGTCCCGCGTCCTCATAGCGCGACACCAGGCCCTGGGTCCCGCCATGCCGGTCGGTCAAGGCCACATCGGGCAAAAGCAGCCGCTCGTCCAGCCCGGAGGGCGCCATCGCCGCGGCGGGGGTCTCGGCGGCCTGGGACGGGCAGGCCAACAGCAGGGCCGCAAGGGCGCAGGGCAGGCGGTTCTTCATGGCATGGCCTCGATCACCAGGAGCTGGAACGCGCCGGGGCCGGGGCGGGGGGTCACCACCACCGGCAGATGCGCCCTCAGGTCATAGCTTTCCAGCGTGATCCCGCTTTGGTCGGTCGCAAAGGGGCGGCGCATCCGCCAGTTGCCGGTCAGGGTCGCGAAATCCACCACCCCCCTGACGCCCGAGGCCGGTTCCCCGCCCGCACGGGTAAAGACCAGCCGCAGCCCCTTTGTCCCTTCGGGCCTGGGTTGGATCAGGCCCGGGGCGGATACGGCTTGCGACGGGGCAGGGGGCGCGGGGACGACGGCGCAAAAGGCGCCCTGGCCGATGCCGGTGCTGACCACCAGTTCCCAGTCGCCCGGCGCGGGCAGGCTGGCCGAGACCTGGAAACGGTCGCCCGCCACCCGCCGCAACCCGCGATCCAGCGGCTGGACCAGCATGGGCGTGCCGCCGCGCAGGCGCAGCGCCTCCATCGGGGGCTTGCCGCTGACGGCATTGCGGCGGTCGACGACAAAGCCGGTATAGCTTTCGGCATGGATCGCCAGCATGGCGGGCTCTGGCGTCAGGGGAACCAGCAGGCGGGCACCCGCGGTCTCGGCCGCCGGGCGGGGCGGGCCCAGGGCGACGCGGCCGACGATGGCCTCGGTCCCCGGCGCGACGGTGCGCAGGTCCATCACGCCGACCGCCGACTGGTCGGCCAGGCGCAGGACGGCGGTGTCGGACAGAAAGGCCACCTCGGCCACGGGGCTTTCGGTGCCGGCGCCCTGCACCACCCGTCCCCGCGCAAGGTCGAGGACCGCGAACCCCGTCCGGCCCGCGGCGAACAGATAGACCATGCGCCCGTCGGGGCCGACCGCCAGCCGGTCGAACTGTCCCGGCAGGGCCAGCACGGCAGGTGCGGCGGGCGCGTCCAGCCACAGGACATTCAGGCCCCCGGGCGACAGCCACAGCGCCGCATCGGGCGTCAGTCCCACGGCCAAGGCTTCGGGCGCCGCGACCTGCGCCAGCACCGCGCCGTCCGGCTCCAGCACCGACATGAGCGTGCCGTGCAGCACCGCCACGCGCCGCGCCGGCAGGGCCTCGCCCCCGCCGTCGCCCGCAATGGCCCGCGCCCCCAGCGGCAGGCGCCGCAGGTCGCCCGCGCCGCCAAGGCGCAGCAGATCGCCCGTCCCGCGCTCGATCAGCCAGGCGCCGCCGCTGCGCGCCGCGACCAGCGCCCCAGGCCGGTCCAGCCCATCCGCCAGCACCCGCGCCGCACCATGGGCCGAGATCGCCACCACCTCGCCCCGCTTCGCCCCGCTTCCGGGCAGGGACAGCAGGAATTCCGCCCGGCGCGGGTCGGCGCCGATGGACGTGGGCGCCGGCTGGAAGCGCCGCGCCGCCAGCAGGTTGGCGCTGCCCAGCGACCGCTGCGGATCAAGGATGGTGAAGGCGCCGTCCCGCGCCACGACGCCCAGCACGGTCCCGTTCAGATCGACGCTGCCAAGCGCGGCCCGTCCCGCCGCGCGATAGGCGGCGGCACTTTCGGCGCAGGGCAGGTCGGTGTCGTCGCGCTGCCGCACCCAGGCCAGCGGGGCAAGGTCAGCAGGGACGCTGCCCACCTCGGCGCGAAAGGCCAGTTCGACGGCAAAGGGCACGCCCGGCGTCACCTGCGCCAAGGGCGCGCCCGTCAGCGCATCGGCAAAGCGCACCTCGGCCGTCAGGGGCGCGCGCAGGGCCGGCTGGGCACCAGCCGCCCCGGCTGCCAGCAGCAGCGCCAGCGCAAGAACCGATGCTCGCCGGCGCCGCGCCATTCACGGCCCCCTTGGGCAGTCTTCGAAATCGACATGGCCCCAGGTTCCGCCCGCCATCATCATGCTGACTCCGTCGTGCCACAGCACCCGTCCCCGGACCGGCACCCGGGCGCCATCCGGTCCCAGAACCTGTGGCGGATGCAGCCAGGCCGAGACGCTTTTGCCCGGCGCGACCAGGGCCGAGTTCGGGAAGCCGAAGCCCGGGAACAGGTCGTCATAGCCCAGCCCGTTCATGACGAAGGACCGCTGCCGCGCCCGGCCGCCCGGATGGACCACCCGGATCACCACCTGTTCGCCCGTGCAGGCCCGCAGGGTCAGGGGCGCCATGTCTCCGGTCAGCATCTCCTCGGTCGTGCGGTTGCCGGAAAGGGTCTTTTGCCCCGCCAGGAAGCGCGGCGGGAAGGTGACGGCGTTCAGGTCGTCGCTGGCCTCGATCCGGCCATTGCCGTCGATGTCGCCAAACCGCAGCAGGCTGGCAAAGGGCCGGCTGCGATAGCTGACGCCCTGTTCGCCCCGGTCGTAGCTGTCATCGCAGATCGGGCAGTCGGGCGTGAGGGCGGGGATCGGTCCGGTCCCGGTGCCCGGCTTCCAGGACCAGCGGATCCGGGAGCGGTCGTCGCGGTGGTTCAGCCCGTCCTGGAAAAAGATCACGAATTCGCGCAGCCGGGTGGTGGCGTCGCTGCCGGGATCGAGCCTTGCGGTCGGAAACACCGCCGGTGCGCCGAAATCGCGGGGAACCGCGCCGGTCCGCCAGCCGCCGTGATAGGGGCCGCCGCCCATCGCGGCCTGCGCCTGCCTGTCCAGCGCGGGTTGCGTCATGGCCGGGCCGATCGCATCGTCGATGGGCCAGCCCTGGGGGAGCACGTCGATCACCCCGAACAGCCCGTGCACGGTCTGCGTGATCACGTCTCCCGTCACCCGGACCGGGACGGGGCCATAGGCATAGGGGATGAAATGGATGTGCTTCTGCAACCGGGCCGAGGCCTGGGCCTGCATCCGCAGCTTGGTGTCCGCGTCGAAGGGCGCGCAGTTTTCGCTCGTCTCGCACACCGCATAGCGGCGGCCCAGCACCCGGAAATGGTGATCGCCCGGACCGGTCTGGCGCAGGGTCGGGATTGTGCCGCCCAGGTTCCATGCCTTGACCGCGTCGTCGATGTCATCGTCGATCGAGGTCGTGAACACGACCCGCGTCCGCCCGGCGTAAAAGCGGAAGACCTTCGAGACCGTCATCCCCGGCTCCATCCCGACCGCGTTGACGCCGTAGCCCAGGGGCAGGTTGCGGATCAGATCGCCCCCGGGCAGGCCGACGCTCAGCCCGACCCGGGCCGAGGGCCGCAATCCTTCGACCGGCCGGGTGGTCGGCTGCAACTCGCCCCGCACCTCGGTCATGCCGGCGGTTCGCGTGCGGCCCGCCGCAGGGATCGGGTCCAGGCTCAGGGGCGTGATCCGGGGGGCCAGCGCATCGCCCAAGGCGGGGCGAAGGTCGGCCTCGGACAGCGCATTGACAAAGCGCAGCACCACGCAGTCGCCGGCATGGACGCGCAGGACGAAGGGCTCGGGCCGGGCATAGGCGCGCAGGACGGCCGCGGTCAGATCCTCGCGCCGCAGCGGCTGGCGCCAGTCGTCGTCGCGCAGGAAGTCGCGCTGGCCCCCCAGCGCATCGGGCGCAAGCAGCGCCAGCATCATCCCGCCGGGGTCCCGGCGGTGGCCGCCGTAATCGGTGCCCCGGGGCCAGACATCGGCCGTCCGCAGCGCGACGACAAGGGCCGCGCGCTGCATGCTGCCGGGGTGCAGGGGACAGGTGCCGCCCATGCTGGCCAGGTATTCCCGCAGCGGCCGGTCGGGATCTGTTTTCGGCGGGGGTGCGATCTCGAGCTTCCGCCCCGTCCCTGCCTCGGTTTCCGGTGCCGTCTTGCGGTTAACGGGGACAAGCGGCCTGTCGGTTCCTGGCAGGGCAGCCGCGCGGCCCGATGGATCGGCATAGACCCTGATCAGCCCCCAGGCGCCGTTCCAGAAAGCGTCGAGCGTGCCGAAATTCCACAGATAGTCCGACATGCCGCCATGGCCGGTTTCCGGGCTGGGGGCATCGTCCACCCCCACCCTTTCTGCCATAAGTACCGTCTGCGGAGGTTGCAGGCTTTCGGTGCTGGAGATGTCCGACCGCAGGCGCGAGCGAAACTCGAAATGCTCCGAGATGCCGACCTCCTGTCCGAAGGTATAGCCCTCGGGGTTGTCGCAGCCGGCCAGCAGGCTTTCGAAGCCCTTGAACGCGGGATCGGTCGCGCCGGCGGGATTGTCCAGCCAGCGGTCGTAGCGGGTCGGAAAGCCCTGGCGCATCTTGTCGAAACAGGCCGCGCGCGCCGGCGGGGCGCTGACGGCCAGCGCCCGCATGCCTTGCGAAAACCGCTGGTCCATGTTGCGCGGCCCCGCAAGCCCCGCCACGTTGAAGACATGCTGCACCTCTTGCGCGCCCTGCACCAGGCGCAGCATCAGCCGCTCTCCGGCATAGGCCTCAAGCTGCGGCGTCTCGGGGTCGCGGGTGGGGCGGCCCGACGCGTCCCAGGAACTCAGCGCGCGGCCGACGTCGCCCGCAAGGCCGGCAAGCTGGACCCCATAGCTGCACCGGGGCAGCGCGCCCGCCAACAGGTCCGAGACGATGTCGCTGCCGCTGTCGGCGCGCGCCGTGCCGGGACCCTCGGTCAGGCCGGCAAAACGCATCCCGCGCGGGCGGCAATCGTCCGATGGCCGGCCGTCGTCGCTGGCCAGCCGCAGGGGCAGGGGCGCATGGCGATAGTTGACCAGATACGGGTCGTGATGATCGACCGAGATCGACTCGGGCCGCGACGGCGCCGCGACCGGCCGGGCCAGCCGTTTTTCCAGGGCCACCCCGTCGGGGGATGCGGCGCGGCCGCGATAGGCCAGCAGATGGTCGCGCAGGCCCCGGGTGTCGGCCGTGGACAAAAGCCCGTCCGACAGCGCCGCCCATGCGGCGGGCGAGGCGTCGGCCTCGGGCTCGGCAGGGTCGGGTTCGCCGCAGATCGCGGCGATCTCGGCCCTGCGGCCGGTCGCGGCCAGCGCCATCTCGCAATGCAGATGGTCCATCCCTTCGCGCGCGCGGCCTGTGCCGGTCAGGGCCTCATCCTCGTCCTCGCGGTCGCGGGGGGAATAGAGCAGCGCAAAATCGGCGATGGCCAGGGCGAATTCGCGGTAATCGGGGTCCGCGGGAATTTGCGTCGTGGCCGGGAACAGCAGGCGCTTGTGCCCGCCGACCAGAAGCGGCTCGCCGTGCTGCAGGACAAAGCGCTGCGCGGATGTCGGGGCGACAAGGCAGTCGTCGCTGCGCCCGTCGCAGACCTGGGTGCCCTTGTTAGCGCCGCCGGGGTCGGGCGCCTCGTTCGGTTCGACCAGCAGCGCGGTATAGAACCCGTGCTGCTGGACCGAGGACGGGCCGAAATGGTCATGGCTGAACACCGTGCGCATGGTCCGGTCGTGGTCGTCTCCATCCGTCCGGGTCAGCATCGGGTCGGCGAACCAGCGCTGCACGGTGGTCTGGAACAGCGTCCGGTTGTCCAGCCAGGTGCCGCCCGGCGTCTGCGTCTGGCCGTGCAGCGGCAGGCGCCAGATCTGCGCCAGAGGCGTGGAGCCCTGTTCGATCGCCGCGCACAGCGCGGCATCGGGCGGGTCGGCAAAGCCCCAGGCCGGGTTGCCGGCCAGCGTCTCGCGGGCGGCGCAGCGCCGGGCCATCAGTTCGTCGGGGGCAAAGGTCCCGTCCTCATAGTTCCAGCCGTTGCCCGAACCGTCCGACGCGGTCACGTCGAACTTCACCAGATGGATGTGCTGGCCCAGCGTGTCGGTGGGCGTACGGACCTGGAAATCGTCCAGGTCCAGTTCCTTGGGCAGTTCGTTGGTATGGCGAAACTCGATGCACTCGCCCGAGAAGGCGCGAAAGAAGAACGGCTCCTGATCGTCGCGCACGGTCGGAGAGATGCGCCCGCGCGTGGCGTCTCCGGCCCGGGCGGCTGCTTCGCGGTCCGCATCGCTGGGTGTGGCGTCATGGGGCAGGGGTGGGGTGCCGCCGTCCTTGAACTGCCAGGAACTGGCGGTCAGCACGTCGATGCGGGCCTGCGGGTCGTGCCATCCCGCCTGGTTCACCACCAGGTCCAGTTGCACGGCCGAAACCTCGTAGCGGCGAAAGGCGGTCAGCGCGGGGTCGATGACATAGTTGTCGCGGCCGGTCAGCGGGTCGGTGCCCATGACCGGGCCGTCGCGGTCCCGGACCCCGCCGCAGGGGTCGGCAAAGGGCGCGCCGGGCGCGGGCGGCGCGCCGTTCACCAGAAATATCCCCCGGGCCGCCGAGACCGCCGCGCCGGGCCGGGGGGCCAGCGGGGTCTCATAGCCGCCCCGGGCGGGGACCACGGCCTCGCCCAGGGCGGTGAACAGCGCGGGGCCCCTTTCGGCGGCGTGGAACTGCTGGGCCGCGCGCTCCAGGGCGGTGCCTTCGGGGTCGAGCGGCTGGATCGTCGTGTCGGTCAGATGCGCGGTCATGTCGCCCATGGCCAGGGCCTTGGCGACGATCCGGCTGCGCAGCCGTTCCAGATCGCGGCGCGCGGCCCGGTCGGTCTGTGCCAGCGGATCGTCGGCAAGCCGGGCCTGCAGGTCGCGGTCCATCGCCTCGACCTGCGGGGACAGGGCGATGCCGGGCTTGCGGCCGGACGACAGGACGACATGCCGGCCCAATCCCCCGGACAGCAGCCCGCCCCTGTCCGGGTCGCCCAGCAAGCGGGGGTCCGGCGCGCGGGCGATGTCCTTGGCCGCTTGCGGCGGGCGGTGCCCGGGCTGGCCCGCGATGTAGAACGGATACCCCGGCATCGAGGCCGCCGGCGCGGTTTCGGGTGCCGTTTCTGGCGCTGCGTCAGGGGCCGCTTTGCCGGCGGTCACGGGTTCGAGGGCGGCTGGCGGCGGGGGCGGGGCGGCCTGGACGCGCAGGACCCGTTCCGGTCCCCCGGCCGCCGATCCCGCCGCGCCCCTGGCCGCGCCCCGGCGCGGGGCGTTTTCCAGCGTGCGGGGCGGCTGGGCCTTGGCATCGCGTTCGCCGTTATAGGTCGGCAGCGGCGGCAGCGGATCGCCAGGCAGGGGAACCAGCGCGGGAATGGGCGTGCCCGTGCCGCCCCTGATCCAGGCGCCGCTGTCGGGATCGACGCTGCCGGGGCGATGGCGGGTCAGGTCGGTGGTCGAGCGGATCTCGGCCGAGATGCCGGGTTCCGCCTGCCCGTCGGGCAGCTTGCGGGTGCCGTCCTCAAGCACGTCGTGGACGCGCCACAGCGCCCACATGCCCTGCGCGAAATGCGGGTAAAGATGGCAGTGAAAGATCGAATCCCCCACCGTCCGGTTGCGGTTGCCCGAGCCGCCCACATACCACTTGCCCTGCCCGTCGCGCCGCCCGCCGTGATAGATGTTGTAGGTAAAGCCCTGACCTGGCGCGACCGTCTGGCTGTCCAGATAACTGCCGCGTCCGGGATCGTTTCCGGCGAACCACTGGTGCGCGTGCAGGTGAAAGACATGGGTCTCCTTGGGGCCCGCGTGGAAATTGCGAAACACCACCGGATCGTTCAAATAGGAATGGTGCACATTCGACGGATCATCGGCATACCATTCCAGCAGCGCCGGGTCGCCATTCGCCCATGAGGTCAGAAAGAATTCCTCATACAGGCACTCCATGCAATTCGCGGCCGGACCTATTCCCTTGCGATTGGCCAGCAGCATCGTGCCCATGCCGCTGGCGCCGTAATTGATGGCAAATCCATCGCGCACCCCGGCAAGCTGGCCGAACCGCGCGAGCTCCTGGAAATTGCGGGTATAAAAGGATTTCAGCTCGTCATGGAAAAAGACCGAGAATTCGCGAAAGGCGGCATAGGTCGGCTCGGTCGTGGTCAGGCTGTCGTCCGGCTCGGTCTGGCAGGACAGGGCCGGGCTGTAGGCGGGCGCGGCTGCATCGCAATAGACGATGGCGTTCAGGTCGCCGTGGACGATCTCGACCGCGCGGGCCTGCCAGAAGGCCGAGGCATCGCCGCCGGCGTCCAGGGGCAGGGCACGGGCCATCGCCAGGACCGGCACGGTTCCCTTCCGGGCTTCGTAGTCCAGCGTTCCCAGCCGGGTGTGGCGGGGCTTGCCCGTCGCATCGCCGCGCGTCCAGGCCAGGTCCAGCGCGGCGGGCGAAACCTGGCTGCGATACCAGCGCGTGCCCGGCCGCTCGGCCATCACCGCGCCGAACAGCCCGTGCGTGATGCTGCCGCCGTCGCCCTCGCCGCCGGCGGGCGCGGCGCGGCTGGCCATGAAATGCGTGCCTTCCTGGACCACCTCGTAAAGGCAGGTGAAATCGTCGCCCGGCTTGACCGCGTCGAGCCCCAGACAGGCGCCGTGCGGCGCGCCGCCATCGGCCAATGCCAGGGGCATCAGCCCTTCGATCACCAGGTTCAGCCCACGGGTGCGCGGCCAGTCGGCCTCGGCCAGCACGGTCGAGGCGGCATCCCGCGGCCCGGTCTTGCACAGCACCTCGCCCGCTTCACGCTGCGCTTCGGTGCCGCGTCCGACATGGGGGGCGACCTCGGCCCGGTTGCGGTCGTCGGTGGGTTTCAGGCCGCGGTCGTCGGACAGGCCGCAAAAATCGCGCGACAGTTCGGTCGCCGGGGGACCGGCCGCGACCTCGGGAGCAAGCAGGTTGCGGACGTGGATGTAAAGCAGATCGCCCACGTTGGCGCGCAGCACCAGGGGGCGCGGGCGGTGGCAGTCGCGCAGCCTGACAGAGCCGGGTGACAGCGTTCCCTGGGCCGGGGCGGTCGCGGTGTCCCCGCTGCAATCGGTCCGGGCAGGATCGCCGTCGTCCTCCATCGGCACGACGTCGCGCCGCAAAGCCAGGATCATGCCAAAGGGGTTGAACGAGCCGAAGCGGTTATAGACCAGCATCTGGTCCAGGGCCACGACATCGGCGCAGACGACCCGCCGGCCGCGACTGCCGCCGACCCCCTGGCATCGGTCCTGAAATTGCCGCGCGTCGGGCGCGTCCCGGGTGTCCTGGGCACGGGCGGGTGCGCCAAGGGCAAGACAGGCCAAAACGGCATAAGCCGGCAAAAGCCGGAATATGGGCATCCGAAACATGGCAACTCCGCAATTCAATTACGTCACGACAATAACGTGGCGGATCTGGCTGCAGGAACGATTGGAAAATGGGATGCGGTTATCAATCCACGTTGCCACGAATCGCCTATTGTCGCAATCATGAATCAGGTGCGGGTCTGGGGGATGCCTTTTTCGGAAAGGTGCCGTCATGAATGACAAACCGAAACCCGCCACCCGGGCCCGATCGCGGCGGCAAACCAATCTGTCCCGTTCGGTCATCAATGATGCGCTGCCGGTTTATTCATGCGCCGATCCCGACCAGGATTTCATTCCGCCCTGGCTGGGGTCCGTGGTGCGCGACCTGGCGCCCCGCGTGGGCCAGATCAGGGGGATCGTGCAGGGCAAGACAAGGGGGCTGGGAACAGTATGGCCCATCGCCCGGCGCGGGCAGGATACGCTGTTCATCACCGCCGGCCATGTGCTGCAGCTGCTGGTCCCGCAGGGAACGGTGCTGATGAAGGCGGCCGATGTCGCCCGGATCAATCCGCCCTGCTCGGTGATCCTGCCCGATGGCCGCATGCTAAGGCTCAGGCGCTGGGTCTGCTCTGCCCCGCAGGACCTTGCACTGTTCCTGGTCGAGGGTGCGGTCGAGCCCCTGCCGCTGGCCGACCACGCCCGTGACAATGCCGAAATCTGCGTGCTGGGCTATCCGGTGGCGCGGCACCCGCGCTATGACGGGCTCGGCTGGGAGTATCTGGACCGGCTTTGCGTCGCGCCGGGACTGACCAGCCTGGCCAGGATCTATCCGACGACCTATCCCGTCGCCGATTATCTGATGCACCACGCATCGACCCTGGCAGGGTTTTCGGGCGGGCCGGTGGTCGATGCCCAGGGGCAGGCCGTCGGGCTGCATGTCTGGGGCCAGGGTCAGATCGATGACCGGGACCGGAACGATGCCGTGCGGATCGAATCCATCCTGAACACGGACTGGCTGGCCGCGATCCTGAACGGGCAAAGCGAAACGGCCCCCGAAGGGGCCGTCTGCCATCCGTTCCAGGGCGCGGGCGATCCCGGGATCGGCCCCACCGAAGGCGACGACCTGCGCGGCTAAAGCTGTTCCTGCGCGTCGTCGTCCTTGCCGGGCTTTTGCCGGGCCGGGTTCATCACGTCGAATTCCTCGGGCGAATGAGGGGCGCCCTCGTGTTCGCCCTGTCCGTGTTCGCGGCGCAGCCGAGGGTCGTCAGGCTCGTATTCGCGCTTCATGCGGTCATCCATGGCACGTCCTCCTGCCGATCAAGCCGCAGGGACGGAATTTGTTCCGTCACGAATTTGCGCCTGATCAAGAAGCGCGCTGACGCAGGGAGGCCGAGGGCCCGCATGGCCCACGTCGTCCGTCCTTTTGGCTGTTCTGACCCGTCTGTGCTGCTGGGATCGTCCCGACCCTGCTGGTGCCGGTTCCGCGCGTGGCGGCGGCCTGAGCGGGATGGCCGCGGGACCCGGAGCCCCTACATGGCGGCCGCTTCCTCAAGTGCCTTGCGGCAGGCGTCCTCGTCATTGGCGGCCAGGGCCTCGTGTGCGCGCTTGATCGCGGCGGCGCGCATGTCGCTGCCCCCACCAGTCGCCTGTTCGGCGGCCGTGGGCGCCCCTTCCTGCTGGGCCTGGGCATCGTCGCCAGACATCGCGACGTTGTCCTGGGACCCGCCGGCCTGGCCTTCAAGCGGCGTGTGCGAGCCGTCCTTGGCAATGCCGCCGCCCTCGCCGCTGCCCGCCGCTGCGGTGTCCGAGCCGGCCGCCGCGGGGGCCGACGTGGCGCCGGTCGCGGCGGGGCCCGTCGTCTCTCCGCCCGAGGTGGTGCCGGTCTGCGTGCCCTCGGCCCCTTCCAGCGGGGCGGTCGTCCCGTCCTTGGCGATGCCGCCCCCCTGGGCCCCGCCGGACCCGGCCTCGAGCGCAGCCAGATCGGCGGCGCAATCGGCATGGGCCGCCGGAGCGGCCAGCGCAAGCGCCGCCCCCGCCGCCAACAGTCGCAAATAGCTCATGTCATCCTCCCTACCTTGATCTTTTCCCGCCCCGGGCCGTGCCGGGACGGGGAAGGAACCCCGCGCCTGCCGGAATGTTCCGGGATGTTCTGCGCGGACTCTCGCGCCGGAACCCCTGCGCTCCGCGGGCGTTCCGCTGGACCTGTCGAGGGGTGGGGGGTCATGGCGCCACGGTCGTTCTGGAAAGGCTATCTCAAGCTGTCGCTGGTCACCTGTCCGGTGGCGATGATGCCGGCCACCAGTGAAAACGAAAAGGTGCGCTTCCACACCCTGAACGCCCGCACCGGGCACCGTGTCGTCACCCGCTATGTGGACGGGGCGACCGGCAAGCCCGTGGACGACGACGATCTGGCCAAGGGCTATCCCAGGGGCGACGACGATTACATCATCCTGGAGGATGACGAGCTTGAGGCGGTTGCCCTGGAAAGCACCCGCACGATCGACATCGAGATGTTCGTTCCCGACGATTCCATCGGCTGGATCTGGCAGGACAAGCCGCATTACCTGGTCCCGAACGACGAGGTGGGCGAGGAAGCCTTCAGCGTCATCCGCGACGCCATGGCCGCGACGGGGACCGTGGGCATCTCGCGCGTGGTGCTGTATCGGCGGGAACGCGCGGTGATGCTGCAGCCTCATGACAGGGGCATCGTGCTGTGGACCCTGCGCTATGGCGACGAAGTCCGGCCCGAGGAGGATTACTTCGGCCGGATCGGCTCGGCCAAGCCCGAACCCGACCTGATGAAGTTGGTGACGCGGCTGATCGACGACCGAACCCGGCCCTGGACACCGGACATGGCGAGCGACCCGGTGCAGGAACGCCTGCATGAAATCATCGCCGCCAAGCAGAAAAAGGGCCGCAAGCGCCCTGCCCGCGCCAAGTCCGCCCAGCCGGCCGAGGACGAGGGCAATGTCGTCAACATCATGGACGCGCTGAAGAAAAGCATCGCGGCCGAGACCCGCGGCCGGAAACGCTAGCGCTTGCGGGTGGGCAGCGGGACGGCTGCGGCGCGGAACCCGCCCCACGGATCGTCTGTCAGTGCGGCCAGCCGGGCGGGCAGATTCGCTACCGTGAAATGCGCCGGTCCGATATCGGGACCGAGTTCGTCCCAATCCAGCGGCGTCGAGACCGGCGCGCCGGGCCGCGCCCGTGTCGAATAGGCCGCAACGGCCGTCGCCCCGCGCTGGTTGCGCAGATAATCGATCAGGATCTTGCCCTGCCGCTTGGACTTGGCGACGGTCGCGACATAGCGGTCGGGGTCGTCCTTGGCCATGCTGTCGGCCAGGGCCTTGGTAAAGCTCTTGACCGTGGGCCAGGTCGCCTGCGGCTTCAGCGGCGCCACCACATGCAGCCCCTTGCCCCCCGAGGTCTTGACGAAGGATGCCAGTCCCGCATCCTTCAATCGCTGGCGGATTTCAAGCGCGGCCTCGATCACCCGGGTCCAGGGCACGCCCTCGCCCGGGTCCAGGTCCATGACGATCTGGTCCGGCTTTTCCCAACTGGCCAGCGTCGAACCCCAGGGATGGATTTCCAGCGCGGCGGCCTGGACCAGCCCCATCAGCCCGTCCAGGTCCTCGATGGCGATCAGGGGCTCGCCCGCCTTGTCCTTGGGGTCCCTGACCTGCACGATCCTGGGGTTCAGCCCCTTCCAGGCGTGCTTCTGAAAGAACTTCTGCCCGTCGATCCCGCCCGGGCAGCGCAGCAGCGCCAGCGGGCGGCCGACGACATGGGGGGCGATGTGGCGCCAGACCTCGGCATAGTAATCGGCCAGCCCCTCTTTGGTGACGCCGGCGTCGGGCCAGTAGATGCGATCGGGATGGCTCAGGCGCACCGTGCGGCGTGGGGGTGCCGCGGGTTTTGCGCCCGCTCTCGGTTCCTCGCGCACGATCTCGGCCGCGGGCTTGTCCTCGCGCAGCCCGCGAAAGGCGGCGTGGCGCAGGTGGCCGTCGGCGGTCCAGGCTCGGAACTCGACCTCGGCCACCAGTTCGGGTTCGACATAGCGGACCTGCCGGGCCTCGGTCGCGGTCAGCTTGCCGTCAAAGGGGCTGGTCTTGCGCGTCATGGGTTCCAGCCGCCGGAACAGGTCCGCGGCCACGGCGGCGGAAAAGCCCGTGCCGACGCGGCCCACATGGCGCAACGTGCCGCCCTGATGCACGCCCAGCACCAGCGATCCGATCAGCTTGGGCGACACCGTCGAGGGGACATAGCCGCCGATCACGAATTCCTGCCGGGCCGAGCATTTCGATTTGACCCAGGCCTTGCCCCGTCCCGCGCGATACGGGCTGTCGGCCAGCTTCGAGACGATCCCTTCCAGGCTCAGCCGGCAGGCATGTTGCAGCACCATGTCGCCGCTTTCGGCGAAATGGTCGCTGTAGCGCAGCGTATCCGGGGCCTCGGCCAGCAGCGGCTGCAGCAGGGCCTTGCGTTCGGCCAGCGCGGCGCCGCGCAGATCCATCCCGTCCAGATGCATCAGGTCGAAGGCGTAGAACACAAAGCGGTCGCTGCGCCCCTCGCTCAGATCCGCCTGCAGCGCCGAAAAGTCCGAGGCGCCGGTGCCGGCTTCGACCACCAGCTCGCCGTCGATCAGCGCCGTCTCGACCGGCAGGGCGGCCAGGGCCTTCAGCACGCCGTCCCCGAAGCGTTCCGACCAGTCGAGTCCGCTGCGCGTCAGCAGGCGGACCGCGCCATCCTCGACCCTCGCCTGAAGGCGATAGCCGTCGAACTTGATCTCGTGCAGCCATTCCTTTCCCGAAGGGGCCGAGGAAACCAGCGTGGCCAGCATCGGTGGCACGAAATCGGGCAGCGCGCCGCGCTTGGCGCCCTTGACGGCGGGCGTGCCTGCGTCTTTTGCCGCAGCCTTGCGCGGGGCAGGCTTGTGTACGGCGGCCTTGCGGGTGGCAGGCTTGCGCGCGGGCTTTTCGACGCCCTCGGCCACCTCGGCGATCTGGCGGCCGGTCTTGACGGATTCCGGGCGTTCCTCAAGGATGTCGCCTTCGGTCCGGGCCTGGTCGTCGTCGCCCTTGATCAGCAGCCAGTTGTCGCGCTTCTCGCCGGACTTGCCGCGCATCCTGACCAGATGCCAGCGCCCGGACAGCTTTTCGCCATGCAGCTCGAATTCCATATGGCCCTTGGCATAGGCCTTCTCAGCGTCGCCGATGGGCGACCAGGTGCCGCGGTCCCAGACGATCACGGTGCCGCCGCCATATTGGCCCTTGGGAATCGTGCCCTCGAAATCGCCATAGTCCAGCGGGTGGTCCTCGACATGGACGGCCAGCCGCTTTTCGCCGGGGTCGAGCGATGGTCCCTTGGTCACGGCCCAGCTTTTCAGCACCCCGTCCATCTCCAGCCGGAAATCGTAATGCAGCCGGGTCGCATCGTGCTTCTGGATGACGAAGCTGCGGCCGCCGGTCTTGCCCGCGCGGCCCTCGGGCTCGGGGGTCGCGGAAAAATTGCGCTTCTTGCGATAGGTCTCTAGCGCCATCACCTAGCCCGCCTTCTTGCTGGGCGCCGGGGCCGGCTTCTTGCGGGTGGCAGGCTTGCGCGCGCGCGGCTTCTTGTCGATGCCGGCGCTTTCGCGCAGGGCGTCCAGCAGATCCACGACCTTCTCGCGCCGCGCGGCTTTCGGCGGGCGGATCCTGCGGCCCTCGGCCTTGGCCTTGACCAGCTCGGCCAGCGCGGATTCGTAACGATCGTCAAAGGCGGTGACGTCGAATTCGCCCGCCTTGGTCCTGATGATGTGTTCGGCCAGTTCCAGCATCTCGCCCTTGATGCGCATGCTGGGAATGTCCTTGAACGCCTCGCTGGCCGAGCGAACCTCGTAGTCGAAATTCAGCGTGGTCGCGATCATCCCCTCGTCATGGGCGCGGATCAGCACGGTGCGGACGCGGCGGAACAGCACCGTGCGGGCGATGGCCGCGACACCCTTCTTGCGCATGCCTTCGCGGATCAGGGCAAAGGCTTCCTCGGCGGCCTTGTCGGCAGGGGCCAGGTAATACGGCTTGTCGAAATAGACCTGGTCGATTTCCCCGCAGCGCAGAAAGGCCGAAACCTCCAGCGTCTTGTCGCTGTCGGGGACGGCGGCGGCGACCTCCTCGGGTTCAAGGATGACATAGTCGCCCTGCGCGACCTCGTAGCCCTTGACCTGGTCGTCGCGCTCGACCGGGCGGCCGGTTTCGGCATCGACGAATTCGCGCCGGACCCGGTGGCCCGTCGCGCGGTTCACGGTGTGAAAGGCGATGCGCTCGGATGTCGAGGCGGCAGTATAAAGGGCGACCGCGCAGCTGACTTCGCCGATCCGCAGAAAGCCTTTCCAGTTCGCCCTGGGTGCCACGTCTTGTCCGCCCGCTGCTGTCCTGGGCCCGAACGCCCCAGGCCTGCGATATGTTCCAAGGCGTTAGTCCGACAGCAGGTGCCGCGCCGCCATGTCCAGGAAGGCCTGCTGGTTCCGACCCACGTTGTGCAGAAAGACGGTATCGACGCCCAGGTCGCGGAAGGCGTCCAGATCGGCGCGCAACACGCCCGGATCGGCCGAGACGCGGACCGCCTGCCGGATGTGGTCGGGGCCGACAAGCGCGCCCAGCCGGTCAAAGTCGGCCGGCCGTCGCAGGTCCCAGTTGACCTCTCCACCGACGGCGGCGGGCGCCCACTGGTCCAGCGCCTGGGCCAGGGCCTCGCCTTCGGTCGGCGCCCAGGACAGGGCGTGCTGGACATGGACGGGCTTGCCGGCGCCGCCGGCCTCGGCAAAGGCCGCGAGGGTCCGCCGCAGCTGGTCGCGGTCGCCCCCCACGGTCAGCAGCCCGTCGGCCCAGGGCGCCACGAAGCGCGCGGTTTCCGGGGTGACTGCTGCGGCCAGCAGGGGCGGGGGCCGGTCGGGCAGCGACCACAGCCGCGCCTCGACCACGGTGACGCGGCCGCGATGGGTCACCTCCTGGCCCGAGAGCAGGGCGCGGATGATGTCGTGGCATTCGCGCAGCCGATCGTTGCGTTCGGCCTTGTCGGGCCAGGGCAGTCCGGTCATCGCCTCGTTCACCGCCTCGCCGCTGCCGAGCGCCAGCCAGAACCGACCCGGAAACATCTGCGCCAGCGTGGCGGCCGCCTGGGCCATGACGGCCGGGTGATAACGATAGCCGGGCGCCGCGATATTGCCGAAGGGCAGGGTGGTGGCCTGCATCGCCGCGCCGAGCCAGGCCCAGGCATGGCCGGACTGACCCTGCCGCGCGCTCCAGGGCTGGAAGTGGTCCGAGCACTTGATGGCCTGGAACCCCGCCGCCTGCGCCGCGACCGCCAGGTCGCGCAGCGCCGAGGGGGCGAACTGTTCGTGCGAAGTGTGATAGCCGATCTTCATGCGCCGCCCCTTTTCCCGTCGCCTGAGGTCAAAGCGGCGCGGGCCCGCGAAGGTTCCGGGCCGCGCGCTCAGGTCCCGAGCAGCGGCTGCGCCCTGCGCGCGGGCGAGCCCATGGGCAGCGTAACGATGGCCAGGCAGGACACGATCAGCGCGACCCCCAGCCAGCCCGCCGGCGTCAGACGCTCGCCCACCACGGCCATGGCCAGCATCGCGGCCACCACCGGCTCGGTCAGGGTCAGCGTGGTGGCGGTGCTGGCGGGGGTGCGCGCCAGGCCATAGCCGAAGCTCAGATAGCCCAAGAACATCGGCACCACGGCCATGTAAAGCCCCACCGCCGCATTGCCCCAGGACGCCAGGAACGGCCCCCCGGTGGCGACCAGCAGGGGCAGCAGCAACAGCCCCCCGATGCCGAAGGTCGCGCCCATCGCGACGGGCGGGCGCACGCCCCCCAGCATCACGCGCCGCGCGGTCCAGGAATACAGCGCGTAGGTCAGCCCGCCCAGCAGCCCCAGCGCGATGCCGGGCAGGGCGGCGTCGCCGCCCGCGGTCCCGGGATGGGCGCCGCCCTTGGCCAGGCACAGCAGCACCATGCCCGACACCCCGACCAGCGCCCCGAGAAGCCAGCGGCGTGACAGCCGGCTGCGATCCAGCGCGACCTCGAGCAGCGTCGACAGCAGCGGGGCCGAGCCTATCGTCACCACCGTCCCGACCGTCACCCCCGCCAGCCGCATCGAGCCGTAGAAGGCCAGCGGATAAATGGCCACCGCCAGACCGCCCGCCAGCAGCAGCAGCCAGTGCCGGGCCAGAGCCGGCAGGCTGGCGCGGATGCCGCGGCCGGCCAGCGCGGCCTGCATCAACCCGCCAAGGCCCATGGCGCAGGCGCCGATGGCGGCGGGGCCGACGCTTGGGGCCAGCGTCGCGATCGTGCCCGTGGTGCCCCAGACCAGCGCCGCGAACAGCACCGCCGCCACGCCCAACCCGTGCTCGCCCAACCGCGCGCTCATAGCGAATCCAGCAGGTCGCAGGCCAGGGCGCGCGCCTCGAGGACGCAGGCGCTGCCGCCCTCCAGCCCGGCGCGCGTCATCGCCCCCTCCAGCAGAAAGGCCAGTTGCCGGGCCAGCCGCGCGGCGCGCGCGGGGTCCTGCGGCAGAAGCTCGGCCAGGGGGGCGGCCAGCAGGGCCTCGACCTCTTCCTTGTGGCGGCGCACGGCCTGGCGGCCCGGGTCGCCCGTAGGCAGTTCGGCCGCCGCGTTCAGCAGGCCGCAGCCGCGAAACCCCTGCTCGTAGGCGTTCTCGGCGTGGTCGCGATAGGCGTCGAAGACGGCCAGCACCCGGTCCCGAGGCAGCACGGCCCCGTCCGCCCGGGCGCGGTACAGCTCCAGCCAATCGGCATGGCGCATCACCAGGTATTGCGCCACCAGATCGGCCTTCGAGGCGAAATTGTTGTACAGGCTTTTCTTGGCGACGCCCGCGTGCTGCACGATGGCGTCGATGCCGGTCGCGCTGATGCCTTGGGCATAGAACAGCCGGCCGGCAGCGTTCAGCAGCCGGGCGCGCGCGCTGTCGGGATGGGGAAGGGTGTGCATGGCGGTCCTCGGGGGTTAGGTAGACCGATCTACCTACTTCGCGGGATCACGTCAAGCCTTGGCGCCCTGAAGGCGCGGATCAGGCCCGCGACCAGTTCAGGCAGCCGGCCGGTACGCCCGCGCCGCTGACCAGGATCGCGCCGTGCCGGTACAGCCGCCATGCGCTGTCACCGTCGCCCAACCGCAGGACGGCGACGCCCGAAGGATCGCTCCAGACCCGTTCGACCTGCCCCAGGCCGGCGGCGCGCAATGCGGCCTCGGCGTCGGTCCCCGGGGCAAAGACCACGGTGGTGAAGGGCTGGTCCGGCGGCGGGCGCGCGGCCCAGGCGCTCGTGCCCAGGACGGCCAGCGCCAGCATCGCCAGCGCGGGCCCGGACGGCGGAGGGCCCCCCTGCGGTCGGCGCCACAGCCACCAGCCAAGCGCCATCGGCAGCAGGCCGAAGCCCACCATCCAGCCCAGGTCCCAGGCCAGCGGCCGGGCGGTGTCCAGCCGGATGCGGTGCAGGCCCAGCAGCCAGTGCGACAGCACCGCATCGACCACATGCCAGGCGCCGAAGCCGCAGGCCAGCAGGCCCAGCATGGCCCAGGTTCCGCCCCGGACTGGCGCGCGCCACAGGCCCCACAGCGCGACCGCCGCCAGCAGATACATCAGCGCGTGGAAATAGCCGTCCCACAGCACCTGCAGGCGCAGGTCCGCCATGCCGGGTACCAGGCTCAGCAGATGGTGCCATTGCAGGATCTGGTGCAGCAGGATGCCGTCGAAGAACCCGCCCAGGGCAAAGCCCAGCAGCGCTGTCCACAGCGGCCAGCCCCGCCGGTGCCGGGCCGCCTTTTCCGGCGCGCGGGATACCGCCCGTTCGGGCAAGGGCGTGGACGTGCCGGGGATGCGGGTCATCGGAACGGTCCGGTTGCAGGGCTGTTGTGGTTCCCTTGCAACCTGCGGCGGGCGCGGTTGTTCCGCCCAGGGGCTGGCGCAGCCCCCGATTTCTTATCCCCGGGCCAGGTCGCTGCCCGCCCCGGCGACCAGAAGCCGCGCAAAGCGGTCGCACAGCGGTGCGACATGGGGATTGCCCCGTGTCACCGCGCCGAACACCTCGGGCGCATCGGCGCCAACCATGTCCAGCGCCTCGGCCAGCAGGTCGAAGCTGCGGGTGCGGATCAGCGGGTGGGGCTGAAAGGCCGCCATCGCGTGGGCCAGCAGATGCGTCAGGCCCTGGGTCAGGGCGGCGTGGCGGTCGTGCTCCTCGGCCGAGGCCAGGATCACCCGCAGACCCAGCCCGCCGCGCAGAAAGGCCGCGATCCGGCGCCAGCGCCCGCCCCGGACCGGGCACAGCACGATGCGGCCGCCCGCCAGGCTGCCCGGCATGCTGTGCGGACCGAACATCGGGTGCGAGGCCAGGATCTCGACCCCCGCCGGCAGGATCTGGGCCATCAGCCCGGCCGGGCCCTGCTTGACCGAACAGACGTCCATCACGACCTGCCCCGGTCGCAGATGGGGTGCGATGCGGTGCAGGCAGTCGCCCAGGGCGGGCACCGGCACGGCCAGCACGACGATGTCGAAGGCGCCGGCCTGCCCGGTCTCTGCCAGCGCCAGTCCCGCCGCGCGCGCCTGGGCCTGCGCGGCGGGGTCCGGGTCGCAGACGGCGACGGGCAGGTGCGGTGCCAGGTGACGGGCGACCATCCGGCCGAAGGCGCCGAAGCCAAGGATCAGGATGCGGGGGGCGGCGGTGGACATGGCGATCTTCCTTTGCGGGGGAACGAGGGCCAGAGGTCAGGGCTGTCGTCATGCTGAACCGCTGGCGGTGCAGCGGTGGCATGGCAAGGCGCTCCGCTGCTCAGGGCAGCGGGTAATAAAGGGCCGAAAGGGACGCCATGCGGTTCATGCCCAGGGGTCTATGCCCGGGGCCGGGTCGCGTCAAGCCGGTGTCGGCCGACCGTCCGGGGACGGGAAGGGGTGTGGCACCGCAATCGCACGGGCCGCGGCCGCCTGCGCGCGGTGTGCCGCCCCAACCGTGCGGACCTATCCCCGCAGCCGCGCCAGCTCGGCCGAAAGCGCCGGATCGACCGACAGGTCGCGGCGGATCAGCCCATGGCTCCAGCGGTTGCGCGACCGGGGATGGGGCCAGGGCGGGCAGTCGATGACCGGATACCAGCAGACCCCCACGACCCGGGCGCCCCGCCCGCGCGCGATCGCTACCTCGTCCAGGACGTGGTGCAGCCAGGCGCCCTTGTGAAAGCCGGGATGGCGGCGGTGGTGGACCGGGTGGCCGTCGTGCCAGCTGGTTTCCGACACCATGACGGGCTTGCCATAGCGCCGCCAGGTCTTGACCAACACCTTGGACAGCGCCGTGCGCGCGGTGTGGGGGTAATAGTTCACCCCCACCACGTCTACCGCCACCGCCGAGACGATGGCATCGGTCGGCTCGAACTGGCGCTCGCCGATACCGGTGATCGGGTCGTTGGTCAGGATGCCCACGTCGGGGTGGTGGTCGCGGGCCACCCGCGCCATGGTGATGGCCATGTCCACGGCCTCGTGCCGGGGCATGCCGGCGATCAGAGGGTAAAGCGCGGGTTCGTTCACCGGGCACAGCCACAGCCGCTCTGGCCCCAGGACCGACAGCGCGGCCTGCGCCACGATCCGGGCGCAGCGCACCGGATCGCGGTTGCGGTGGTAATGCGACAGGTCCCAGATGCCCTGCACGCCCGCCGCCTGCGCCGCGCGCAGCCGCTCGACCGCATTGTGGCCGGGCACCAGACCGTCGCGGACCGTGCGCATCCCGTGGTCGCGCGCGATGGCTAGATGCTGGCCCATCCGGTCCTGCGGCAGATGCCGCGTCGTCGCCAGCAGGTCGTGGCTGCCGCCATGAACCAGCCCGCATTCGAACCCGGCGATCAATTCGCTGCGGAACGGCGCGCTTTCGGCCAGGACGGGGTCGGGCCCGATAAGATCAAGGGACATGCGCGGCACCGGCTTTGGCGTTCGGGCCCGAGCCCTAGCAGCCGCCGCCCCGGATGTCCCGGGGCCGTCACGCGCGATTGCGAAAGATCAGGCCAGGGGATCGTGGCCCCAGTTCATCAGGGAATAGCGCCAGCGGCTGTGTTCGCGGTTCCGGCGCGGCCCGCCCTGGGCGGTGTGGCGTTTGATGTAGCCCACGACGCGGGCCATGTGCGCCCAGTCGTGGTCGTCCAGCTCGGCCCTGTGCTTTTCCAGGATGGTCACGATCTGGCGCCCGGACTTGTGCCCGATGCTTTCGCCGCCCTGCGGCGCCTGGCCTACCGAGTGGCTTTCCTTGGTCTCGAGCCAGTCGCGCAGCGCGGACGGCGTCAGGTTCACCAGCGCCTTCCATTCGGTCCAGATCTGGTCCTGCGATTTCATGGCGTTGCGCCCCCTTGTCCAGGCGGGTGAACACGGCGCCCGGAGAAAGGTTCCGGGCCCGGACCCCCCGGGGATCAGCCCCGGGCGGCGGTGCGGGCCGGGTCGAAGCCGTGCATGCCCTTGACCCATTGCAGGGCGACGAACATGCCCTTGACCGGCGGCAGCAGCGCCAGAGACAGCAGGATCGCCGCCAGGCCCAGCACCAGCGCCACCAGCGCCGGCCGGTCCCCCATCACGCCGAACAGGGGCGCCAGGGCAAAGGCCACCAGATGCGCGACCAGCAGGATCACGACATAGGCCGGGCCGTCGTCGGCGCGCTGCGGCGTCAGGTCCAGCCCGCAGGCATTGCATTCCTCGGCGACCCGCAGATAGCCCCGGAACAGCTTGCCCTGCCCGCAGCGGGGGCATTTCAGGCAGGCGCCGCGCTTGAGCGCCGGCTTCAGGTTGCCGGGGTCCTGCGCCAGAAGGTTCGAAACGGTCATGGCCTTCCTTGTCCAAAACAAAGCCGCGCGCCGCATCCGCTGCGGCGCGCCCTGCCCCCGATATAGGGAACCCGGCGCCCGGGACAAACCCCCCTGCGACATGCTGTCCATGGCCCACCCCGCCGGCCGGAACGAATCCCTCCTGGCCTTCGTTTTTCCCTGCTGCCCCCGCCCAAGGGGGCAAGGGAAACGGAGGAGCCCATGGCCCAGAACCCGAAGCCTGACGACATCCCGCCGGACGCGGTCCTGAAGGACGAGGCGCAGGATACGCCAAGCAACCCCCCTGACGACCGCGGCGGCCTGCCCGAAGGGGTCCGCGGCACCACGCGGGACGTGGATCATACGGTGCCGGCCGAGGAACACGCCGGCTATCCCGATCCCAACAAGCCCGATCTGCGCAAGCCCTGACGGATCATCGGTTCTGCCGCTGCAGCAGGTCCACGAGGTGGGTCTGAGCACGGGTTGGAAACTGACGCTCTCGTCTCCGCTCCTGTGAGCCGATAGGCGGCGCCTGCAAAGGCGCTGCCTTGGCGTACAGCCGTCCTCGCCGCAGCGCGAGTGCAGTACGGCTGGCGAAGGGGCCGTGAGGACATGGCTGGAACCTCAGCCTCGACATCCAATACATGATGCATGACATGCGCGGGGCCGGCAGACAAGTGGCTTCTGCCGGCCCCGCGCATGTCCCTCTGGGGGTCGGGGGAGAGCCTGCTGTTCGGGACGCGCCCGCGTCGGCGGCGGTCTAATCGGGCAAATGGGGGCGGACCACCGTCCCTTTTTTTCGTCATAAACACGCGGCGCATCTGCCTGCTCGCGCAGCCTTGGATGGGCAGGGATATCTCTCTTGTTGCAACGACAAATCCAACCGACGGCCCGGTCATTCCGGGGCGGCGGCTCTGCCTTGTCGTGCAACCACAGGGTTAAGGAAAAATCAAATCGTTTGTTGTCTTTATAAATAATAACTAACAAACGTCATGCCTCGTTATTCCATGCAGCGGCGCGCGCTAATCCCGCAACTGGACTGCGACTTGCCGCATTGCGCGTCCGATATACTCGAAGAAAATTGCCGCGCAAAATGCCCGCCAGCGCCCCGACGAATCCTGCGGGAGCCGGCACACGCAAGGGTAATATATCTTAATTGTATGCACGCAGCGCGGAACCGCGGCGGCGGAAATCCCGTTCATGGCCCAGTACGTCAGCGATTTCAGCGTGCCTGGAGCCCAACAACAAGAACATGTATTCGCTCGATTAGACGGTAGAATGTTGCCCCCCGAAGGTTGGACCTTTGGTCCCGCCTTCATGCCGGAGCCAGTCGCCATTTATCCCGACGAGACACCGTGACAGGCGCGAAGGCCTGTGGCGCGAGGCCTCTTGTCCATTCGGATTGCGGGACAGTCCGTATCATTTGCCGTGTCGAGTATCGCCGTTTCCCCCGATGTCATTCAACATGGCTGGAGACGCTATGAATACGCATTCCAATGCAGGTCATTCTGCGGCCGGGGCCGCCGCAGGCAAAACCATCACCATCGACTCCAGAAACGGTGGCCCGACGCATGCGAATGGCACGTCAGGCAATGACGTGATTCGCGCAACCACCGATGGAGCGACCGAAAACCAGATCCATATCCATGCCGGGTCCGGAAACGATTCCATCGTCATGGACCTGGGCGTCGCCGGAACCAGGACCATCCAGCACGGCTATCACGCCTTCGGCCACCAGGGATGGGACACGTTCTCATTCTCGAACGTGGCGGCGATGCGCGGGACCGTGGTCGGCAGGATCGACGATTTCAACAGTCTCGAGGACCGGATCGTGATCGCGGGCCAGGTCCTGGATCCGCTGCGGCCGGGCCAGATCGCGGGGGCTGATGTCTCGATCGTCCTCTATCAGGGCCAGCAATGGCTGCAGATCGTCAATGCCGCCGGGGGCCGGGCGCTGTTCACGCTGGAAGGCGCCCGCCAGGTCCGCCAGCCGGACGGAAGCTGGGCCGACGAAAGCCATTTCCTGAAGTGGAACCATCCGCTTCCCAAGCAGCTGCCGTCCGTGGCGTTCGAGAACCCGTACAATGCGCTGCCCCAGGGGCTTTTGCAGCACGCCCTGCCGGCAGAGCGTACCAGCATGCACAACCCGACCCCGAACAGCGCCGGTGTGATCCAGGGCTCGGCCGCGCATGACGTGATCGTCACCGGCCGCGGGGACGAGCATATCCAGGGTGGGGCCGGGCGGGACTATATCCGTGCCGACATCGGCTCGGACACGCTGAACGGCGGCACGGGCGACGACATTCTCGAGGGCGGCAAGGGCTTCGACCTGATCTATGGCGGCCCCGGCAACGACACCATCGCGGGTGGGTCCGACGCGGACACCGTCTATGGCGGTCAGGGCAACGACCTGATCTTTGGCGGCACGGAAAACGACGCGCTGCATGGCAATGCCGGCAACGACATCATCCACGGCGGCCGCGGCGCCGATATCCTGTGGGGTGAGGACGGCCACGACCGGCTGTCGGGTGGCGGCGGAAACGACCGCCTTCTGGGCGGGACCGGGAACGACTGGCTGGCCGGGGGCACGGGAAACGACACCCTGTATGGCGGCTCCGGCAACGATACGCTGATCGGCGGGGCCGGCAACGACGTGCTGCATGTCGAGGCGCAGAACAACATCCTTTCCGGCGGCGCGGGCAATGACCGGCTGTACGGCGGTTCGGGCCGCGATAGCCTGCTGGGCGATGTGGGCAGCGACCAGCTTCGCGGCGGCGGCGGCAACGACCGCCTGAACGGCGGCGCCGGCAAGGATGCGCTGTGGGGCGGCGCCGGTGCGGACCAGTTCGTCTTCCTGGCGCCCGGCCATTCGTCGACGACCGACCCCGACGTGATCGCGGATTTCGCCCGCGCGCAGGGCGACCGGATCGACCTGTCGCCGATGGATGCCATGGTCACGCGCGCAGGAAACCAGGACTTTGACTTCATCGGTCGCGCGGCCTTCGGCGGCGACGCCGGAGAGCTGAGGTATCAGGTCGCGCAGGGCAAGGCTTATGTCTACGGCGACGTGAACGGCGACGGCAGGGCCGATTTCTGCATCCAGGTGAATGGCGTCACAGCCTTGTCGGGGAACGACTTTATCCTGTGAGCAGGCCGCTTTTGGGGGCCACCACCACATCGCCTGCCCTGGGGGACATTACAGTGCCCCGTCCCCCTCCGGCAAGGCGATGGCCCCCGCTGCCAGGGTGCGGGGCACGCCGCTGCGACCGGGGCTCGACCTCGCTGCAACGGCGATCCCGCGCCCTGGTCCTACGGCCCCGGCCCCGCCCTGCCCGGGATTTTTTGCAACCTGCGCGATTGCCAAGCGTTGCCCTGCCAGATGAAACGGCCGGACCTTGCCGGCCCTGACGCCAAGGAGGCTGATCCGTGGTTCCTGTCGCCACCCCAGGTCCGGTCCGGCCGATCCATCCGCTGCACGCGGTTCTGCTGGCTTTCCCGTTTCCGCTGTTTCTGGGCGCGCTGGTCAGCGACATCGCCTATTGGCGCAGCCATGAAATCCAGTGGTCGAACTTTGCCCAATGGCTGAACGCCGGCGGGCTGCTGGTCGGGGCCTTTGCGCTGCTTTGGGCACTGGTCCATGCGGTTCGCAGCCGCAGGTTCGCCAGCCGGCGACCGCTGTGGTATTTCCTGACCCTGCTTGCCGCCTGGATCGTGGGGCTGGTCAACGCTCTCGCCCATTCCCAGGACGCCTGGGCGATCATGCCCGAGGCGCTGTGGTGGTCGGGCCTGTCCACCCTGCTGGCCCTGATCGCCTCGCTGCTGGGATATGCCGGGGTCCAGACCGTGGAGGACTTGTCTTAAGATTTCCCCCGGTTCCCGTGCGATACGGGAGCCGCTGTCCGGCACCTCAAATATGCCGGACAGCGGCGGGGGACGGATCGTTGTGGAGATGGTCGGAGAGGGCCGGTCAGTAGTGTGATCGCCCCCGCCTTTTCGAATGTCCTGAACGGATACATGGGGAAGACCTCGCGTCCTTGCCCCGAATGACAAGGCCAGGAGGCGAAAAGACCATGACCGACACTATCGGGATCGACATCTCGAAGACCACACTCGACATCTACCGTATCTCGGACGGCAAACGAGCCCGCTTCGGCAACGACGCGTCCGGCTTGAAGGCCATGCGCAAGTGGCTCGGGGCGGCACCGCTCCGCGTCGTCTACGAGGCGACCGGGCGCTATCACCGCGATCTGGAGGCCGCGCTTGCGGCTTTCGGCCATCACAACGTCAAGGTGAACCCCGCACGGGCGCGACGCTTCGCGCAGGCTACCGGACAGGGAGCGAAGACCGACCGCGTCGATGCGGAGATGCTTGCACGGATGGGTACCGTGCTCGGCCTCGAGGCGACCCCGGTCAAAACTGACGAACTGCACGAAATCAAGGAGCTGCATGTCGCTCGGGTTGCTCTGATCAAGGATCGGACGGCCTGCCGAAACCGGATCGGCATGGCGCGCAACAAGATCGTCCTGGCGCAGCTGCGCGCGCGCCTTCGCCAGATCGACACCCAGATCGCGCAGATCGACAGGGAACTGCGCTCCCGGATCAAAGCCGATCCCGGGCTCGCCAGGCGCTACGAGATCCTGACGTCGATCCCCGGCGTCGGGCCCGTCGCCGCCATCGCCCTGATCATCGAGATGCCGGAGCTCGGGGCGATGAGTTCGAAGGAAGCTGCGAGCCTCGCAGGCCTCGCACCTATCACGCGGCAGTCGGGAACGTGGAAGGGCAAGGCCCGTATCGGCGGAGGCCGCACTGCTCTCCGTTGCATGCTGTTCATGCCCGCTGTGATCGCGACCCGCTTCAACGCCCCGCTCCAGCAAGTCCACCGGACGCTCATCGCTGCCGGAAAGCCCTGGAAAGTCGCCATCACGGCGGTGATGCGAAAGCTCATCGTCCTCGCCAACGCCCTGATCCGGGACGACCGGAAATGGGCCGAAATCAACCCTTGATCAAAACGGATACTACTGATGCGCGCCCTGATCCTGATCGGCCTTGCCGCGGCCATGCCGGCTGCCGCCCTGCCTGTCGCCGTCCTGGCGCAGGGAGCGCCCGCAACATCCTATGGCGCCGATCCCGAGCTGCCGGCACCGCAGCGCGGCCTGCTGCCCGACATGACGATCCCGCGGCCCGCCCTGTGGGGGGACGACCTGCCCACGGTGCCGGAGGGGTATGCGATCTCGGCCATCGCGACCGGACTCAAGATTCCGCGTCAGACCCTGATCCTGCCCAATGGCGATATCCTGGTGGCCGAAGGCAAGGGTGCCAGCGCCCCGGCGATGCGGCCCAAGGACATCATCGCGGGCTTCATCAAAAGCCTTGGCAAAAGCTCTGAACCCGGTGGCAACCGCCTGACCCTGCTGCGCGACGCGGATGGCGATGGCGTCTATGAAATGCAGACGGTCTTTGCCGAAGGGCTGAACTCGCCCTATGGCCTGGCCTATATCGACGGCGCAATCTATGTGGCGAACCAGGACGCCGTGGTGCGCTTTGCCTACGCTGACGGCCAGACCCAGGCCGGCGGCCCGCCCGAGACGCTGGCCCGCCTGCCCTCGGCGCTGAACCACCACTGGACCAAGGCGATGACGGCAAGCCCTGACGGGCGCTTCCTGTATGTGGGCATCGGGTCGAACAGCAACATCACCGAGCGCGGCATCGAAGCCGAGGAGAACCGCGCGATGATCTGGCAGATCGACGTGGCGACCGGCGCCCATCGGCCCTATGCCACCGGCCTGCGCAACCCGACCGCCCTGACCATCCAGCCGGGCACCGGGCAGCTTTGGGCCGTGGTGAACGAGCGCGACGAGATCGGCCCCGATCTGGTGCCGGACTACCTGACCTCGGTGCAGGAAGGCGAGTTCTATGGCTGGCCCTACAGCTACTGGGGGCAGAACGTGGACAGCCGGGTCAAGCCGCAGGACCCGGACAAGGTCGCCTCGGCCATCGCGCCCGATTATGCGCTTGGCGCCCATGTGGCGGCTTTGGGCGTGGCCTTTTCCAACGATGCGATGGGGCCGCAGTTTGCCCAGGGCGCCTTCGTCGGCGAGCATGGCAGCTGGAACCGGGCCGAGCCGGTGGGCTACAAGGTGGTGTTCGTGCCCTTCGAAAACGGCCGCCCCTCGGGTGATCCGGTCGATGTGGTGACAGGGTTCCTGCAGGACGGGGACAAGACGCGCGGCCGCCCGGTGGGGGTCAGCGTCGACCCGCGCGGCGCCCTGATCGTGGCGGACGACCTGTCGAACACGATCTGGCGCATCGCACCCGCGCAGCCCTGACGACGTGGGGCCTGGCCAGCAGGGCCAGTCCCCGTCATGCGCCCCGAATGGGCCACATGCGCGACCAGACGCCGTCGCGGCGGATCAGCGCGTGATGGCAGGCGGCGGCGATATGGACTGCCAGCACCCCAATCAGCACGAAGGCCGCCGTGGCATGGACGTTTTCCGCGAACCCGGCCAGCGCAGGGGACTTGCCGATCCACGGCCCCAGCCCCAGCCGGTCCAGCAGTTCGATCGGAAAGCCGCCCGCCCGGACCCGGACGAACCCGCTTAGCGGCATGATGACCAGCAACAGATACAACAGGACATGCGAAACGGCTGCCGCCTGCCGTTGCCAGGCCGGCACCGTATCGGGCAGGGGCGACGGGGGATGGATCAGGCGATAGGCGATCCGCACCAGGATCACGGGGATCAGCAGCGCGCCCAGGTTCTTGTGAAACAGGAACAGCGCGTCCTGAAGCGGGCGTGGAATACCCTCGCGCGTCATCACCAGCCCTGCAGGGATCATCGAAAGCACCGCCAGCGCGACAAGCCAGTGCAGCGCGCGGGCAGGGGGGCGGTAACCGGGCGGCTTGGGCATGGCGCGGCTCCTTTGCGGAAAGTCTAGCAGAAGCGTCGCGTTCCGAACAGCCGGCGCTTGACGCAGGGCATGGCTTGGCAGGAGGCTTGGACATGCGCGACATCCACCCCGCCAGACCGACGCCGCCCCGGCAGCACCGGGCCGGGAACGCCATCGCGCGCGAGGTCGGCGCGGCGGCGCTGGCGGGGGTCGGCGTGATCGCGCTGGCGCAGGCGGTTCTGGCGGGCCGGGGGTCTGCGCTGATGGGCGCGACCTGCGTCTTTCTGCTGGCAAGCCTTGCGGTGGCGATGCTGATGCGGCGCGCCTATCCCCACGACCGGATCGGGGCCTGCAATGTCGTGACGCTGGGCCGCGCGGCGCTGGTCTGCGCGCTGCTGGCGCCCCTGCTGGCGGGGCACGCGGCGGGCTGGGCGGTCGCCGGCGTGGCGGGCCTTGCCCTGGCGCTGGACGGGTTGGACGGCCGCCTGGCCCGGCAAAGCCGCCTGGTGTCCCGCTTTGGCGCGCGCTTCGACATCGAGGTCGATGCCGCCCTGGCGCTTGTCCTGTCCTTGCACCTGCTGGCCGGAACCGCGGCCGGGCCCGAGATCCTTGTGCTGGGGTTGACGCGCTATGCCTTCGTACTGGCGGGGCTGCGCTGGCCCTGGCTGCAGGCCGACCTGCCCGAGCGGCGCTGGCGCAAGGCCATCTGCGTGATGCAGCTGTCGGTGCTGATCCTGCTGCAGACGCCCCTGCCCGGACCAGCCCAGGCCGAGGCGCTGGGGTGGCTGGCGGCGCTGGCGCTGGTCTGTTCCTTCGCGGCGGATGTGCTTTGGCTGTGGCGGCAAGCATGAACGGCCCGGCCCGCCTCCTGGTCGCGGCCGCCATCCTGCATCTGGTGCTGGTCCTGCCGGCAGCGCCCATGCCCCTGTCCCAGGCGCTGCTGCGCCTTGCGCCCGAGCTGCCGCTGATCCTGCTGGCGCTGGCCCTTGCCCGACTTCGCCTGCTTGTCGCCCTGGCGCTGCTGGTGCTGACGGTCCAGAAGCTGGCCGATCTGGCGACGATGCTGGCGCTGGGGCGGGGGTTCAACCCGCTGACCGACCTGCCGCTGGTCGATGCGGGGCTGCGGTGGGCCGGGGGCACCCTCGGTCTTTTCGGCCTTGGTCTGGCGCTGGCGGTGGCCTTGGCCGCGCTGGTCGCGGGCGCGGCGGCGGTCTGGTGGGCGGCGGGCGTCTGGGCCCGCGCCCCCCGGCGACTGGCCCCTGCGATTGCGGTCCTTGCCGCTGTCCTGCTGGCGGTCCCGGGCTGGGGCGGAAACGGCCCCTATGCTCTGTCGCGGATCGCCCTGGTCCGGCAGACCGCGCAGGACCTGCGCCAGCTGCGCCTGCTTGCCGCGCAGGACCCCTTGGCCACGGCCTCCGGTCTGCTGGCCGGGATCGACCGGGATGTGCTGGTGGTCTTTGTCGAAAGCTATGGCCGCGCCAGCCTCGATGTGCCGTTCTATGCCGGCAGGCACCGGGCGACGCTGCGCGAGGCGCAGGACAGGCTGGCGCAAGCGGGACTGGCGATGCGCTCGGGCTTTCTGGCTGCGCCGACGCGCGGGGGGCAAAGCTGGCTGTCGCACGCGACCTTCGCCAACGGGCTCTGGATCGCCGATCAGGCGCGCTACGATGCGGCGCGAGCCCTGGGGCGGCAGGGGCTGTTCCATCACGCCCGCCGTGCCGGGTTCCGAACGGCGGCGGTGATGCCCGCGATCACCCGGCCCTGGCCCGAAGGCGCGGCGATGGGCTTTGACCGCATCCTGGCGCGGGACGACCTGGGTTATCGCGGCCTGTCCTTCGGCTGGGTGACGATGCCGGACCAGTTCACCCTGGCCGCGACCGACCGGCTGCTGCGCGGGGCCGCAGGCGGGCCGCATCTGTTCGCGCAGGTCGTGCTGATCTCGTCCCACGCGCCCTGGGTGCCGGTGCCCCGGCTGCTGCCCTGGGCCGAACTGGACGATGGCGCGGCGTTCGACGCCATGGCCCGCGCGGGCGATCCGCCCAAGGAGGTCTGGCGCGACCCCGACCGGGTGCGCAAGGCCTATCGCGAGGCGCTCGACTATAGCCTGCGGACGGTGGCGGATTACGCGCTGTCCCACGCCCGGGATCCGCCGCTGATGATCGTGCTGGGCGACCACCAGGCCGCCCCCTGGGTCGCGATGGACGAGCGGCCCGACGTGCCCATCCACCTGATCGGCCCCGCGCCCCTGGTCGAGCGCGCGGCGGCCTGGGGCTTTGCCCCCGGCCTGGTCCCACCCGCCGGGCAGCCCGTCCTGCCCATGGACCGGATGCGCGACCTGATCCTGGGCGGCTTTGAACCGGATGCCGCGCCCGGGGGTTGCGGATCGGGCTGCTTGGCGGTCAAATGACAGGGGGTCCGGCCGCCTGGCGGGCCGGGACGATGGGCCGGGACGGAGGTGCCGATGTCATCCATTGCCTTTTCGCGGCGAACCCTGCTGGGCGCCGGCCTGGTGCTGGGCGCCTCGGGGCTGGTGCGCCCGGCCCGTGCGCAGACCCCGGTGGGCCTGCAACTGTCCTGGCTGCATTCGGTCCAGTTCGCCGGCAGCTATATCGCGCAGCAGAACGGCTGGTGGTCCGACGCGGGGCTGCAGGTGCAGTTGATGCAGGGCGGGCCCAATGCCCCGGTCGAGCCGCCGGTGGTCGCCGGAACGGCGCTGGTCGGGATCTCGGCCGCGGACTACGCCGCCGCCGCCGTGGCGCAGGGCGCGCCGTTCCGCATCATCGGCGTGGCGATGCAGAAGAACCCCTTCGTGATCGCCTCGCTGGCCGACAAGCCCATCCGTGCGCCCGCCGACCTGCCCGGCAAGCGGATCGGCATGGCGGTCGCCAATACCCCGGTCCTTCAGGCGCTGTGCGCGCTGAACGGGATCGACCCGGCCAGCGTCCAGATCGTCCCGACCCAGTATTCCGCCCAGCCCCTGATCGCGGGCGAGGTCGACGGGCTGTTGTGCTGGGAAACCGACCTGCCGGTCGCCATGGCGATCCACGGGATCAAGGCGCATACCATGCTGCTGGCCGATCACGGCTATGCCGTGCATTCGCAGACCTACATCGCGACCGAAGACAGCCTTGCCAACCGCCGCGCCGACCTGGTGGCCCTGATGGCGGGCGAGTTGCGCGGCTGGGACGCCTATCGCAAGGACACGCGGGCGGCGGCGGAACTGACCGTGCGGATGTTCCCCGACGCGGGGCTCGACCTGCCGACGCAGATCATGCAGGCCCAACGGCAGGTGCCGCTGATGTTTTCCGAACTGACCGACGCCAAGGGCTTTGGCTGGTGGGCCGAGGATACGGTCCAAGCCAACATCCGCACCCTGGCGCTGCTGGGGCGCAAGGTGGGCCCCGAACTGTGGGACCGCTCGGTCCTTGAAGAAGTCCATGCCCTTTGAGCCCCCCGCCGGCATCGTCTGCAGCGGGCTTGGCAAGGTCTATGACGGCGGGCTTGAGGCGGTCGCGGGCATCGACCTGACGCTGGCGGGGGGGAAGACGACGGCGCTGCTGGGCCCCTCGGGCTGCGGCAAGTCCACGCTGCTGCGGCTGATCGCGGGGCTGGAGCAGCCGACCGCCGGGCAGGTCCGCATCGCAGGCGATCCGCCTGGCCTGCTGGGCCAGCAGGGCGGTCTGGCGATCGCCTTTCAGGACCCCTGCCTGCTGCCCTGGCTGGACGTGGCGCAGAACGTGGCGCTGGGTCGCAAGCTCGCGCGCCAGCCCGCCGACCCGGCGCGCGTCGCGGAACTGATCGAACTGGTGGGCCTGGGCGGCTTTCAGCGGGCGCGCCCGGCCGCGCTGTCGGGCGGGATGCGGCAGCGCGCGGCCATCGCGCGCGCCCTGGTCACGCAGCCGCGCGTCCTGCTGCTGGACGAACCCTTCGGCGCGCTCGATGCGCTGACGCGCCAGCAACTGGCCCAGGACCTGCCGCCGCTGTGGCAGGCGCAGGGCACCACGGCGATGCTTGTCACCCATTCCGTGGACGAGGCCGTGATGCTTTCCGACCGCATCGTCGTGCTGTCCCCGCGTCCCGCCCGGATCGTCGCCGATATCGAGGTGCCGCTAGCGCATCCGCGTTCGCCGGGCGTCTCGGAAACGCCTTCCTTCCGCCGGCTGGTCACCCGGGCGCTGGCGGCGCTGGCCCAGGGCGGCGGGCCGGCGCAGGTCCTGGCCGCGCAATGACGGGCCGCTGGGCGGGACCGGCCCTTCTGCTGGGGCTGTGGCAGGGCGCGGCACTGGCCACGGGCGGCCACCTGCTGGCCGGACCGCTGGAGATTGCCGGCTGGCTGGGGGCGAACGCCGGGCTGGCGGGCCGCGCCACGGCGGCGACGCTGGGCAATGCAGCCTGGGGGCTGGCCGCCGGGAACCTTGCCGCCATCCTGCTGGCCGCCGTGCCGGCGCTATGGCCCCGGACGCTGGGCCTGGTGGCGGGGCTGGCGCTGGCGGTCTTTTGCCTGCCCTTGGTCGCCACCGGGCCGATCCTGCGGGTGCTGATGGGTCCGGGCAACGGGCCGCAGATCGTGCTGGCGGCGCTGGCGGTCTATTACACCACGCTGATCCCGCTGCTGGCGGGGTTGCGGGCGGCGCCAGCGGCCTGGTTCGACCTGGTGCGCAGTTATGGCCGCGGCCGGTGGGCCGAACTGGTCCATGTCCGCCTGCGCGCCGCGCTGCCCTATCTGGTTGCGGGGCTTCAGATCTCGGCCCCTGCCGCGATCCTGGGCGCCATGGTCGGAGAGTTCACCGGGGCCGAGCGCGGCCTGGGCGTCCTGACCATCCGCTTTACCCGCGACCTCGACATTCCGGCGCTGTGGGCGGTGGCGGCGGTGGCGGCGGCATCCTCGTATCTGGCCTATGCCGCCGTCGGCTGGCTGAGCCGCAGGCTGTTGCCGGACCCGCCGCCGGTCATCCTTGCGCCCGCCCGGGCGGGGGGGCCTTCGGCCGCGCAGAGGCTGGCGCAGGCGGCGCTGCTGGTCGCCGTGCTGCTGGCGGTCTGGTGGGCGGGGATGGAGTCCTTGGGCCTGAACCGCTTTTTCGCCAAGCGCCCGCCCGATGTTCTGGCCGCAGTCCTGTGGGCGCCGGATGCCCCGGCGACCCGCGCGACGCTGCTTGCGGCAGCCTGGGAAAGCGTCGCGCTGGTCCTGCCCGGCTATGCCGCGGGGCTGGTGCTGGGGGCGGGGCTGGCGGTCCTGCTGGCGCTGCGCCCGGCGCTTGCGGCGCTGGCCGCGCCGCTGGCCGTGGCGCTGCGGTCCGTGCCGATCCTGACGACGGCGCCCCTGGTCGTCCTGCTGCTGGGGCGCGGCGCCCTGGGCACCATCGTCCTGGTCGCGCTGATGGTGTTCTTTCCCACATTCGTCGCCTGCCAGCACGGGCTGCGTCAGGCGCCGGGCCCGATCCTGGACCTGTTTCGCAGCTATGCCGCCGGCCCGCTGCGGCAGATGTGGCATGTCCGCATTCCCGCGATGCTGCCCGCGCTGTTCGCCTCGGCCCGGATGAGCGTGCCTGCCGCCGTCCTGGCCGTCACGGTGATCGAGTGGCTGGCGACGGGCCGGGGACTGGGTCACCTGATGGCGCTGTCGGCCTCGGTTTCGGGCTACGGCATGCTGTGGCTGACGGTGGTTGCGGTGACGCTGCTGTCGGGGCTGTTCCACGCCCTGGTCGCCGCGGTCGAACGTCGGGTGCTGGCCCGCTTTGCGCCCGAACAGGGGGCCGCGTGATCCGCCGCTCGCTGGCCTTCGCGGTGCCGGGCGACATCGCCACGCTGACGGGCGGCTATGTCTATGAACGCCGCCTGCTCGAAGGGCTGCGCGCGCTTGGCCATGACGTCTGGCATCTGGAACTGCCCGCGGGCTTTCCCGACCCGGACCCGGCCGAGATGGCGGCGGCGCTTGCCGCCTTGGCGCGGGTGCCGCAGGATCGGCCGCTGATCCTGGACGGGCTGGCCTTTGGCGCGCTGGACACGCAGGGCCTGTCGCGCCTGCGCGCGCCTCTGGTCGCGATGATCCATCATCCGCTGGCGCTGGAAAGCGGGCTTGCGCCGGCACGCCGCGACCACCTGTTCAGGACCGAACGCGACAATCTGCGGTTGGTCCGGCACGTCCTGGTCCCCAGCCCGCACACCCGTCGCATCCTGATCGACCGCTACGCCGTCGCCCCGCAGGCGATCAGCGTGGTCCGGCCGGGGACCGACCGGCCGCGCCTGCCCTCGGCGCCGCAGTCCCCCCCGCTGATCCTGTCGGTCGGCATCCTGCATCCCCGCAAGGGCCACGACATCCTGATCGAGGCGCTGTCGCAACTGGGCGACCTGGACTGGCGCGCCGTCATCGCGGGCCGCCCTTGGGATGCGGATCACGCGGCGGCGCTGGAGCGCCAGCGCGCGGCCAGTCCGGTGGCCGCGCGGATCGACCTGGCGGGCCAGGTTCCCGCCGCCCGGCTCGAGGCGCTTTACGCGGGGGCCTCGGTCTTTGCGCTGGCGACGCGCTACGAAGGATACGGGATCGTCTTTGACGAGGCGCTGGCCCATGGCCTGCCGATCATCAGCTGCCGCACCGGCGCGGTGCCCCAGACCGTGCCGCCCGGTGCCGGGCTGCTGGTCCCGCCCGAGGATCCGGTCCGCCTGGCCGAGGCGCTGCGCCGCGTGATCGCGGACGGCGCTTTGCGCGACGCCCTGTCCCGGACCGCCCGGGCCGCCGGCGCCCTCCTTCCCGGCTGGCTGGACACCGCCGAACGGGCCAGCCGCGGCCTGTCCGAAATCCTGTGACAGGCCGGGCGCAACCCAAGGGGCTCTCGACAGATGGATGTTGTCCGACCCCGAAGAAGGCGATACTAGAAGGGCCTGAACGCGCAGCGCCTGATCCGACCGGCAGAGCGGGCCTTGGAACACGGACCTGACTTGGGAACGCCATGCCCCACACGCTGAACGCAACCTCTCTGGGCACCCTGACGGATGGCGACCGGCTGCGCCTGGCGCTTGCCGCCGGGGCCATCGTCGGCACCTGGTTCTGGGATGTGACCGCCGACCGCTTCACGGTCGACGAGCAGTTCGCGGCAGCCTTCGGGCTTGATCCGGCGCTGGGGCGCGCGGGCCTGAGCCTGGCGCAGGTGATCGCCACCGTCCATCCCGACGACAAGGCCGGGCTGACCGCGGCGATCAAGCAGGCCATCGCCCGGGGCGGCCCCTATGCCCACCAGTACCGGGTGCGGCGGCTGAACGGCAGCTATCACTGGATCGAGGCGAACGGCCGCGTGGATCGGGACGCCGCCGGCACGATCACCTTTCCGGGCGTTCTTCTGGACGTGGACGAACGCCGCGTGCTGGCCGCGGAACGCGACCGCGCCAAGCGCCTGCTCGAGGCCTTCATCGAGGCCGTGCCGGGCGTGGTCTATGCCAAGGACCGCAACGGCCGGATGTTGGTCGCCAATCGCGGGACCCTGGAGCTGGTCGGCAAGCCCCTGGCCGAGATCCTGGGCAGGACCGATGCGGAGTTCCTGAGCGATCCGGCCGAGGCCGAGGCGATCATGCGCCTTGACGCCGCCGTCATGGCCTCGGGCCAGACCCTGGTCGCCGAAGAGGCCGTGCGCCGCCCGGACGGGACGCCCGCCGTCTGGCTGTCCACGAAATCGGCGTTCCGGGGCGAGGACGGGCAGGTGATCGGCCTGATCGGCTCGTCCGTGGACATCACCGACCGGCGCTGCGTCGAAGCCTCGTTGCGCGAAACCGAGGAACGCTATCGCCTGGCCGCGCAGGCGACCAACGACGCCATCTGGGACTGGCGGCTGGCCGACGGGCACGTCATCTGGAACAACGCGCTTGAGGACCGCCTGGGCCACGCCCTGCGCGAAACCAGCGCGGCCTGGTGGATCGAGCACATCCATCCCGACGACCGCGACCGGGTCGACCAGTCCATCCATGCCGTCATCGACGGATCGGGGACCGGCTGGACCGAGGAATACCGCTTCCGTCGGGCGGACGGGTCCTATGCCGCCATTCTGGACCGCGGCTTCGTGCTGCGCGACGACGGCGGCCGCGCCACCCGGATGATCGGCGCCATGCAGGACCTGACCGATCGCCGCGCCGCCGAGGCCGCCGTGCGCGAAAGCGAGGAACGCGCCCGGCTTGCGGCCGAGGCCGCCTCGATGGGCACCTGGGATCTGGACCTGCGCAGCCGGGACCTGCGCTGGGATGCCCGCACCAAGGCGCTGTTCGGCTTGGCCCTGGATGCCCGGGTCACGTTCGAGGACTCGTTCCTGGGCGGCGCCCATCCCGAGGACCGGGACCGGGTGCGCAGCGCGGTCGAGGCCGCCGTCACGCGCCACGGCACCGGAACCTTCGCCGTCGAGTTCCGCACCGCCGCCGGGACCGACGGGGCCGGGCGCTGGGTCGCCGCCCGGGGGCGCACCCTGTTTTCCGACGATGGCGAGCCCCTGCGGTTCATCGGCACCATGGTCGACATCACCGAGCTGAAGACCGCCGAGGCCCGGCTGCGCGAACTGAACGAGACGCTGGAAAGCCGCGTCGCCCAGGAAATCGCCGAGCGCGAGCAGGCCGAGGAGGCGCTGCGTCAAAGCCAGAAGATGGAGGCCCTGGGCCAGCTGACCGGCGGCATCGCGCATGACTTCAACAACCTGCTGCAAGGCATCACCGGCAGCCTCAGCGTCATTCAGCGCCGCATCGGCCAGGGCCGGACCGACGATCTGGACCGCTTCATCGAGGGTGCCGCCGGGGCGGCGGCCCGCGCCGCCGCGCTGACGCATCGCCTGCTGGCCTTTTCCCGGCGCCAGCCGCTGGACCCCCGGCCCGTGCGCGCCAATGCGCTGATCGCCTCGATGGAGGACCTGTTCCGCCGCACCATGGGCGAGAATGTCGCGGTCGAGTTCGCGCTGGCCGAGGACCTCTGGGTCACGCTGTGCGACCCCAACCAGCTTGAGAACGCCGTGCTGAACCTCGCCATCAACGCCCGCGACGCGATGCCCGGCGGCGGGCGGCTGCGGATCGAGACCCGCAACGTCGATGCAGACGATCTGGACATGCCGCACGACCGGAGCCTTCGGCACAGCGACTACATTCGCATTGCGGTCTCGGACACCGGAATCGGCATGGATGCGGCCACGATGGCCAAGGCGTTCGAGCCGTTCTTCACCACCAAGCCGCTGGGGCAGGGCACGGGCCTTGGGCTGTCCATGATCTACGGCTTTGCCCGCCAGTCCGAGGGGCACGCCCGCATCGAAAGCGATCCGGGCGCCGGCACCACCGTCAGCATCTTCCTGCCGCGCCACCGCGCGGCGCTGGCCGAGGAGGGGGCCCAGCCTGCGGGCGCGGCGCCGGGGACGACGACCTCGGGCGAAACCGTCCTGGTGGTCGAGGACGAGACGCTGGTGCGAAACCTTGTCGTCGGGGAACTGGCCGATCTGGGCTATCGGGTGCTCGAAGCCGCGGAAAGCGCCGAAGCCCTGGCGATCCTGCGGTCGGGCCGACGGATCGACCTGATGCTGACCGACATCGGCCTGCCGGGCCTGAACGGCCGGCAACTGGCCGCGGCCGCCCGCGAACTGCGGCCCGCGCTGAAGGTGCTGCTCATGACCGGATATGCGCAGGATGCCTCGCGCGCCAGCGGGTTTCTGGACCATGGCATGGAACTGATCACCAAGCCCTTCGAGATGGCGGCCCTGGTGTCCCGGCTGCGCGCCATGCTGGAGGGCGAGGCCTTGCCGGCCGGGACGGCGGCGGACGCCCCCGGCGGTCAAGGCTAGGCGGGCCGGGACCGCCGGCCTTTGGCCGATGCGGACGCGACGGCGGGGTTGCGGCTGACCCGCGATATCGCGCACAAGACGGACGATGCCCCCGGCGGGGCGGCGTGGAGGACGGACCGTGACTGACCTGACCCTGTCGAACCGGAGCCGAATTTTCCTCGGCGACGGCGAAATGGCCGCGCTCATGCGCGCCAAGGACTGGGGCAGCACCGCGCTTGGCGATCCCGAACAGTGGCCGCAATCGCTGAAGGTCGCGGTCGGCATCCTGCTGACCTCGCGGTTCGAGATGTGGCTGGGCTGGGGGCCGGACGTCAATTTCCTGTACAACGACGCCTATCGCCCGACCCTGGGCATGAAGCACCCCAATTCGCTGGGCATGCCCACGAAGGAACTGTGGTCCGAAATCTGGGACGATGTCGAACCAAGGATCCGCAGCGTCTATGAGCGCGGCGAGGCGACCTGGGACCGCGCGCTGCGGCTGATCGTCGAGCGCAACGGCTACCCCGAGGAAACCTATCACACCTTTTCCTACAGCCCGCTTCTGGACGACGCGGACAAGCCTGCCGGATTGCTGTGCGCGGTGTCCGAGGAAACGACGCGCGTCATTACCGAACGGCGCATGGAAACCCTGCGGGTGCTGTCCTCGGAACTGGCGGGCGCGACGGACCGGCTCTCGGTCCTGCGGGCGGCGCAGAGGGCGCTGGAGGCGAACCTGCACGACCTGCCCTTTACCCTGACCTATCTGGCCGAAGCGGGTACCCCCGCGCTGGCCTTCGCCACGGGCATCCCGGCCGGGTTCGATCCCGCGGCCATCGGCGGGGCCATCGCGCTGGACGCCGACGGGCCCCAGCGTCTTGACGGCGTCGCGGACCTGCCGTCCGGGGCCTGGGACCGCCCGCCTGTCTCGGCCATCGCCGTTCCGCTGACCGGGCACGGCATGGGTGCCGATTTCGGGACGATGGTGGTCGGGCTGAACCCGCTGCGGCCCTTTGACAGCGACTATGCCGATTTCCTAAGACTGGTGGCGGGGCAGGTCGCGGCGGGGCTGTCGGGCGCTGCCGCCCACGAAACCGAACGCCGCCGGGCCGAGGCGCTGGCCGACGCGCTGCACATGCGCCAGGCCGCCGCCACCGCGCTGGAAAGGGCGAACGTCTCGCTCAGTTCCGAGATCGACAAGCGCACGGCCGAACGCGACCGGTTGCGCGCCCTGTTCCAGCACGCGCCCAGCTTCATGTGCGTGCTGAACGGTCCCGAGCATGTCTTCGAATTCATGAACGAGGCCTATCTGCAACTGGCCGGCCACCGTGACCTGATCGGCAAGCCCGTCCGCGAGGCCCTGCCCGATATCGAGGGCCAGGGCTATTTCGAGCTTCTGGATCAGGTCTATCGCACGGCCGAGCCGTTCATCGGCCGGGACATGGCGGTGACACTCCAACGCACCCCGGGCGGGCCGGGCGAACGGCGCTTCGTCAACCTGGTCTATCAGCCGATCCTGGACGAGGCGGGTCGGGTCACGGGGATCTTTGCCGAAGGCCATGACGTCACCCACCGCAAGAGGGCCGAGGAGGCGTTGCGCGCGCTGAACGACACCCTGGCCGCGCAGGTCGAGGCGCGGACCCACGAACGCGACATGACCTGGCGCATCAGCGAGGACCTGTTCCTGATCTGCACGATGGATGGCGCGTTCAAAAGCGTCAATCCGGCCTGGAGCGCGGCGCTTGGCTATGCCGAGCATGACCTGGTGGGCACGCGGCTGGACGCGCTGGTCCATCCCGACGACCTGGTCGCGGTCGTCGAACGGGGCAGGGCGCTGGCCCAGGGCGCGGTGCTGCGCGACTTCGACCTGCGGCTGCGCGCCCGGTCGGGTGAGTATCGCTGGTATTCCTGGACCTGCGTCCCCGAGGGCGGCCAGTTCTATGGCGCCGGGCGCGACGTCACCACCCGCAAATCGCTTGAGGACCAGCTGCGCCGGTCGCAGAAGATGGAGGCCCTGGGGCAGCTGACGGGCGGGGTGGCGCATGATTTCAACAATCTCTTGCAGGTGATAAGCGGCAATCTTCATCTGCTTTCCAAGGATATCGCCGGCAACGAGCGCGCCGAGATGCGCGTGCAGAATGCCCTGGCCGGCGTCACCCGCGGGTCGAAGCTCGCCTCGCAACTGCTGTCCTTTGGCCGGCGCCAGCCGCTGGAGCCCAAGGTGGTCAATGTCGGCCGCTTCCTGCAGGGCATGGACGACATGCTGCGTCGCACCCTGGGCGAGGAGATCCAGCTGGAGACGGTCGTCGCCGGGGGCCTGTGGAACACCCTGGTCGATCCCAACCAGATCGAGAACGCCGTGCTGAACCTGGCCATCAACGCGCGCGATGCCATGGCCGGACACGGCCGGCTGACGATCGAGGCGACCAATGCCTCGCTCGACGACGCCTATGCTGCCGACAATGACGCCCAGCCCGGCCAGTATGTGCTGATCGCCGTGACCGACACTGGGTCGGGCATGCCGCCCGAGATCCTCGACAAGGTCTTCGAGCCGTTCTTCTCCACCAAGCCCGAGGGCAAGGGCACCGGCCTGGGGCTGTCCATGGTCTATGGCCTGGTCAAGCAGTCGAACGGCCACATCAAGATCTACAGCGAGCTTGGGCACGGCACCACGGTCAAGATCTACCTGCCCCGGAACATGGCGCAGGAGGACATGCTGACCGACCTGCGCACCCAGCCCGTGCAGGGCGGGACCGAGACGGTTCTGGTCGTCGAGTATGACGACGAGGTGCGCGAAACCACCGTGGCGCTGCTGACCGATCTTGGCTATCGCACCTTGCGCGCGCGCGACGCGGCATCGGCGCTGACGGTGGTCGAAAGCGGCGCGCCCATCGACCTGGTCTTTACCGATGTCGTCATGCCCGGCCCGGTGCGCAGCACGGATCTGGCGCGCAAGGCCAAGGAACGGCTGCCGGGCGTCGCGGTGCTGTTCACCTCGGGTTATACCGAGAACTCGATCGTTCATGCCGGGCGCCTTGATCCGGGCGTCGAACTGCTGCCCAAGCCCTATTCCCGCGAAACGCTGGCCCGCAAGATACGCCATGTCCTGGCCAACCAGCAGCAGGCCAACGCGGTCGCCGCCCGGCGGCAGGGCATGCCCGCCCCCCGGCGCGATGCGCCGCCGGCCGTCTCCGCAAGACCCCTCAACATCCTGCTGGTCGAGGACGACGCGCTGATCCAGCTCAGCACGGCCGACATGCTGGAATCGCTGGGCCACTCCGTCACCGCCGTGGGCACGGGGTCCGAGGCGTTGGCGGCGCTGTCGCCCGGAACGGACGTGCTGATGACCGATCTGGGCCTGCCCGACATGAACGGCAGCGATCTGGCCCATGCGTGCCGACGCCGGATGCCGGAGCTGCGCGTGGTGCTGGTCACCGGCGATCCCGGCGCCGCCTGCGAGGTCGAGAACGCCATCGCCGTCATCAAGCCCTATGTCGAGACCGACCTGGAACGCGCCCTGTCTGCTGTATCCGACTGCCGCTGACTGTGTTGATGAAAGGCGGGATGGAGTTGGGGAGGGGCTAGGACACCTTGGAGTACTATTTCACGTCCAGAACGATTACATAACTTATCTTACACTTCTAATAAATATAGGGGGAGACGCGCTATCCTGAAATGCGACTTTCTGTGCTCAACAATGGGTTGAGCCATGAAAGGAGCATAGGAATGAAGGTTCGGTTTTCCCACCTTTCCCTTTTGGAACGCCGCAAGATCGAGCGCTGGCGGCAGATGAAGCTGAGCCCTGACGAGATGGCGCGCAGGCTTGGCCGACACCGGCCGACGATCTTCCGCGAGCTTCGCCGCAATCATGTCCACGACACCGAGGTCCCGAAGCTCAGCGGTTACTGGTGTATCGTGGCGCAAAGCTTCTCGGATGGACGCCGGACACGGCAGCGCAAGCTGGTGCGCGATGCCGGGCTGCGCGACCAGGTCGAGCGTTGTCTCCGCTCTGGCTGGACCCCCGAGCAGATCGCCGGCCGGATGCGTTACGAAGGTGCCCCGCGCCGGGTCTGCCAGGAGACCATCTATCGCCATGTCTACTCCGATGAAGGCCGCCGGGCTGAGTTGTGGCGCCACCTGCCCTCCGGGCGCCGACGTCGCCGGGGTTACCGGCTGCGCAAGCGCCCGCCGCCCAAGTTTGCGCCGGAACTCAGCATCCTGTTCCGCCCGGACGTCATCGCGCATCGCAAGCAGTTCGGACACTGGGAAGCGAGCTATGGCTGAATTTGGGTGACGCGGCTTGATCAGGCGGCGCGGCTTTGGCTGGCATCGTCAGCGACGACGCCATCGGTGAATCTGACGGCTTCGATGACGCGTGGCAACTGGTTTGTGCCGTTGAGCTTGCGCGACTTCTTCGATGCGGCCCGGACCAGGGTGAAGACCATCAGCTTCGCGGTC
>NZ_JHWH01000009.1:0-25672 GCF_000622145.1 Paracoccus yeei ATCC BAA-599 | reverse complement strand
TTCCTGTCAGCGGGGCAGACCTCCGACTGCATCGGCGCGCGGGCGCTGCTGTCCTCGATCCCCTCGGCCGGGGCGTTGCTTGCAGACCGGGGCCATGACGCCGACTGGTTCCGCAACGCGCTGATCGAGAGGGGCATTTCGCCGTGCATCCCCTCCCGCACCGGCCGCAAGGCCCCGATCCCGCACGACGCCAGCATCTATCGCCTGCGTCACCGGATCGAGAACATGTTCGCACACCTCAAGGATTGGCGGCGGATCGCAATCCGATACGACCGCTGCCCGATCCTGTTCCTCTCAGCCTGCGCTCTCGCCGCAACCGTCATCTATGGGTTGTGAGTCCTGACTCTAGGGCTGATCCCGCCTGTCGCGGGTGCGGTGATGCTGGGCGGAGCCCCGCTTGAGCAATGGTCGCGGCCCCGGATCGCGGCGCGGCTGGCGCATGTGCCGCAGGCACTGACCAGCCCCTTTGCCTTCACTGCGCTCGACATCGTTCTGATGGGAGCGGCGGCACGGCTTGGACCTTTCGCGCGCCCGGGCAGGGCCGAGACCGCCCGCGCGATGTCTGCGCTCGACCGGCTCGGCATCGCCGGTCTGGCAGGATCCGAGATCTATCGGCTCTCCGGCGGCCAGCGCCAGCTTGTGCTGATCGCCCGCGCCATCGCGCAAGAGGCCTCTGCGCTGATCATGGATGAACCCACGGCCAGCCTCGATTTCGCGAACCGCCGCCAGGTCGGTCGCGCCATCCGCGATCTGGCTCGCGAAGGCTGTGGCACCATCCTGTCCAGCCATGATCCCGACCATGCCGCGGCCCTGGCCGATCAGGTGCTGCTGATGGGACGCGTGGGGGTCCTTGCCAGCGGTCCGGCCAAGGACACCATGACCGAAGTCAATCTGTCGCGGCTTTATGGGATCGGTATCAAGCGCCAGCTTTCCGCATCCGGGCACCTGCATTTCTACTGACTGCGCCCATCGCGGCACCTTGGCTGGCGAATGCATCGCGCGGCTGCCGGACGCCGAGGGCGACAAGCCCGGACGGCCGCACGTCAAGCCCTGACCTGACGGCCGCCTTCACTTGGGCATTGCCATGCTCCGGACAGCGAAGGAAGGCTGTACAGGTTTGCGGCCATCTCCAAGCCCCCCCATGCGCTTCGGACCATATCTGCGCGAGCCATGCCCGGGCCTGATAGGCGCAAGGTTCATCGACGCTTTTCTCGTCACCCTTCGCATACCCTGGCCAGCTTGCCGTACCCTGTCCTGCCTGCTTGGAAAGGGGGTGCCCTTTTCACAGGCCGGCCTCACGGCCAAGCATTCCGGCCGGTTGACACTTATCATATGAATATATATTTAATCATTGAATCGAAACAGGGCGAACAGCAATGTCAGACTCCTCGCACAAGCATGTCGCCCACAAGGCCGATGACGCCTCCGACCTGGGCCGGGACGCCCGCAAGGGCCACGGCCATGATGGGCACGACCACGGCGGCCACGATCATGATCATGATCATGTCCCCACCGTAACCGCGGACAACGAGCGCAAGATCCTCGTGTCCTTCCTGCTGATCTTTTCCTTCATGCTGGTCGAAACGGCCGGCGGCATCATCTCGGGCTCGCTCGCGCTGCTGGCCGACGCGGGGCACATGCTGACCGATGCCATCGCCCTTGGCCTCGCCTATGTCGCCTTCCGCCTGGGCCGTCGTGCCGCAGACGGGCGGCGCACCTTCGGCTACGCCCGCTTCGAGGTGATCGCCGGGCTGATCAATGCGCTGACGCTGTTCGGCATCGTCGGCTGGATCGTCTTCGAAGCAATCGAACGCTTTCGCCAGCCGCAGCCCGTCATGGCCGGTTCGATGTTCGTCGTCGCCGTCATCGGCATGGCGGTGAACCTCTTCGTGCTCTGGTATCTGACGCGCGGCGATTCCGAGCACGTCAACGTCAAGGGGGCCGTTCTCCATGTGATGGGCGACCTGCTGGGATCGGTCGGCGCCATCGTCGCCGCCATCGTGATCTGGTATACGGGCTGGACGCCCATCGACCCGATCCTGTCGGTCTTCGTGTCGCTGCTGATCCTGCGCAGCGCCTGGAGCCTTCTGAAGAAGACGCTGCATATCCTTCTGGAAGGGGCGCCGACCGACGCCGAGCCGGGCAAGATCGCCGGGCACCTGAAAACGTCCGTGGACGGCGTGCGCGCCATCCACCATGTCCATGTCTGGTCGATCACCTCGGGCCGAGTCCTGGCCACGCTTCAGCTTCAGCCCGAACCCGGCGCCGACATTCCCCTGACCGTCCGCCGGGTGGAGCACGAGTTGAAGGAGCGCTTCGGCATCGAACACGCGACCGTCGGCATCGACTGGGACGGGATCAGCACCTGCAGCCTCGACGGGCCGGCGCCGGCCGGCTCCCATCATGGGCACGCCCATTGACAGCCCCTCGGACCCGACCCGACAGCAGCAAAGGATCGTTTCCATGACCCAGGCCGATGCCCTTTCCGCCCAGGAACTGACCATCCTGTCCGAAACCTTTCGCCTGCTGGGGGATTCCAGCAGGCTGAAGATCCTGCTCTCATGCTCGGCGGGACCGAAGACGGTCACAGAACTGTCCGAGGAACTGGCGCTGTCGCAGTCGCTCGTCAGCCACCACCTGCGCCTGCTGCGCGGTGCACGGCTGGTCAGGGGGGAACGGCAGTCCAAGAACGTCTTCTACGAGATCGCCGACCGGCATGTCAGCGGCATGATCTCGGACATGGTCATCCATATCCGAGAAGACGAGGAGGAATGACCCCGCCCCGTCATCACCCGAGCATGTGCCCCATTGCATGAAAACCGGGGGCCGCCCGGGCGCGATGTCCGTCAGCGGCACCGCGATGCATATGCCTTCCGGTCAGTGAGACGGCCGGGGCGTGGTATGGTCCCTCGTCGTCAGTACCGCCACCAGCGTCGCGCCCAGCAGCAGCAGAACCGCGGGCGCAAAGGCGGTGACGCCCAGCCAGCCCAGGATCAGGCCGCCGACGATGCCGCCCCCGGCAATCGCCGCGTTCCAGGCGGTGACCAGCATCGACTGGGCCACATCCACGGCCTCACCCGCCGTCCTGGCCAGCGCCGTCTGGAACAGGGTCGCCGCACCGCCAAAGGCCAGGCCCCAGACCGCCACGGCGATGACGATCAGCAGGGTGCTGCCCTGGCCAACGCCGATCATCAGCGCCGACAGGCCGAACAGCAGGATGCTGGCCAAAGTCAGCGCCTGCAGATGCCGGTCGATCAGCGCGCCGACGATCCAGATCCCCAGCAGCGAGGCGAGACCGAAGACCAGAAGCATCAGATCCGTCCGCTGATCCATGCCTGCCGCAGCCAGCAGCGGCGCGACATAGGTGTAGAGGATGTTATGCGCCAGCACGAAGCCAAGCACCACGGCCAGCACAGGGCGCACTCCGGGCAGGGTAAAGACACGCCCAAGCGGCATCCTTCGCCCCGCGCTTTGTCCGGCGAAATCCGGCAGATCAAGGCGCACCCACAGCATGACGCCCAGGGCGAGCAGGCTCATCAGGCCAAAGCACAGCCTCCAGCCGACCAGCGCGCCAAGGAAGGTGCCGGCCGGCACGCCCAGAGACAGCGCCAGCGGTGTTCCCGCCATTGCGATAGCGATGGCCCGGCCACGCTGATGGTCCGGCACCAGCCGCGCGGCATAGCCCGCCAGAAGTGCCCAGAGCAGACCAGCCGACACCCCTGCCAGAAAGCGCGCCGCCATGGTCAGGACATAGCTGCCCGATAATGCCGTGACGGTATTCGAAAGCGCGAACCCCGCAAGGGCTGCCAGCAGCAGGGGGCGGCGGCGCAGGCCCTGCGTCGCCGCGGTCAGCGGCATCGCGGCCATCAGCGAACCAAGCGCGTAGACCGTCACGGTCTGGCCGATCCAGGCCTCGGAGACGCCAAGACCCCGTGCCATCTGCGGCAGAAGCCCGGCTGGCAGGGCTTCGGTCAGGATGGTGATGAAGGCTGCGGCGGCAAGCGCCAGCAGCGCGGAAAGCGGCATTCGGGGCGCCATCACCGCAGATCCTCGGCCGCATAGACGGCATCGCGAAGATCGGTGACGAAACGACCCGACATGCCTTCGTAAAGCGTGTTGGTGAGGGCGACGACGCTGAGGCCGCGCGCCCGGTCCACGAACCAAGAATGCCCATAGGCGCCGCCCAAGCGCCAGGTGCCCGGCGATTCTGGCGACGCGGCCATATCCGGCGCACGCAGGACCGAAAAGCCCAGCCCGAAACCAAAACCCGGCGCGGTCGGCAGATCCAGCCCGTGGGTCTGGTCCCGCCCCATCTCGGCAATCAGTTCGGCAGGCAGAATCGGGGCGCCCCCCTTGCGCAGGGTCTCAAGCAGGCGCAGCAGATCGCCTGCGGTTCCGGCCATGCCCGCGCCGCCCGAGGGGAAGGCCCCCGCATCGAAGATCCGCGCAGGGCTGAAGGGGATGCCGACGGCGCCCTCGAAAGGCGAGACCACCTCGCCCTCGGCCAAAGGGTGCGGGCGGGGGGTGTCGCTGACATAGGCGGTCGCGACGCGGCCCGGATCGCGGGCGGCAAAGCCGGTGTCGGCCATCCCCAGCGGGCCTGTCACCAGCCGCGCCACCGCCACGTCCAGCGGCACCCCCTCGATCCGCGCGATCAGCCCACCCAGGACGTCCATGGCAAGCGAATAGCCCCATGCCGTGCCCGGCGCGTAAAGCAGCGGCACACGGGCCAGACGATTCAGGTTCTCGTCCAGGCTGATGCCCGATGCGTCCATGCCGTCCGAAACCCCGGCCCGCGCCAAAGGACCGGTGGTGTCGGCTTCAAGGAAGCGATAACCCAGCCCCGCCGTATGGCTGAGAAGTTGGCGCGGCGTGATCCGCGCGGGCTGGCCGTCGCCAAGGCGGAACTGCAACGCCGGCAGCCACTGCGCGATATCGCCGTCAAGATCCAGCCGTCCCCGCGCCACCAGCACAAGCGCCGCGGTCGAGACGATGGGCTTGCTGACCGATGCCAGCCTGAAAATCGTCTCCATGGTCATCGGGCGCCCGGTTTCGCGGTCCGCGCAGCCTGCGGCCTGCTGATGGACGATCCGTCCATCACGCGCGACCAGCACCACCGCGCCGACCAGACGCTCTGCGTCGATGGCATCCTGAACGATGCGCCCGATGCTTGCGTCACAAGCCGCGGGCGGGGTGCCCGCGCGAGAGGAGTTTAGCGATATCGTCATTGCAGGCTCTCCGGAGATTTCTGATGCCAGACGATAGAATTCGCGGTATCACGGAAAAAGTCGGGCGCGTTTCCGTGTTATGCGGACTGAACTGTCCGCAATATGAGGCGATGATGGATGGGCTGAGCGGCGTTACGGTCTTTGTTCAGGTTGCCGAAACCCGCAGTTTCGTGGCCGCCGGACGGATGCTTGGGATCTCTGCCTCTGCCATCGGCAAAAGCGTGGCGCGACTGGAGCAGCGCCTTGGCGTGCGGCTGTTCCACCGCAGCACCCGCAGCGTCGCCCTGACCGCAGAGGGCGCGCTGTTTCTCGAACGCTGCCGCCGCATCCTTGCCGAACTCGAGGCGGCCGAACTTGAACTGTCACAGGCCAGCGCCGCGCCGCGTGGACGGCTGCGCGTCAGCCTGCCGCTGGTCAGCTCGCTTGTCTTGCCGGTGCTGGGCGACTTCATGCAGGCCTATCCCGAGGTCGAGCTGGATCTGGATTTCACCGATCGGATGGTCGACGTGATCGAGGAAGGGTTCGATGCCGTGATCCGCACCGGCGAGCCCGCCGATTCCCGGTTGTCGGCGCGCCGCCTGGGCCGGTTCCGGCGCCATCTGGTCGCCTCGCCGGACTATCTGGCGCGACGCGGTGTGCCGCAGACGCCGGCGGATCTGACCGGCCACAGCTGCCTTCACTATCGCTTCCCGAACAGCGGCAAGCTTGAAACATGGGATATCAGGCGTCATGACGGTGAGCCGGAACTGCACCTGCCGACGTCGATGATCTGCAACAATATCGAGACGCGGATGTGCTTTGCGCTGCAGGGTCTCGGAATTGCCTTCCTTCCCGATTTCGCCATCCACCCGCAACTGGCCGATGGCCGGCTGGTTCCGGTGCTGACCGATCATCTCGAAAGCACAGGGGTGTTCCACGTCCTCTGGCCGGCAAGCAGGCATCCGTCGCCGAAGGTTCGGGCGCTGGTGGATTTCCTTTGCGCGAAGGTTTTCCCGAGAGAGAGCGGAGCCTTTCCCGCGCCCGATCCGCTCGATTGAGACCTGCCCCGTGTGAGAGGGGCCTCAGAGTCCCCGCAGTCCAGCCAACGCTCAGGCCCGGTGCCAAAACGGTGGCGGGCGCAGGCGCACCGGCTGGCGCATCGCGGCACATCAGCCGAACATCCTGACGCCCGCGCGATCCCCCCGCGACCCAAGCCGCAAGCTTCATCAAGGTTTTACAGAATGGCTACGCGCCTGTCATGCGGCCGCTGCATCAGTCGCGCCGGAATGACAGGAAAGGGACAGCGCGGCATGACGGGTTTGCGGCTGTCGAACATCGGCAAGAGCTATGGCGAGACCAGGGTTCTGTCGGGTATCGACCTTGACATCGCGGCGGGTGAATTCGTGGCCGTGCTGGGCCCCTCGGGCTGCGGCAAGACCACCCTGCTGCGGCTTGTCGCGGGCTTCGACCGCCCCGATCAGGGCACGATCGCCCTGGGCGACCGGCCGGTGGCGGGCGGAAACGTCATGGTGCCCCCGGAAGGGCGCGGCATCGGCATCGTGTTCCAGAACTATGCGCTGTGGCCGCATATGTCGGTGGGGGAAAACGTCGGCTATGCGCTGAAGGTCGCGCGCTTGCCCCGGGCGGAACGCGCGGCGCGGGTGGCCCGCGCGCTGGACACCGTCAACCTGACCCCCTTTGCCGGCCGCCGCCCGGCGGATCTGTCGGGCGGGCAACGCCAGCGGGTCGCGCTGGCGCGCTGCCTGGCCGCCGGCTCGAACCTGGTGCTGCTGGACGAGCCGCTGGCCAACCTGGATGTGCATCTGCGCGCCACGATGGAAGAGGAGTTCCGCCGCTTCCACCGCGAAAGCGGGGCGACGCTGGTCTATATCACCCATGACCAATCCGAGGCGATGGCGCTGGCCGACCGCATCGCGGTAATGGACAAGGGCCGCCTGCTGCAATGCGCCAGCCCCCGGCAGCTGTATCGCGAACCCGCCGACGCCACGGTGGCCGCCTTCATCGGGAACGGCCTGGTGCTGGCGGTCGAGAACCTGCGCCCCATGGCAGGCGGCCTTGCCATGGCGGACCTGCTGGGATCGCGCGTCCGGCTGCGCTGCCATGGGGCGGAAACCGCCCGACCCTTCGCCATGGCCTCGACCCATCCCGCCGATATCCAGCCCGCTCATCCGGGCGAGGCCGGCATCCCTGCCCGCGTCATCGCGCGCAGCTATCGCGGCGGCAGCTGGTCCTATGAACTGCGCCCCGAGACGGATCCGTCCCTTCGGCTGCCCATGGTGCTGCCCGACACGGCGGCGGCGCCCGAACCGGGCGCGCGCCTTGACCTGGCCTTCCGCGACCTCTGGGCCATCCCGCCTGCCGGCGCCCCGGGTCCCGGCACGGCACCGACCTCCTCCTCGCATCTTACGGAGCAATTCCAATGCGCCTGACTGCCACCACCCTTGCCCTGATGCTGTCCGCGACCGCGGCCTCGGCACAGACCACGCTGACGCTCTATACCTCGCAATCGCCGGAAATCGCGCAGCAGACCGTCGATGCCTTCATGGCCAAGCACCTCGACATCACCGTGGAATGGATGCGCAACGGCACCTCGCAGTTGATGAACATCCTGTCCGCCGAACAGCAGGCCGGCGGCATCAAGGCCGATGTGCTGCTGGTTGCCGACAGCATCAACCTGGGCACGCTGAAAAGCCAGGACCTGCTGCTGGCCTGGCCCGAGGCGCCGCTGGAGGGCATCGACCCGCTGATGTATGACGCCGACAAGACCTTCTTCGGCACCAAGATCTCGTCCACCGGCATCGTCTACAACACCCAGATCGCCGAACCCGTCAACGGCTGGGCCGATCTGTTCCAGGACGCCAACGCCGGCCAGATCGTCGCCCCGAGCCCGCTTTATTCCGGCGCGGCCTTGGTCCACATGCATTCGCTGCTGCAGGATCCGACCCAGGGCTGGGGCTATTACGAACGCCTGAACGCGCTTGGCGTGGTGCCCGAGGGCGGCAACGGCCCGGTGCTCAAGGCCGTGGCTGGAGGCCAGGTGAAATACGGGGTCAACATCGACGCGGACGTCCAGCGTGCCAGGAAGGCGGGCTCGCCGGTGGAATTCGTCTATCCGACCGAAGGCGCCACCTTCTTCACCGAGCCGGTGGCGATCCTCGCCAACACCGATCAGGTCGAGGCGGCAAAGACGTTCGTCAGCTTCGTTCTGTCCGAGGATGGCCAGAAGCTGGCTGCCGAACAGGGCTATATCCCGGTCAACCCCAAGGTAGCCTCGCCCGAGGGCATGCCCGCGCTGTCCGAGATCAAGCTGATGCCGCTGGACGCCGACCGCGCGGTGGCCGAGGATGCCGAGGCCCGCGCCCGGTTCACCGAAATCTTCGGCGGCTGACCGGGAATGACCGTCATTCCGCAAAGCAAGGGGGCGCCGCGCGCGCCCCTTTTCCGGCTTTCCTCGGAAAGCATCGTGCTGGCCCTGCTGGCCGTGCTGATCCTGTCAGTGTCCGTCGCGCCGATGTTGCGGCTGGCGCAGGCGGCGCTGTTCGATGACGGCGGGCTGGCGGTCGAGCGGCTGGCAAAGCTGTTCTCGCGCCCGCAGACCGGGGCCGCGATCTGGAACACCGTCCAGATCTCGCTGGCCTCGACCCTCGTTTCCGTGCTGGTCGGGACGATCTTCGCGGTCATCATGGTGCAGACCGATCTGCGCGGCAAATCGGCGCTGGTCTTTGCCTTCGTGCTGCCGCTGATGATCCCGCCGCAGGTGACGGCCATGGCCTGGATCCAGGCCTTCTCGCCCTCCAGCCCGGTACTGGGCCTTCTTGGCCTGTCGATGGAGGCGGGCACGCGGCATCCCCTGTATTCCAAGGCCGGGATCATCCTGCTGCTGGGGATCTACAATGCCCCGCTGGTCTATCTGGCGATGCAGGCCAGCCTGCGCCGCATTCCGCTGGACCTGGCCGAGGCGGCGCGGGCAGCCGGCGCCAGTCCGGGCCGGGTGCTGCTGACCGTGATCCTGCCCCTGGCGCGCGGCGGCATGGTGGCGGCGGCCAGCCTTGCCTTCGTCTCGGCCATCGGGAATTTCGGCATTCAGGCCATGCTGGGCATTCCCGCGCGGGTGCCGACGCTGATCACCCAGATCTATCAGCAGATCAACGGGCTGGGGCCAGGCGCCCTGCCGAACATGGCGGCATTGTCCCTGGTGCTGACCGCGCTGACCGTGGCGGGCGTGCTGCTGGCCGCGCGCGATCGCAGCGATACCCGCGTCGATCTGGGCAGCCGGCCCCTGATGCTGCCGCTGGGACGAAGCGGCGCCGTGATCGCGGCGCTGCTCTGGACCTATCTCGTCGTCTCGCTGCTGCTGCCCCTGTCGGCGCTGGTGCAGACATCGCTGGTCCCCGCATACGGCCTGCCGTTGACGGCAGAGACGATGACGCTGAAGAACTACGTCTCGGCGCTGTTCCAGCAGGTGTCGCTGCGTGATGCCTTTGTCACCTCGCTCTGGTTGACGCTGGTCACCGTGGGCTTTCTGATGCTGGTCTCGGTTTTCCTTGGCTATTTCCTGACGTGGCGGCGCGGGCCCTTGGTGCGGCTGCTGCATTTCGGGTCCGAGGCCGCCTATACCCTGCCCGGCATCACCCTGGGCGTCGCGATGATCCTGCTGTTCCTGCGGCCGTTGCCGGGGATCGGGGTTTCGATCTATGGCACGCCCTGGATCATCCTGGCGGCCTATGTCGCGGGCTTCTTTGCGCTGGCGCTGCGCCCGGTGCTGTCGGGCTATGCCCAGATCGACCGCGCGCTGGAAGAGGCCGCCCGGGTCGCCGGCGCGGGCTTCCTGCGCCGGATGCGCGACGTGATCTGGCCGCTGATCGCGCCCACCGCCATCGCCGCCGCCGTGATCGTCTTCATGACCGCGATCAACGAGATCCAGACCTCGATCCTGCTGATCTCCTCGGGCACGCGCACCATCGGGCCCATGATCATCTTCCTTGAGGAAGGCGGGGCCTCGACCCTTGCCGCCGCCGTGGGCTGCCTGATGATCCTGGGCGTGCTGGCGCTGATGCTGCTGTCGACGGCCCTGTCGCGGTTCCTGCCCAAGGGGGTGTTGCCATGGCAGTTCTGACCGTCTTCAGCGGGCTCGGCGGCAAAACCCCGGCGGCCTTTCTGCTGGAAATCGCCGGGCGGCGCATCCTGCTGGACCTGGGCGAGGGGCCGACACCCGGCCAGCGCCCGGACCTGGACGGCATCGGGCGGGTCGATGCGATCTTCCTGTCCCATGCCCATATCGACCATGTGGGCGCCATCGACCTTTGGCCGCGGCTGGGCCCCCCGCCGGTCTTTGCCACCCGCATCACCTTCGATGCCCTGCCGCTGCTGGGCCTGCACCTGCCGCCCGAGGCGTGCCACGACCTGCCCTTGCAGGGGCCTGCGCACCTGTTGGACCTGCCCGTTTCGGTCGGCCGCAGCGGGCACGCCCTGGGCGGCATCTGGCTGCATCTGCCACAGCAGGGCGGCGCGCTTTACATGGGCGACTGGAGCCGCGAATCCGGGCTTCTGCCCTTCGATCCGCCGCCTCGGGCCGATCTGGTGATTACCGATCTGTCCTATGGCGACCGCGATCAGGCGCTGGCCCAGCAGGTGCCGGCGCTGGCGGACAGCATCGCGCCCGGAACGGTGCTGCCGGTGCCGATCCTGGGGCGCGGCGCAGACATGGCGCGGCGGCTGGCCGCCCTTGGCCTGTCGCCCGTGGTCTGCCCGCAGGTCCGGGCCGAGTTGCAGGGGGCCCTGCCCGACCTGCGCTGCGTCGCCACCGCATCCGAGGCGCGCGACAGCGACGTGGTCATCGCCGCCGATACCGAGCGCGCCGGCGACCTGGTGCCCTGCCTGATCGCCGATCCGCGAGGCTGGCGCTTCGTCTTTACCGGCCATGTCGCGCCGGGCAGCCCGGCGGCCGGGCTGATCGCCGAGGGGCGCGCCAGCCGTCGGCCCTGGAACGTGCATCCCCGCGCCCGGGACCAGCTTTGGCTGGCCCATGTCACCGGCGCCCGCCATCTGGTCCCCGCCTTCGGCGCGTCGCGCGACGCCCCGGACCTCGCGCGCGCCCTGGCCCCGGTCTGGCGACCGGGCCGCACCTGCCCCTAAGGAAGAAAGCCAAACCCATGCTGGTCACGGAAACCGCCCGCGAACGGGCCGAGAACGATACCCCGATCCTTGTCCCGGTCCATGACCTGGCCCTGCCGCAAGGCCGGGTCTGCCGCCTTTACGTCGGCAACCAGACCGGCGCCAGCGATGGCGCGGCGCTGCTGGCGGCGGGCATCACGTCATCGCTGAACGTGTCGCTGAACATCGACGTCGCCCCCCTGCAACTGCCCGACGGCATCCATGTGCGCCGTGCCAAGGTGGGACTGATCGACGGGGCGGGCAACACGCCGGCCCACCTTGCCGCCGCCGTGCTGGCGCTGGAAGGGTTGGTCACGCAGCCGAGCCCAGGCAAGCCGCACTATCCCGCCCATCGCGCCGGGCATGTGCTGGTGAATTGCCGGGGCGGGCGGTCCAGGTCGGTGATCGTGCTGGCGATCTATCTGCATCTGCGCGCCCGCGCGACGTTCCCGACGCTGGACAGCGCGGTGTCCCATGTCTGCAGGGCGCGCGGCAGTTCGGACACCTACCCGCTGCCCCCGATGCTGGATCTGGCACGCGCGGTCCTGGCCAGCGAAGGCCTGACCGCCCTGCTGCGCGATTAGCCCGTCCCGGTAGGGATCGGTGCCGCATCAAGCGGGCACGCGACGCTGTGCGGGATCGGGTTCGGCCACCGGCCATGGACCCGAGCTTGCAGGAAGGCCCCCTACCGCCCGGCTCCGGCCACCCGTCTCGCGGTTGCGGGGATGATCCCCAGAAGCACGGCCAGCAGGGCGAAGGCCGCCACCAGGTCGAACCTGTGGGCGACAAAGCCCAGCAGGGCGGGGCCAAGCAGGATGCCGCCGTATCCGACCGTCGTGACCGCCGCGATGGCAAGCGCGGGCGGCATGACGGATTGCCGCCCGGCCAGGCTGAAAAGCACCGGGACGATGTTCGCCGCGCCCAGCCCGATCAGTGCAAAGCCCGGCAGGGCGAGGATGGGGCCGGGGGCCGCCAGCAGAAGCCCCAGCCCCAGGACCGCGAGGCCGCCGCCCAGCGCCAGGATGCGGGCGTCGCCAAGGCGCGCCACGACCCTGTCGCCGGTCAGGCGGCCCAGCGTCATCGCGCCGGAAAACAGCATGTAACCCAGCCCGGCCTGGGCAGGCTCCAGCAATCCGCGGGCCGTGACCAGCAGCGCGCCCCAGTCCAGGATCGCGCCCTCGACCAGGAAGGTGATCGCGGCGAGAAGCGCCAGCACAAGGACGCTTCCATGCGGCAGGGCAAAGGGCACCGGCGCGCCGGCCCGGGCCGTCAGCAGGCGCGGCCAGGCCACCAGCAGCGCCGCCAGCGTCAGCAGGCTGCCGCAAGCGGCCGCCAGGGCCGGGCCAACCCCTGTCCCCAGCAGCAGCGTCACCCCGCCCGCGCCCGCAAAGCCGCCGATGCTGTACATCGCGTGAAAGCCCGACATCATCGGCCTTGGGGCATCGCGCTCGACCTCGACCGCATGGATGTTCATGGCAACATCGAGCGTCCCGAGCGCGGCCCCGAAGGCCGCCAGCGCCAGGGCCAGCAGGGCTGCCGACTGCGCCAGCACCAGCAGCGGCAAAAGCAGCACCAGCGCCAGCCCGCCCCCCAGGATCAGGGGCTTGCTGCCGACCCGGGCGGCCAGCCCGCCGGTCAGCGGCATGGCCGCGACCGCCCCCACGCCCAGGCACAGCAGCAGCAGGCCCAGGCCGGCCTCATCGACGCCGACATTGCGCTTGGCAAAGGGCACGAGCGGCGCCCAGCAGGCCATGGCGAACCCCGCCGCCAGGAAGGAAAGGCGCGTGGCCAACCGCGTTTCGGGGCGATCGTTGCCTGTCATCCTGGAATCCTTCCTCGCAAACGCCCGGGCAGGCAGCATGGCCGCCCCGATGCAAGGCCCTAGCATCCCGCGCACCGGGATTGAATGGGGGACCAGAGAGCCAGGCCCAGGCCACACGGCGCGGCGTCCTAGGAGGTGCCGCCCAGCCTTTCCAGGGTCAGGCGGCAGGGCGTCCCGTCGAAGAACCTGTCGATCAGCTCACCGAAGGGCGAAGGCCGGCGGGCGACGGCCCCGAACAGCGTTGCGGAGGAACGCAGCTTGACCGCATCGACCGGGCCGAAGATCGCCTCGGCGGTCCGGTCGCCGTGGGTCAGCACGGCCTCGGCACAGTCGATCAGGCGGCGCCCAAGCAGCGGATGGTCCAGATAGCGCCGCGCCTCGTCGGCGTCCTCGATGCCATAGAACCATGCGGTGCGGGACTGCCCCAGCCCCCGCAACTGGGGAAACACGAACCACATCCAATGGCTCTGCTTGCGGCCCTGGCGCAGTTCGGCAAGCGCGCGGTCATGAACACCCTCCTGCGCGGCGGTGAACCGCTCCAGCGCGGCGGGATCGTCATCGGCGGGGGTCCGGGGCATCGCGTCCTCCTGTCCGGAAACGGGTAGCATCCCTGCCCGGCCGCCGCCAGCGTCGCGAGGGCGTCACCGGGGCGCGCTGCTCCGCAGAAAAACCTAACGAATAGCCAAGTTCCCAAGGCCGCGATGCGGGCGGACAATTACCCTTATTTGTCCAAGTTGAAAAAGCAAGGGAGTTTACGATGACACTGGTTTTCTGGAATTCCGGCAGTGCGATCCGCTCTGCCTCGTCCGAGGGTCTGCACGTCGTCGCCACCGGCGACGGGATCCATATCTCGACCCTGGTGGACGGCGCCTATCGCCTGGTGAACTATGGCGTCCTGGGCGGCTATCTGGGCTTTGACGACATCATCAGCGGCCCCGGGCGCATCCAGGACCTTGCGGCCGGCCGCGACGGCACGATCTGGGCCGCGGTCGAATACGACTATGCCGCGCCCGACATCGACGCCTATGTGATCGGCGAGGACGGCGCGGCCCGGACGCCCACCGCGGCAACGACCACCGAAACCGTGGGCGATTTCACCGTGCTGGCCGACGGACGCACGGCGCTGCTGTACGGGACCTCGGGTGCCTCGGGGCTGACGGCGGTATCGCTTTTCCTGCCGGACCGCGCGCCGATACCGATCCTGACCGGCGGGGTCAGCGGCTCGTTCACCAGCCCCACGCTGTCCCAGCTGTCCAACGGCAACATCGTCGTGTCCTGGATCGCAAACTATCTGACCGCCCCGACGGTGCGCGTGCAGGTCCTGGACGTGAACGGCAACCCCTTGTCAGGCAGCGTGCCCGTCGCCACCGGACCGAACATCGCCTCCCTTGAATCGACCGCGCTCGGGGACGGGCGGGCGCTGCTGACCTGGCAGGACGTGACGGCGGGCACGATCTCGTTCATCGTGCTGAACCCCAACGGCACCCCCACCAGCCCGCGCCAGGACATCCACGAGGATTTCGCCATCCTGCCCGAGGTCGTCAGCCTGCGGGACGGCGGCTTCCTCATCGCCTATACCGGCTATTACGGCACGGAAGGCGACGGATCGGTCGATGGCGACGTGGTGCTGCGCCGCTTCGACGCGGACGGCACGCTGCTGGACACGCTGCGCGTGGACCTGCCCGGCGACCAGGTGCTGCGCGACATCACCGAAATGCCCGACGGACGGATCGCGATCATCTACCAGACCGAGACGGGCGATTCGACGAACACCTTCCAGGACATCGTCCGCATCGTCGATCCTCGGGGCGACCTGATCCGCGGCACCGCGGGTCCGGATCATATCGTCGGTAGGCATGCGGGAACGGCCATCCAGGCCGGGGACGGAAACGACACCCTGCGGGGCCTTGAAGGCAGCGACAGCCTTTATGGCGGGAACGGGAACGACTTCCTGACCGCCGGCCAGGGCAACGACCTGCTGGCGGGCGGGCTTGGGGCCGACACGCTGCAGGGCGACCTGGGTGCGGACACGATGGTCGGAGGCGCGGGCAACGACCTTTACGTCGTGAACAGCGCCGCCGACCAGATCGTCGAATATGCAGGCGGCGGCCTCGACAGCGTGCAAAGCGCGGCCAGCCTGACCCTGGCCGCGCATGTCGAGAACCTGGTCCTGGCGGGCGGCGCCAACCTGAACGGCACGGGCAACGCATCGAACAACCTGCTGACCGGGAACGGCGGCAACAATGTCCTGTCGGGCCTTGCCGGCAATGACACGCTGCAGGGCGGCCCGGGGGCGGACAGGCTGATCGGCGGCACCGGGGCGGATTTCATGTCCGGCGGCTTCGGCAACGACGTCTATTCGGTGGACAATGCGGGCGACAGGGTGCTGGAGCTTGTCGGCCGGGGGATCGACACCGTCCTGAGTTCGGTGAACCTCGCCCTGTCCGCGAATGTCGAGCGGCTGACGCTGACCGGCTTCGCCGATCTGCGCGGCATCGGCAACGCCCTGGGCAATCTTCTGACCGGGAACAGCGGCGCGAACGTTCTGGCGGGGATGGACGGCAATGACACGCTGACAGGCGGCATCGGCGTGGATACCCTGGCGGGCGGCGCGGGCGCGGACAGGCTGCTGGGCGGCCGGGGCGCGGACCGGCTGGCGGGCGGTGCGGGTGCCGACACCTTCGTCTTTGCCGCGCTGTCGGATTCCACGGCGGCGGCGGTTGGACGCGACATCATCAGCGACTTCAACCGGACCCAGGGCGACCGCATCGACCTGGGCGCGCTGGACGCCGTGGCGGGCCTGCCCGGCAACCAGGCCTTTTCCTATATCGGAGGGGCGGGCTTTACCGGCCAATCCGGGCAGTTGCGCGCCCAACTGGCCGCAGGGGGTACCCTGATCCTGGCCGACGTGAACGGCGACCGCGTGGCGGATTTCTCGATCCTTCTGGACGACAGCCTGGCGCTGGGGGCGAATGCCTTCATCCTTTGACCACGGAAAAGGGGGGGGGCAGGTCCCGCAAGACCTGCCCCCCTTATGGGATCCGTCCATGCCGCCGGCGCACAAGGCCGCGCGGCAGAAGCCTTCCGCCATCAGGCCGGCAGCTTGACCTTGCTTTCGCGCGGCCACAGGCGCAGCTGGCGGCAGGTCTTCACGAAGCCCGCGAAATCGTCGGGCCCGCCGATGCTGACGAACCCCTCATCCGGTTTCACCCCGGCCTTGGCAAACAGCGGGGCGGCGGCATCGACATGGGCGATGAACTTGCAATGGGCAAAGGCATCCGCCACGAAGTCGCGCGCCGTCGCCTCCTGTTCCAGCTCGGCGGCACCCTCGGGGCTGACGATGATCGCCACCGCGTCGTAAAGAACCGACGGCCCGCCGTCGATCATCTGCTTGGCCGGGATCAGCGTGCCGTCCGCCGCCTCGACGCCGCCGACGCGCGGGGCGACGATCTCGACCATCGCGCCTTCGGCCATGGCCGCCTGTTCAAGCCCCTGAAGCAGCGCTGCGTCGATCCCGTCGCTGACCAGCACGCCGATCTTGCGGCCGGCAAAGCTGTCGGGCCCGTTCAGGATGATGCTCAGCGCGTCCGAGGCCGGCAGATCGGTGCGCGGCGCGACCGCCGCATCCGCAGGCTGCGGAAGATCGCGCAGCCCCAGCTTGGTCGCGACCGTCCGGGCCAGATCCTGGTCGATGTTCAGCAGATGGGACACCATGCGTTCGCGGATCGCGGGGGTTTCCACCTTGGACAGCTCGAACGTCAGGGCCATCGCGATATGCGTCTGCTCGACCGGGGTCTGGCTGATATAGAACTGCCGCGCTTGGCTGTAATGGTCGGCAAAGCTTTCCGGCCGCAGCCGGACCTTGGGTCCATCGGCCGTGGCGGGATAGGACCGGAAGCCCTTCCTCGGGTCCTCGCGCGGGCCCTCGCCCCAGGAGTTCGGTTCGTAATTGACGCGACCGCGCGGGTTGCGCATCGCCATGTGCCCATCCTGCTGGAAATGATGGAACGGGCATTTCGGCGCGTTGATCGGCAGATGCGTGAAATTGGGCGAACCCAACCGCTTCAGTTGCGTGTCGAGATACGAGAAGTTGCGCCCCTGCAGCAGCGGATCGTTCGAGAAGTCGATCCCCGGCGGCACGTTCTGCGTCATGAAGGCGACCTGCTCGGTTTCCGCGAAGAAGTTGTCGGGCAGCCGGTCCAGCACCATGCGGCCCACGGGGATCGGGGGCAGCACTTCCTCGGGGATGATCTTGGTGGCGTCCAGGACATCGAAATCGAACTTGTCGGCGAAATCCTGATCGAACAGCTGTACGCACAGCTCCCATTCCGGATAGTTGCCGGACTGGATGGCATCCCACAGATCCCGGCGGTGGAAATCGGGATCGGCGCCGTTGATCTTGACCGCCTCGTTCCACAGCACCGACTGCATCCCCAGCTTGGGCTTCCAGATGAACTTGACGAAGGTGGATTCGTCCTTGTCGTTCAGGAAGCGGAAGCTGTGGACGCCGAAGCCCTCCATGAAGCGGAAGGAACGCGGGATGGCGCGGTCCGACATGATCCACATGATCATGTGCATGCTTTCCGGCGTCAGCGAGATGAAGTCCCAGAAGTTGTCATGCGCGGTCTGCGCCTGCGGAAAGGCGCGGTCCGGTTCGGGCTTGGCGGCATGGACCAGGTCGGGAAACTTGATGGCGTCCTGGATGAAGAAGACGGGAATGTTGTTGCCGACCAGGTCCCAGTTGCCCTCGCGGGTATAGAACTTGACGGCAAAGCCCCGCACGTCGCGCGCCAGGTCGAACGAGCCCTTGGACCCCGCCACGGTCGAGAAGCGCACGAAGACCGGGGTCTTTTCGCCCGCCCGCTGGAAGATGTCGGCGCGGGTGTACTGGGCCAGCGACTCGTAGGTCTCGAAATAGCCGTGCGCGCCATAGCCGCGCGCATGGACGACGCGTTCCGGGATGCGTTCATGGTCGAAGTGAAAGATCTTTTCGCGGAAATGCGAGTCCTCCAGCAGCGCGGGGCCGCGGGCCCCCTGGCGCAGCGTGTTCTGGTCGTCCGCGACCGGCGTGCCCTGGGCCGTGGTCAGGATCGGCATGTCCCCCTGCGCGGTCTGGTGCAGCTCGCCCCCCTGCCCGCGGGCGACGGATTGGTCGTGGATCCGGGCCGTTTCCGACGGGGCGTTTCCGGGGTTCGTCTTCTTGTCCATGCTAGCGTCTCCTGCTGGCTGTAAAGCGGGGTCTTGGGCGCGCCGCACGATCCCGCGCGGCGCAAGGTGGAAACACGGTGCCGGGATCGGGTCGACGCAGGCTGGCATGCCGCCGGCGCGCCCTGCCGAAACCACCGCTGGCCGGCAAGACAATTCGCCAGCGCGGCGCTTGTTCCCGACAAAGGCTGTCATGGCGCCGTCCGTCATCGGCTGAACACGTCGATGCGAAAGCCGTGAAAGGCGCTGGTCACGCCCTCGCCCAGGGTCCGGGACAGGCGGGCCACCGCGCCGGGCCCATCCAGCGGCTCGTCCGTGGGGCCGGTCCAGTTGACGGCGATGACCCGGCCGCGCGCCCGATCAAGCAGCCACTGCCCAAGCTGGTCGATCTCGGCCGGCTGCAGAAAGTAAAGCACCTCGGACAGCAGGACCAGATCGGGACGCAGCGGCGGCAGGTCGGCAGGGGCCGCCCCCTCGATCACCTCGGCCTGCGGCTGGTCAGAAAGCGCCCTGCGCGCCGCCCGGATCGCGGCCGGGATGCAGTCCATCGCCACCAGGCGCCTGCACCGGGGCGCCAGCAGCCGCGCCAGCGTGGCATTGCCGCAACCGATTTCCAGCGCCTCGGCAAAGGGGCCGGGGCCTATGGCGGCAAGGGTGCGCTTGAACTTCTCGGCCTCATAGGGGCTGGTGCGGTGCTGCCAGGGATCGTCGCTGGCCGCATAAAGCCCGGCAAGATGGTCAAGGACATCACGGCTGGGCAAGGACGATCTCCGGATGTTCAAGGAAATGACGCTGGCGCCAGTCCTCCATGACAAAGCCTTGCGGGTCGTCCTCGATCAGGGCGCTCATCTGGCTGCGGTGACAGGCCAGCGCCGCCGCCTTGGCCCGCCGCGCCGCATCCGAGGACCGCAGAAGCCGGGCCGGCGCGGCATGGTCGGTGAACCGGCCCCAGATCGGATAGAAGCGCAGGGCGATGTCGGGGCGGATCGCCCCGACCGCCTGCGCCAGCCGCGCCACGCTCAGATGGTCGCAATGGGGGTCACGCGCCCAACTGGCCAGCACAAGCGCACCCTGCGGGATCAGCGCGGCAATGGACGCGACCGTATCGGCATCCTCGGGCACGGCGCAGTCGGCATGCCCCAGCCAGTGCATGCGGGCCGCGGGCGCCAGGATCTGCATGGCAGCCTCAAGTTCGGCCCGGCGCTGCTGAGCCAGACGCGGCGCGGGCCACTGCATCGAGTTCGGATGCGACCGGCTGCCGTCGGTGACGCAGACCACATGGCAGGACACGCCCTGGCTTGACGCATCGTGCAGCAGGGCACCGCATCCCAGCGTCTCGTCGTCGGGATGCGGGGACAGGACGACCAGCGCCCGCCCGCCCAAGAGATCGTCGACCGAGATGCCGGGGGCGCCTGCCAGCGCGTCCAGAAACCCGCTCATGGCAGCCACCTCTGGCGCAGGGCGGGGTTGGCAAGGATGCGTTCCGTCGCGGCATGGCCCAGCCCGTCCGGGTCGGCCTGGCGGATGTAAAAGCTCAGGTCGCGGCGGATGCGGTCGACGGGATGGGCGGTCGCAAAGGACGCCGCGCCCAGCGCCTGGTCGACATCATTCATCACCGCGACCGCAGCCTCGGCTGTGACCAGGCGGGCCAGGATCGCCGTTTCCGCATCCTCGGACGTGGCAGAGGGACGCTCGACGGCGCAGGCGGCATTCTCCAGCCACAGCCGCACCGTCTCGCAGGCGGTCATCATCCGGCGCAGCCGCTGGGCCTGCAGGGGCGCGTCCGCCCTGCCCCGGCGCTGCAACTGGTCGGCGGCGATGGCGGCCAGCGCCTGCATCGCCCCCAGCTGGACGGCGGCGTAGCGCCAGACGCCGCCCTGGAAATGCGGCTCGCGCTGGTAATCGCCCGGCCCGCCCAGCAGGATGGCGTCCGCCACCGCCAGCCCCTCCAGGTCGCAGCGCCCCGAGGCCGTGGCCTTCATCCCCGACACGGACCATTCCTGGGGGAACAGGCGTCCTTGCAACTGATCGCGGCGCAGCAGGACAAGCTGGGGGCGGCCGTCGGGGTGCTTCACGGCGACGATGACCCGGTCCAGCACATCGGCGCCGCTGGCGAACAGCTTCTGCCCGTGCAGGACCCCGTTCCGGATATGCGCGGGATCGGGCCCGTCTGCGCCCCAGACGCCCAGCAGGTCGCCTTGCGCGATGCCCTCGGTCGGCCCGCCGTGCAGGCGCAGCAACTTGACGGCGTTCACATGACCCTCGAACAGGCGGCCCGCGGAAAGGCTCGCACGCCCGACCGTGACCAATGCCCGCATCAGCACGCGAGGGTCGGCGGGATGATGGGCCAGCGTGTCGCAGGCTGCCAGCAGTCCGCTGTCGCGCAGCGCGGCCACCAGGGTCGGGCCCGAGGGGCCATCCTCACCATCGGGCGGGGCGCTGGCCAGCAGGCGCCCGGCATCGTCGATTTGCCGCATCAGACCGCCCCGCCCCCAAGCGAGCGTTGCCAGTCGGCGTATTGCGGCCGCACCATGGTTTCCACGAATGCGCGCAACCGGGGCAAGGCCGCCTCGAGGTCCGAGGCGCGCAGGCGGCGGCCGACCGGCAGGCTGCGGTCGGGATAGACGGTCATCATGCCGGTCCGCGCCCGCTGCCACAGCATCGCGAGGAACTCGGGCGCCAGCATGGCCTGGTCGGCCAAGGGATCGTCGTCCTGCATCCGGCTGCGCAGGCATTCCGCCATGCCGCCCGCCGCCCGCCCGTCCAGCCGCCCCGAGACGCGGGCGCGCATGTCCCGGCTGTAGGTGATCGCCAGCCCATGGGTCCCGGCCAGATGGACCAGCGCCCGGTCCTCGCTGGAACACAGCGCCGGCAGCCCGCCGATATGGCGATAGCGGTCGGCGCGGATGGCCATGCAGGCGCCGGATTCGACGTAATGGGGACGCTGCTCGCCCCGGGGCTGGCGCCCGGTCATGCGGTCGATGCAGTGACGGATTTCATGCACCAGCGCGCCATAGGGGGCCTCGATCCGGGCGATCCGCGCGACCGAGGGGCAGGCCAGGATATCGCCCAGATCCGCCTCGATCACGCCGCAGACCAGGTCGGCGCCGGCCTCGACCGCACGCAGCGCCGCGACCATCCAGCCGGGGTCCATGACCGAATCCGCGTCGGTCGTCATCACCAGCGCGCCGCTCCGCGCCGCCCGGTCCATCGCCAGCCGCCGGGCGCGGCCGGCGCTTGCCTCACCGTCGGGAAAGGTGATCTCGTGCAGGTCCAGCGTCACGGCGGGATGGCGAAAGGCCCGCAGCAGGGCGGCGCTGTCGTCGGTGCAGTTGTTCGCCACCGCGTCCAGCACGACCGGCAGGGCCACGGCATCGGCCGCCTCGGCCAGGCTGGTCAGCAATCCCTCCAGCCGCTCGGCTTCGTTGCGGATCGGCACCGCCACGCGGATCTGCGTGATCGGGGCGCATCGGCGCGAAGACCGGGCAAGATGAAGGGGCAGGTCCATGGGCTTCTCCGCAACGTCGCGCGACACCAACGCCGCCGCTGCGGGCCTGTTCCCTCATGGCAAGCTTTGTGAATTCCGGGGCTTATGGCGGACCGCGCGCCAAAGTGTCGGACGCCCCCCGGACAAGGCGCCGCAAGGCACTTTCCCCCTGCCCCGCGTTCTGGCATTGTTCCCGCCACGCCCCCCCCCCACGCCGGAGCCGCCGATGTGCAATCTTTACGCCCAGATCGCCAGCCAGGACCGGCTGCGCCATGTCCTTGACGCGGTCGTCGAGGACGACGACGAGGTGATCGAGGACCTGACCGGCAACCTGCCCGCGCAACCCGGCATCTTTCCCGACTATCCGGCCCCGATCGTCCGGCGGACGCCGTCCGGCGTGCAGCTGATGCGGGCGCGCTGGGGGATGCCCTCGCCGGCCTTCGCGCTCAAGGGCAAGCGCACGGACCCGGGCGTCACCAACATCCGCAATGTCGCCTCGCCCCACTGGCGCCGCTGGCTGGGGGTCGAGCACCGCTGCCTGGTGCCGCTCACCAGCTTTTCCGAAATCGACGGCAGGCCCGAGGCGCCGCGCAACCATCCGGTCTGGTTCGCCGTGGCCGAGGATCGGCCGCTGGCCTTCTTTGCAGGGATATGGACGCGCTGGACCTCGGTCCGCAAGCTGAAAGAGGGAGAGGTCGCCGCCGACCTGTTCGGCTTCCTGACCTGCCCGCCCAACGCCGAGGTCGCACCGGTCCACCCCAAGGCGATGCCGGTGATCCTGACCGAGCCCGCGGAATGGCGCCTGTGGCTGACCGCCCCCGCGCCCGAGGCGCTGGCCCTGCAACGCCCCCTGCCCGACGGCCTGCTGCGTATCGTCGCCGAAGGCGCGCGCGAAGATGCCGGCTGATCCCGCCTGGGATCGACGCCCCGCCCGGGGGCAGGCATGATGCCACACCGAACGGCCCGCGGATCTGCCTCGTCGGGCCCCGCACACCAAGGAGCACGCCATGACCGTCCTTGCCTATGGAACCCCGGCTGCGGACCATCCGCTGGAGCGGATGGAGATCGCCCGCCGCGAACCCGGGCCCCATGATGTCCAGATCCGGATCGTCTATTGCGGTATCTGCCATTCGGATCTGCATCAGGCGCGCAGCGAATGGGCGGGCACGCTTTATCCCTGCGTGCCGGGGCACGAGATCGTCGGCCGCGTCGCCGCGGTCGGCAGCCATGTGCGCAGCCACGAGCCCGGCGACCTGGTTGGCGTGGGCTGCATCGTCGACAGCTGCCAGGACTGTCCGGATTGCGCCGAGGGGCTGGAAAACTACTGCGACGGCATGGTCGGCACCTACAACGGCCCGACCCAGGACCCGCCGGGCCACACCTTGGGCGGCTATTCCCAGTCCATCGTGGTCCACGAACGCTATGTGCTGAAGATCACCCACCCCGAGGACCAGCTGGCCGCCGTGGCGCCGCTGCTTTGCGCGGGCATCACCACCTATTCGCCCCTGCGCCACTGGGGCGCGGGTCCGGGCAGGAAGGTCGGCGTCGTGGGCATCGGCGGCCTCGGGCATATGGGCGTCAAGCTGGCCCATGCCATGGGCGCGCATGTCGTGGCCTTCACCACCTCGCCCGAGAAGGTCGCGGACGCCAGGGCACTGGGCGCCGACGAGGTCGTGGTGTCGCGCAACCCCGAGGAGATGGCGGACCATGCGCAAAGCTTCGACTTCATCCTGAACACCGTCGCCGCGCCGCACGATCTGGACGCTTTCCTGGCGCTTCTGAAACGCGACGGCACCATGACGCTGGTCGGCGGGCCGGCAACCCCGCATCCTTCGCCCAATGTCTTCAACCTGATCATGAAGCGGCGCAGCCTCGCGGGCTCGATGATCGGCGGCATCCCCGAGACGCAGGAGATGCTGAACTTCTGCGCCGAGCATGGCATCGTGGCCGATATCGAGATGATCCGCGCAGACGAGATCGAGACCGCCTACGAACGCATGCTGAAGGCCGACGTGAAGTACCGCTTCGTCATGGACATCGCCACGATGGCGGGATGAGCGTCAGCCGGCGGGCGGGCCCTGGCCCTGCCCCCTGTTCCCCGGCAGGTGGTGCAGGAGCGACGAACAGGCGCCCATGATATGGGCGTAAAGCAGGCGTTCGGCCCGCTTTGCATCGCCCGCCCGGCAGGCTGCAAGGATCTCGCGATGTTCGCGGTCGGCCTTGCCCTGGCCGGCCGACAGGGCCAGTTGGACGCGCAGATAGCGTTCCAGCCGGTCGTTGACCGACCGGATCGTGCTGACCAGGAACGGCCGCTGCGCATCCAGGTAAAGGCGGCTGTGGAACTGCCAGTTCAGCGCCGACCACTGCGCCACGTCCGTTTCCCGGGCGAAGGCGTCGCAGAACCCCTCTGCCTCGCGGAAGGTCTCCTCGGTCATGTGCGGCACCGACAGCCGGATGGCATTCGATTCCAGGATGGCGCGGGTTTCGAAGATCTGGGCGATCTCGGGTTCGGAGACCGAGGTGACGACCGCGCCCTTGTTGCGCTGGAATGCGACCAGCCCCTCGGCCTCGAGCCGCTTGAGCGCCTCGCGCACGGGGATCTTGCTGACGTTGAACAGCCGGGCGACCTCGTCCTGGCGGATCGGCTCGCCCTCGTCCAGGGAACCGTCCGAGATGGCGTTGCGCAGGAATTTCAGGATCACGTCCGACGCCGTAGGCGCGGCGCCCAGGTTCGGGGCCTGAATATCGTTCAACGGCATGCGCTGTCCCCCTGTCCCGGCATGGGGCGACGATATCGTAGACGATATGCTCGGGCAAGGTGGCGCGGGGATCAGCGCAACTCGGCCAAGCCCGCAAGCGCCTGCAGCATGGCGCAGCATTCGGCCAGTTCGGCGGCGGTGATGTATTCGTCCGGCCGGTGCGCGCGCGTGATGGTAATCCTCCCCATGGTCAATGGGATGCGTGAGTAGAATTTTCTCGGAGCGTGAGCTGAGGAGATTGCGATGAAGAAGACCCGATTTACCGAGTCGCAGATCATGGGCGTGCTGCGTCAGGCCGAGGGCGGGCTGGCTGTGCCGGAACTGTGCCGCCGCTTGCGGATCAGCAGCGCGACGTTCTACAAATGGCGCGCCAGGTATGGCGACATGGATGCGGCCATGATGGGCCAGATGAAGGCGCTCGAGGATGAGAACCGGCGGCTGAAGCGCATGTTCGCGGATCTCAGCATGCAGGCGGATCTGCTCAAGGAAAGCCCTTGGAAAATATATGGTTCGCTCTGCGGCTGCAAGGTTGTCGTGCATGGCCGTCCGGCTTGCGTGAATGTAGCCGACCTCTGGTCAGTCAGCCGCTTTTGGCGGCAAGGCCTTGATGAGATTCGCGCCTCGGGTTCCAGATTGGTGGTGCGGGATCGGGTCCCGCTTTTTTTTGCGCGTGGCTTGCCCGAGGTCGATCAACCGTTTGGTCATCACTTTCCCCTGCAATCGGTTCTGCGGTCGTCTGGTCAGTTCAGGGCTGCCCCCTTCGACTGTAGATAGACGGTGCCAGGCTTGGTCAGGATGGTCCAGACGATCCGGGTCAACTTGTTGGCCAGCGAGCTATGGCTGAATTTGGGTGACGCGGCTTGATCAGGCGGCGCGGCTTTGGCTGGCATCATCAGGGACGACGCCATCGGTGAATCTGACGCCTTCGATGACGCGTGGCAACTGGTTTGTGCCGTTGAGCTTGCGCGACTTCTTCGATGCGGCCCGGACCAGGGTGAAGACCATCAGCTTCGCGGTC
>NZ_JHWH01000008.1 GCF_000622145.1 Paracoccus yeei ATCC BAA-599 | reverse complement strand
CCGGGGCTGATCGCCGTGGTGATCTACGCCATCCCGCCGATGATCCGGCTGACGAACCTGGGCATCCGCCAGGTGGACAGCGAAGTGCTCGAGGCCGCCGACGCCTTCGGGTCCTCGAAATGGCAGCGCCTGATCAAGGCGGAGCTGCCGCTGGCCCTGCCCACCATCATGGCCGGCATCAACCAGACCATCATGATGGCGCTGGCAATGGTCGTCATCGCATCCATGATCGGCGTCCAGGGCCTGGGCCAGCCGGTGCTGAAGGCGATCTCGAACCAGTATTTCACGCTGGGGCTTTTCAACGGGCTTGCCATCGTCGGCATCGCGATCCTGTTCGACCGCATCAGCCAGGCCTGGGGCCAGCGCCTGCAGAAACACCGCGGAGGCCATCATGTCTGAACCCATCGGAATCGAGATCCGCAACCTTTACAAGATCTTCGGCGCGCGCGGAGCGGAGTACGTCGATGCCGTCAACCGCGGCATGACCAAGCAGGAGTTGAACGACAAGCACCGCCATGTGCTGGGCCTGCGCGACATCAACATCTCGATCCCGGCCGGCGCGATCCAGGTCGTGATGGGCCTGTCGGGTTCGGGCAAGTCGACGCTGATCCGCCACATCAACCGGCTGATCGAGCCCACCGCCGGCCAGATCGTCATCGAGGGCCAGGACGTCGTGCAGATGGCCCCCGAGGTGCTGCGCCAGTTCCGCATGCACAAGACGGCGATGGTGTTCCAGAAATTCGGCCTGCTGCCGCACCGCACGGTCCTTGAAAACGTGGGCTACGGGCTGGAAGTGCAGGGCGTCGACTCGGCGACCCGGCACAAGACCGCGATGCGCTGGATCGAGCGCGTCGGCCTGAAAGGGTTCGAGGCCAAGTATCCCAGCCAGCTGTCGGGCGGCATGCAGCAGCGGGTGGGCCTGGCCCGCGCGCTGGCCAACGACGCGCCGATCCTGCTGATGGACGAGGCCTATTCGGCCCTTGACCCGCTGATCCGGTACGACATGCAGACCGTCCTGCTGGATTTGCAGAAAGAGGTCAGGAAAACCATCGTCTTCATCACCCACGACCTTGACGAGGCCTTGCGCATCGGCGACCGCATCGCGCTTTTGCGCGACGGTTCGGTCATTCAGCAGGGCACCGGACAGGACATCGTTCTGAACCCGGCCGACGACTATGTGGCGAACTTCGTCCAGCATGTCGACCGCGGCAAGGTGGTGCAGGTGGCCTCGGTGATGGAGCCCCTGAACGGCGAGCCCCTGCCCGAACCCGTGGTGCGGTCCGACATCACCCTGACGCAGGCGCTGCGCGACATGATGGCCCGGGGCGTGCAAAGCCTGGGCGTCGAGGACCCCAGCGGCAAGCCGGTCGGGCGACTGTCGATGCAGCGCGCGATCTCGGTTTCGGCCGGGGCATAGAGGGGGCGCCATGACCCGACCGACGCTGGACGACCTCGATGCCGTCCATTTCGACGTGGTGATCGTCGGCGCGGGCGCCGTCGGTTGCGCGACGGCCCGCGAACTGGCGGGGCGCGGCTATCGCACCCTGCTGGTGGACCGGGGCGACATCGCCTCGGGCACCTCGGCGCGGTCCAGCCGGATGCTGTATTCGGGCCTTGGCTACCTGGCGGCGCGCTATCCGCTGTGGCAGATGGCGCTGCGGCCCCGCGACATGCTGCAGCGCCTGCGCTATACCCGCCAGGTGATGCGCTGCCGGGCCGAGCTTGTGCAGTCGATGCCCGGGCACCTGACGCGGCACGATTTCCATTATCCCTTCCGGCGCGGCGACCGCTATCCGGCCTGGCTGGTCGATCTGGGCTTCAAGCTGGTCGAGGCGCTTGGCGGCTGGCGGGTCCCGCTGGCCTATCGCCGGACGGCCGACGTGGGGGGCGCAAGCGCGCTTGCCGCCGAACTGGGCGGGCCGCTGACGGGCGTGGGGCTGTTTCAGGAATACATGTATGCCTGGCCCGAACGCATCTGCGTCGACACCGCGCTGGATGCCGAACGGCGCGGCGCGACGATCCGCACCTACACCGCGGTCACCGGGATCGACCGGCTGGACCGGCGCTGGCAGGTTTCGCTGGCCGAACGCGCGCCCGGTGCGGCGGGCACGGCCCGGGTCACGGCCGATCTGGTGGTGAACGCCGCAGGTCCCTGGATCGACCGGGTGCCGGGCGGCGGAACCGGCCCGCGCGTCCTGGGCGTCAAGGGCGTCAACGTCATGATCCGCCTGCCCGACCGCTTCCGCGGCCTGGGGCTGGAGGCGTTCTCCAGCAAGGGCGAGCCCTTCTATGTCTTTCCCTGGCGGGACCTGCATTTCATCGGTCCGACCGAAACCGTCGTCACAGCCGACCCCGACACCGTGACGGTCGACGAGGCCGAGATCGACTATATCCTGGCCGAGGCGAACCTGCTGTTCCCCCGGCTGGGACTGGACCGCAGCCACGTGATCCATGCCTGGTGCGGCGTGCGTCCGACCTCGACCCAGGATGGCCGGACGACCGTCCTGCCGGTTCGCGTGGTCGAGGATGCGGCGCGGCCCCGGCTGCTGGCGATCACCGGCTCGACCATCATGCTGCATCGCCACGCGGCGCGGCTGGCGGCCCGGGCCGTCGAACGGCGGCTGGGCAAGCGCGGCGCGGCGCCCCAAGGCACCATCCTGAAGCCCGAACCGCCCGCGACCCGCGCCGGGATCGAGGCATTGCTGCAGGCCGAACATGTCGTGACCCTGGCCGACCTGGTCCGCCGCCGCCTGCCCGATGGGCTGGGCCCCGATCTGGGCCATGCCCGGGCCGAGGGGTTGTCCCATGTCATGGCGGCCGCCATGGGCTGGAGCGAGGAGCGCCGGCACGAGGAATTGCGCCGCTTTGCCGCCGAGGTCGAGCGGATCAACCCGCCCATGCGCCCCCAAGCCGCAACCGCCGCCTGAGCCGCGCGTCGGCGCGCAAGAAAGGGGACCCCGCGGGGTCCCCTTTGCCATGGCGTCACCCGCCCGTTCGGGCGGGAACCCGCGCGGGGCCCCCTTGCCCGGTTCAGCCCGCCAGCAGCGCGGCATTGCCCCCGGCTGCGGTGGTGTCCACGCACAGGTGGCGTTCGTGGGCGACATGGGCCAGGTCGGGCATGGCGGTGATCAGCTGCACGATTTCGCCATCGCGGTCCGCAAGCGCCGCGGCATAGGCGCGGCCGCGCGCCTCGTCGCCCCACCACAGCACCGCGGAAAGCTGCGGCATCTGGGTCAGCAGCGCGGGCGCGACATCGCCATCGGCAGCAACGGCGATGCCGCCCAGCCGCTCGACCGCGGTCCCCTGCGCGGCGGCGGCCGCCCGGCCCGGACCCAGACACAGGACCGGGCCCCGAGCGTGGGCGGACAGCCGGTTCAGCTCTCCGGTGGGGCCGGGCATCAGCCGCTCTTCGATCCTTTTCGGGACTGCGGCGGCCGACAGGGCACTGCGCAGCCGGGCCTCATCGGCCGGCGCCTTCCACGCCATGCCGATGGCCGCCGGCGCGCCGGGCGCGAAGAAGCGCGGCACATAGCGCGGCCCGCCGGCCTTGGGCCCGGTACCCGACAGCCCCTCGCCGCCAAAGGGCTGGCTGCCCACGACGGCGCCGATCTGGTTGCGGTTGACGTAGATGTTGCCGACATGGATCGCGTCCGAGACCTCTTGCACGCGGCTGTCGATGCGGGTGTGCAGGCCAAAGGTCAGCCCGAAGCCGCGCGCGTTGATGTCGGCCACGACCTGATCCAGATCGTCGCCCCGGAAGGTCGCGACATGCAGGACCGGGCCGAAGATCTCGCGCTCGAGGTCGGCGATGCCGCCGACCTTCAGCAGCGTCGGCGGGATGAAGTAGCCCTGGTCCGGCACGTCCAGCTTGTGCAGCACGCGGTTGCCGTTGGCCTCGATATAGCCGGCGATGTCCTTTTGCGCCTTGGGGTCGATCACCGGGCCCACGTCGGTCGACAGCGCCCAGGGGTCGCCCACGGTCAGTTCGTCCATCGCGCCCTTGATCATCTCGATCAGATGCGGGGCGATGTCTTCCTGGACGTACAGGCAGCGCAGGGCCGAACAGCGCTGCCCCGCCGACCGGAAGCTCGAGGCCACCACATCGCGCACCGCCTGTTCCGGCAGGGCGGTCGAATCGACCACCATCGCGTTCAGCCCGCCGGTTTCGGCGATTAGCGGCGTGCCGGGTTCCAGGTTCGCGGCCATGGTCCGGGCGATGGTCTGCGCCGTCTCGGTCGAGCCGGTAAAGACCACCCCCGCCACACGCGGGTCCGAGGTCATGGCCGTGCCCACCACGCTGCCGCGTCCCGGCAGCAGTTGCAGCGCGGTTTTTGGCACGCCGGCCTGGTGCAGCAATTGCACCCCCAGCATCGCGATCACCGGCGTCGGCTCGGCCGGCTTGGCGATGACGGCATTCCCCGCCATCAGCGCCGCCGCGATCTGGCCGGTAAAGATCGCCAGCGGAAAGTTCCACGGGCTGATCGCGCCGACGATGCCGCGCGGGGGCTGCGGGCTCGCCTCGCCCTCGCTCGCGTAATAGCGCAGGAAATCGACCGCCTCGCGCAGTTCGGCCACGGCGTCGCCCAGGGTCTTGCCGGCCTCTCGGCCCAGGATGCCAAAAATGCGGGCGTGGTTTTCCTCGTAAAGGTCGGCGGCGCGGCGCAGCACGGCGGCGCGTTCCGCCGCCGGGGCGTCCCAGATGCGGGCGTCGTCAATGGCACGCCCCGCGGTTTCGGCATCGACCATCAGCACCTCGGCGATCTTTTCGCCGGTGGCCGGGTTCACCACATCCTGCCGCGTGCCGGTCGGCTCCGAGACGGTCTGCGGCAGCGCATCGGGAATGGGCAGGTCGCGCCTGGCCTCGATCGCGGCCAGCACCTGCTCGTCGCTCAGGTCGAAACCCGTCGAGTTCGGGCGGTCATCGCCGAACAGGGCCTGCGGGGTCAGCAGCGAACGCGGCGGGCGCGCCGTCGCCAGCGCGTCGAAGGGGTCGCGGGCGACCTCCTCGGGCGGGATGGCTTCGTCAACGATCCGGTTGACGAAGCTGCTGTTCGCGCCGTTTTCCAACAGGCGGCGGACCAGATAGGCCAGCAGGTCGCGATGCGCACCGACGGGCGCGTAGATCCGGCAGCGGCCTTTCGTCTCGCGCAGGACGATGTCATGCAGCCGCTCGCCCATGCCGTGCAGGCGCTGGAATTCGAACTCGACGCCCTGGGCCATTTCCAGAATGGCGGCGACGGTCTGGGCGTTGTGGGTGGCGAATTGCGGATAGATCCGGTCGCCGTAGCCGATCAGCTTGCGGGCATTGGCGATATAGCTGACATCGGTCGCGACCTTGCTGGTGAACAGCGGAAAGCCGGGGAAACCCTCGACCTGGGCGCGCTTGATCTCGGTGTCCCAATAGGCGCCCTTGACCAGCCGCACCATGATCTTGCGGTCCAGACGCACGGCGGTATCGTAAAGCCAGTCGATGGTCTGGCCGGCGCGCTTGCCATAGGCCTGCACCACCACGCCGAACCCGTCCCATCCGGCCAGCGAGGGGTCCGACAGCACCGCCTCGATCACCTTCAGGGACAGCACCAGCCGGTCCTGTTCCTCGGCGTCGATGTTCATGCCCATGCCGGCCGCCTTGGCCTGTTGCGCCAGCCGCAGCACCACCGGCACCAGTTCGGCCATGACGCGCGCTTCCTGCGCCACTTCATAGCGCGGATGCAGCGCCGAAAGCTTGATCGAGATGCCGGGGTTCATCTGGACCGAGCCCTTGTCGCAGGCCTTGGCGATGGCCGCGATGGCGTCGGCATAGGCGCGGTCATAGCGTGCGGCGTCGGCGCCGGTCATCGCCGCCTCGCCCAGCATGTCGTAGCTATAGGTGAAGCCCTGCTTTTCGCGGGTGCGGGCGCGGTCCAGCGCGGCCTCGATGGTCTGGCCCAGCACGAACTGGCGGCCCATTTCCTTCATCGCGCGGCCGACGGCGGAACGGATCACCGGCTCGCCCAGGCGGCGGACCATCCGGCGCAGCGTGCCGGCCTGGTCGTCGTCCAGCACCTTGCCGGTCAGCATCAGGGCCCAGGTCGAGGCGTTGACCAGCGACGAGGTCGCCTCGCCCAGGTGCCTGCCCCAGTCCGAGGGGGCGATCTTGTCCTCGATCAGCGCGTCGATGGTCTGGCGGTCGGGAACGCGCAGCATCGCCTCGGCCAGGCACATCAGCGCCACGCCCTCGCGCGTGGACAGCCCGTATTCCGACAGGAAATGCTCCATCAGGCTGGGCTTGGCCTCGGCCCGGATGCGGCGCACCAGATCGGCGGCGCGGGCGGTGATCTGGGCGCGCGCGGCGGGGCTCAGCGCGGCCTGGGCGACCAGCCGGTCCAGAAGCGCCGCTTCATCCGCGAACTTGGCTTCGGTCGAAAACACGGTGGGGCTGACGGATGACGACATGCGGATCTCCTGGTTCGTTGCGGCAGTGATACCACATGTCCCATGGTCCATGTGCCCGAAGATGTGCTATTTGCTAGGCGAACGGAACATTTTTCAGGGCGATGACAGGATGCAGGACAGGCTGGACCCGGTGGATTGGAAAATTCTTGAGGAATTGACCCAGAACGCCCGCATCCCGGTCGCGGAACTGGCGCGCAAGGTGGGGCTGTCCAAGACGCCCGTCGCGCTGCGCATCCGGCACATGGAGGAGATCGGCCTGATCACCGGCTATCGCGCGATCCTGTCCCCGCTGAAGCTGGGACTGACCAATGTCACCTATCTCGAGGTCAGCATGAACGACACGCGCGAACACGCGCTGCAGCAGTTCAACACCGCCGTCCGCGCCATCCCCGAGGTCGAGGAATGCTACATGATCGCCGGTGGCTGCGATTACCTGCTGAAGGTGCGTTCGCGTGACATGGCCCATTTCCGCCAGATCCTTGCCGAGAAGATCTCGATCCTGCCCCACATCAGCAACACGTCAAGCCATGTGTCCATGGAGGCCGTGGTCGAGCAGAACTTCAACCTGGGCTAAGGGGCGGCGTCAGGCCTGCTGGAATTCGTGCCAGCGCCGGACTAGGTAATTGTGTTCGGGCATGATCGTGCTCCAGACCCGGACCTTGGCCAGGCGCTGGTGATAGCCGCCCCCTTCGCGGCACTCGCCCTTGCGGACGACGACCCGCCCCTCCATGTCGGGCAGGTCGGCGGCGGCGGGCAGCCCGCCATACCAGTAATCCCATTCCTCGCCGGTCAGCGTGTCGCGCAGGGGCTCGGGCACCGACATGTAATAGCCCTGGCGGGCCATGATCGCGCCAGGCACGCCGTCCAGCCACCAATTCAGATAGCGATAGGCCATCTCAAGCCGCGCACCCTGCGCCGCGGCCGACAGGCACATGCCGGAATGCCACCCGCGATAGCCCTCGGCCGGGGCGGCATAGGTCAGATCGAAGCCAAGCTTTCTCATGCCGTAATAGGCCGGGGACCACAGCGACGAGACGACGCAGCCCGAGGTGGACAAAAGCCGGATCGAATCCTCGGCCGAGGTCCAGAAGCGGCTGAAATGCCCGCTGCGCTTGCGCGCCATCAGATGGCCGAACATCTCGTCGATCTCCTCGACGGTCAGGTCGCCCGGATCGCCGACCCGCATCAGGCCGGCCGCCTCGACCGCCATGGCCAGTTCGACCGCGCTGGCCGCCGGGTCCAGGCTGAGCGCGCAGCGGCCGTGCCAGCGTTCGTCCAGAAGCCAGGCCCAGCTTTCCGGTTCATCCGGGCGGCGGTGGGCGGCCAGTTCGGGCATATAGGCAAAGCTGTCCACGTTGTAGGACGTCGGCAGCATCGAGATCGGCGGCACCGCCGAGGCGGGCACGGCCGACAGGGTGCGGTCGGGCTGGACGAACAGGACATCCCCGGGACGCGTGCCGAAGCCCTGCCCCGCCCCCCCGAACACGCCCGAGGAGCGGACCTGCGGCCAGCGTCCGATGCGGCCGGTGTCGATGGCCTGGATCGACCCCGCCGTCCACAGCAGGTCCAGGGAATGGAACCACTGGTCATAGACGTCATAGCTTTCCGGCGACAGCACGCCCCGGCTTTGGCAAGCGAGCCCGTCCAGCACCTCGAATTCGATCGGAAAGTCCAGGTCGGCATGCGCCTGCCGGCGCAGCGCGCCGGTCAGCGTGGCCGAAGTGCCGATGACCCTGAGCGCCTCAGCCATCGCGGCCCCGATAGACGGGCGCCATGTAGGGGGCAAGGTCCGGCGGCTCCAGCAGCGACAGGACGCGCAGCCGGGCCAGGGTCAGCGCTTCGACCCGCAGCAGATGGGCGTGCAGCAAGCCCTGCGCCTGGCCGATCTGGTCCCGCCCCAGATGGCGCAGGATCCCCGCATATTCGTGCAGCGCAGGCAGGTCGTCGATGATCGGGAAATGGCGCCGGAACAGGCGCGGGACCAGAAGCGACAACTGGTTCCGGCGGATCGAGCCGAGCAAGCGCGAATTGCGCACGCCCTCGTACATCTCGACGAACATCGCCTGCTCCAGCCTGTCCAACGCGGCGGCGCCGCAGGCCGGAAACGCCTGGATCGCGGCCTCGACCTGGGAAAGCAGCGCCGCAGACCGTTCGGCGGGCAGGCCGGGGGCGACCTGGGCCAGGGCCTCGGGCTCAAGCAGGCGGCGCATCTGCAGGGTGTCGCGCAGGTCCCGCGCCGTCATCTGCCCGACGATCCAGTGCGACTTGCGGTTCTTTTCGATCAGCCGCCGGTCCATCAGGCGCCACAGGACCTCGCGCGCGACGGTGCGGCTGACATTGTGGAAATCGCCCAGTTCGGTTTCCTGGATGCGGAAGGTGCCGAAGGGCATGCAGGCGGTGACGGTTTCGGCAACCTGCGAAAAGATCCGCTCCCACGAAGCCGTGCGCTCGATGTCGTCCGCCTCGGCCGTCAGGATCTGGTGCAGGTGACGCGAGGACAGGCGCAGCGGGGTACCCGACCGGCCCACGACATAGCCCTGGCCCGATGCCCGCGTGACCAGCCCCTGCTGGGCCAGCATGGCCAGCGCCCGGCGCACGGGCGCCCGGCTCATCCCCAGCTGGCTGGAAATCCGCGCCTCCTTCAGGACGGTGCCGGCGGGCAGTTCGCCGGTCCGGATCTTGCCTGCAAGCAGATCGCGCACCGAGGCATAGAAGAACGCCCCCCCTGCGCCCCCCGCCTGGTCCTGCGCCTTGCCCAAGGTCATCGCGATCCACTTCCTGCACAAGAACCGGGCGGATTTTCAGGCAAACGGCCCAGGGTTCCGCACCTGCCCCCGTCCGCGATCTTGCGCCCGCCATTCTGGTCGCGCAAATGGAAATGTGCATTGCATCCTAAATACAGTTTGCTACCGTATGCTTGTCGATGCCGACTCCAGAAGGCCGCCGAACTGGCCCGGGCCGGCGCTGTCCGTGCGATGGTCACGGGGATCCAACGGGGAGATATGAGATGACGCAATCTGACAGACAGGATCGCGCGGGGCTGACGCGTCGCCGCTTTCTGAAGACCACGGCCGCGGCCACCGGGGCGGCGCTGGGATCGGGTGCCATCGGCGCACCGATGATCTGGGCCCAGACCATCAAGGACGTGACCCTGAACCAGGTGGGCCCCTCTTATTCGGTGATCGCCGACATCGCGGAAAAGGCCAGCGCCGACCTGGGCTTCAAGATCGTGCCGCAGACCGCCGACAGCACCGCGCTGATGGCCAAGGTGGTCACCCAGCCCGAAACCATCGACATCGCCGACCTGGAATTCTGGGCGATGCAGAAGGTCTGGCGTTCGGGCAAGCTGCAGCCGGTCGAGATCGCCAAGATCAAGCTGTGGTCCAAGATGACGCCGCTGATGCGGGACGGCAAGAACTTCGACGGCTCGGACCTGTCGCGCCAGGGCACCATGCCGTTCGAGGTGATGTACACCGGCGGCCCCGGCGACACCAGTTTCGCGACCGAGGCGACCGATTACGCCACCACCATGCCCACCATCTACAACGCCGACACGCTGGGCATCCGCTCGGACCTGATCGGGCGGCCGGTGGAAAGCTGGGCCGAGCTTTTCAACCCCGAGTTCAAGGGCAAGACCGCCCTGGTGAACATCCCCCAGATCGGCATCATGGACGCCGCCATGGCGCTCGAGGCGATGGGCGAGATCACCTATGCCGACAAGGGCAACATGACCCGAGAGGAGATCGACCACACCATCAACCGCCTGATCGAGCTGAAGAAGGCCGGCCAGTTCCGCGCCTTCTGGAGCACATTCGACGAATCCGTGAACCTGATGGCCGCGGGCGAGGTGGTGATCCAGTCGATGTGGTCGCCCGCCGTGACGGCGGTCAAGTCGCGCGGGCTGCAATGCGTCTATCAGGGCCTCAAGGAAGGCTATCGCGGCTGGGGCCTTGGCATGGGCCTGATGGGGCACCTGGAAGGCGTGAAGCTGGAAGCGGCCTACGAATACCTGAACTGGTATCTGTCCGGCTGGCAGGGCGCCTTCATCGCGCGGCAGGGCTATTATTCCTCGGTTCCCGAAACCGCCTTGGCGAACCTGACCCCGAACGAGGTCGGCTACTGGTACGAAGGCAAGCCCGCGACCGAGGACATCCTGGACCCTTACGGCGCGGTGATGGACAAGGCCGGCGCCGTGCGCGACGGCGGGTCGTTCCAGGACCGCATGGGCCATGTCGCCTGCTGGAACACGGTGATGGACGAAGAGCGCTACATGGTCCAGCGCTGGAACGAGTTCGTCTCGGCCTGAGCGCCGGGCGGGCGGCGTGGCACCACACGCGCCGCCCTTCCTGAAGAACGCCTCTGTTCGGAGAACCGCCATGTCCGCCAAATCGTCCGGCAGCGGATCGCGCCTGGCCCCCTATCTGCAGGTCGCTCCGCTGGCCTTCATCATGCTGGCGATGGTGGGCATCCCCATCGGCACCGTGGTCATGCTGAGCTTCTGGGAATCCGACGGGATCTCGGTCTATCCCGCCTTCACCTGGCAGAACTACCACGACGTGCTGACCGCCGGCGTCACGCTGACCCTGTTCCTGAACACGCTGAAATACGCAGCGATGGTGCTGGTGGCGACGGTGCTGATCGGGTTCACCTGTTCGTATTTCCTGGTCTTTCACGTCCGCAACCTGAAATGGCAGATCGGGCTTTTCCTGCTGTGCACGATTCCGTTCTGGACCTCGAACGTGATCCGCATGGTCAGCTGGATCCCCTTCCTGGGGCGCGAGGGGCTGTTCAACCAGATGCTGATGCAGGCCGGGCTGATCCGGCAGCCGCTGGATATCCTGCTGTATTCGGATTTCGCAGTGGTGCTGACCTATGTCCACCTGTTCACGCTGTTCATGATCGTCCCGATCTTCAACAGCATGGCCAAGATCAACCCGAACCTGATCGAGGCGGCGCGCGACGCCGGCGCCAGTTCCTGGCAGATCCTGACATCCGTCATCATCCCGCTGTCCAAGACCGGGATCGCGCTGGGGTCGATTTTTGTCGTGACGCTGGTGATGGGCGATTTCTTCGTCGTCCGGGTGATGAGCGGTGGGCAAAGCGCCTCGGTCGTCTCGGCGATGAAGAACCAGATCGACCAGCTGTTCTATCCGCAGGCCTCGGCCCTGGCGGTGCTGCTGATCGTGGTGGTGGTGCTGATGGTCTCGGCCATCCTGCGGGTGGTCGACATCCGCGCCGAACTGGCGAAGTAGGGGGCGATCATGGCACAGTCATCCACCCGCCGCGGCGTCGATTTCTATATCCTCGCGGCCTTCTTCGCGCTGTTCGTCCTGTTCCTGTACGGTCCGATGCTGATGATCTTCATCCTCAGCTTCCAGGGACCGACGGGCGGGCTGACATTCCCGATGCGCGGCGTCTCGACGCACTGGTTCCATGACCTGTGGTCCTCCAGCCGCTATGGCGACCTTGGCGGCGCATTCCGCCGGTCGCTTGTGCTGGGACTGATGGCGATGGTCATCACCGCGACGGTCTGCCTGTTCGCGGCGCTGGGCTTTCGCCGCCGCTTCTGGGGGGCGGGGCCGCTGTTCTACCTGTCGATCATCAGCCTGATCGTGCCGGGCATCCTGCTGGGCCTGGGCATCAGCCAGCTGTTCCAGCTGCTTGGCCTGCGGCTGAGCTGGTGGCTGTCAGGCCTGGGCGCGCATCTCAGTTGGACGCTGCCTTTTGGCCTGCTGATCATGTTCGCCGTGCTGAACCGCTTCGACGGATCGTGGGAGGAAGCGGCCCGCGACGCGGGCGCCCGGCCCTGGCAGGTGCTGGGCCTGGTCACGGTGCCGATCCTGTTCCCCGGGCTGATCGCCGTCGCCCTGTTCGGCTTTACGCTGTCCTATGACGAAATGCCGCGGTCGCTGCTGACCGTGGGGGGCAAGAACACGCTGCCCATCGAAATCTCGAACATGACCACGAATGTCACCACGCCGGCGCTTTACGCCATCGGCACGGTGACCTCGGCCGTCAGCTTCCTGGTGATCGCTCTGGCCTTCGGTGCCATCGCCGTCATCCAGAGGCAGCGGTCGCGCGCCAAGCGGGGAAAAACCGAATGACAGAACAAAGCCGCATCGACATCCGCAACGTCACCAAGCTTTACGGCCCGGTGAAAGCCGTCAACAATGTCGATCTGACCATCGACGGCGGGGCCTATTGCTGCATGATCGGCCCCTCGGGCTGCGGCAAGACGACGCTGCTGCGGATGATCGCCGGGCACGAAACCCCAAGCTCCGGCACCATCTCGATCGGCGGCACCGACGTGACCACGGCCCGCACCGGCAGCCGGGGGACGGCGCTGATGTTTCAGAACTATGCGCTGTTCCCGCATCTGTCGCTGACCGATAACGTGGCCTTCAGCCTGCGCGTCAAGGGCGTCCGCGCGGACGAACGCCGCCGCGCCGCGCGCGAGATGCTGGATCGGGTGCAGCTTTTGCATCTGGCCGACCGCGTGCCATCCGAGCTGTCGGGCGGCCAGCAGCAGCGCGTGGCCCTGGCCCGCGCGCTGATCAACAAGCCCAAGGTCCTGCTGCTGGACGAGCCGCTTTCCGCGCTGGACGAATTCCTGCGACTGAAGATGCGGGTCGAACTGAAGCGGTTGCAGAACGACCTGGGCATCACCTTCATCCACGTCACCCATACCCAGCCCGAGGCGATCGCCCTGGCCGACCAGGTGGTGGTGATGGACCACGGCCTGATCGAACAGGCCGCCAGCCCGCGCGAGATCTACAATTTTCCGCACAGCCCCTATGTCGCCCGCTTCATGGGCGGCCAGAACGTGCTGGGCGGCACCGTCGCCCGCGCCGAGGACGGCAGCGCGGTCGTGACCGGGCCGACCGGCCTGACCTATGACGTCGCCGGCGCGGCGGGGCTGCAGACCGGGCAGGAGCTGCGCTTTTCGGTGCGCCGCGACCGCATCCGCGCCGCCGACGCGCCCGCCCCGCGCAACGGCATTTCCGGGCAGGTGGTGAACATCGAATACCAGGGCACCTTCGTCAAGGTCGCGCTGGACACCGGCCTGCGCGAGGAATTCATCATCTACATGGACGACGAGGAATTCTTCGCCCGCCCCCGCGCGGTGGGCGAGACGGTCCATGCCGCCTGGGACCCGGCGCTGAACCATTACCTGCCCGGCACGAACAATTCGGCCGGCACGCCGCACGAGGACTAGGATGAAGCCCCAAGTCCAGATCATCGCCCTGGGCGGCACCATCGCCTGCACGCCCGACAGCGCGGGGTCCGGCGTCGCGCCCGGCCTGACCGGCGCCGACCTGGTGGCGGCCGTCCCCCAGCTGGCCGCCCTGGCCGATGTTCAGGCGCGAAACCTGTCGAACGTCCCCTCGACCGAGATCGGCCTGCCGCTGGTGATCGAACTGGCCGCCGCGATCCGCGCGCATGAGGATCAGGGCGCCGCCGGCATCGTCGTCACCCAGGGCACCGACACCATCGAGGAAACCGCCTTTCTGCTGCACCTGCTGCACCGGGGCAGCGTCCCGGTGGTGGTGACGGGGGCGATGCGCAACCCTTCGGTGCCGGGGGCCGACGGGGCGGCGAACCTGTTCGCCGCCGTCGCCTGCGCCGCCGATCCGCAATGCCGCGACCTCGGGGTGATGGTCGCCTTTGATGACGTGATCCACCCGGCCGCCTGGGTGCAAAAGCGCGACACCTCCTCGACCGGGGCGTTCTGGTCCCCCGCCCCCCTGGGCTGGATGGCCGAGGGGCGGCCCGCGCTTTACGCCCGCCCGCCGCGCAGCCCAACCTTTGACCCGGCGCTGAAGGCCGCCCTGCCCTTCGTCCCGATCCTCAAGCCCGGCCTTTCCGACCCGCCGCTGCTGGTCGAGGCGGCACTGGCCGCCGGCGCGGCGGGCCTTGTGCTGGACCTGGCGGGCGGCGGCCATGTGCTGTCGTCCTGGCTGGAGCCGCTGACCGACGCCGCCCGCCGCATCCCGGTGGTCTTTTCCAGCCGCACCCGGGGCGGGCGCGTGCTGTCGCGGACCTATGGCCAGGTCGGGGGCGAAATCGACCTGCTGAAGCGGGGCCTGCGCGGCAGCGGCGATCTTGACGCGCTGAAGGCGCGGCTGGTGCTGATGCTGGCGCTGATGACCGGGGCGCCCGAGCGTTTCGACCGCTTCACCGACCTGTCCTGGCGCTCCGCGGCGGACGCCCGCGGCACCGACGATCCCGACAACACCTCAACAGGGAGGCTATGATGGCCAAGAAAATCTATTGCGCATTCGGCACCGACATCGATTCGGTCGCCGGCTGGATCGGGTCCTATGGCGGCGGCGACAGCCCCTCGGACATCCAGCGCGGCATCTTCGCGACCGAGGTCGGCATCCCGCGCCTGCTGCGGCTGTTCAAGAAATACGACCTGCGCACCAGCTTCTTCATCCCCGGCCATTCGCTGGAAACCTTCCCGGACGAGATGCGGATGATCGTCGATGCCGGGCATGAGATCGGCGCCCACGGCTATCTGCATGAGAACCCCATCGCCATGACCCCCCAGCAGGAAGAGGACGTGCTGGTCAAGTCCATCGAGCTGATCGAGGGACTGACCGGGCGCGCGCCGCGCGGCTATGTCGCGCCGTGGTGGGAAATGTCGAACTCGACCGCCGCGCTGTTGCAGAAATACGGCTTCAGCTATGACCACTCGCAGGGCTACCGCGACTTTCAGCCGTTCTATGCCCGCGTCGGCGACGAATGGAACGTCATCGACTATACCAAGCAGGCCAAGGACTGGATGCACCCGCTGAAGCACGGCAAGGAAATCGACCTGGTCGATATCGCCGCCAACTGGTATGTCGACGACCTGCCGCCGATGATGTTCATGAAGAAGGCGCCGAACAGCCACGGCTTCGTCAATCCCCGCGACATCGAGGAACTGTGGCGCGACCAGTTCGACTGGGTTTACCGTGAGATGGACTATGCCGTCTTTGCCTTCACCATCCACCCGGATGTATCCGGCCGTCCGCAGGTGCTGCTGATGCTGGAACGGCTGATCGAATACATCAACGGCCACGACGGCATCGAATGGGCCACCTTCGAGGAGATCGCCGACGATTTCCGCAAGCGCTATCCCTTCGCCTCGGACAAGCGGCCCGAGGTGATCTGAAGCCATGTGCAGCGCCTGCGGCTTTCCGGCCGCGCCGGGCCATTGGACGGATGCGGGCGCGCAGACGCCGGGCGACCGGCTGCGCCTGCGCTTTGCCCGTCTGGGGGCGGTGAACCGACTGCTGGCGCCTTATGGGCTGAAGGCCTGGGACGACGGCGTGACGCCGGGGTTGCAGCTGTTCGCTCCGGGCGGCCAGCGGGAGCTGGTGCCCGATCTGGCAGCCCTCTGGGCCGCGGCCGAGCGGATGGCCGGCCGCCCCATCGACCCTCTGTCCGACCACGCCCTGGCCGATGGCTGAGGGCGCGCGTTCGGACGGCCGCTTGCCGCTGACCATCCTGGGCGGTTTCCTGGGAGCCGGGAAAAGCACCTGGCTGCGCCATCAGCTGCACCAGGGCCGGTTCCGGAACCATGCCATCCTGGTCAACGAGGCCGCGGAAACCCCGGTCGACAATCTGCTGCTGGCCGGAGCCCTGCGCCTTGGGGTGCTGGCCGGCGGCTGCGCCTGCTGCACCGGACAGGCCGCGCTGGTCGCCGCGCTGCGCGAGTTGTGCAACGATGCCAGCGGCCGCGATGCAGGGCGGATCGGCGGGGTGCTGCTGGAAACCAGCGGGCTGGCCGATCCCGGGCGCATCGCCGCCGCCATCGCCGCCGATCCCATCCTGTCGCGGCGCATCGCCTTGCAGGAAACGCTGGTCCTGGTCGACGGCCTGCACGGTGCCCGGCAACTGGCATCCGAAGCCTTGGCCCGCGCGCAGATCGAGGCGGCGGACGCGCTGATCCTGACCAAGCCCGCCGAGGCTGCGGACCTGGGGCGGCTGGCGCTGACCCTGCGCCGGATGAACCCCCATGCCGCGCTGTCGGCGGCCGAGCAGGGCGTCGCGGTCCCCCTGCCCTCTGTGCCGGATGACCTGCGCCCGCTGGACCTGCCGCCGCTTGGCCCCAGCGAACCCATCGCCCCTTATCGGCTGGCGGTCGGGCAGGATGGCGGCTGGGTGGCGCTGTCGACCTGGCTGTCGGCGCTGCTGCACGCCCGGGGCGACGACATCGTGCGCATCAAGGGCGTGGTGCGCACGCCGGCGGGCCGGCTGCTGCTGCAATCGGTCCGCCGCGTGGTCCAGCCGCCCGAGATCCTGCCCGACGACGATGCGGCCCTGGCCGGCCCCGCGCCAGAGGAAGGCGTGATCGTGCTGATCGGCCGCGGCATGACGGCCGAGACGCTGGAACGGTCCTGGCGGCGCTTTGGCGCCTAGCCCAAGGGTGCGCTCGCGCCGCGCGCCGCCATGGGCGACAGGGCGCGCGGCAGGAACCGGCCGCCCTGCTTGCTGCCCAGAATCTCGCCGTCCTGCATCACCACCTCGCCGCGCAGGATCGTCGCCTGGGGCCAGCCCGTGACCTCATACCCTTCCCACGGCGTATAGTCCGAGCCGTGGTGCATCAGCGACTGGCTGATCGTCACGCGGCGATCCGGGTCCCACAGCACGATGTCGGCATCATAGCCCGGCGCGATGCTGCCCTTGGTCGTCAGCCCATAGATCCGCGCGTGGTTGGTCGAGGTCAGGGCGACGAACTGGTTTTCCGTGATGCGACCCTTGACCACGCCCTCGGACCACAGGATCGGCATGCGCACCGCGACCCCCGGGATGCCGTTCGGCACCCAGCGAAAGCCGGTGCGGGCCTTGGGGTTCTTCTTGCCCATCTCGCCCTCGAAATAGAACGGGCAATGGTCCGAGGAAAAGGTCTGGAACACCCCGGTCTGGATGCCGTTCCAGATCGCGTCCCAGCTTTCGCGGTCGCGCGGCGGGGGCGAGCAGACGTATTTGCTGCCCGTGTCGTCCATGTTCAGGCCCTTGAGGTCATCGGCCGTCAGCGAGACATATTGCGTGCAGGTCTCGCCCATGATCTTCAGCCCGCGGTTCTGGGCCCAGCGGATCTGCTCCATCGCCTCGCGCCCCGAGACATGGACGATCATGATGGGCACGCCGGTCAGTTCGGCATGGCTGATGGCGCGGTGGGCGGCCTCGCGTTCGACCGACTGGGGGCGGGAAACGGCATGGTAATAGGGCGCAAGCTTGCCCGCCTTTTCCAGCTTTTCGGTCATGAAGCGGATGGCGTCATAGCCTTCGCAATGGACCATGACCAGCGCGCCCTGTTCGCCCGCCGCGTCGAACACCTCCAGAAGCTCGCGGTCGTTCAGCACCATGTCGTCATAGGTCATGAACACCTTGAGCGAGGTATAGCCCCCCGCCACCAGCGCCGGCAGTTCCTGGCCCAGCACGGCGGGTGTGGGATCGGTCAGGATCAGGTGAAAGCCGTAATCGCAATAGGCCCGGCCCTCGGCCTCGGCATGATAGTCGGTGACGGCCTGGCGCAGCGACATGCCGCGCGATTGCAGCGCAAAGGGAATGACGGTGGTGTTGCCCCCCGCGATGGCCGAGCGGGTGCCGCTTTCGAACCCGTCCGCCATCGCAGGTCCGCCAAAGGCCGGCTGGGCCAGATGCACATGGCTGTCGATGCCGCCCGGCATCACGCGCAGGCCGGTCGCGTCGATCTCGCGCCGTCCCGGGTCAAGCTCCAGCCCGATCGCCACGATCTTGCCATCCCGGACGCCCACATCGGCGCACGCGCTGTCTGCGGCGGTCACCACCGTGCCGCCCCGGATCACCAGGTCGAAATCCTGCATGGTCCTTGTCCCTCCCCTTCTAAACCATCACGTCGCCGCCGTTCGGCGACAGCACCTGCCCGCAATAGAAGGCCCCGCCGGTTTCCGAGGCAAGCAGCAAGGCGGTCGGCGCAATCTCGTCGGGCTGGCCGAACCGTCCGACGGGCAGCTGGCCCTTTTTCATCGCCAGCCACGCTTCGCTGTGGGCCATCAGCAGGGGCGTTTCCACCGGGCCCGGCGCGATGCCGTTCACCATGACATTGTGCGGCGCGCCTTCATAGGACAGGGCGCGGGTCAGCCCGACCACGCCCGCCTTGGCGGCGACATAGGCTGCCAGCCCAGGCGCGCCCTTGTAGGCCAGTTGCGATGCGATGTTCACGATGCGGCCGTAACGCCGCTCGACCATGCCGGGAAAGAAGGCGTGCGTCACCAGGAACACGCCGCGCAGGTTGACGCCCAGCATCCGGTCCCATTCCGCAACGGTGACATCGCCGAACGGCTTGTCCTTGCCGCCGATGCCGGCGCAGTTCACCAGGATGTCGGGTGCGCCCAGGACCTTGGCGGTCCAGTCGGCCAGGGCGGTAACCTGCGCCTCATCCGCCACGTCGCATTCGCGGGTGGCCAGGCTGCGCCCGGCTGACGCGAATTCGGCGCCAAGGGACTGCGCTCCCGCGTCGTCGCCGAAATGGCAGATGGCAACGCTGGCGCCCGCCTCGGCGAACAGGCGGGCGATGGCCGCGCCGATGCCGCGGCTGCCGCCGGTCACCAGCGCCTTGCGGCCCTGCAGGGAAAAGGGGGGCATGATGGATGTCACTTGGATGCTTCCTGACGCTTCAACCAGTCCAGATAGGTGCGGATGCCGTCCTCCAGCGTCACGCGGGGGCGATAGTCCAGGTCGCGCGCGGCGGCGGAAATATCGAAACGCTCTTGCCGCATGTCGCCCGGATCGTCGCCCGGCGCGACCTCGACCCGGGCACCCGGCACAACTTGCATCACCGCGTCGGCGACCTCGGACAGGGTCAACCAGCTGCCGCCGGTGATGTTATAGGCCTGCTGCGGCAGGTTCGGGCGGTCCAGCGCGGCGATCAGCGCGTCGCTGGCGTCGTCGATATGCAGATACTGGCGCGTGAAATCGCGGCCATAGGGGATCTGCGTCACCCGGCCCGCCATCGCGTCCAGCAGCATCTGGCGGATCAGGCAGGCGGTGCTGCGCCGCGGGCCATAGACCCAGCCGATGCGCAGGTTCACCGTATCGACGCCGAACTGCAGCTTGTAGGCGTTCATCACATGTTCGGCCGCCGCCTTCGAGGCGCCATACATCGTGTCCGGCACCATGACCGTATCCTCGGGGACCGGCCCCGGCGGGGTCACGCCATAGGCCGTCGCGGTCGCGGCAAAGACCACGCGCACGCCGCCGATGATGCGGGCAAGTTCGCCGATATTGGCCGCGCCGCCGATATTCACCTGCACCATCTGGATCGGATGGTCGGGCGAAACCATAGGGCCCGAGAACGCCCCGCAATGCACGATCGCGCCGATCGGATGGGCCCGGGAGATGGCGTGCAGGCCGTGGATGTCGGTCACGTCGCATTCGCGCACGGCGCGTCCTTCGACGGTCGTGGCCATGCGGTCGATGGCGATGACGCTTGTGCCGCGATCCTCGAGCGTGCAGCGCACCGCGTGCCCGATCAGCCCGGCCGCGCCCGTGACCAGAACATGGGTTTCACTCATGGAAGGTTCCTTTCCGGTCAGGCCGCATAGCGTTCGATGGGCAGTTCCGCCCCCAGCAGCATGCGGGTGTAGTCGTGTTGCGGGCTGGCGAAGATGCGCTCGGTCTCTCCGATCTCGACGATCTTGCCGTGGCGCATCACGGCGACGTTATGGGCCAGCGATCGGACCGAGTTCAGGTCGTGGGTGATGAACAGGGTCGCAAGCTGCATCTCGCGCTGAAGCTCGCGCACCAGGTCGATGATCTGGGCCCGCACGCGGATGTCCAGCGCGGTGGTCGGCTCGTCGAAGACGACGAAATCGGGCCGCGTCGCCAAGGCCCGCGCCATGCCGACGCGCTTTTGCTCGCCCGCGGTCAGCTCGTGGGGAAAGACCCCGGCCAGCCGCGCCGGCAGGTGGACCAGATCCAGCATCTTCAGCACCCGCGCGCGGCGTGCGGCGGGGCTGGCCATCCCGGGGTCCAGCGCCAGCGGTTCGGCGATCAGCCGGGCCACGGTCCAGCGCGGGTTCAGCGCGACATAGGGTTCCTGAAACACCATCTGGATGTTGCGCCGCAGGGGGCGAAAGGCGCGGTCGGGCAGCGTCAGCAGGTCGCGGCCCTCGAACAGGACCTGGCCGCCATCGGCGCCCAGCAGCCGGACCAGGCACTGCCCCACCGTGGTCTTGCCCGAGCCGCTTTCGCCGACCAGGGCCAGGGTCTCGCCCTTGGGGATGGCAAAGGACAGGTCGTCCACCGCCTTGACGACATGGCCCGAAGGGGTCGGGAAGTGCTTGACCAGGTTCCTGACCTCAAGCAGCGGCGCGGCCCCGGCGCGCGGCGCGGCCTTGACCATGGGCGCCGGCCGCGCCCGGGCCGAGGCCAGCAGCTCGGCGCCATAAGGGGTCGCGGGGCGATGCAGGAAAGCGGCGGTCGCGCCTTCCTCGACGATGCGGCCCTCGCGCATGATCGCGACCCGGTCGCAATAACGCGCGACGATGCCCAGGTCATGGGTGATGATGACCGCGCCCATCCCGGCCTCGCGGCAGCGCGCGACCAGCAGATCCAGCACCTGAACCTGGATCGTCGCGTCCAGGCCCAGCGTCGCATCGTCGGCCAGGATCACGCGCGGCTCGGCCACCAGCGCCATGGCGATGATCACGCGCTGCGCCATGCCGCCCGACAACTGGTGCGGATAGGCCTCGGCCCGTTTTTCTGGATCGACGATGCCCACCTTTGCGAACAGAGCCACGGCCTGTTCGCGGGCGGCGGCCGCGCCGATGCCCTTGTGCGCGCGCAGCACGTCGGCCACCTGCGCGCCCACCGGGCGCACCGGATCCAGCAGAGACTTGGCATCCGTCCCGATCAGGGCGACCTGCCCCCCGCGCATGCGGCGCAGCTCCTCGGCCGGCATCTGGCGCAGGTCGCGGCCGCCGACCTCGACCGTGCCGCCGCTGATGCGTCCCTTGCCGGGCAGAAGGCCGATCAGCGCGCGGGCCAGGACGGATTTGCCGGCCCCTGTCTCGCCCACGATGCCCAGCACCTCGTCGGGGCGCAGTGTCAGGCTGACACCGTGCAGCACGGTCCGGTCACCGAAGGCCACCGACAGGTCGCGGGTCTGAAGCAGGGGCTTCGTATCAGGCTGGTGCATCAGGCTCTCTCCCGCCGGGGGTCAACATAATCGCGCAGGGCGTCGGCCATCAGGGCAAAGCTCAGCACGGAAAAGACGATGGCAAGTCCCGGGAACAGCGCCACCCACCAGACCCCAAGGATCATCTGCTGCGACCCGACCGAGACCATCAGCCCCCATTCCGGCAAGGGCATCCGCACCCCCGCCCCGATGAAGGACAGGCCGGCGGTCAGCAGGATCGCCATGCCGATGGAAATCGAGATCTGCACGATGGCCGGGGTCAGCGCATTGGGCAGGATGTGGCGGAACATGATCTGCCCGTCGGTCGCCCCCGAACAGCGCGCGGCGGCGATGAAGGGGCGGTCGCGCAGCGACAGCGCCTCGGCCCGGATCAGGCGGGCAAAGATCGGCACGAAGAGGACCGCCAGAACGATGGCGACGTTCCAGATTTCCTGCCCCATGACGGACACCAGCGCCATGCCCAGCACGAAGACCGGAAAGGACTGGATGAAATCGAAGACGCGCATGACCAGCGTGCTGGCCCAGCCCCGGTAATAGCCGACCAGCAGTCCCACCGGCACGCCGATGGCGAATGCCACCGCCACCGCCACGACCGAGATCAGCAGGTTCACCCGCGTGGCGTAGATGATGCGCGAATAGATATCCATGCCCGATACGTCCGTGCCCAGCCAATGCGCCGCCGAGGGCGGTTGCAGCGACGAGATGGGGTCGGCCTCGGTCGGGGCATGGGTCGCCAGGATCGGCGCGAAGACGATGGCGATCACCTGCAACAGCAGCAGCGCCAAGCCGAAGGCCGCGCCGGGCCGGCCCAGGATAAAGCGCAGGAAGGCCCGGGTCTGGACGATGATTTGCGACATGATCCGCCCTCCTCAGACCTGGATCCGCGGGTCGGCCAGTTCGTAGAGGATATCCACGACCAGATAGACCAGCAGGATGAAGACCGCCGCGACCAGGACAAAGCCCTGGAGCGCGGGATAATCGGAATAGGTCACCGCCTGGACCGCGTACTGACCCAATCCGCCCCAGGAAAAGATCGTCTCGACCAGCACCGCTGCGCCCAGCAGGAAGCCGACCAGAAAGCCCACCAGCGTGATGATCGGCGGCAGGCTGTTGCGCAGCGCGTTGCGCACGATGGTGCGCTGGCTCAGGCCGCTGGCGCGCTGGTGGCGGATGAAATCCGCGCGCCAGATCTCGGCGAAGGTGGTCTTGGTCATCTTCATCAGCGCGCCCGCGTTCACGATGGTCAGCGTCAGCACCGGCAAGAGCAACCGCCCCGCCGCCGATTTCAGCGCGGCGAAATCGCCGGCGATCAGGGCGTCGAAGGTATAAAAGCCCGTGACCGTGGGCGGCGGAGTCACCATCGGGTCGATCCGGCCGAACGGCGCTGCCGCGATGCCCCAGGTGCTGAACAGGAAAAAGATCAGCAGCAGCCCGACCCAGAAATCCGGGATCGCGCCGGCCGCCATGCCATAGAAGCGGCTGACGTAATCGGCGATGCCGCCGGGGCGCACCACCGCAAGCACCGCCACGGCGACCGCGATCAGGATGGTCAGGATCATTGCATAGAAGATCAGCTCCAGCGTGGCCGGCGCGCGCTCCATCAGGTCCACGGCGACGGGGTTCGAGGTGAATAGCGACACGCCAAGATCGCCGTGCACGACCCCGCCCAGGTAATGCAGGAACTGCTGCCACAGGCTGCCGTTCAGCCCCAGCTGCTCGCGCAGGTTGGCGATGCTTTCCGGGGTCGCCATGTTACCCAGCATCAGCAGGGCCGGATCCCCGGGCAGCAGGCGGACCAGCATGAAGGTCACGAAGATGACGCCAAGCATCTGCGGCAGCACCATGGGAAGCCGCGTCAGGACGATGCGCAGCACGCGCGGCAGACGCCGCCAGGTCGTCGAAATTGCCATCGTGGTCATTCCATCGGAAATGGGCACCGGCCGGGACGACCCGGCCGGCCTCGCGTCGGATCATTCCTTGTGGAAATCGAACCAGGCGTTGCCGTTCGGCGTGTACCAGGAATAGCCCTTGACGTTCTGGCGGGTGGCCAGCTGATAGCCCGGGTTGAACAGAAAGACCCATGGCGCGTTTTCCATGGTGATCTGCTGTACGCGCTTCATGTCGGCCCGCCGCTTGTCCTCGTCGGTCGAGGTCAGGGCACTGTTGATCAGGGCGTTCACCTCGTCGCTGTGAAAGCGCGAATAGTCGATCAGCGAATTGCTGTTCAGCCACAGGTTTGCCACATAGGCCGCGTCGGGCACGATCGCCATGTCGCGGAAGAAATACATCGGGATCTGACCCTTGGTATAGCGTTCGACCAGGGTCGAGGCCGGCAGCTTGGAAAGCGTCACATCCACGCCGGCCTTGGCGAAGGCGGTCTTCAGGATGATGGCCAGTTCCTCCTCAAGCTGGTCGCCGGTGCGATACCCCAGTTCGGTCTTGAACCCGTCCGGCAAGCCTGCCTCGGCCAGCAGCGCCTTGGCCTTTTCGAGGTCGTTGGAAAAACTGTAGTATTCGTCCGTAAAGGCCGGATAGATCTCGGAAATCGGACTTTTTGTCGGACGGGCGGTGTCGAAGTAGACGGCCTTGGCGATCTCGTCGCGCGGTACCAGATAGTTCAGCGCCAGCCGCACCTTGGGATTGTCGAAGGGCGGCGTTTCGTTCTGCATCTCGACCCGATGGATGAAGTTTCCGAACACCTTGTTGACCTTCACCCCCGGCATCTGTCCCAGCATGGACAGTTCGCGCGGCGACAGGTATTCCGCCACATCCACCGCCCCCGCCTGCAGGGCCGCCAGCCGGTTGGCGCTGGTCGGCATCTCGCGGAAGATCACCTTCTTCAGCTTCGGGACGCCGCGGTAATAATCGGTGTTGGCCTCATAGATGATTTCCTGGCCGGGCGAATATTTCGTTACCTTGTAGGGCCCGAACGAGGCCGAGTTTGTCGCCAGCCAGCGCTGGCCCCAAGGGTCCTCGGGCGTCAGGTGTTCCTTCATCGTGTCTGAATCGAGGATGCCCAGATCGCTGTTGATCCACAGCTTTTCCAGCAGCGGCGAGGCGTTGGGGATGCTGACCCGGACGGTCATGTCGTCGACCCTGGTGAAGGCCGCGTCGAAATCCTCGATCTTCAGGATCTGGGTCATGTACCAGTGGAAGTTCGACTTCAGGTTCCAGCCCCGTTCGAACGACCACATGACATCGTCGGCATCCAGCGGATGCCCTGCCCCGCTGACCACGCCCGGGCGCAGATGAAAGGTGATCGACTTGAAGTCGGGCGCGACCTCCCATCGCTCGGCCAGGGCGCCGGTGATCTTCGAGAAGTCCTCATAGGAGATGCCATCCTCGGCCTTCTTCATCTCATAGGCCAGAAGCCGTTCGTTCACGTTCCGGCGCAGTTCGTGCACCGCCTCGGTCGGCGGGTATTCCTGATCCAGCGACTCCGGGGTGCGGGGACCGGCGACGATCAGCGTTTCCTGCGGGCTTTGCGCCCAGGCCGCCTGACCGCCCCAAGGCGCGGCCACCATCAGCGCACCGATGGCAGCCTGCATCAGCAGGCGATGCAGGGGCGAAGGGATATGGTTGATCTTCAAGACGGAAACTCCCTGTTCTGGACTCCCTTTCCCGCCCCTGTCTGCGCAAGGTTTCTGGATGGTGAGTCGTCTACTACGTTGGATACAATGAAATGAACAACGCTGGCTTCTGTCAATTGAAATTGCCTCTGCGCCGTGCGATAGCAAGGAAAAGCGCGTGAAAAAGGTGGGTGCCGTCGGTGACGTCCATTTTTCAGGCAGTCGATTGGTAGAACGTCATGGCAGAAACAGGCATCCCCCCGCAGAAGCGCCGCCACGGCTATACCGAGCAGGAAATCACACGCCGCCTGATCGAGGCGATCTTCGAACAGCGGCTTCCGCCCGGGGAAAGGATCACGGAAAACCAGCTTGCCGATATCTTCGGGGTCAGCCGCACGGTCGTGCGCCTGTCCATGAGCAAGCTTTCCGAGATCGGCGTTTTCAGAAAGACCCCCAACCTCGGATATACGATCGCCTCGCCCTCGCGCGCCGAGGCCAGGATGATGCTGGACGTGCGCAAGATGATCGAGCCCAGCATGGTCCGGTCCATCGCCGTGACCCGGTCGGCCGAACATCTGCAATCGCTTCTGGACCACATCGCCACCGAGGAGGCGGCGCGCAGCGCGGGCGACCGTTCGACCCTTGTGCGCCTGACCGGAGAGTTTCACCTAAAGCTGGCCGAGATCAGCGGCAACGTCTATCTGGTTCATATCATGACGCAGCTGCAGGTGCTGACCTGCCTTGCCATCCTGGTCCATGCCGAGTCCGAGACGGGATGTCCGAGGGACGAACACAGCAGCATCGTCAACGCCATAGCTCAGGGCGATGGGGAAAAGGCGGCGGCCGAAATGGCGCATCACCTGTCCCATATCTCGGAAGAATTGCAGATCAACACCCTAAGGCCCGAGCCCAGCCTTGAAAGCGCGCTGCGCTGGCTGGGTGCCGCCCAGTAGGCCTGCCGACGCAGCTGGTACAACCATAGCCCGCGATGCCAGGGGCCAAGCCTCTTTCTGCACCGCAGAGAAAGCCTTGAGAACGCGGGACACCGTGCTAGGATCGCGCCGAAGCAGCATATTGGGGGGCCCATGGCCAGTTCATCTCCCCCTCGTGGCAAGACGGCCTCGGTGCCCGTCGATCTGGCCCTGCAGGGCGGCGGCTCTCACGGGGCGTTCACATGGGGCGTGCTCGACCGATTGCTCGAGGAGGATCGGCTGACGATTGCCGGCATCTCGGGGACTTCGGCCGGGGCCATGAACGCCGCCGTTCTGGCCGACGGCTTTGCCCAGGGCGGGGCCGAGGGCGCGCGCAAGGCGCTGACCGCCTTCTGGGAATTCGTCGCCGATGCAGCCCGGCTCAGCCCGTTCCAGGCCACCCCCATCGACATGGCGCTGGGCAACTGGTCGCTGGCCCACTCGCCCGCCTTCGTCGCCATGGACATGCTGTCGCGGCTGGCCTCGCCCTATACGCTGAACCCGGCGGGGATCAATCCGCTGCTGCGGGTGCTGGATCGGGTGATCGACTTCGACCGCCTGCGCGCCGCGCCGATCAAGCTGTTCGTCACCGCCACCAACGTCCGCACCGGGCGGGGCCGGGTCTTTCGCAACGCCGACCTGTCGCCTCAGGTGCTGCTGGCCTCGGCCTGCCTGCCGACGCTGTTCCAGGCGGTCGAGATCGACGGCGAAAGCTATTGGGACGGCGGCTATGCCGGGAACCCGACATTGACCCCCTTGGTGCGGGAGGTCGACAGCGACGACACCATCCTGGTCCCGATCAACCCCATCGAGCGCCCCGGCGTGCCGCGCAGCGCGGCGGCCATCCTGAATCGCCTGAACGAGGTTTCGTTCAACGCAGCGACCCTGAAGGAATTGCGCATGATCGCGCTGCTGCGCCAGGTCGCCGACCCCGGCAACGGGGAAGGCGCACGATGGGCGCGGATGCGGGTCCACATGGTGCCGAATGCGGTCATGACCAGCCTTGACCACTCGTCCAAGCTGAACGCGGACCGGACCTTCCTGCGCTGGCTCCGCGACCGGGGCCGAGAGGCGGCGGACCGTTTCCTGACCGAAAACGGCCGGAACATCGGCCAGCGGTCGTCCGTCGACATCGACACGCTTCTGGACGGGGTCTGACATGGGGCTGACCGGCATTCTGCTGGCGTTGGCGCTGCTGATCTGGCTGGCCTATCGCGGCTGGAGCGTGCTGCTGCTGGCGCCGGTCGCCGCGCTTCTGGCGGCCGCCATCTCGGGCGAACCGTTGCTGGCGCATTGGACGCAGACCTTCATGGGAGCGGGCGCAGGGTTCATCGGTCAGTTCTTCCCGCTGTTCCTGCTGGGCGCGGTCTTTGGCAAGCTGATGGAGGACAGCGGATCGGTCCGCGCCATCGCCGACCTGCTGACCCGGACGCTGGGCCCTGGCCGTGCCATCCTGGCCGTGGTCCTGGCGGGCGCGGCGCTGACCTATGGCGGCGTCAGCCTGTTCGTCGCGCTGTTCGTGCTGGCACCCATGGCCGAGGCGCTTTTTCGCCGCGCCCGGATCCCGCGCAGGCTGATGCCTCCGGCGATTGCACTGGGCACATTCACCTTTACCATGATGGCGCTGCCCGGCACCCCCGCGATCCAGAACGCCATTCCGATGCCGTTCTTCGGCACGACGCCCTTTGCCGCACCGGGACTGGGGCTCCTCGCCTCGGCGATCATGCTGGGTTTCGGCTTGTGGTGGCTGGCCCGTGCCGAACGTGCCGCGCGCGCCCGGGGCGAAGGCTTTTCCGACAGCCGCGTTCCGGGCGTGGACGAAACCGTCCTGCGCCAGCGGGCGGTGACGGCGCGCGAGTTCGACCCGGCCGAGGCCCCGCACGGCCATCAAAGTCCCGAACTGCCCCCGCCGGCGATTGCCGTGCTGCCCCTGTTCGTGGTGATCGGGGTGAACATGGCCATGTCCTTTCTGATCCTGCCGGCGCGATCCTTCGACTGGCTGGCGCAGCCGCGCTGGGGCGGGACGGACATCGGCGCGGTCAGCGGCGTCTGGTCGGTCGCGGTGGCGCTTGCGGCGGCGATCCTGGTCGTGCTGGTCCTGAACCGGCCGCGCCTGACGCGGCTGCGCGAAACCCTGGATGCCGGTGCCAGCGCCTCGGTCCTGCCGATCTTTGCGGTGGCAAGTCTGGTCGGCTTCGGTGCCGTCGTCGCCGCGCTGCCAGCCTTTGAGCTGGTGCGCGACTGGGTGCTGTCGATCCAGGGCGGCCCGCTGGTCTCCATGGCGGTCGCCACGAACATCCTGGCAGCGCTGACCGGCTCGGCCTCGGGCGGGCTGACCATCGCGCTGGACGCGCTGGGTCCGACCTATCTGGAACGCGCGGCCGAACTGGGCATCGACCCGCAACTTTTGCATCGCGTCGCGGTGATGAGCGCGGGGACGCTCGACAGCCTGCCCCACAGCGGCGCGGTCGTGACGCTGCTGTCGGTCTGCGGCGTTTCGGCCCGGCAAAGCTATCGCGACATCGTCATGGTGGCCATTGTCGGCGCCCTGCTGGCGCTGGTCGCGGTGATCGCGCTGGGAACGCTGCTGGGCAGCTTCTAGCGCCTGCCGGGCGGCGGGTCCTGGGGCCTTCATCGGCCCGGACCCGCCCCGCGGCCCGTCAGTCGGCGCGGGCCTTTTCCAGGTGCTGGCGGGCCGCCTGATCCAGATGGTTCAGGTCCGACGAGATCGAGGCGAAGGTGAAGCCTTCGTCCAGCCTTTGCCGCGCGACATCGCCGTGGCCGGTGTGGATGCCCGTGGCGATCCCGGCGGCGGCGCCGGCCTCGCGGATCCGGGCCAGAGCGGCCTCGAAATCCTCGGCGCGGGCCGGATCGGTGATCGTCTCGCCCCCCAGCGCCAGCATCAGATCGCCCGGACCGACATAAAGGCCGTCGATCCCCTCGACCGAGGCGATGGCCTCCAGGTTGGCCAGCCCTTCGTGCGTCTCGATCATGGCGATGCAGGCGACCTCGGCGTTCATGTCGGCAGTGCGCGGGCCCGACCGCAAACCCGCCCGCATCGGCCCGTAACTGCGCGTTCCCAGCGGCGGAAAGCGGCACGCCCTTGCGGCCGCGCGGGCTTGCTCCGGGGTGTCGATCAGCGGCACGATCACCCCCTGGGCGCCGGCGTCCAGCGCCTGCCCGATCAGCGCCGGATCATTGGCCGCCACGCGGACCATGCCGCCGCAGGCGCTACCGGCCAGCGCAGCCCCGGCGTCGATGCCGATCAGACCGTTCAGAACGGCGTGATAGTCCAGAAAGCCGTGCTGCGCGTCAAAGCAGACGTAATCGTAGCCATGCCGGGCCGCGCGCTCCTGCACGGCCGGAACCGGCAGTTGCGACCAGTAGCCGACCAGCCGCTCACGCGCGCGAAGGCGCGCGGCAAAGGTCCATTTTCCCATGCGCTTTTCCTTTCACGCGGCTTCGTGGGCGGCCAGCACGGCCGGAACGTCGACGGACAGCGTGCCCGCCTGTTCGATCAACCCGGCCAGGATGCCGGGATACAGGGTGACGCCCTGGTCCAGGGCCTTGCGCTTGCGGGCCAGCGCCGCCTGCCCCGGCAGGCGCACCGGCTGGTCGGGGTTGCGCGGGGGCGAGGCAAGGCAGGCATCCACCAGCCAGCCGGTCTGCTTCAGGAAGGCCTCCGCGCCGCCGAAAGCCGCCGGGTCATAAACCGAGATGGTCACCGCCGCATTCGTCCCCTTGGGCGCATCGGCACGGCCATAGCCCGCCAGCCCCTGGGTGATCGCCTCGACCGACAGCGCCATGCCATAGCCTTTCTGGCCGTGGTCCAGCCCGCCGGTCGGCAGCAGCGTGCCGCCCTCCAGCACCGCCTTGGGGTCGGTTGTGGGCTTGCCCGTGGCGTCGGCCACCCAGGCGTGGTCATAGACGCGCCCTTCGCGGATCATGCGCTGCGCCATGTTGACCGTGGTGATCGAGGCCGAGATGTCGATCAGGATCGGGTCGCCCGGCGTCGGGATGCCGTAGGCCACCGGGTCGGGCGTGAACACCCCCTTGAGCCCGCCAAAGGGCGCCACCTGCGCCCCCGAGGGCGACGACGAGGCGATCGAGATCATCAGGCCCTGGCTGGTCGCATCCTCCAGATAGGCGGCCAGCGCGCCGATGTGGTGGCTGTCGCCGATGACCAGCGTCGCGGTGCCGTATTCGCGGGCCCGCGCGCAGGCCAGCTTGACGCCCTGGGCGACCAGCCAGGCGCCGGGCAGGCGCTTGCCGCGCCAGCAGATCGCGGCGCCCTTGTCGGAGACCGTCTCGGGCGTGCCGTCGCGGGTCATGACCCCGTCCGCGATGCTTTGCAGATACCAGGGCGCCAGCGCCAGGCCGTGGGTCGTGTGGCCCATCAGGTCGGCCTCGACCAGGTATTTCGCCACGGCCTCGGCCTTGTCATCGGCCAGCCCGGCGGCCCGGAACAGCTCGGCCGAGAAACCGCGCAGGATATCGGCTTTGATCGTCATGTCGGTCCTCATTTGGCAAAGACTTCCGGGTTCAGGACGCGGCGCGGCTGGCCGCCCGCCATCAGTTCCCGAATGTCGGCGATGTTCATCAGGCCGACGTTTTCCACCGCCTCGACGGTGTCGGCGCCGTTATGGGGCATGAAGACCGTGTTCGGCGCGGTAAAGATCGGGTGGCTCCGGTCCGGCGGCTCGACCACATAGGCGTCGATGGCTGCCCCGCCCAGCTGGCCGGAACGCAGCGCCTCGGACACCGCGTCCAGATCGACGACCTCGCCGCGGGCCAGGTTCAGCAGGCGCGCGCCGGGCTTCATCCGGGCGATGGCCTTGGCGTCGATCAGCGCGGCATTGTCCTTGCCGCCGAAGATGTGCAGCGACAGATAGTCGGAACGGGACAGCAGCCCGTCCAGGTCGGTCAGCTCGATGTCGTTCGCCGTCGCGAATTCGGCATCGGCATAGGGGTCCGAGGCGATGATCCGCATGCCCAGCCCCCGCGCCTTCAGCGCAAGGGTGCGGCCGATGTTGCCAAGGCCAAGGATGCCCAGGGTCTTGCCGCCAAGCTGGCTGCCGACCTTGCGGTCCCAGCCGCCCGTCACCACCGTCTGATGGCCCGCGGGCATGTTGCGGGCCAGGGCGAACATCATCCCCAAAGCCAGTTCCGCCACCGCGTCGGCATTGGCGCCGGGGGTGTTCAGCACCGGCAGGCCGCGCCGGGTGCAGGCCGGAATGTCGATGTTGTCGACGCCCACGCCATGCTTCAGCACGGCCTTGATGCGCGGTCCCCTTTCCAGCAGGGCGTCCGTCGCGGGCACCAGCCCGACGACCAGATAGTCGGCGCGGTCGATATGGTCCCAGACCCCGCCATCTTTCAGCTTCGGGTCCGAGCAGCGGATCAGTTCCCAGCCAAGTTCCTCCAGCTTGGCGGCGACGCGGCCGATGCGGCCGAAGCTGGGCGAGGTGGTCAAAAGGACGGTCATGGGCTTATACCAGTTCGTATTTCACAAGGATTTCGCGGATCTTTTCGTCTTGGGCCGGGTCGGGCAGCAGGGCGGGCTGGCGGCTGGCGCCGACCGAACTGTCCATCAGGAACAGCGCGCGCTTGACCAGCGCGGGCGGATAGCCAAGGCCATAAAGATCCTTGCGGAAGTTCCCGAAGATCTCCTGCTGGCGCGCCGCCTCGGCCTGATCGCCGGCGTTGAAGGCGCGGATGATGCCGGCCAGCACCTCGGGCAGCACGTTGCCCAGGCCCGAGATGCAGCCCGCCGCGCCGTTCTGCAGCGACCAGTGCACCAGATGGTCGGGACCGGAATAGACCGCAAAGCCCTCGACCTCGCGGCCGACGGCCAGATAGGCCTCCAGCGTGTCCTGCGCGCCGCCCGAATCCTTGATCCCGGCGATATTGCCATGACCAGCCAGGGCGCGGGCGGTCTCGGGCTCGATATGGTTCTGGGTGCGGGCCGGGATGTCATACAAATAGACCGGCGTTTCCACCGCATCCGCCACGGCCGAGAAATGCCGTACCAGCCCGTCCTGGGTGCAGGCGATGAAGAAGGGCGTGATGACCGCGATGCCGTCGACGCCGATGCGGTCGAACTCGCGGGCAAGCTTGATCGTCTCGAAGGTGGCGGGCATGCCGGCGTTGACGATGACGCGCGCCTTGCCCGCAACCTCGTCCACCACCGCCTCGGTCAGCGCCACCTTTTCGTCATAGGTCAGGGCGGTGAAATCGCCGTTGGTCCCCGCGCACATGATGTTGTTGCCGGCCTGCACCTGGCGGCGCACCTGCGCGCGGGTGGCGTCGAAATTGATCGTCTCGTCATCGTTGAAACAGGTGACAAGCGCGACAAAGGCTTCTTTGGTCATCAAGGGCTCCGGGTAGAGGGGCGGGTCGTTCCGCCGCAGGGATTCATCGGGCAAGGGCCAGCCGTGCCTTTCGGCGGGCGGCCTGCACGGCGGGGTCCGGGTCGAGCCCGGCGGCAAGCAGGGCTTGCGTATAGGGCTGGCGCGGGTGGTCGAAGATCTGCCGGACGGTCCCCATCTCGACCACCCGGCCCTTTTGCATGACCATGACGTGATCGGCGAAGTCGCGCACCACGGGCAGGTCATGGGCGATGAAGATGAAGGCGATGCCCATGTCGCGGCGCAGCTTGTCGAGCAGCGCGATCACCTGCGCCTGGACCGAGACATCCAGCGCCGACACCGCCTCGTCGCAGACGATCAGCCGGGGCTCCATCGCCAGGGCCCGGGCGATGGCGATGCGCTGGCGCTGGCCGCCGCTGAACTGGTGCGGATAGCGGGCGGCATGCTCGGGCGACAGCCCGACCTGCGCCAGCAGATCCGCGACACGGGCGCGCCATCGCGATTTCGGCAGGATGTCCGGATGGATCACCCAGGCCTCGGAGATCAGTTGAAAGACCGTCATGCGCGGGTTCAGCGACTGCGTCGGGTCCTGGAACACCATCTGCAGATCGCGGCGCAGCTTGAACAGCTCTGCCGGCGGCATGCTCAGCAGGTCGCGTCCCTGCCACAGCGCCTGCCCGCTGTCGGCCTGATCCAGCCGCAGCAGGATGCGTGCCAGCGTGGACTTTCCCGACCCGGATTCGCCCACCACGGCCAGCGTCTCGCCGGGCATCAGGTCGAAGCTGACCCCGTCCAGCGCGGTGAAGCCGCCATAGCTTTTGCGCAGGTCGCGCACGCTCAGCACCGGCTGCGCCGAAGGCAGAGGCTGGTGCATGGCGCCCTTGCCCGGCGCGGCGCCGATCAGCTTGCGGGTATAGGGATGGCTGGGATTGGCATAAACCTGGGCGGCGCTGCCCGTCTCGACCACCACCCCGCCGTTCATCACCACGACGCGGTCGGCGATCTCGGCGACGACGCCCAGGTCGTGGGTAATGATCAGGATGCCCATGCCGGTTTCGGCCTGCAGTTCCTCAAGCAGGGACAGCACCTCGGCCTGCACCGTCACATCCAGCGCGGTGGTCGGCTCGTCCGCGATCAGGACATCGGGCTTCATCGCCAGGGCCATGGCGATCATCAGGCGCTGGCGTTGCCCGCCCGAGAATTCATGCGGGTACTTCTTCAGCGCGCCGGCGGGATCGGGGATGCCCACACGGGTCAGAAGCCGCAGCGCCTCGGCCTTTGCGCGGGCCTGGTCGCTGCCGTGGGTGGTCATCGCCTCGGCGATCTGCCAGCCCACGGTATAGACCGGGTTCAGGTGGCTCAGCGGATCCTGGAAGATCATCGCGATGCGGCGGCCATTGACGGTACGCCGCTGTTCGTCGGACAGCGTCAGCAGGTCCTGACCGCCGAAACGGATCTGGCCGCTGGTGATCCTGCCCGGCGGCATGTCGATCAGGTTCATGATCGCCGAGGCCGAGACCGATTTCCCCGACCCGCTTTCGCCGAGGATCGCCAGCGTCTCGCCCCGGTCCAAGTGCCAGCTGACGTTCTGGACGGCTTTCACGGTGCCGGCGGCGGTGTGGAATTCGACGGAAAGGTCGCGGACCTCCAGCAGGTGCTCAGTCATTCTTGCGTCCCCTCATTTCCAGACGCCAGCGCTGCACGGGGTCCAGCGCGATGCGCAGCCAGTTCGACAGCAGGTTCAAGGACAGCGTCGTCAGTATGATCGCAAGGCCGGGCCAGAACGACAGCCACCAGGCATTGGTCAGGTATTGCTTGCCCTGCGCGATCATCAGCCCCCAGGTGATCTCGGGCGGCTGGATGCCGATGCCCAGGAACGACAGGCTGCTTTCGGCCAGCATGACAAAGGCGAAATCCAGCGTCGCCAGCGTCGTCAGCGTGGGGATCACCACCGGCAGGATATGGCGGAACAGGATGCGCTGCGTGGGCGCGCCCATCACAAGGGCAGCCTGCACGAACATCCGCTCGCGGATTTCCAGCACCTCGGCGCGGGTGGTGCGCAGATAGACCGGGATGCGGGTGATCGCCAGGACGATGATCAGGTTGGGAACCGAAGGTCCAAGGATATACAGCACCACCACCGCCAGCAGCAGCGACGGAAAGGACATGATGATATCGGCCAGCCGCATGATGACCTCGCCCGTGCGCCTGCCGGCATAGCCCGCGACCAGCCCCAGCGTGGTGCCGATGACGGCCGAACCCAGCACCGCGCCCGCCGCGACCAGCATCGTGTTCTGCGCCGCGACCACGATGCGCGCCAGCAGCGGGCGGCCAAGCGCATCGGCGCCCATGAACCAGACCCAGCCGCGCGACAGATCGAAGGGCGGGGCGTTGCGGCCGCGCAGGTTCTGCCGGGTCGCCAGATCACCCATCAAGGCCGGGCCGAACAGGGCCATCAGCACCACGACCAGCAGAAAGATCACCGCGCACAGCGCGAACTTGTCGGCCCACAGCATCCGGGCATAGCGCCGCAGCGCGCCGGGTTCCTCCACGATCGGGATATCGGTCATTGCCCTGCCCCCTTAGTGCCGGATGCGCGGATCGAGCAGCGCATAAGCGATGTCGATCAGCACGTTCATCAGGAAGATCGCCAGCGCCGTGACCATGATCGCGGCCATGACGACGTTGAAGTCGCGTTGCAGGATGGAATCGATCATCAGCTTGCCGACGCCGGGAAAGCCGAAGATCGTCTCGATCACCACGGCGCCGTTCAGCAGGGCCGCCGCCTGATCGCCGATCACGGTGATGATCGGCAGCATCGCATTGCGCAGCGCATGGACAAAGATGATCGGCCGCGCCCGCACGCCCTTGGCCCGCGCGGTCTTGACATAGGCCGAACTCAGCGCCGTCATCATCGCGCCGCGCACGACCTGCACGATCAGCCCGAAGGGCCGGATGAACAGCACCGAGATCGGCAGGATCCAGTGCCAGACCGTCCCGGTCCCCGAGGTCGGAAGCCAGCCCAGCGACACCGAAAAGATCACGATGCCGACGATGGCGATCCAGAAATCCGGGGCCGAGGCGCCGATCAGCGCCAGGATCGAGGCGATGCGGTCGAAAAGACCGCCCCGCCACGCCGCCAGCGAGCCGATGACGACGGCAAGCGCCGTCACGATGGTCATGGTGATGACGGCCAGTTGCAGCGTCCAGGCGAAGGCCTCGATCACCACCTCGATGGCGGGGCGCGCCTTGCGCAGCGAGTCGCCGAAATCCAGATGCATCAGATCGCCGACGTAACGCCCGAACTGGACCAGAAGCGGATCGTTCAGCCCGTGCAGGTCGCGGAACTGTTCGCGCATCTCGATGGTCGCGTCCACCGGAAGAAACAGCGCCGTCGGATCGCCTGTCAGCCGCGACAGGAAGAACACCAGAACGATCAACCCGACCAGCGAGATCAGGCTGCCGACGGCACGTTTTCTGAGAAAGCCTAGCATGGTGCCTCCCGTCCCCTGCCCGGCCGGCGCATCGGCCGACCGGGCGGCGCTGGTTACTTGAAGCCGATTTGCGACAGTTGCAGTTGCCCGTTCGTGGCGATGCTGGGCTTGAAGTCCAGCCGCTCGCTGACCCGGGCATAGCCGACCATGTGAAACAGCAGGACATCGGCCACCACGTCGTCATGCAGATAGGCGACCAGGTCCTGCCACAGCTTCGCCCGTTCGTCCCCCGTCGCGGCCGAGGCCCGCGCGATCAGGTCGTCGGCCTTGGGGTCCGCGATGCCCGATTGCATGCCCTCGCTGTCGTATTTGAAATACATGGTGAAGGCGGGATCGCCCCGGCTGTTGTCATGCATCGCGGCCAGCATGTAGGGACCCTGATCCTTGGGATAGGGCTTGCTGTAGAAGGACTCGTGCTCGGCCACCTCGCGGAACTCCAGCTTCACGTTGAAGCCCGCGTCGGTCAGCATCTGCTGCATCGCCTCCATCACTTCGGTGATGTTGGGGAACTGCGCGGTGCGGGCGATCAGCCTGATCTGCGTGTCGACCGGCACGCCGTCGGCCTTGGCCTCGGCCAGCAGCTTCTTCGCGCCCTCGGGATCATAGGCGGGCACCTTGACATTCGGGTTCCAGCCGGCGGTGGTCGGCGGGAACAGGGCCACGGCCAGTTCGGCGCCCTCGGGCAGCAGCGTGCCGATGAAGGCCTGGCGGTCGATGGCCATGTTCAGCGCCCTGCGCACCCGCACGTCGTTCATCGGCGGCACGTCGTGCATCAGCCGCAGATAGACGGTTTCCGAGTCCAGATAGGGAAAATCGGTCTCCGGGTTGGTCGCATCGACCAGCGAGATCGAGGGCGCCAGATCCGCCTCTCCGGTCTGGACCATGGCGGCGCGCACGGCGGGGTCCGAGCGCACCAGATAGGTGGCCGAGGTCACCTTGGGCTCGGCGCCCCAATAGCCGTCGCGCCGCGTCAGCACGATACGCTGGCCGGGGGTCCATTCGGTGACCTTGTAGGGCCCGGTCCCGATCGGGTCGCGCACGAATTCGATCGGGGTTTCCTCGGGGACGATGGTGACCATGGACATCAGCAGGGGCAGGATCGGCTGCACCGGATCGGCCTTGAAGTCGATGGTATGGTCATCGACCACATTCGCCTGGACCGTCATGCCGCCGAAATAGCGCGGCGTCTCGCAGCTGATCTTGTCGCTCAGGGCACGTTCGAAGGAATGCTTGACGTCCTGGGCATCAAAACCGCTGCCGTCCGAAAAGGTCACGCCCTGGCGCAGGTGAAAGCGCCAGGAGCCATCGGGCATCTGTTCCCATGTCTCGGCCAGGCGCGGCAGGACGCCGCCGCTGCCTTCGCGGGCGTCGTATTCGGTCAGTGTCTCGCTGACGTTCTGAAAGATCACCCGCCCGATGTTCGAGCGCGTGGCCATGCAGGGTTCAAGCAGGTCCAGATCCTCGGGCAGGACGATCTTGATGTCCGTTCCCTCGGGCTGCGCCGTCCCGACCGTCACTGAAAGCCCGGCAAGCACAGCCGCCGCGCCCATGGCAAGAATGCGTTTTCCCATTGTCTCCTCCCCTTGCTGGCGCCGGCCAAAGGCGTTCCCGCGGACCTGTTCGCCACCTGCTGCGGATCGCCGGACATCCGGCTGGGCGCATTCCGCCGTGACTCATGGCGCCCTCTCCTCAGGGGGCAGATTGCAGTCAGTGTGGAATATTTGTCAACGTTTTGATGGTCGCATTCCCGGATAAGGGGTCAAGATTATATTTAATATATTGTAAGATACGGGTATTTTTCGACAAAACCGATACCACTGGCAATCAAATCGAAAAACACCAACTTGACAACTGTGTGAAGAATGCTGTTTCTGGACCTGATCGCGGCGGTCCGCGAGGCGGAGGAGGCCCATGTCACCCGAAGAAATCGCAAGCGGCATGACCGGGGTGCTCTCGGCCACGGCCCCCGGCCGGGTCGAGGCGCTGTTGCCCTCGCCCATGGTCCAGAACCACGCGGCCTTCCTGCATCTGTTCGACGACGGGGCGCTGCTGTGCCTGTGGTTCGGCGGCACGCTCGAGGGGAAATCCGACATCTCGATCCATGCCTCGATGCTGCTGCCCGGCGCCGACGCCTGGGGACCGGCGCAGCAGATCAGCGACGATCCCGCCCATTCCGAACAGAACCCGGTGGTCTTTGCCGCACCGGACGGGCGCCTGTGGCTGTTTCACACCTCGCAGCCGGCCGGGAACCAGGACCAGTGCCGCGTGCGCATGGTGGCGCTGGCACGCGATCCGGCAGATCCGCTGCGGCTGCTTCCGGGCGCCGGCCGGTTCCTGGACGACCTGCCCCGCGGCTGCTTCGTGCGCGGCCGGGTCATGCTGCGCCGCGACGGCGCCTGGCTGCTGCCGATCTTTCGCTGCGTTCCGCGGCCGGGCCAGAAATGGACCGGCAGCCATGACGTGGCGGCGGTCGGCGTCTCGACCGACGGCGGCGCCACCTGGCAATTGCAGGAGGTGCCGGATTCGGTCGGTTCGGTCCACATGAGCCCCGTGCCGCTGCCGGATGGGTCCATCCCCGCCTTCTATCGCCGCCGGCAGGCGGATGCGGTGCACCGCAGCCTGTCCTTGGACGGCGGCTTCAGCTGGTCGGCGCCGCAGCCGACCGATCTGCCGAACAACAATTCCTCGATTGCCGCGACCCGCCTTGCCGATGGCCGCGTGGCAGTGATCTGCAACCTCGCCTCCGCCGCAACCTCGGCAGACCGGCGCGCCTCGCTTTACGACGAGCTGGGCGAGGACGACGACCGACCCGATGCCGACCCCACGGGCGGCTGCACCCCGGTCTGGGGCGTGCCGCGCGCGCCGGTGGCGGTCTGCCTGTCCTGCGATGGCGGTATGACATTCCCCCAGCACATCGTGATCGAGGATGGTCCCGGCACCTGCACCAGCAACGATTCGACCGACGGCCGCAACAAGGAGCTGTCCTATCCCTGGCTGCTGGAAGGCACGGATGGCAGCCTGCACATCGCCTATACCTATCACCGCCGCGCCATCAAATACGTCCGGCTGGCGCCGGGCTGGGCGCCCGCAACCCCTTCGAGGACTTCATGAGCGACATCATCGGCATCACCATGGGCGACCCGGCCGGCGTCGGCCCGGAAATCAGCATCAAGGCCCTGGCCGGCATGTCGCCCGAGGATCGCGACCGCACGCTGATCTATGGCAACCGCGCGACGCTCGAGGCGGCCAAGGCCGCCGTCGGCTGCGACGTGGACCTGACCGGCCGCGTGGTGGACCTGGCCGTCGAGGGCGCGCCGCTGCCCTGGGGCAAGCTGTCCCCCGCCGCGGGCGACGCCGCCTTCCGCTTTATCGAGAAGGCCGTGCGCGACGCCGAGGCCGGCCGGATCGGCTGCATCGTCACCGCCCCCATCAACAAGGAGGCGCTGAACGCCGCCGGCCACCACTACGACGGCCACACCGGCATGCTGCGCAGCCTGACCGGATCGCAGGCGGCCTACATGCTGCTGGCGTCGGAGCGGCTGAAGGTGATCCATGTCTCGACCCATGTGTCGCTGAAGGATGCCATCGCGCGCGCCACGACCGAACGGGTGCTGGCCACGATCCGCGCCGGCAATGCGCATCTGAAGCGCATCGGCATCGAAAGCCCGCGCATCGCGGTCGCCGGCATCAATCCGCATTGCGGCGAAAACGGCTTGTTCGGGACCGAGGACGACGACCAGATCGGCCCGGCCGTCGCGGCCGCCCGCGCCGAGGGCATCGACGCCTCGGGCCCGATTTCGGCCGATACGGTGTTCCACCGCGCCTATAACGGCGCCTTCGACCTGGTGGTCGCGCAATACCACGATCAGGGGCATATCCCGATCAAGCTGGTGGCCTTTGACGATGCGGTGAACGTGTCGGTGGAACTGCCGATCGACCGCACCTCGGTCGATCACGGCACCGCCTTCGATATCGCCGGCAAGGGCATTGCCAACCACGGCAACATGAACGCCGCCATCGCCTATGCCCGCAAGCTGGTCGCCGGCAAGCGCGGCTGAGGATTTCAACGCACCGCCCCGAAAGATGGGCGGCGCCATTCGCCCATCCGGGCGCAATCACGTTCGCCGGGGGAGGCCCGCATGTCATTAGCCCGCAACATCACCCTGCATTTGCCCAAGCGTCTGGAAATCGGCGCCGGCGCCGTCGCCAAGGTCGGCCCCTGGGCCAAAGAGACGCAGCGCGTCTTCGTGCTGGCCACGCCGCACACCGCCAGCTTTGTCGAGCGGCTGGGGCTAAACGGCCATGTCACCGTCTTCGACGATATTCCGGGAGAACCTGACATCGCGTGCTTCGAGGCGGCCATGGCGGCCGCCCGCGCCGCGCGGCCCGATCTGGTCGTCGGCCTGGGCGGCGGGTCGGTCATGGACCTGGCCAAGCTGGTGGCGGCCCTGTGGGACGGCGCGCAGACGCTGGCCGATGTCGCCGGACCGAACAAGGTCGCGGGCCGCCGCACGCCGCTGGCGCAGGTCGCGACCACCGCCGGCACCGGGTCCGAGGCGGGCATCCGCGCCCTGATCACCGACCCGGGCGTCGGCAACAAGATCGCCGTCGAAAGCCCCCATCTGCTGGCCGACCTGGCCGTCTTGGACCCCGAGTTGACCTTCAGCGTGCCCGCTGCCGTCACCGCCGCCACCGGGATCGACGCCATGGCCCATTGCGTCGAGGCCTTTACCAACAAGAACGCCCATCCGGTCATCGATGGCTTTGCGCGCATGGGCATCGCGCTGGTCGGCCGCTACCTGGCCCGCGCGGTGCGCGACGGATCGGATACCGAGGCGCGCGAGGGGATGATGCTGGCCTCGTTCTATGGCGGGATCTGCCTGGGGCCGGTGAACACCGCCGCCGGTCATGCGCTGGCCTATCCGCTGGGCACGCTGCTGCACCTGCCGCACGGACTGGCCAATGCGATCATCTTTCCGCATGTGCTGGCCTTCAACGAAAGCGCGGTGCCGGAAAAGACCGCCGAAGTGGCGACGGCCCTTGGCCTTTCGGGCGCCGAGCTTCTGCCCGCCGCGCATGGGTTCTGCGCGGACCTGGGGGTGGAAATGCGGCTGTCCGCCCATGGCGCGGCCAGGGATCAGCTGCCGCGCTTTGCCAGCGACGCCCATGCCATCCGCCGCCTGATGGACAACAACCCCCGGGACATGAGCGCCGAGGACGTGCTGGCGATCTATCGCGCCGCCTACTAAGGCCACGAAACCGGATCGGCCGGCCCGCGGGAGCGGGGCCGGCCATCCAATCCGATCTGGAAAATAATCCAGTCTTGGCCGGCATTCCAGCGCGGCAGGCGTCTTGGCCGCCCCTCAGGCGACCACCGCACCGGGACGCTTGCGTTCGAACAGCCGCTCGCGCGAGCCGATCAGGTGCTGGTGCATCAGACTTTGCGCCAGGTCGGCCTTGCCGTCGCGGATCGCCTCATAGATGCAGCGATGCTCGTCAAAGACCTTGGCCAGGCCGCTCGTCTCACGCTTGACCGATGCGCCGTGAAACCGCATGCCGACCGCGATATGGTCCTTCAGCGCCTCCATGGCGGTCGCGAAATAGGTGTTCTCGCTGGCCCGCGCGATGGCAAGGTGGAACTGGAAATCCGCATCCTCGCGGTGGGACTGGCGGTTGGTCGCGTCGCGCATCAACTCCAGCGCCTGCGCGATGCTGTCCAGCGTGCCGTCGTCATGGCGTTCCGCCGCACAGGCGGCGGCGGCGGGCTCCAGCGTCAGGCGGAACTCGTAGCAGTTCAGCAGGTCGGCCACGTTTTCAAGCTGGCCGAAGCCCAGCGGCTGCTTCAGCCCGACCGAGCGAACGAAGCTTCCCGCGCCGCGCCGGGAATAGATCAGGCCCTGATCGCGCAGCCGCTGCAACGCCTCGCGCACGATGGGGCGCGACACCTCGAACTCGGCGGCAAGATCGTGTTCGGTGGGCAGGCGTTCGTCCGGGGCGAAGGCGCCCGACTTGATCGAGCGCAGGATGCGATCAAAGACGATATCCCCCAGACTTTTGCGCCCCACAACCTTTTCGCTGTTCATGGCCTGCCCTTGTCGATCATGTCCGCAACGCGCAACAAACTGTTCTGCCCCCCAAAACCGCCGGATTTTGTGAGAATCGTCAAGCCGTCCGCCGAAGAAACCACCAGCCCCGGCAGACATTCCCCCAGCACGTCAAGGCAATGGATGCCGCGACGGGCCAGCACCGCCTCGGCCGTTGCGCCACCGCACAGCAGGGCCGTGCCCATGCCGGGGCGCAGCAACGGCAGGACGGCGGCGGCCAGGTTGGCGGCGACCTCGGTGCCGCTGGCGGGACGTTCCCCGGGCAGCGCCTGAACCAGCAGGCAGGACGCCCTGGGCAGCGCCGGGGCATGGCCATTGGGCGCACCGACAAAGACGGTACCGGGCCGGTCCCGCAGCGCCCGGGCCTGCGCCAGCGTGATCGGATCGCGCGAGCCGATGACGAACAGCCCGCAGGGGCCAGGCAGACGGGCCGTGGCGGCCGCCGCGTTCCCGGTCATCCCCGCCGCCAGCGCATCGGCAAGACCGCGCGCCCCGATCAGAAGATCGGCGTCAGAGGCCGCGACCGCCTGCGCCATCTGCCCCTGCGTGACCGTGTCGGGCACCTCGGCGCTGGCCGCGTGATGGCCCAGCACCGCCCGCACGTCGATCGGGGCATCGACACCGAAACCCTCGACATGGCCGCCCCGGACCACGCGGCCGAATTCGGGAATGGCCGGCGCCGCCAGCGCGCTGTCGAAGGACAGCGCGTCCAGCTCGGCCGCGATATGGCCCTTGAGACGCGAGTCGACCTTCTTGAAGATCCGCATCGGCGGCAGCGCCTGCGCGGCGCGGCGCACGGCCGCGGTGGCAGAGACCGGGTCGATCTCGCGGCTGGCGGTGGTGACGGCCAGGATGTCCGGGGCGCGGGCCAGCGCCGCCGCGACATGGTCGGGCCCCAGCGCCACCGACACCCGCAGCCCCCGGGCCGCGAAGGGTGCCGAGGCATCCAGCGCGCCGGTCAGGTCGTCGGCGATCAGCGCCAGCGCGGGCGGCGCGCCCCCTGGCTTCGGGCTCATTCCTCGAACGCGACCTCGCGAGTCTTGCGGACCTTGGGCAGCAGCATCATGACCAGGCACAGGGCAGCCAGGGCCAGCAGCGTGGCCGAGATCGGCCGCGTCACGAACACGGTCGGATCCCCCCTGCCCGTCAGCATGGCGCGGCGCAGGTTTTCCTCCAGCATCGGGCCAAGGACCAGACCCAGCAGCAGCGGCGTGGGTTCGCACCCCAGTTTCATGAAGACATAGCCGAGCAGACCGAAGCCGACCATCAGCATCACGTCGAAGGTGCTGTTGCTGACCGTATAGACGCCCACGCAGCACAGCGCGACGATGATGGGAAACAGCATGCGGTAAGGCACCGACAGCAGCTTGACCCAGATTCCGATCAGCGGCAGGTTCAGCACCACCAGCATCAGGTTGCCGATCCACATGCTGGCGATCAGGCCCCAGAACAGCGCCGGTTCGGTCGAGATGATGTTCGGACCCGGCGTGACGCCGTGCAGGATCAGCGCCCCGACCATCATCGCCATGGTCGCATTGGCCGGAATGCCCAGCGTCAGAAGCGGGATGAAGCTGGTCTGCGCCCCGGCGTTGTTGGCGCTTTCGGGCGCGGCAACCCCTTCGATGGCGCCGTTGCCGAAACGCTCGGGCGTCTTGGACACGCGCTTTTCCAGCAGATAGGCCGCGAAGGCGCCGATGGTGGCGCCACCGCCGGGCAGGATGCCCAGGACCGAGCCGATGCCCGTGCCGCGCAGCACCGGCTTGACGATGCGGCGGAAATCCTCGCGCGTCAGCAGCAGCGAACCGACCCGGCCGACCGAGGATGCGCGGGCGGATTCGTCTTCGAGGTTCTGGCAGATCTCGGCCAGGCCGAACAGGCCCATGGCGATGGCGACGAACTCCAGCCCGTCCAGCAGTTCGCTTTGGCCAAAGGTCAGCCGCGATGCGCCGGTGTACATGTCCTGTCCGACCAGCCCCAGGATGACGCCCACCACGATCATCGCCAGCGCCTTGACGACCGACCCCGAGGCCATGGCGACCGAGGCCACCAGTCCCAGAAGCATCAGCGAGAAATACTCGGCCGGGCCAAAGCTCAGCGCGACGCCGGACAGCAGCGGTCCCATCGTCGCGATGATCAGCGTTGCGACCGAACCGGCAAAGAACGACCCCAGCGCGGCGGTCGCCAGCGCCTTGCCGGCCTGCCCCTGCCGCGCCATCTTGTAGCCGTCCAGTGCCGTCACGACCGAGGACGCCTCGCCCGGCAGGTTGATCAGGATCGCGGTGGTCGAACTGCCGTATTGCGCGCCATAGAAGATGCCGGCCAGCATGATCAGCGCGGTCACCGGGTCCAACCCGAAGGTCAGCGGCAGCAGCATGGCGATGGTCGCGACCGGGCCAAGCCCCGGCAGCACGCCGATCAGCGTTCCGACAAGCGCGCCAAGGAAGCAGTAAAGCAGGTTCGTCAGGCTGAGCGCCGTCGAAAAACCCAGGCCAAGATCAGCGATCAGAGTCATGCCGCACCCCCGAACTGCAGCCAGGGCCCCACCAGCCGGAACGGCAGGCCCAGCGCCTCGGCAAAGATCAGCCAGCCGACGACGGCGGCCAGGGCGGCAAGGCCAAGCCCGGGCACCAGGCGGAACTGGCGGCTGGCCGAGGCGGCGATCAGCACCGTGCCGAAGATCGCCGCTGGCAGGCCCAGCGGCGCCAGCGTCAGCGCGAAGAACACGCCCGAGCCGCAGATGACCAGCATCCGGCCCCAGGCCAGCGGCGCGGTGGCGTTTTCGGGCGTGGCGCTGCGAAGCCCTTCGACCAGGGTCAGCAGGCCCAGAAAGGCCAGCAGGCCGCACAGGATCATCGGGAACATTCCCGGCCCCATGCGGACGCCGCTGCCCATCGGCAGGTGATGCGCACCCCAGGCGACGATCCCGGCGATGACCAGGAACAGCAGGCCCGCCAGCACGTCCTGATTGCGAAGAAGAATCTGACTGCGCGTCATGGGATGCCTTGTGTGGAATGCAGGTGGATGGCCGCGCCGGGCCACGCGCCGGCGCGACGGCGGTTACTTGTTCATCCCGTACATGCCGAGATCGCGGATGACGCCTTCGGCCATCGCGCTGTCGGCATGGGCCAGTTCGGAATAGCCGGCGCCGTCGCGGTAATCGACGAACTCGCCCATCTCATCTATCTTCTTGACGAAATCGGGGTCCTGGAAGGTCTTTTCCAGCGCGCCCGCCAGCGTGGCGCGCACGTCATCGGGCAGGCCCTTGGGCGCGATGATGCCCTTCCACGACGACCAGGTGAAATCGACGCCCTTCTCGACGGCGGTCGGCACATCGGGGAAGGTGTCGATCCGCTTGGCTTCCATGATGAACAGCGGCTTCATCGCGCCGGATTCGACATGCGGCTTGGCCTCGGCGGGCGTTGAGGTCACGGCGTCGATATGGCCGCCGGCGCAGGCGGTCAGCGCCTCGGACGCGCCGCCGAAGGGGACCGGCTCATAGCTGGTGCCAGAGATCTTGCCGAAGGCCTCGATCGCCAGGTGGTCGGCGCCACCCGCCCCCGAGTTGCCGACAAGCGTCGCGCCCGGGTTGGCCTTGGCATGGTCGATGAATTCCTCGAACGTCGAGAAGGGCGCGCCCTTGCAGGCCATCACGACCTTGAGGTTGCGGCCCATCATGGCGATGAAGTCGACATCGTCCAGGGTATAGGTGGTCGAGCCATAGTGCGGCAGCAACGCGATGGGCCCCTGCGCGCCCGTACCCAGCGTGTAGCCGTCGGCAGGAGCACTCAGCGCCTGGCCGGTGCCGATGGACCCGCCGCCACCCGGCACGTTCCGCACCACGACGGTGGAGTTCGGCAGATATTTCTGCAGGGTTTCGGCCATGATGCGCACGGAAAGGTCGGTGCCGCCACCGGCCGCATAGGGCACGATGACCTCGACCGGCCGGCTGGGGTAGTCGTCGGCCTGAGCCGATGCGGCAAGAGCAAACGTTGCCGCCGCGATGGCGACCCCTTGGGTCAGCTTGTTCATTGAAACCTCCAAAGCAGCCCGGCCCTCCTGCCAAGCAATGGAGGGAACCATGCACATTACCGCTCATGTTGTCAACAAGTCCGTTTTCTTTGAATGTACCTCTTTGGGTATTTTAGATTAAAGTATTGATTTTTATTATATATTATTTTGATTGTCGGGCTTGTAAAAAACTTAATCTCTTTACAACTATCCCGCCGTTCCGGCATCTTCCGGAAAGACGGATCAGAAGGCGAGGACCAGCACAACGTCCTGCGCGCGGTCAACGGCGCTCCGCCACCCTCCGGGCAAACGAGCTCAGCCACCTTCCCGAAAGAAACAACAGGAGGATTTCTCGATACCCACGCCATCGACGCGCGTTCGCATCACGGCTGGCCGAACTCGATGTGGCGCTGTCCATCAAGGGGAAGCCGGCCCACAGGCCCGCAGCGCAGCCAATCGGTACAGTCAGACCGACTCTCGGCGTGAATGTCGCCGGTCGACGCCGCGCGTCCCAAAAAGCAGTTGCGCGGTCCCGACATATCGCCGGAACCGCCGTGGGGTCGTCTTTCAACGCAATGCGCCGGGGCGATCCGTCACCGCCTCGGCGCATTGCGCAGGGCCGTCAGAGGCCCTGTTTCAGCACGTGCTTCATCACCTTGCCCGATCCGGTGCGGGGCAGGCTGTCCACGACGCGGAATTCCTTGGGCACCTTGTAGCGGGCGATCAGGCGCTGGCAATGCAGGGCCAGTTCCTCGGGCGCCGGGTTCGCGCCCTGCGCGGGCACGATGAAGGCGCAGCCGACCTCGCCCCAGCGGTCGTCGGGAATGCCGATCACCGCCACCTCGCGCACGGCGGCATGTTCGACCAGCGCGGCCTCGACCTCGACCGGATAGACGTTCTCGCCGCCCGAGATGAACATGTCCTTCTTGCGATCCGCGATGCTGATGAACCCGTCGCCGTCGCGGATGCCGATGTCGCCGGTCCTGATCCAGCCGTCGGCGGTAAAGGCGCGGTCGCGTTCCTCGGGGCGGTTCCAGTAGCCGGGGATGACGTTCAGGCCAAAGACCAGAACCTCGCCCGCCGTGCCGTCCGGCACGTCGCGGTCCTGCTCGTCGACCAGCCGCACCGCGGTCAGCGGACCCGGCAACCCGACCGCGCCAGCCTTGTCGCGGATCAGGTCGGGGTTCAGCGGCATGCCCAGCGTGGTCCCCGTCTCGGTCATGCCATAACCGTCAACCATGCGCACGCCCTGGTCCAGCCACCAGCGGATATGCGCGGGCGGGTTCGGCGCGCCGCCGGTGAACAGCGCCTTGAGGCTGGTCCAGCGGTCGGGGGCAAAGTTCGGGGCATGGCGCAGCGCCTCGGCCATCTGCGGGACGCAGAAGTAATGCGTGACGCCGAATTCTGCGTCGCCCAGCCGGTCGTTGGTGCGCTCAGGGTCGAAGCCGGGAGAAACCAGGATCTTGCCGCCGCGCAACAGCGGCGGCCAGATCTGGGTGACGATGCCGATGACATGGAACATCGGGCTGTCGCACAGGAATATCGCCCCGGTATCGACCTCGCCCAGCACGTTGAAGTTCACCGCCGTCGCCAGCAGGAACTGCGAGGTCAGCATCGCCCCCTTGGGCGTCCCGGACGTGCCCGAGGTGTAAAGGATGATGCAGCAATCCATGCCCGAATGCGGCGGACAGCGCGGCGCGGGACCTGCCGCGTCCACGGCGGCGGCGAAGTCCTGCATGGTCATCGCCGAACAGCCCGGCGACAGCTCGGGCGTCTCCTGATCCGAAACCAGCAGGCGCGGCATGCAGTCCAGCATCAGCCGCCCCAGTTCCGGCAGCGACAGCCGCCAGTTCAGCGGCACGAAGATCGCGCCGATGCGCATCAGCGCCTGCTGCAGGATGACCTGATGCACGCTGTTGCGGGCCAGCGCCGCCACCCGGTCGCCCCGGGTGACGCCGCCCTTGGTCAGGACCGCGACGGCGCGCTGGATGTCGCAGTCGAGATCGCGATAGCGCCAGCGCCGGTCGGTCGCCAGATCGACGGCGGCCAGCGCCTCGGGCCGCAGCCGCGCGTGCAGCGCGACCGGGTCCGGCGAGATGAAATCGAGCATGGTGTCCTCCTCCCTGCCCGGTCTCAGCCCTGCCGGCTCTTGTCATAGGCGCCCAGGCCGGGCTTGTAGGATTTCTCGTCGATGAACTGGCGGATGCCTTCCTTGCGGCCTTCGTTGTCGTAGCTGTTCGCGGCCTCCTGGGCGCGAACCAGGTAATCCTCGGCCTCGTCATAGGTCATCAGGCCGACGCGGCGCACGGCATCCTTGGTGGCCTTCAGCGCGACGGGGTTCTTCTCCAGCAGCTTGCGGGCAACCTCGGTCACGCGGTCCTTCAGTTGCGCCAGCGGCAGGGATTCGTTGACCAGCCCCCAGTCGGCGGCTGTCTGGCCGTCGATCGGCTCGCCCAGCATGGCGTGATACATGGCCTTGCGGAAGGGCAGCAGTTCCACCGCCACCTTGGTCGCGCCGCCGCCGGGCAGGATGCCCCAGTTGATTTCCGACAGGCCGAACTTTGCCTCATCCGCCGCAAAGGCCAGGTCGCAGGCGAACAGCGGACCATAACCGCCGCCGAAGCACCAGCCGTTCACCATGGCGATGGTCGGCTTCTGGTACCAGCGCAGCCGACGCCACCAGCCATAGGATTCGCGCTGCGCCTTGCGGGTGCCTTTCAGGCCATCCGCCTCGGTCTCGCGGAAATATTCCTTGAGGTCCATGCCGGCGGTCCAGGCCGGGCCTTCGCCGGTCAGCACCAGAACGCCCACGTCGTCGCGGAATTCCAGTTCGTCCAGCGCCTCCATCATGGCGCGGTTCAGGGTGGGGGACATGGCGTTGCGCTTGTCGGGGCGGTTGAAGCGCAGCCAGGCGATGCCGTCCTGCACGTCATAGGCGACGGTGTCGTGATCGTTTGCCATTTTGGGGTTCCTTTCGGGATGTGCGGTGCCGGGCCGCGCCGAGGGTTCGGCGCGGGCGTCGCGGCGGGGATGCGACAGGCGGTTTACAGCGGGTAGTGGCCCGGCTGGGTCTCGATGGTGATCCAGCGCAGTTCGGTGAATTCGGCGATGCCGGCCTTGCCGCCGAAACGGCCATAGCCCGAGGCCTTGGTGCCGCCGAAGGGCATCTGCGCCTCGTCATGGACGGTCGGGCCGTTGATGTGGCAGATGCCCGACTTGATCCGGCCGACCACAGTCAGTGCGCGGGCCACGTCGCGCGAAAACACCGCCGCCGACAGCCCGTATTCGGTGTCGTTGGCGATGCGGATCATGTCGTCTTCGTCCGCGGCGCGGAAGATGGCGACGACCGGGCCGAAGCTTTCCTCGGTTGCGATGCGCATCTCGGGCGTCACGCGGTCCACGACCTGGGCGGGCATCAGCACGCCCTCGGCCGCGCCCGCCGAATGGATCTCAGCGCCCTTGGCGCGGGCGTCCTCGATCAGCGCCGTCACCTTTTCGACCGTATGGGCATCGACCACGGCGCCCAGCGGCGCCTTGCCGTCGCGCGGATCGCCGGCCTTCAACGCGGCGGCGCGGGCGGTGAAGCGGGCGACGAAGTCGTCCGCGATCTCGGGCGCCAGGATGATGCGCTCGGTGGACATGCAGATCTGGCCCTGGTTGAAGAAGGCGCCAAAGATCGCGGCCTTGACCGCCTCGTCCAGGTCGGCGTCGCGCAGCACCAGGAACGGCGCCTTGCCGCCCAGTTCCAGCAGCACGGGTTTCAGCTGCCGCGCGGCACGTTCGGCGATGATCCGGCCCACCTTCGTCGAGCCGGTGAAGTTGATGCGGCGGATCGCGGGATGATCGACCAGCGCGCCGACGATCTCGCCCGCGTCCTCGGGGGCGTTGGTGACCAGGCTGACCAGACCGGGCGGCAGGCCGCCCTCATCCAGCGCCTCGACGATCAGGCCGTGCGTGCGCGGGCAGATCTCGCTGGCCTTGAAGACCACCGCATTGCCGCAGGCAAGCGGCGTCGCCAGGGCGCGCACGCCCAGGATGACCGGCGCGTTCCAGGGCGCGATGCCCAGGCAGACGCCCGCCGGTTCCCGTACGCCCATCGAGATGCAGCCGGGCTTGTCCGAGGGGATCACTTCGCCCGCGACCTGGGTGGTCAGGGCGGCGGCCTCGCGCAGCATCGAGGAGGCGATGGCGACGTTGAAACGCGCCCAGGGCTCGGTCGCGCCGGTTTCCTCGGCCATGGCGGTGACAAAGGCATCGCCCCTGGCGGCCAGCGCGTCGGCAGCCTTCAGCAGCACCGCGCGCCGCGCATTGGGGCCAAGTGCGGCCCAGGCCGGAAAGGCGGCGGCCGCGGCATCGGCGGCGGCATTGGCGTCCGCCACGCTGGCGGCGGGCGCCTCGCTGGCCACCGCGCCGGTGACCGGGTTCAGGCGGCGGAACGTGCGCCCGTCGGATGCGACACGCTCGGCACCCGCGATTTTCATGCTGACGAAGCTCATGCTTTTCCTCCCTAAAAGGGTTTGCCCGCATCGTGAACCGAATCGCGCCCCGGGCTAACTGCTATGAAACATAGCGATTGACTGTTATATTGCATAGCATTATTTTCATCTCCATCGAAGGCACCCTACGGAGGCAGCCATGCCCGGAGAATTCTTGAAGAAAGCCCAAGAAACCGGCGCCGAATCGCCCCTGCAACTGCGCGACCTGATCGGCTATCACCTCAAGCGCGCTTCGGCCTGGGACCTGCATGGCGCCAATGCCGCGCTTGAGGCGGCGGGCCTGCGCACCGTGTCGATGAGCGTGCTTTTGACCATCACGGAACGGCCCGGCGTCAGCGCGGCCGAGATCTGCCGCAGCCTGCGCATGCAGCGCGCCAACATCGTGGCGGTTCTGGCCGAACTGGAATCGCGCGGCCTGTTCCTGCGCGAGGCCGATCCCGAGGACAATCGCGTCCAGCGCCTGTTCCCGACCGCCAAGGGCCGCGAGGAGGCGCAGCGCATGCTGGGCCTGATCCGCGCGCATGAGGATCGGATGCTGGCCGGCCTGACCCTGGCAGAGCGCGACGAGTTGCGCCGCATGCTGGCGATCATCTGGAGAGAGGACGGCGAAGGCTAGGCCCCGCCGCAACATCCGCGGGGAGAAGAGGCCCCGCCCAAGGGAGGAAACCATGAAGACCATCAACGACCACCGCCACGGCGGGGGGCGGGCGCTGACGCTTGCCTTTCTGGCCGCCGTCATCGAGGGCTTCGACCTGCAGGCCGCCGGCGTCGCCGTGCCCAAGCTGGCCCCCGCCTTCGGCCTGACGCCGCAGCAGATCGGGCTGTTCTTTTCCGCGGCCACCTTCGGGCTGATCTTCGGCGCGCTGGCCGGCGGTCGCATCGCCGACGCCTGGGGCCGCCGCACGGGGCTGGTGATCGCGCTGGTGGCCTTCGGCGTCTTTTCCATCGCCACCGCCTATACGGCGACCTTCGAGCAGCTCGTGGTCATGCGCTTCCTGACCGGCGTGGGCCTGGGCGGGGCGCTGCCGAACCTGGTCAACATCGCCGCGGAATCCACCGATCCCGCCAATCGCGGCAAGGCGGTCTCGATCATGTATGCCGGCATCCCGCTGGGCGGCGCCATCGCCAGCGGCGTGTCGATGCTGGGCCTGCACGGCGGCGACTGGCATCCGATCTTCCTGATCGGTGGCATCCTGCCGCTGATCCTGGTGCCCTTCGTGCATTTCCTGCTGCCGCCGCTTGCGGTGGTCAGGGCGCAGGTGAAATCGGCCGGGGGCGCGCTGTCGCAGGTCTTTGCGCCGGGCACGCTGGCGACCACGGCGGCGCTGTGGCTGTCGTTCTTCCTGGGGCTGCTGGTCGTCTATCTGCTGCTGAACTGGATGCCGCAGCTTCTGGTGTCGCGCGGGCTGGAACGGTCCGAGGCCTCGACCGTGCAGATCCTGTTCAACATCGGCGGCGTCATCGGCAGCCTGATCGGCGGGCGGATGCTGGATCGCGCCCGGCCCCTGGCGCCGGTGGCACTGTGCTTTGCCGCCGCCGCCGCGGCCCTTCTGATGCTGGCGATGCTGCCCGCGAACCTGGCGCTGATGCTGCTGGGCGGCGCGCTGGTCGGGGGCGCGATCCTGTGCGTGCAGGCCATCCTCTATGGCATCGCGCCGCAATGCTATCCGTTCGAGATCCGCGGCACCGGCGTCGGCACCGCCGTCGCGGTCGGGCGGCTGGGGTCCATCGCCGGGCCGCTTCTGGCCGGGGCGCTGGTCACGGCAGGCTTCACGCCTTCGGACGTGATGATGGCGCTGGTGCCGATCACGCTGGCCGCCGGCCTGACCACGGTGCTGCTGCTGATGCGCCGCCGCGCCGCGCCCGTTCCGGCCTGAGCCTTTCGGGATACGGAGACACATCATGCTGAAACGCCTTGCGACCGCCATCCTGCTGGCCGCGGCCATCCCCGCGCAGGCCGGCGACATCCGCGTCACCCTGCTTGGCACGGGCAGCCCCCTGCCCAGCCCCGACCGCTTCAGCCAGTCTACGCTGGTCGAGGCGGGGTCGGAAAAGCTCTTGTTCGACATGGGTCGGGGCGCGACCATCCGCCTGACCCAGATCGACGTGCCGCTCAGCGCGATCACCGCGCATTTCATCACCCACATGCATTCCGACCATGTCGTCGGCCTGCCGGACGTCTGGCTGACCGGCTGGACGCCGACGCCCTTCGGCAATCGCAAGACGCCCTTTGTGCTTTATGGTCCGCAAGGCACGCGGGACATGGCCGCGCATCTGGCGGCCGCCTTTTCCGAGGATCGCCGCATCCGCATCGAGGACGAGCAGATCGGCCCCGAAGGGCTGGAGTTCGACGCCCACGACATCGGCCCCGGCCCGGTCTATGACAGGAACGGCGTCACCGTCACCGCCTTCGAGGTGAACCACGGCCCCAGGATCAAGCCTGCCTATGGCTATCGGATCGACCATGACGGCAAATCCGTCGTCATCTCGGGCGACACCCGCTATGACACGCGCGTGGCAGAGGCCGCCCGGGGCGCCGACCTGCTGGTCCATGAGGTCGCCTATATCGACCCGTCGATGATCCGGAAGTTTCCCAGCTATCAGGGCGTCCTGGACCATCATACCACGCCCGAGGAAGCCGGCCGGATCTTTGCCCTGGCCAAGCCGCGCGTGGCGGTGTTTTCGCATATCGTCTCGCGCGGGGCGCCGGGCATGACGCGCGAGCAGATCGGCGCGGCCATCGTCGCCGAGGCCAGGGCCGGCTTCGACGGGGCCGTGCTGCTGGGCCAGGACCTGACCGCCATCACGATCGGCGACAGGATCACCGTGACCGATCCCGATGGCCGGACCGTCCTGACCGAGGATCGCGCGCCATGATCGACCTGGCGGCCGTGCGGGCCATCGACTTTCACACCCATGCCGAAGAGCCCTGCGGCTGCCATGCCGATGATGGCTACGACGATCTGCAATCGGCCATGGCGCGCTATTTCCGCGCGCCATGGGCCCACCCGCCGACCATCGACCAGACCGCCGCGCATTACCGGGCCCAGAACATCGCGGCGGTGATCTTTCCCGTCGATGCCGAGCGCGAGACCGGCTATCGCCGCTATGCCAACGAAGAGGTGGCCGAAGCCTGCGCCCGGCATTCGGACATCCTGATCCCCTTCGCCTCGATCGACCCGGCCCGCGGCCGCATGGGCGCGCGCGAAGCGCGGCGCCTGATCGCCGATCACGGCATCCGCGGCTTCAAGTTCCACCCGACGATGCAGGGCTTCTATCCCAACGACCGCACGGCCTATCCGCTTTACGAGGCGATTGCCGAGGCGGGCCTGCCGGCGCTGTTCCACACCGGCCAGACCGGCGTGGGGGCCGGGATGCGCGGCGGCAACGGGATGCGGCTGAAATACTCGAACCCGATGCACCTGGACGACGTCGCGGTGGATTTTCCCGACATGCCCATCGTCCTGGCGCATCCGTCCTTCCCCTGGCAGGACGAGGCGCTGGCCGTCGCCACGCACAAGCCCAATGTCTGGATCGACCTGTCCGGCTGGCGGCCGAAGTATTTTCCGCCGATCCTGGTCCGCTATGCCGATACGCTGCTCAGGGATCGGGTGCTGTTCGGCTCGGACTGGCCGATGATCGCCCCCGAAGGCTGGCTCGAAGAATTCGAGGCTTTGCCGATAAAGCCTGAAAATCGTCCAGGAATTCTGAAAGGCAATGCCGCCCGCCTGCTCGGGCTCAAGGAGATGCGATGACACCGTTCCAGGCCCCGGTCGAGGATATCCTGTTTTCCCTGGAGGTGGCCGGCGCCGCGCGCCTGCCCGACTGGGACGCGGATCTGGTGCGCGAGGTCGTGACCCAGTTCGCCCGCTTCGCCGAAGGCGCCATCGCTCCCGCCGACGAGCCCGGCGACCGGCAGGGCTGCACCCTGGTCGGCGGCCGGGTGCGGATGCCCGACGGCATGATCCCGGGCTATCGCGCCTTCGTGGAACAGGGCTGGCACGCGCTGGCTTTGCCCGAAGCCGCCGGGGGGCAGGCCATGCCCGGTCCGGTGCTGGCCGCGACCAGCGAAATCTTTGCCGGCGCCAGCCACGCGCTGCAGATGGTCACGGCGCTGGTCCCCGGCGCGGCCCGCACCATCGGCCATTTCGGCACGCCCGGGCAGCAGGAGCGCTGGCTGCCTCGGCTCGGTTCGGGCGAATGGCTGGCGACCATGGCGCTGACCGAGGCCGGGGCCGGATCGGACCTGTCGGGCATCCGCTGCCGCGCGCGCCGCGACCGCGCGGGCTGGCGGGTCGAGGGCGAAAAGATCTTCATCTCGGGCGGCGACCAGGACCTGACCCCCCGCATCCTGCACCTGGTGCTGGCACGCACCGGCGAGGCCGGCAGTGGCACGCGCGGGTTGTCCCTGTTCCTTGTCCCCTCGCATGACGAAGCCGGCGCCCGCGCTCCGATCAGCGTCACCCGGATCGAGGAGAAGCTGGGCCTGCATGCCTCGCCCACCTGCCAGATGCTTTACGACGGCGCCCCGGCCGAGCTGCTGGGCGCCGAGGGCGATGGGCTGCGCGCCATGTTCACCATGATGAATCACGCCCGCCTGGACGTGGGCCTGCAGGGCGTGGCCCATGCCGCGCGCGCCGGCCATATCGCCCGCGCCTATGCCGAAACCCGGCGGCAGGGCCACGCGCCCGGCGGCGATGGCCCCGCGCTGATCGCCGCCCATGCCGATGTGCGCCGCATGCTGGACCGGGCCGAGGCGCTGGCCATCGGCACCCGCGCGCTGTGCCACCTTGCGGCCGTGACGCTGGAGGCCAAATACGATCCCGCGCTGGTCGAGATGCTGACGCCGATCTGCAAATGGGCGGGCACCCGCGCCGGGATCGAGGCCGCGGACCTCGGCATCCAGATCCTGGGGGGTTACGGCTATCTGCGCGAATACCGCGTCGAACAGGTCTGGCGCGACGCCCGCGTCACCGCGATCTACGAGGGCGCGAACGGCATCCAGGCCCAGACGCTGGCGACGCGCCTGCTGCGCCTGCCCGGTGCCGCCGATGCCTTCGCCGCCTTCCTGACCGATCCGCAGGTGGCGGCGATCTGGCAGCGGGCGCGGGCGCAGGTCGCGGCCGCAGCCGACCCTTCGCCCGCAGCGCATGATTTCATGGCCCTGACGGTCGAGGCGGCGCTGGCGACGATCTGGCAGCGGCTTGACGATGCCGCGGACCGCGCGCCCAATCCCCGGCGGCTGCAGGCGCTGGCCCGGCACGAGGCGGCGCAGCGCCCGGCCCGGCTGCGCTATCATGCCGAGATGCTTGCGGCGATGGATGCGCCCTGACGCGCTTCGGCTTTTGCACGAGCCACGGGCAAAACCGGCAGATGGTCCAGCGCCTTGCGCATTGACAGACCCGCCCCGAAAGGAACAAAAGAAGAACATATCCGTTTCTTCCGAGTCCCTGGAGCCTGCCTTCCATGCCCGCCCGCCCGGTCCGTCCCGCCCTTGCCGCCCTGCATGCGCGGATCGCCCTGATCGAGGGTGACGGCGGGCCGGCGCGGGGATCCCTGCCCTTCGGCGTCCCCGACCTGGACCGCCGCCTGCCCTCGGGCGGGCTGGCGCTTGGCTGCCTGCACGAGGTGGCGGGCGGCGGCAAGGATGCCGCCTATGGCGCGGCGGCGGCCTGCTTTGCCGCCGGCATTGCGGCGCGGCTGCCGGGGCAGGTCTTGTGGTGCGTGACGCAGGCCGACCTGTTCGCGCCCGGGCTGGAACAGGCGGGCCTGGCCCCCGACCGGGTGATCCATGTCGAGGCCGGCGACGACAAGGCGCTTTTGTCCTGCATGGAGGAGGGCCTGCGGCATGGCGGGTTGGCCGCGGTCGTGGCCGAGGTGGCGCGGCTTTCGATGACCGCCTCGCGCCGGCTGCATCTTGCGGCCAGGGCGTCCGGCACCCTGGGCCTCGCCCTGCGGCGCTGGCGGCGGCAGGCGGATGCGGCCGATTTCGGCCAGCCCACGGCGGCGATGACGCGCTGGCGGGTGTCGGTCCTGCCCTCGGCCCCCTTGCCGGTGCCGGGCGTCGCCCGGCCGCGCTGGCGGGTCGAACTGATCCGGGCGCGGGCCGGCGAGCCATTCACCATCGAACTGGAGGCATGCGATGGCACGGGTCATCTCGGTCTTCCTGCCGATGTGGCCGATCGATCGGCTGCGGCGGCAGGCGGGCGGCGCGGCATCCGCCTCTAGGGCGCCGCTGGTCCTGGCGGGGCGGACCGGCAACCGCCGGCTGATCACCGCCGCCGACGCCGCGGCGCAGCGCCTGGGGCTGCGGCCCGGCATGCCGGTCAGCAAGGCGCAGGCCATGGTGCCGGAACTGCAGATCCTGCCCGCCGACCCGGCCGCCGATGCGGAAAGCCTTGAGCGCCTGGCGCTGTGGGTTCTGGAACGCTTTTCGCCCATCGTCGCGGTCGATCCGCCCGACGGGATCGTGATCGATTCCACCGGCGCCGACCACCTGCATGGCGGCGAGGCCGCGATGCTGGAGGCGCTGGTCGGCCGGCTGGCGATGTCGGGCCTGGCCGCGCGGGCCGCCGTCGCCGGCAGCTGGGGCGCAGCCCATGCCCTGGCCCGGCATCGGGCGGATCCGGTCAGCCTGGCCCAGCCGGGGACGGAAAAGGCGCTGCTGGCGCCCCTGCCCCTGTCCGCGCTGCGGCTTTCCCCGGCCACGCTTGGGGGGTTGCACGCCCTGGGCTTTGCCTGCGTGGGCGATCTTCTGCGGCAGCCGCGTGCGCCGCTGACGCGCCGCTTCGGCCCGGAACCGTGCCGCCGCCTCGACCAGGCCCTGGGCCATGCCCCCGAGCCCATCGAGCCGCTGCGTCCCGCGGGACTGGTCGAGGTGCGCCGCAGCTTCGCCGAACCCATCGCCGCGCCCGAGACCATCGCCCGCCATATCGGCAAGCTGGTGGCGCAGCTTTGCGCGGTGCTGGAGGACCGCGGCCTCGGCGCGCGCCGCCTTGACCTGATCTGCTGGCGGGTCGACAGCCATGCCCAGACCGTCCGCGTCGGCCTGGCCCAGCCACAGCGCGACCCCCACCGCCTGACGCGGCTGCTGTGTGACAGGATCGAGACCATCGCGCCGGGCTATGGCATCGAGATCATGGCGCTGGCCGTCCCCATCGCCGAGCCGCTGGCGCCGCGCCAGACCGACACGCTGGAACCCGCCGCGCCCGACCTCTCGGGCCTGATCGATGTTCTGGCGAACCGTGTCGGCGCGCAGGCCGTCTATCGCCTGGCCCCGGTCGCCAGCGACGTGCCGGAACGATCCGTCACCCGCATCGCGCCGCTTGCCGATCCGGTGGGGGCCGGCTGGCCCGATCACTGGACGCGCCCCACCCGCCTGCTGCCGCGTCCCGAACCGATCGAGACCCTGGCGCTCTTGCCCGACCACCCACCGGCCTGGATCGCCTGGCGCGGCGTCCGACGCCGGGTCCGCCGCGCCGACGGGCCGGAGCGCGTCTTTGGCGAATGGTGGAAGCGCGACACCGAGACGCATGCGGTGCGTGACTATTTCCGCGTCGAGGACGAGGCCGGCGCGCGCTTCTGGATCTTTCGCGCCGGCGATGGCGAACATCCCGACACCGGCAGCCACCGCTGGTTCCTGCACGGGATCTTCGGATGACCCGCTATGCCGAACTGCAGGTGACCTCGCCGTTCTCGTTCCTGCGCGGCGCGTCCTCGGCCGAGGCGCTGTTCGCGACCGCCGCGGCTTTGGGCATCGAGGCGCTGGCCGTCACCGACCGCAATTCGCTGGCCGGCATCGTCCGGGCCTGGCAGGCGGCAAAGGACACCGGGGTGCGGCTGATCGTCGGCTGTCGCCTGGACCTGGCCTGCGGCATGGCGCTGCTGGTCTATCCGACCGACCGGGCCGCCTATGCGCGGCTCTGCCGGCTGCTGACCCTGGGCAAGTCCCGCGCGGGCAAGGGCAAGTGCCAGCTGGACTGGTCCGATCTGGCGGATTACGCCGAAGGGATGATCGCCGTGCTGGTCCCGGATCTTGCCGACGATGCCTGCGCGCTGCGCCTGCGCCGGCTGCGCGATCTCTTCGGCGAGCGCGCCTATCTGGCGCTGACCCTGCGCCGGCGGCCGAACGACCAGCTGCGGCTGTGGGAACTGTCGCAGCTGGCGCAGCGCTTCGGCGTGCCCACGGTGGTCACGAACGACGTGCTTTATCACGACCCCTCCCGGCGCATCCTGCAGGATGTGGTCACCGCCATCCGCCACAACGTGACCGTCGACGCCCTGGGGTTCCGCCGCGAGCGCCACGCCGACCGCTACCTGAAGCCGCCCGAGGAGATGGCGCGGCTTTTCGCCCGCTGGCCCGAGGCGCTGGCCCGCACCGTCGAAATCATGGACCGCTGCCGCTTTTCGCTGGACGAGCTCTGCTATCAATACCCCGAGGAACGCGACGACCCCGGCCTGACCCCGCAGCAGACGCTGGCGAAGCTGACCTGGGAGGGGGCGGCCGGGCGTTACCCCGAGGGGGTTCCCGAGGAAGTGACATCCGCGCTCGATCACGAACTCGCCCTGATCGAAAAGCTGGACTATGCGCCCTACTTCCTGACCGTGCACAGCATCGTGCGCTACGCCCGGTCGCAGGGCATCCTGTGCCAGGGCCGGGGCTCGGCGGCGAACTCTGCGGTCTGCTATGTGCTGGGCATCACCGCGATCCCTCCCAGCGAAAGGCTGCTGTTCGAACGCTTCATCAGCGCGGAACGGCACGAGCCCCCCGACATCGACGTGGACTTCGAACACGAGCGGCGCGAGGAGGTGATCCAGTGGGTCTATAAGCACTACGGCCGCGACCGCGCCGCGCTGACCGCGACCGTGATCTGCTATCGCTCGAAAGGCGCGCTGCGCGACGTGGGCAAGGCCATGGGCCTGCCCGAGGATCTGATCCAGACGCTTTCCGGCCAGGTGGGCCGCTGGAGCGACGGCCTGACCGATCAGGACCTGCGCGACCTGAACCTGAACCCGCAGGACCGCCGGCTACGGCTGACGCTGGCGCTTGCCGCGCAGCTGCGCGGCATGCCGCGCCACCTGAGCCAGCACCCCGGCGGCTTCGTGCTGACCGAAACCCGGCTGGACGACCTGGTGCCCATCGAGCCTGCGGCGATGGAGGACCGCCAGATCATCGAATGGGACAAGGACGACATCGACGCGCTGCGCTTCATGAAGGTCGACGTGCTGGCGCTGGGGATGCTGACCTGCCTGCGCAAGGCCCTGGTCCTGCTGGCCGACCACAAGGGGCTGCGCCTTGACCTGACGCGCATCCCGCAGGACGACAATCCCACCTATGACATGATCTGCCGGGCCGACACGCTGGGCACCTTCCAGATCGAGAGCCGGGCCCAGATGTCCATGCTGCCGCGCCTGAAACCGCGCAAGCTGCGCGACCTGACCATCCAGGTCGCCATCGTGCGCCCCGGCCCGATCCAGGGCGACATGGTCCACCCCTATCTGCGCCGCCGCGCGGGGCTGGAGCCGGTCGAGATCCTCACGCCGGAACTGGAAAAGGTGCTGGGCGAAACCTATGGCGTGCCGCTGTTCCAGGAACAGGCGATGCGCGTCGCCATCGACTGCGCGGGCTTCACCCCGGGCGAGGCGGATCAGCTGCGCAAGTCGATGGCGACCTTCAAGACCACCGGCGGCGTCAGCGCCTTTCGCGACAAGCTGATCGAAGGCATGGTCGCCAAGGACTATGACCGGGATTTCGCCAAGCGTATCTTTCGCCAGCTGGAAGGCTTCGGCAGCTACGGCTTTCCCGAAAGCCACGCGGCAAGCTTTGCGCTGCTGGCCTATGCCTCGGCCTGGGTGAAATGCCACCACCCCGATGCCTTCTGCGCGGCGCTGCTGAACAGCCAGCCGATGGGGTTTTACGCCCCCGCCCAGATCGTGCGCGATGCCCAGGACCACGGCGTCGAGATCCGGCCCATCTGCGTCAACGCCTCGCGCTGGGACTGCACATTGGAGCCGACCGGCCGGCCCGAGGATCAGGGGTCCCGCTTCGCCGTCCGCCTGGGGCTGCGGCTGGTCAAGGGCCTTGCCAATGCCCATGCCGCCGCCATCGTCGTGGCGCGCGAAACCCCCTTCACCTCAGTCGAGGACCTGTGGCGCCGCGCTCCCGCCCCGCTGGCCGCCTTGACCCGCATCGCCGAAGCCGACGGCTTTCGCCCCGGCCTGGGCCTGGCCCGGCGCGATGCGCTTTGGGCGATCAGGGGGCTGGCCCCCGAGGAGTTGCCGCTGTTTGCCGCCGCCTCGGCCGGCCTGGCCGCCGAACCGGGGGTCGCCCTGCGACCGATGACTGCGGGGCGCGAGGTGGTCGAGGATTACGGCCACACCGGGCTTACGCTGCGCCGCCATCCGGTGGCCTTCCTGCGCGAGGATCTTGCCCGCCGCCGCATCGTGACCTGCGCCGAGGCCATGGCCAGCCCCGACCGCTCCTGGCGCAGAACCGCGGGCCTGGTGCTGGTCCGCCAGCGCCCCGGCTCGGCCAAGGGGGTGATGTTCATCACGCTGGAGGACGAGTCCGGCATCGCCAACCTGGTGGTCTGGAAAAAGGTCTTCGAGGCGCATCGCCGGATCGTCCTGTCGGCAGGCATGATCGCCGTCACGGGCCGCATCCAGCGCGAGGGCGAGGTCGTGCATTTCGTCGTCCACCGGATCGCCGATTTGTCGCAGGATCTGGCCAGCATCGGCGCTCGCGGCGCCTTTCCCCTGCCCCACGGCCGCGGCGACGCGTTCCGCCATGCCAGCGAGGCGCCCGACCCGCGCGGTCCTGCCCCCCTGCGGCACGGGGACGCCCACGACCCGCCTTCCGATGGCATCAGGGTGAGAGGGCGGGATTTCCGGTAAGCGGTCCTGGTTTCCCGAACCGGATACCGCCGCCAGAGACCCCGAGAGGGGCACTTCCCAGCCGAAAGGCGACGCATCGGCAAGGTTTCCGGGCATGGCCTCTCTGCCGGACACCTCCGGGGTTGGGCACGGGGCCGATATGGTGAAGGTTTTCCGATGCGGGCGGTGGCATGAGGGTGGTGCCTGATGATGGACGGCCCGCGTTGGAAAGCCTTCACCGATATGGAACTGGCTGTTCACCGGGGCCTCGGCCCATCTGACCTGCATGGCCGATCCCTGCCTGATCCATTTCATCGGCAAGGCCAAGCTCTTCGCTCGGCCGCTCGGCCGGCATCGTGCCGATGCGCATTTCCCGATGCGGCGCAGAGCACCGCGCCCGAGCAGCGCCATTGGCCGGATGCAGGACACCTTCGCCGGGCGCTTTTCCGGCAATGGCGGGCGGCGGGGCCCATGCTGCGCTACCTCGGGCGCTTTCCCGACCCCTATACGATGCTGCCCCCGGGCCTGATGCGCGGCGGGCGGCCGTCCCGCTTGGAACGGCCGCCTTGCCGGGCCCGGGTCGAACCCGGGACAGCCACGATGCGAGGGCTTTTCAGGCCCGCTCGCGCTGCGCCAACCGTTGGCCGACCAGCAGCATCCGCATGGTGTTTTCGGCAGCCTGACGCAGCAGTTTCGCGCCGCCGCCGATGGCCTTGCGCAACGAACAGGGCCGCTGCATGATCGAGGCATAGGCGCCGATGCCGTGTTCATAGGTCTGGCGCGCGCCCTTGCCGATGGTGCCGGCCAGCGCCACGGTCGGGATGCCAAGCGCCTCGGCCCGGCGCGCGACCTCGCAGGGGACCTTGCCGAACGGGCTTTGGCCGTCCAGCGCGCCCTCGGCGGTGATGACCAGATCGGCGCGGCCAAGCTGGCGGTCGAAGTCCAGATAATCCAGGACTATGTCGAAGCGCGGATGCAGGGTCGCGCCGGCAAAGGCGACCAGCCCCGCGCCCAGGCCTCCCGAAGCCCCGGCCCCCGGCATCTGCGCCACGTCGCGGCCCGTCGCCTGCAGGATCGCCTCGGCATAGCGGATCATGCCGCGATCCAGCAATTCGACCTGTTCGGGCGTCGCACCCTTCTGCGGGCCGAAGACGCGGGCGACGCCCTTGGGTCCCAGCAGCATGTTGTGCCAGTTCACGGCAGCGTCGATGCGGACCCCGGCCAGGCGGGGATCAAGCCCCGAGACGTCGAGCTGCGCCAGATCCTGCAACGCGCCGCCGCCCTCGGGCAGGTCGCGGCCCTGCGCGTCCAGCAGGCGCGCGCCAAGCGCCCGGGCCATTCCCGCGCCACCGTCGTTGATGCCGCTGTCGCCGCAGCCGACCAGGATGCGTTCGGCGCCGTGATCCAGCGCCAGCAGGATCAGTTCGCCCACGCCCCGGCTGGTGGTCAGCGTCGGGTCGCGGCGGTCGCGCGGCACCAGCGACAGGCCGGCGGCGGCGGCCATTTCGATCACCGCCGTGCGCGGCCCATCGCCGCCCAGGATACCCCAGAAGCTGGCGACCGGGTCGCCCACGGGGCCGGTCACGGTCGCGGACACCATGCGCCCGCCGGTCGCGGCGACCAGCGCCTCGGTCGTGCCCTCGCCGCCGTCCACCATCGGGGCGGTCAGGATCGTGGCATGCGGGGCGGCGCGGCGAATGCCGCGGCCGATGGCCTCGGCCACGTCCTTGACCGAAAGCGATTCCTTGAAACCCGAAGGGGCGATCAGAACAGTCAGAGCCATCTCAACTCTCCTTTCCTGCTGTCTGAGAGGTTTACGGACGGGCCGGACGGTTATTCCCGGCCCCGGCGAGAAAAATGCGAAAGGATCAGCCCAAGGCGCCGTGCCGGTCAGCGTCAGCGGATGATCAGCCGGATGCCGGCGGGGCGCAGCAGGCGGTTCAGCCTTTGCAGGCCCGGATCGGCCTGGCGCCGCGCCGGCGCGGCCTTGCGGGCCGCAGGCCGGGCAGCAAGCGCAGGGCGCGGCACCGGGCGCGTCGCATCGACCGCCGGGGCGGCCCTGGCCGGGACAAGCGCCACCGCAGGCGCCACGAGGCTGGCGGCGGGCTGCATCCGGGGGGCGTCAGAGGACCGCAGCTGCGCCAGTTGCTGGGGCCAGACCAGCAGCGCAAAGCCGATCAGCAGCGCCGTCACCGCGGGCGCCAGCGGCAGCGCAAGGCGGATCAGGTCGCGCTGGTCGAAACCCGCCTCCTCGGCATTGCCGAAGATCGCCACCGGCTTGGCCGAGGCCATCATCGTCTGGCAGAACCCCGTGCCCATCACCGCGATCAGGATCATCAGCGCCGGATCGTGCCCCAGCGCCGCCAGCGGCAGGGCCACGGCCGGGATCAGAACCGCCGCCCGCGCCGAACGCGAGGTGATCGCCAGATGCGCCGCCACCGCGACCAGGGACAGCAGCGCGACCACCGCCGGCAGGCTGCCCGACAGGCGCGCGGGCAGGACAGCCAGCCCATGCCCGGCCAGCCAGCGGTCCGTGCCGGTCGCGACCATCGCCTCGGCGATCAGGACGGTCGCGGTCATGTAAAGCAGCAGCTCCGTGTCGACGGCGCGAAAGATCTCCTTCGGCTTTCTGGAGGTAAAGGGCGGGGTCAGCAGGACCAGCGCCCCGATCAGCGCGACCAGCGCCATGCCGATGCCGTGCAGCCCCGCGCTCAGCCACAGGCCGACGACCAGGGCCAGGACCAGCGCGATCCGGCCCTGGCGGGCGCGGCTGGCGGGATCGGGCGCGGGCGTCGCGATGCGGGGCAGCGGCGCCAGCAGCGCCTTGCGCGGCACGAAGATCCACAGGATCAGCCCCGCGCCGATCAGGCTCGCCAGCAGCGAAAACGGCAGGCCCAACGCGGCCCATTCCAGATAGCCCAGGTGGATGCCGGTCGCCCCCCGGATCGCCTGCGCGGCCAGAAGATGCGCCCCCGCTCCGATCAGCGAGCCGCCCGCCGACAAAAGGATCACGGTCGGAAAAAGCAGCGCCAGGGGCCTTTTCAGCCCCGGATCGGGCAGCGCCGCCGCGATGGCGGCAAAGACGGGCAGCAGCAGCGCCGCCCGCCCCGAGGTCGAGGGCAGCACGAACCCCGTCGCAGCGATGGCCAGCGTCAGGCACAGAAAGAACGGCAGGACACGCATCCCCCGCGCCAGCAGGGGCGCGACCAGCCTTTGGGTCAGCCCGGCCTCGCGTGCCACGGCGGCGATGACGAAGGCGGACAGAAGCAGCCAGATCAGTTCGCTGCCGAGGGCGGCGAAAAGCTGCGCCTCGGTCAGCACGCCCGTCAGCACCAAGACCAGCACGGCGGCCAGCGCCACCAGCGATTCCGGGATGCGGGTGCCGATCCAGCCCAGGATCGCAAGCCCCGAGACGGCCAGCGTCATGCGCCCGGGCTGCGCCAGATCGCCGGGCAGCGTGGACAGAATGGCGATCAGCCCGGCCAGCGCGGCCACCATCAGGTGGCAGGGCGTGGGCCGGGGCAGATCGGCAAGGGCCTGCAGGCTGCGGACGGTCATGGCGTTCTCCTGTGCGGTTGCGCGACAGGATTACGGGCAAGGGTCCGGGTTTATTCCCGCAAGGCGGCGGCCTCGTCCTCGGGCGTCAGCGGCGCCTCGGCGCCGATGGCCGCGATCGCATCGTCGATCGTCCCCTCGCCCGAGGCGGGGCGGTATTCCTGGCCCCCGTCGCGCGACTCGGCGGCGAAGCGCTCGGACCAGCCCGCGTCGCCGCGGCAGGCCAGAACGGTGCGCAGCACCTCGCCTCGGCGGGTTTCGTATTCGCGGCAAAGCCCCCCGTCGCCGGCGCGAAACGACGCGATCATCGCCAGTTCCGCGCCCTGGTCCAGGGGCTGGACCTGGCCCGAGGGCAGGCTGTCCAGCGCCGCAAGCTCGGCGGCCGAGAAGGATTGCGGCCCCGGCGCGCCGGCCCATTGCCACCAGCCCAGCCCAAGGGCCACGATTGCGACAGAGGCGGCGGCGGCCATCCAGGGCCTGCGGTTCAGGTTGGCAGGCGGCTGCACGTCACGCGTCTGCCCGCCCAGCCGCGCGCCCGAGGCCGGGGGCGGTACAGGCGCCGACGAAGCAACCCCCGCATCCGGCCTGACTGCGGCGCGGATCACCGCGGCCAGCGGGTCCTCGGCCGCATCGGTCTGGCGCAGCCCGGCCAGCAGCCTGCGGGTTTCCTGAAAGCGGTGCAGCCTGGCCTGCAATTCGGGATCGGCGGCGACGGCGCGGCGCAGCGCCTCGGCCCGGGCCGGATCAAGCTCGCCATCGGCCAGCGCCATCAGGGTTTCGTCGTCGATCTGCATCGGCCCGTCCTTTTCGCCTTTGCCCGTATACGTCCCGCCGCTCATCTTATTCCCAATCTTTCGGAAAGCGCGAGACGGGCGCGGGACAGCCGGCTCATCACCGTGCCCAGAGGGATGTCCAGGATGCGCGCGGTTTCGGCATAGCTCATCTCCTCGACGCAGACGAGATGCAGGATCTCGCGCTGTTCGGTCGGCAGCGTGGCCATCGCCGCCTCGACGCTGCGCAGCATCAGCCGGGCTTCCAGCGCGGGGCCCGGATCGGTCGGCAGCGCCTCGGGCATGTCGTGCACGTCCAGCTGGACCCCGGCGCTGCGCCGGCGACGGGTCTGGTCGATGAAGCCGTTGCGCATGATGCGAAACAGCCAGGGTTCCAGCCGCTGGACGGAATCGAAGCTCGCGGCCCCGGCAATCGCGCGTTCGACCGTCTGTTGCACCAGGTCATCGGCCTGATCCGGGCGCCGGGTCAGCGACAGGGCATAGCGCCGCAGATTGGGCAAAAGCGCGACCAGGGCCTCGCCGAACGCCGCGTCCATCCAATCCACCTCCGCAAAAGCCGCAAAATTGACAAAACCGGGGAATAATAGAAAGGAGCGGACGTAGAATGTCCAGAAACCGTCTGGAGTCGCCCATGACCGCCCTGCACCCGCTTCTGTTCCTGGCCCTGTTCCTGGCCGCGCTGACCATGGGTCCCACACCGCAATCGCCGGGCTGGGGTCCGGCGGCGGCATGGGCCGATGACGACGACGACGGGGACGACGATGACGATGACGACGACGACGATGCGCCGGCGCGCCGCCGCCCGGCCCCCCCGCCGGCGGCGCGTGCCGTGCCCCTGCCGGTTCAGGCCCCGAACGAGGTCATCGCCCGCGGACTTTCGCCCGCCGACCTGCAGACCCTGCAGGCCGAGGGGTTCCGGGTGCTGCGCGCCATCACCTTGGCCGACGGCCAGCCGATGCACCGGCTGCGCAAGCCCGACGGCCTGACGATGCAGGCGGCGCGCGACAGGGTGCGCCAGATCGGCTCGGCCGGGGCGGCGGATTTCAACCACTATTATCGGCCAGGCGGGGCCCCCGACGCCTGCACGGGCGGCGATTGCCCGGCGCGGCAGATGATCGCCTGGCCGGCCGCGCAAGGCGGCTGCGGCAAGGCGGTGCGGATCGGCATGGTCGACACCGGCGTCAACGCCGGTCACGCCGCGCTGAAGGACGCCAAGGTTCACGTCCATCGCATCAAGAGCGACGCCAGGTTCTCCGCCTCGGACGCGGTGCATGGCACGGCGGTCGCGGCGCTGCTGGTCGGTCGTGCCGACAGCCGCAGCCCCGGACTGGTGCCCGAAGCCGAACTGATCGCGGTGGATGCGTTCCACAAGGCCAGGCAGGACGAACGCGCCGATGCCTTTGCCCTGGTCGAGGCGCTGGACTACCTGGCCAGCCAGGACGTGCAGATCGTCAACCTGTCGCTGGCGGGCCCGCCGAACCAGGCGCTGGGCGGCCAGATCCGGCGCATGGACCGGCAGGGCATCGTGCTGGTGGCGGCGGCGGGCAACGGCGGGCCCGCGGCCAAGCCGGCCTTTCCCGCGGGCTATGATCCGGTGATCGCCGTCACCGCCGTCGATCGCCGCCAGCAGGTCTATCGCCGCGCCAATCGCGGCAGCCATATCGACCTGGCCGCGCCGGGGGTGAATGTCTGGACCGCCGCCTCGATCAGCGGGGCGCGGACCAAGACCGGAACCTCGTTCGCGGCGCCCTTCGTCACGGCGGCGGCCGCCCTGCTGCTGCAGTCCGAGGCCGGCCTGACCCCCGCCCAGACGCGCGCCCGCCTGCAAGGGGCGGCCCGCGATCTGGGCAAGGCGGGGCCGGACGAGGTGTTCGGCCACGGCCTTGTGCAGCCCGCGGGCGGCTGCATCCCCTGACCGCCTGCCCAGGGCCTGCTAGCGGATGCAGAGCGAGCGCGGCAGGTCCGACAGGATCTCGATGCCGGTCGGGTTCACGATCACCGTTTCGGATGCGCCGACGGTGAAGGCGCCGTAGGCCCGCAGCGTGGCCGGAAGGTGAAAGACCATGCCGGGCTCCAGTTCGCGTCCGACGCCCGAGAACAGCGACAGGATCGCCCCCTCGCCCCAATCCGGCGCAAAGGCTGTGCCCATCGAATAGCCGATGCGCTTGCGAAACGCCGCCGTATAGCCCGCATCGTCGATGACGGCCTGCGCCGCCTCGTGCGGCAGGCTGCACGGCACGCCGGGCCGCATCGCGGCCAGCGCGGCATCCAGCGCCCGCAGCGCCACGTCCATCATGCGCCGCGCCTCGGCCGGTGGCGGTCCGATCCAGACGCTGCGCATCAGCGCGGCGTGATAGCGGTCGTGGCTGGCGGCAAGCTCCAGAAAGACCGGGTCGCCCGGGCACAGCACCCGCCGCCGCCAAGTGGCATGGGGTACGCCCGAGCGCGGCCCGGACGAAACCAGCGGCTCCATCGCCATCGCCTCGGACCCGGCCGAGACCGCGGCCGACAGCATCGCGGCGGCCAGGTCGTTTTCGCTGGTGCCGGCGGCGCAGCGCGCGATGGCCGCGCTTAGCCCCGCCTGGGCATAGCCCGCCGCCCGCCGGATCGCGGCCAGTTCGGCCGGCGACTTGACGGCGCGCAGCCCCTCGACCACGGACGAGCCGTCGCTTAGCGCCACGCCGTCCAGCGCGGCCGCGATGCGCGCGCCCAGCGACTGGCTGACGAACCAGCCGTCCCGCTCGACCGCCAGGCAGCGGATGCCCAGGTCGGCCACCAGCCCGGCCAGCGCGCGGGCCGGATCCTCGCCGTCCTGCCAGGCGCGGATGTCGCGCAGCCAGGTCGAGGCGCGCGCGCCCGTCGTCTCAAGCTGGCGCACCAGCAGGACGGGCTCGCCCTGCAGGGGGACGACCAGCGCCTGAAAGGCGAAATACCCGGCCGTCTGGCGGCCGCAGGCCCAGAAGATGTTCTCGGGCCCGGTCAGCAGGATGGCGTCCACACCCAGGGGCAGGATGGCCCGGCGCAGGCGCGCCAGGCGCGCGGCGAACTCTGCCTGGGGGAAAACGGCATCGCAGCCTTGCACGAGATCGGCCGGCGGCGCGGCGGTAAGGTCGTCGGTCATCGTCATCTTTCAGCCTTTGGAGAACCAGCCAAGAAAGCGGTTCCGGACGTTTTCGAAATGCAGCGACATGGCGTCGCGCGCGGCCGGGGCATCGCCCCGCGCGATCGCCTCGAGCACCGCGATATGCTCGCGCGCCTGTTCGTCGAAACGGTCATGCACGCGGGTGATGGTGCAGCGCCGGGCCACGGCGCGCTGCTCGGCCAGGATGGCGGGCAGCAGTTCCAGTCCGGCGGCGCGGGCCACCCCGGCATGGAACTCCTCATCGACCTGCCAGAATTCGTCGAAGCCGACCGAGCGGCCCTCGGCATAGGGCAGCATCTCGTCCCAGACCCGCCGCAGGTCGTCGGTCATGCCGCGTTCGGCGGCGCGGGCGGCGGCGGCCCGTTCCAGAACCTGGCGCAGCTGCACGATTTCCAGCAACTGCTCGACCGTCACCGAGCGCACGATCAGCGCGCCATTGGCGAAACGGCCGATGACGTTCTCGTTCTCGAGCCGCGACAGGGCGGAACGCAGCGGCGTCCGCGAGATGCCCAGCCGCAGCGCCAGTTCGCGTTCCGACAGCATCGAATCCGGGGCGATGCGCCCTTCCAGGATATCCTGCTTGATGCGGCGATAGGCGGTTTGCGACAGGGTCTCGGCCGTCATGTCCGGCCCTCCGCAAGGGCCAGGACCACGGCCTCGACCGCCCGCGCCAGGTCGGCCGGATCCATCCCCTCCTCGGGGCAATGGCTGCCGTTCCAGTTGCGGACAAAGACCATCACGCTGTCCCAGCCCGCCGCGGCAAAGGCGGCCGCGTCATGCCCGCCGCCCGACAGCATCCGGCGCGGGTGGTCGCCCAGCCGCTGGGCGCCCGTCGCCACCAGATCGGCCAGGGCGCGTGACAGCGCCGCCGGCTGGCTGCGGCTTTGCTGGCCCAGATCGAAGCGGATGCCGGGCTGGGCAGCCTCGATCCGGGCGATCTCGGCGCGCAGCAGGCGGTCGGCCAGATCCAGCGCGGCCACATCCTCGGACCGCATGTCGAGACAGAATTCCAGCTCTCCGGCCACCTTGGCCATCGCATGGGCGGGGGTCGCCGCATCGACACGGCCGAAGGTCACCGTCAGGTCGCGGCCCTGCGCCAGCAGGTCGTCCCAGACCCGCTGCATGGCCACGACCAGTTCGGCAAAGGCCACCACGGCATCCGCCCGGCCGTGGCGCGGCGCGCCGCCGGAATGGGCCCAGGCGCCATGCACGCGCGCCGCGCGATAGCGCAGCCCGCCCCGGATCGCGGTCACGATGCCATAGGGCTCGCCCGCCGTGTCCAGAACCGGGCCCTGCTCGATATGGAACTCCAGAAAGCGCGCCGGGGCGGGCGGCCGGTGGGTTAGGACGGCCCCTGCGTCGAAGCCCTGGTCGCGCATGTGGTCGGCCAGGCTGCGGCCGGTATCGACGCGCGGGGCTTGCAGATCCTCGGGCGACAGCCGGGCCAGCGCCGCGCGCGACCAGATGTAGGAGACTGGGAACCACACGCTTTCCTCGGCCCGGGTCACGGTCAGGACGATGTCCATCGCCGGGGTGACGCCCTGCGCCCGCAGCGCCGCGATCAGCGCCAGTCCGCCCGCGACGCCCGCCTGCCCGTCATAGGCGCCGCCCTGGCTGACGGTGTCGAGATGCGAGCCGACATAAAGCGGCACCGCAGCCGGATCGCGGCCGGCCAGCCGGGCAAACAGGTTGCCGGCGGGGTCGCGGCGCACCTCAAGTCCCAGCGCGCGGGCCTCGTCCTCGATGACGGCATGGGCGGCGGATTCCTCGTCGCTGTAGGAGGGGCGGGTATAGCCCGGCCCCCCCAGGGTGATCGCGTTCACCCGCGTCAGGACGCGGGCGATCGTCTCGCCGATGACGGTGTTCAGGGCGCGCGCGGCAAGGGTGGTCATGCGGTCTGGCTCCAGACTTCGGGATTGATCGCGGTTTCGGGCAGGCGGCCGGACAGCGCGTCGATGACATGGCGGGCGGCGGCCTCGGCCACGCGGATCAGCGCGTCCTCGGTCGTGCCGCCCAGATGCGGGGTGAAGACGACATTCGGGAAGGCCGCCAGCGGCCCCTGCGGCGCATCCCCGGACCAGACGTCGAGCCCGGCTCCGGCCAGCCGCCCCGAGGCCAGCGCCTGGCAAAGCGCCGGCTCGTCCACCAGCCCCGCGCGGGCGAGGTTCAGCAGGATCGCCCCCGGCTTCAGGGCGGCGAACTGTGCGGGGCCCATCATGCCCCGCGTCTCGGCGCGCAGGGGGGTGTGCAGCGACACCAGATCGGCCTGCGCCAGCCCCTCGGCCAAGCCGGCGGCGCGGCGATAGGGTGCGGTGTCAGCGGTGCGTGGCGAATGGACCAGAACCGTCATGCCGAGCGCCCGGTCCAGCATCCGGCCGAAGCTGCGCCCGATGGCGCCCCAGCCGACGATCAGCGCGGTCTTGCCCGCCAGTTCGGTGAACCGGGCGGATTCGCGAAACCCCGCGGCGCCGGTCCGCTGCGCGCGATCCGCCGCCGGGATGCGCCGCGCCACGGCCAGCGCCAGGCCCAGGGCCAGCTCGGCCACCGATTGCGCGTTGGCGCCCGGCGTATTGACGATGACGACCCCGCGCGCGGCGGCGGCGGCCTTGTCCACCGGGTCATGGCCGGTGCCGTGGACGACCACCACGCGCAGCCTGTCGGCCGCAGCAAAGGCCGGGGCGGACAGGCCGGCATCGCGGGTGATGACCGCCTGGCAGCCGGGAATATGCCGGGCGACCGTCGCCATGTCGGGCGCCGGACAGGGCACCGGCTCGACCCCGTTCCGGCGCAGCAGCGCCAGGCCGGTTTCGTGGATGGGTTGCACGATCAGGCATCTCATCATGGCGCGGTCTCTGCCGAAATGCGGTCCAGCCGGTCCAGAACGGCGTCCCGCGCGTTTTCCAGATGCCGCGCCATCCCCGCCGCCACGGCATCGGCATTGCCCGAGCGCACCGCGTCCAGAATCGCCAGATGCTCGTCGCAGCCTTGCAGGAAGCGGTCGGGCACCTGGGTGTGGTCAAAGACGCAGGTGCGCCGCCGCAGCGAGGCCACGACCGCGCTGAGGGTGCGGTTGCCAAGGGGATGCAGCATCATGTCGTGAAACTCGTTGTCGGTCTGGAAATGGCTGCCATCCAGTTCGGGGCCGGCGGCCATCAGGTGCCGGATGCGGCCTTCCATCGCATCCACCTGCGCCGGCGGCAGGCGCACCGCCGCCCGCGCGGCAAAGGGTTCCAGCTGCAGGCGCAGGAAGAAGATCTCCTCGAACTCGCTGCGCCGCATGTGGCGGACCCGCGTGAACCGGCCCGAGGTCTCGGCCAGACCCTCGCTTTCGATGCGCTTGATCGCCTCGCGCACGGGGGTGCGCGACATGCCCAGCCGTTCGCCCAGCGGCGCCTCTTGCAGCGCATCGCCCGACTTCAGCGCGCCTTCGAAGATCATGGCGATGATCCGGCGATGCGCCTCCTGCGACAGGTTCGACGATATGCTCATGCCTTGGCCCCCTCTCTCATGGCCGTTTCGGCCCAGACGACCTCCTCGGGGAAGACGATGCCGCCCACAAGATCGCAGGACAGCAGATAGTCCGAGCGCAGGATGCCTTCGGGCTTGGCGACCAGGGCGGCAAGGGCCTCGCGCAAGGCGCGGGCGCGGGCAATGCCGACGCGCTCGCCTTCATCGCGCGAGATCGCGGCAAAGCGGACGCGGCTGCCGACCGGAAGCTGCGCCAGCCGCGGCAGGTCGGCCGAGATCGCCGTGGCGATCTTGGGATAGCCGCCGGTGGTCTGGCTTTCCACCAGCAGGACCAGCGGCTGACCCGACCCCGGCACCTGGATCGAGCCGGGCACGGTCCCGTCCGAGACGATGTCATGGCCGCGCGCGGCGGGCAGGCCGGTTTCGCCCAGCACCATCGCCATGCGGTCGCGCTGCGGCGTGACCAGGAACGCCTGATCCGTCAGCCGGGCCAGCGTCTCGGCATCGAAGTAATCCTGCTGCGGGCCCAGCACGACGCGGATCGGACCCTGGCCGCGCGGCAGGCTGGCCCCTTGCAGCGGCGCGGCCGGGCGCAGGCAGGGGGCATCCGGCTGGTCCTCGCCCAGGGGCAGGATGTCGCCCGTGCGCAGGCAGCGCCCCTCGACCCCGCCAAGGCCGCTGCGCAGATGGGTGGCGCGCGACCCCAGGACCGGCGCCGTCGCAATGCCGCCGGAAAACGCCAGATAGGCCCAGGTCACGTCGCGGGCGACGCCGACCCGCAGCACTTCGCCCGGCCTCAGGCGGTGGCTTTCGCCGGCCTGCACGATGCGGTCGTCGATGCGGATGTCGCACTCGCCGCCCGCGACGGCAAAGCGCAGCGGCCGCGAGGCGGTGAAGCTGCCGGCCGGGCCGGCGAATTCCAGCGCCGCCGCGCCCGGCGCATTGCCGCAGAGCGCATTGGCCAGCGCCATGGCGGCGGCGTCGACCGGACCGGCGTCCGAAACGCCCATATGCCGCAGCCCCGCCCTGCCCGCGTCCTGGACGGTCAGCATCGGCCCGGCTGAAACGATCTCGACGCTCATGCCAGGGCCTCGGGGTGAAGGATCGCCTCTCCGGCAGCGGCGCGGGCGGCCAGGGCCTCGGCCTCGGCCGTGTCGACGGGGCGAAAGCGGATGCGGTCGCCGGCCCGGAACAGGAACGGCTCGGGCCGGCCCGGATCGAAGGATCGCAGCGGCGTCCAGCCGATGAAGCGCCAGCCCGACGGCCCCGCGACCGAGTTGATGTTGCCCTGCTGCCCGCCGATGCCGATGGCGCCCGCCGGGATGTTCTGGCGCGGCTTCGGCAGGCGGGGCGTATGCAAAGCCTTGGGCAGGCCGCCCAGATAGGCGAAACCCGGCGCGAAGCCGATCATGTAGATGCGGTATTCGGCCCCGGAATGCAGCGCCACGATCTGCTCCGGCGACATCCCCTTCATCCGCGCCAGGTCGTCAAGATCCTGCCCGACATCGCCGCCATAAAGGCAGGGCACGACCCACAGCCGCGCCGGCGCCGCGCCGGCGCCATCCTCCAGCGCCAGCCCGCCCAGAAGCGTTTCGAGGCGGGCGCCGCCAAGGATTTCGGGATCATAGCGCAGCAGAAGCGAGCGATAGGTCGGAACGATATCGACAAGGCCCGGCACCGCCATGTCCTCCAGCCGCGCGGCGATGGCGATCACCCGCGCGTTCGTTTCGGCATCGATGGTTTCGCCGAACTGCAGTGTCAGCGCGGTATCGCCGCAGGGAAGGATCTTGGGTTGCATCATCTTTTCTTGGCCTGTGATTTCGCGCCGCGGCCCTTCTTGGGCCGCAGGCATGCTTGCTTTATCGTCCTGCCATCATGCCCGGCAGCAGGTCGATGATTCCAGGAAACACGGCGATCAGCAGCACGAATGCCGACATGATGTAAAAGAACGGCATGGTGGCGCGGGTGATGCGGCCCATGCTGTCGCCCGTCAGGCGCTGGATCACCGTCAGGTTGAAGCCCACCGGCGGTGTGATCTGCGCCATCTCGACCACGATCACCAGGAAGATCCCGAACCAGACCTTGTCATAGCCGGCGGCCAGGACCAGCGGCAGGGTGATGGGCAGGGTCATGACGATGATGCCCAGGCCCTCCATCACCGTGCCGAGGATGACGTAGAAGACCAGCAGCACGACGATCAGCATGAAGGGCGACATGCCCCAGCCCTGGATTTCCGTAGCGATAAAGCGCGGCACGCCCAGATAGCCGATGGCGGTGGACAGGAACATGGCCCCGATCATGATCAGCCCGATCATCGCGCAGCTTTCGGCAGCCTGGCGGGCGGCGATCAGCACGCCCTTCAGATCCAGCGTCCGCTGCAGAAAGCCGATCAGCATCGAGGCGGCGACTCCCACGGCGGCGGCCTCGGTCGGCGTGGCAAAGCCGCCGTACATCGAGCCGATGACCCCCAGGATCAGCAGCAGCAGCGGCCCCAGATCCTTCAGCGCCACGATCTTGTCCCAGAGCGACGTGGGCGGGGGCGGCGTGCCGACCAGCGACGGGTTCAGCGTCGAGCGGACCGCCAGATAGCCCATATAGGCCGCCGCCAGAAGGAAGCCGGGCAGGATCCCGGCGATGAACAGCTTCAGGATCGATTCCTCGGCCATCACGCCATAGATGATCATGATGGTCGAGGGCGGGATCAGAAAGCCCAGCGTGCCCGCCCCGGCAAGGCTGCCCGTGACCAGGTCGCGGTCATAGCCGCGGTCGATCAGCTCCTTTGCCGTGATGCGCCCGACGGTCGCGGTGGTCGCCGCCGACGAGCCGCAGACCGAGGCGAAGAGCGTGCAGCCCAGCACCGTCAGATGGCTCAGCCGGCCCGGCACCCGGCGCAGCCAGGGCGACAAGCCGCTGAACAGCGCCTCGGAGATGCGGGTGCGGAACAGGATTTCCGCCATCAGGATGAACAGCGGCAGCGCCAGCAGCTCGGGCGAAACCACGGTGTTCCAGCTTTGCTGCGACAGCAGCTTCAGCGCGGGAAGATTGGGCTTGAAGATCTCGACCAGGCCGATGCCGGTGCCGATCAGGCCGATGCCGATCCACATGCCCGACCCCAGCAGGACGGCCATCAGGAACAGCAGGGTGAAAACGATCATTGCCATGCAAGGCTTCCCCTATTCCAGACCGGGTCCGGTCGCCATCGACTCGCCGCGCAGCAGGCGCAGGACCTGCGCCAGGCATTGCAGCGTCAGCAGCACGGCGCCTGTCGCCAGCACCGCCTGCGGATAGACCAGCGGCATGCGGAAGGTCGTCGCGGCGGTCGAGCCGCGCTGCCCCGACAGGACCGCCATGTCGATCAGCGCCCAGCTTAGCGCGCCGCAGATCGCCAGACCCACAAGCGCCGAGGCGGTCTCCAGAACGCGCCCGACGGCGGGGGACGAGACCTCGATCAGCGCGGTCACGCGCACATGGCTGCCCGCCTTCATGGCCGAGCCGCAGCCCAGCAGAAAGCAGGCCCCCATCAGATAGCCCGCCAGATCCCACGAGAAATGCAGAGAACTGCCCAGGAAGTTGCGGGTGACGATCTCGGCCAGGATCAATCCGAGAATGCCCAGCAGGCTAAGCGCGGCCGCGTAGCCGCCGATATCGGTCATGAGGTCGATGGTTGAGAGAATGCGCCCATAGGGCCGGGTTGCGGGGAATGTCATGTCAAGCATGGCTCCGTCCTTTGTCCTTGTCGCGATTGCGGACAGGCGGCGCCCCGTCGCGGGGGTCGGGGCGCGGCGGGCCGGTCTATTGGCGGGCGGTCAGATAGGCGTCGACATAGGGGGCCGCATCCGGCACCCGCGCCTTGAAGTCGTCCCAAAGCGGCTTTGCCTTTTCCAGCAGCGCGGCGCGCAGCTCGGGCGAGGGCTGGGTGATCTCGATGCCATGCTCTTGCAGGATGGCCAGCTTCTTGGCGTCCTCGGCCTTGCTGTTCAGCCAGAACTGGCCCTCCATCCGGGCGGCGGTCGCCTCGATGGCGGCGCGGGTCTCGGGTTCCAGCGCGTTCCAGGCATCCAGGTTCACCATCACCGCATTCGACGAGGCCTGCCAGTTGAAGGTGCTCATGTGCTTGGTGAATTCCCAGAAGGCGCCGTCCACGCCCGAGGAGGACGAGGTCGTCACCCCCTTGATCGTGCCCGCCGCCAGCGAGGGCACCACCTCGCCCCAGGGCATCTGCACCGGCGTCGCGCCGAGCGCCTCGAAGAAGGAGGATCCGTTGGCGTCCACGACGCGGATCGTCAGCCCCTTGATGTCGTCCAGGCTGTTGATCGGATTGGGCGCGAACACCGCCTGCCCCGGCCACGGCACCATATACAGCAGCTTCTGGTTCATGCTTTCGGCCACTTCTTCAAGCTCGGGCCGATAGAACTTATGCAGAAGCGCCAGGTCGGGCATGGTCGGCGCCAGATAGGGCAGCGTCTCGATGCCCAGGATCGGCGCCTCGCCCACCTGCTGGTTCAGCAGGATGTCCGCGATCGGCACCAGCCCGTCGCGGACCGCCGCCATGCCCTCGGGGCCCTTGATCCCCAGCGCGCCGCCGGAATGGACGGTGATGACCACCTCGCCCTCGGTCGCCTCCTTCACCGCTTCGGCAAAGGCAAGGGCGTTCTGGGTGTGGAAATTGCCTTCAGGCCAGACCACGGACATGTCCCAGGCGGTCTCGGCCAAGGCCGCCGAAACACCCAGACCCAGCGCGCAAGCCGCTGCAAAAGCAAGAATTCTTCCCTGTTTCACGATTTTTTCCTTTTTGACCGGATTGTGAGGAGGTCACTTGAATTTTCAGTATACCACCTGTATTCCAATCTGGCGCAGCGAAATCGGGTCTGTCAACGGTTGCTTCCGACTCGCTGCGAAAAAATCGCCAAAATCCGCAATGCACGTTTTTTGCGCAGCAACAGGAGCAGGAATGGCCCGCACAATCGATCTGAACTGCGACATGGGGGAAAGCTTCGGCGCCTATACGATCGGCGACGACGCAGCGATGCTGAAGCTGGTGACCACGGCAAACATCGCCTGCGGCTTTCACGCCGGCGACCCGGTGGTGATGCGCCGCACGATCCGCATGGCGCGGGACAACGGCGTCTCGGTCGGCGCGCACCCGTCCTTTGCCGATCTGTACGGCTTCGGCCGACGCCGCATCTCGGGCGAGCGGCCCGAGGATCTGGAAACGCAGCTGATCTATCAGATCGTCGCCATGCAGGGCATGTGCGCGCTTGAGGGCCATCCGATGACCCATGTGAAGACGCATGGCGCGCTTGGCAACATGGCGGCGGTCGATCCCGATCTGGCCGCGCTTTGCGTCCGGGCGATTCGCGCCGTGGACCCGGCGCTGGTCTTCATCACCCTGCCCTATTCCGAAACCTATGCGGCCGCCGAAAAGGCCGGGCTGCGGGTCGCCTGCGAAATCTATGCCGACCGCTCCTACACCGACACGGGCGAGCTGACGCCGCGCACCCAGGCGGGCGCCGTCATCCACGACCCGCAGCAAAGCCTGGACCAGGTGCTCGAGATGGTGGTGAACGGCCGGATTCCGACCACCGGCGGCAAGCGGCTGCCGGTCCAGCCCGAAACGCTGTGCGTGCATGGCGACACCCCCGGCGCGGTCGACATCGTCCGGGCCCTGCGCACCGCATTGACCCAGAACGGCGTCGAGATCGCGCCGTTCGCCAAGAACTGACCGAGGGACAGATGAGCAGAATCCTTTACCTGAACGGCGCCTGGCTGCCCGAGTCCGACGCCCGCGTCTCGGTCTTCGACCGCGGTTTCCTGATGGCGGACGGCATCTACGAGGTGACCTGCGTGCTGGACGGCAAGCTGGTCGAATATGCCGGCCATGCCGCGCGGCTGCAGCGGTCCGCCCGCGAACTGGGGCTGACGATCCCGCTGGACGCCGACGCGCTGCTGGCCGTCCACCGCGAGATCGTGGCGCGCAACGGGCTGGATCAGGGCATGATCTATCTGCAACTGACCCGCGGCGCCGCCGACCGCGACTTCGCCTATCCCCCTGCTGGCACGCCGCCCACGCTGCTGCTGTTCACCCAGGCCAAGAACGTGCTGGAAAACAAGGCAGCCGAGCGCGGCATCTCGGTGGCGCTGCTGCCGGACCTGCGCTGGGGCCGGCGCGACATCAAGACGATCCAGCTGCTTTACCCCTCAATGGCCAAGATGGAGGCCATGGCCCGCGGCGCCGACGACGCCTGGCTGGTCCAGGACGGGTTCGTCACCGAGGCCTGCGCCGCCACGGCCCATATCGTGACGGCGAAGGGCGTGCTGGTCACGCGCGAGCTGTCGCACGCCCTGCTGCCGGGCGTCACCCGCGCCTCGGTGCTGGAACTGGCGGATGGTCAAGGGATCCGCGTCGAAGAGCGCGCCTTCACCCCCGACGAGGCGAAATCAGCCCGCGAAGCCTTCATCACCTCGGCGACGAATTTCGTGGTGCCGGTGACGCGGATCGACGGCCAGGCAGTCGGCGACGGGGCACCCGGCGCGCTGACGCAGCGGATCCGCGACATCTACATCGAAACCCGCCGCGCGGCGGCCATCTAGGGAAAGCAGCCATGGCACAGCGAATCGGACGCGACAGCAGCGGGGTGTTCATCATCGCCGCCACCCCCTTCACCGACAACGGCGAGATCGACCATGACAGCCTGCGCCGGCTGGTCGATTTCTATGCCGGCCACGGCGTCACCGGCCTGACCATCCTGGGCATGATGGGCGAGGCCAACAAGATGACCCCCGAGGAACGCCGCGCCGTCATCGACACGGTGATCGACCAGGCCGCCGGCCTGCCGGTGATCGTCGGCGTCTCGGACGCGGGGATGCGCAACCTGACTGACCTGGCGGCTCATGCGATGGACCGGGGCGCCGCCGGCGTCATGGTCGCGCCCGCGGCCGGCCCCGCGCGCGAGGACCGGATCGAGGGCTATTTCCGCGCCGTCGCGCAGGCGCTCGGTCCCGATGTGCCCATGGTGTTTCAGGACTTCCCGCTGGCGACCGGCCTGCCCGTTTCGGCAGCACTGATCCGGCGTCTGTCGTCGGACCTGCCGCAGATGGTGATGCTGAAGCACGAGGACTGGCCGGGGCTGAGCAAGATCACGGCCCTGCGCGCGGATGAAAAGACGCCCGGCACGCCGCGCCTGTCGATCCTGGTCGGCAACGGCGGGCTGTACCTGCCGCAGGAATTGCAGCGCGGCGCCGACGGCGCCATGACCGGCTTTGCCTATCCCGAAGCGCTGGTGCAGACCGTCGCCCTGCACCGCGCCGGACAGGTCGACGCGGCCGAGGATTTCTTCGACCGCTACCTGCCGATCCTGCGCCACGAACAGCAGCCCGGCTTCGGCTTGGCGGTACGCAAGCATGTGCTGATGCGGCGCGGCGCCATCGCCTCGGCCGCCACGCGCGCCCCGGGACCAAAGCTCGGCGCCATCGATATCGCCGAGGTCGAGCGGCTGATGGCCCGCCTGGAAACCCGGCTGGCCGCCTGATCCCTAGGGGCCCCGCCCCTGCGTCGGGGCCTGCACGCCGCCGCAGACATCGACGAAGGCGCGCACCGCCGCGATGCGCGCGCCCGAGCGGTTCCACAACACCCCGGTCTGGCGCGACCCTGCGCCGGCCAGCGGCAGCTTTTCCAGGCGCAGCCCCTCGGGCCAGGGCGGCGCCCAGTCGGGCACGATGGCGATGCCCAGGCCCCGGCTGACCAGCGCCGCGATGGCGTCCAGCGCGTCAAGCTCCAGCCATTCGCGCACCTTCAGGCCCTGTTGGCGCAGGAAACGGTCCACGATCTGCCCGCCCCACTGGTTGCGGTCATAGCGGATGAAGGGATGGCGCCGGATCACCTCCAGCGGATCGTCCAGAGCCATGCCGGCCCGCGCGATCAGCACCAGCGGCTCTTCACGCAGGGTCAGCCAGCCGGTGGCCTTGGGCACCGGGAATTGCGGCCGCACGATCACCGCCGCGTCCAGATCGCCGGCGACGACGCCATGATACAGATCGACCGAAGCGCCGGGCCGGATGAACAGATCGATCCGGGGATGGCGCGCGCCCAGCGTCTCGACGATGGCGGGCAGCAGGCCGGTCAGAGCCGTGGCCGTGGCGCCCAGCCGCAACTGCCCCTCGGGCTGGTCGTTGGCGGCGATGGCGCGCAGGTCGCGCGCGCCCTCGATCAGCGCCCCGGCATGGCGCAGCACCGCCAGGCCCGAGGCCGTCGGCCGCACCGTACGGCCCACCCGGCTGACCAGCGAATGGCCCAGATCCTGTTCCAGCGCGCGCAGCCGCTGGGCCAGCGCAGCGGGCGTCAGATTCAGCCGCCGCGCCGCCTCGGCGATCGAACCGCATTCGGCGACGGTGACGAAGCTTTCCAGAAAGCGAATATCCATAAGATGGTTTTTCTATCTTCTGAAGCAAGAATAAGCCAGATTTTCTTAATGACCAATCGCCGTAAGCTGCGGCCCGAAGCGTTCCCTTCACGGACCCAGCGATGACCATCCAGAACAAGTTTGCCAGACTGGCCACCGACAACGCCCCCGGCCAGGAGGTCCGCCAGACGGCCGCCGGCACCCAGGCGCTGCTGCGCGGCGATGCCCTGCCGGGCCGCCCGGTCGATTTCTCGCATGGCGATGTCGATGCGCACGAGCCGACGCCCGGCAGCTTCGAGGTCTTTGCCCAGGGCGTCGCCAAAGGCGGCAGCCAGGCCTATACCGAATATCGCGGCGATCTGGAGATCCGCGAGGAGGTCGCCGCACGCCTGGCCGATTTCACCGGCGCCCCGGTCGATGCGCGCGACGGCATGATCGTCACCCCCGGCACGCAGGGCGCGCTGTTCCTGGCGGTCGCCGCGACCGTGGCGCGCGGCGACAAGGTGGCCATCGTGCAGCCCGACTATTTCGCCAATCGCAAGCTTGTCGAGTTCTTCGAGGGCGAGATGATCCCGGTGCGGCTCGACTATGAAACCGCCGGCGAGGATCGCGCCGGGCTGGATCTCGACCAGTTGGAAGCCGCCTTTCGCGCCGGGGCCAGGGTGTTTCTGTTCTCGAACCCCAACAATCCCGCCGGCGTCGTCTATTCGCCGGCCGAGATCGCCCGGATCGCGGCGCTGGCGGGGCAATACGGCGCCACGGTCATCGTCGACCAGCTTTATTCGAGGCTGCGCTATTCCGGCGTGACCTATACCCATCTGCGGGCGCAGGACCTGGATCCGCAGAATGTCGTGACCATCATGGGACCGTCCAAGACGGAATCGCTCAGCGGTTATCGGCTGGGCGTGGCCTTCGGCGCGCCCGCGATCATCGCGCGGATGGAAAAGCTGCAAGCCATCGTCAGCCTGCGAGCGGCGGGCTACTGCCAGGCCGTGCTGCGCACCTGGTTTGCCGAACCCGAGGGCTGGATGGACGACCGGATCCGCCGCCATCAGGCGATCCGCGACGACCTGCTGTCGGTGCTGCGCGGCATCGGCGGCGGCTTTGCCCGCGCGCCGCAGGCCGGCAGCTACCTGTTCCCGCGCCTGCCCGCGCTGGCCGTGCCTCATGCGGATTTCGTCAGGATCCTGCGGCTTCAGGCCGGCACCGTCGTGACCCCCGGCACCGAATTCAGCCCGCATCACGGCGATTGCGTGCGGCTGAACTTTTCGCAGGACCACGCCGCCGCCGTCGCCGCGGTCGAACGCCTCGCGTCCCTGGTCGAGCGGTATCGCGCATGAGCGTACCTTTCCAGCCGATCCCGCAGGGCGATTACGTCCCGGCCCGCCGCCATGGCGCGCTGATCTTCACCTCGGGCATGACGCCACGCCGCGACGGCGTGCTGCTGCATCACGGCCCGGTCCGGTCGGATACCCCAGCCGATGCCTATGGCGACGCGGTGCGGCTGGCCTGCGGCAATGCGCTGGCCGCGGCACGCGGGATGCTGGCGCCGGACGAGAGCCTTGCCGCGATCCTCAGCCTGACGGTCTATGTCGCGGCCGAGCCGGGATTTGCCGCCCATTCCCGCATCGCCGACCTCGCCTCGGCCCATCTGCGCGCGGAACTGGGCGAGGCCGGCATCGGCTGCCGGGCCGCCGTGGGCGTGGCCTCGCTGCCGGGGAACGCGCCCGTCGAAATCCAGCTTGTCGCGGCCGTCTGACCGCGCCCCACCCAAAGGACCCCTGATGCAGATCGCAGCCAAGCCCGACGCCTCACGCCTCTCCTCGCGGCTGATGGCGGTGCAGCCCTCGCCCACCATCGCCATGACCCGCCTGGCCGCCGAGATGCGCCGCGCCGGGAAAGAGATCATCGGCCTTTCGCAAGGCGAGCCGGATTTCGACACGCCCGACCATATCCGGCGCGCCGCGGCCGAGGCCATCGCCGCCGGCAAGACCCGCTATACGGATGTGGACGGCACGCCTGAACTCAAGGCCGCCATCATCCGGAAGTTCCAGCGCGAGAACGCGCTGGCCTACGAACCCACGCAGATCAGCGTCGGCACCGGCGGCAAGCAGGTGATCTACAACGCGCTGCTTGCAACCCTGGACAAGGGCGACGAGGTGATCGTGCCGGCGCCCTATTGGGTCAGCTACCCGGACATGGTGCGGCTGGCGGGCGGCACGCCGGTCATTGCCCCCTGTCCGGAGGAGGACGGTTTCCTGCTGACCCCGGCCACGCTGCGCGCCGCGATCACGCCGAACACGAAATGGCTGATCCTGAACTCGCCCTCGAACCCCACGGGCGCAGGCTATTCGGCCGTGGCGCTGGCCGCGCTGGCCCAGGTGCTGCTGGAGCATCCGCGCATCCTGGTGCTGACCGACGACATGTACGAACATATCCGCTATGACGGCTGGCAGTTCGCCACCATCGCGGCCGTCGAGCCGCGCCTGGCGGATCGGGTGCTGACCGTCAACGGCGTGTCCAAGGCGTTTTCGATGACCGGCTGGCGCATCGGCTATGCCGGCGGGCCAGCGGACATCATCAAGGCGATGGCCACGCTGCAATCGCAATCGACCTCGAACCCCAGTTCGATCAGCCAGGCGGCGGCGCAGGCCGCGCTGGACGGGCCGATGGATTTCCTGGCCGCCCGGAACGAGACCTTCCGCGAACGCCGCGACCTTTGCCTTGCCGCCTTCGACGCCATCGAGGGGCTGAGCTGCCGCAAGCCCGAGGGGGCGTTCTACCTGTTCCCCTCCTGCGCGGGCATGATCGGCCGGCGCCGCCCCGACGGGCGGGTGATCGAAAGCGACGGCGATTTCGTCATGTGGCTGCTGGAGGAGGCCGGCGTCGCCGCCGTCCCCGGCAGCGCCTTCGGGCTTGCGCCCTATTTCCGCATCTCGTTCGCGACCGCGACCGAGCAGCTGGAAAAGGCCTGCGCCCGGATCGAGGCAGCCTGCAGGGCGCTGTCCTGAACGCCCCGCAGCAAGAGCCCACAACAGGAACGGAGACGATGATGGATCTTGGAATACGAGGCAGGACGGCGCTGGTTCTGGGCGCCGGCGGCGGGCTGGGCCGGGCGATCGCCCGCGCGCTGTCCGCCGAGGGCGTCCGCGTGGCGCTTGGCGATATCGACAGCGCGGCGGTCGAGGAAACCGCCCGCGTCCTGCGGCAAGAGGGCGGCAAGGTGCTGCCCCTGACCTGGGATCTGGGCGATCTGGCGCAGATCGGCCCGAATGTGGAGCGGATCGAGGCCGAACTGGGGCCCATCGACATCCTGGTGAACAACACCGGCGGCCCCAAACCCAGCACCGTCTCGGGCCAGGATGCGGCGTTGTGGCAGCAAAGCTTCCAGACGATGGTGCTGTCGGTCATCGCGCTGACCGACAGCGTGCTGCCCGGCATGCGCGAGCGCAAATGGGGGCGGATCATCACCTCGACCTCGTCCGGCGTGGTGGCCCCGATCCCCAATCTGGGCCTGTCGAATGCATTGCGCCTGTCGCTGGTCGGCTGGTCCAAGACCCTGGCGCGCGAGGTCGGACGCGACGGCATCACCTGCAACATCATCCTGCCGGGGCGCATCGCCACCCCGCGCATCACCTTCCTGGACGAACAGAAGGCCGCGCGCGAAGGCCGCAGCGTGGCCGACGTCGCGGCCGAAAGCGTCGCAGCGATTCCGGTCGGCCGCTATGGCCAGCCCGAGGAATATGGAGACGCGGTGGCGTTTCTGGCCAGCACCCGCGCCTCCTACATCACCGGCAGCACCATCCGCGTGGATGGCGGCCTGATTGCCAGCATCTGAAACGGAACAGTCCATGACCTCCCAAACCGAAGCCGCGCTGATCGACGCCCTATCCAAGGTCACCACCGCGACCCTGACCACGGTGCTGCTGAAAAAGGGCCTGCGCAATGTCTGGCTGCGCGGCGCAGCCCCGCTGAACCCCGGCCAGCCCCGTCTTGTCGGGCGCGCCTTCACCCTGCGCTTCGTTCCCGCGCGCGAGGATCTGGCAACGCCGGAAAGCTGGTCCTCGCCCATCTCGACCCGCGCCGCCATCGAGGCCATGCCCGAAGGCTGCATCTGCGTCACCGACGCCATGGGGGTCAGCGATGCCGGGATCTTCGGCGACATCCTGTGCGCCCGGATGAAGAAGCGGGGCGTGGCGGCGCTGGTCACCGACGGCGTGGTGCGCGACGTGGCGGGTGTGCGCGCGACCGGCCTGCCGGTCTGGTGCAGCGGCGTGGCCGCCCCGCCCTCGGTCGCGGGGCTGACCTTCGTGAACTGGCAAGAGCCCGTCGCCTGCGGCGGTGTCGCGGTCTTTCCCGGCGACATGATCGTCGTCGACGATGACGGCGCCGTGCTGATCCCCACCGCGCTGGTCGAGGAGGTCGCAGCCCAGGCCACCGAACAGGAGCGGCTGGAGGGCTGGATCATGGATCAGGTCGACCAGGGCGTGCCCCTGCCCGGCCTCTACCCGCCCGATGCCGGGAACAAGGCGAAATACGACGCCTTCAAGGCCGGCCAGTCCTGACCGGCGGGGATGGGCGACCTGGTTCCCGTCCTGATCCTTCTGGCCCTGATGGGCGCGGCCTCGATCCTGCCGGCGCTGCTGCACCACCGGCGGCGCCGGCGCTGGCGCCGCATCCCCGCCCGCATCGAGGCGGCCTATTACGCGGCTCCGGGAAAGACCGCCCTGCCCCTGGTCGACGTCACGTTCCGCGATTGCGGGGAAACGCGCTTCGTCCGGGGGCTGCGGCGGCACGCCCTGGATGTCGAGGACCTGGCGCCGGGCGATCCCATCCCGATCCTCGTCTCGCCGGTTGACAGCCGCCGCTGCGTCCTTGACGAGTAGGACGCGAACCCGCAGGAGCCTCAGGTGCATCACCATCTTGCCGCCACGCCGGACACGGTGCTTTGGGGCCATATCGACCCGGCGGCCGCGCCGGTCCTGCGGATCGACAGCGGCGACAGCGTCACCATCCAGACTCTGTCGGGCGGGGCGCGCAACCTGCCCGCGCCGGGCTCGGGTTGCCATGCCCTGCCCGCGCATCGCCAGGTCATCGCCCGCTGCCGCCCCCATCTTGGGCCCCATATCCTGACCGGCCCGATCTTTGTCAGGGGCGCCGCACCCGGAGACCGGCTGCTGGTCGAGATCGAGGAGATCACGCTTGCGCAGGATTTCGGCTGGAACGCCGTTGAGCCCGGCTTCGGCATCCTGCCGGACCTGGCAGAGGACTACCAGTCCCTGACCATTCCACTGGACCGCGCCCGACGGCAGGCCCGGCTGCCCTGGGGGCCGGTGGTCGATCTGGCGCCGTTCTTCGGCATTCTCGCCGTCGCACCCGATGCGGCGGGCGGCTGCGTCGGTTCGGTCGCGCCCGGCCCGTTCGGCGGCAACATGGACAACCGCTATTGCCGCGCCGGCGCGCGGATCGCCCTGCCCGTCTTTTGCGAGGGCGCGCTGTTTCTTGCCGGCGACGGCCATGCCCTGCAAGGCGACGGCGAAATCTGCGACATGGCGCTGGAAACCGCGCTGGACGGCCGGCTGCGCTTTTGCGTTGAAAAAGGCACCGCCCCCGAAGCGCCCGAGATCCTGTGCGACAACCGCATCATCACCATGGATTTCGACGAGGACCTGAACACGGCGGCCACGACCGCCGCGCGCCGGATGGTGGACTGGCTGGCGCGCAACACCGCGCTGTCGGTCCGGGACGCCTATCGCCATTGCAGCCTGCTGGCCGACCTGCACGTGACCCAGATGGTCAACCGGCGCAAGGGCGCGCATTGCGTGCTGGACTTGGGCACCCTGCCCGCCGGCGCGTAGCCTGGCGCACGCCAGCCGCGTTTCAGAACAAGCCGTGCGCGCCGCCCACCGCTCCGATCACCGCGATCAGCGAGATGGCCAGCAGCAGGTGATGCAGCCGGCCCATGCGGGCGAAATCGCCGGCCGGATCGGTCGAGCCCTTCATGCGGCGGTGCAGGAACAGCGGCTCGATCACGAACAGCATGGCGGCAAAGACCAGCCAGACCGCGACCATGGCGTGCATCCACCAATAGCCGACCTCGGCGAAGCGGTCCCACATCGGGCCGCGCCAGACCATCCAGAGACCGCTAAGACCAGCCAGCGCCACCCACAGCCGGGCCTGGGCGGCAAAGCGGCCCTCGATGCGGTGAAAGGCAGCCAGCCGGCGCTCGGGTGGCTCGGCCCCGCGGATCGCCGGGATCAGCACCAGCGTCACGAAGGCCACCCCGCCGATCCACAGAAGCACCGCGACCACATGGACGATCCGCGCGATGGTCAGGTCGTCCATGGCCGTCTTTCCCTCAGGCTGCCAGAAGTTCGTCGGCGGGGCCGAAGAACTCGTAATGGATGCGCACCGCCGGAACGCCCGCCAGCGACAGGGCCGAGACCGCCGCCCGCAGGAACGGGCGCGGACCGCAGATATAGTAATCCGCCGTCCCGGCCGGCGTATTGGCCAGCAGCCATTCGTCGGTGATCAGCCCTGCGATGTCATAGTCGCGCCCCGCGACCTCATCCGCAAGCGGGGTCTGGTGAAAGTCAGTGACGTGGATGTCGCGGCCCCGTTCCGCCAACGCGCGGACATGGGCGCGCATGGCATGGGTGTCGCGGTCATGGGTGCCGTGGATGTAGTGCACCGGCTGTTCGGCCCCCTGCCCGACCAGCCATTCCAGCATCGCCACCATCGGCGTCAGCCCGACCCCGCCCGACAGCAGCACCACCGGCCGTTGCGGCAGGCGATCCATGAAGAACTCGCCCGCCGGCGCGGCGACCTTGAGCACCGCGCCCACCGGCTGCTGATGCAGCCAGCCCGAGGCGAGCCCCATCGGCTCGCGCTTGACGCTGATGCGATAGCTTTCGCCATCCGGCGCCGACGAGATCGAATAGTTGCGCTTGGCCGGGGGATGGCCGGGGATGTCGAACCAGAAGGTCAGGTATTGCCCCGGCAGATGCGCCATCACCGCGCCGCCATCGACCGGGCGCAGCACGAAGGACTTGATGACGCTGCTTTCGGTCACGACCTCGGCGATGCGGAAATCGCGCCAGCCGTTCCAGCCGCCGGGCGCGGCGTTCTGTTCGCCGTAAAGCCTCTTTTCGCGGGCGATCAGGATATTGGCCAGGAACCAATAGGCCTCGCCCCAGGCGGCCAGGATCTCGTCGGTGGCGGCATCGCCCAGCACATGCTTGATCGCGCCCAGCAGCGCCTCGGCGACGTGCGGGTAGTGCTCGGGCAGGATCTGCAGGCCGACGTGTTTCTGCGCGATGCGCTCGACCGCCGGGGCCAGCGCGGCCAGGTTCTCGATATTGCCGGCATAGGCCAGGATGGCGCCGGTCAGCGCGCGCGGCTGGGCGTCGCTGGCGCCGTGATGCGACTGGTTGAACAGGTCGCGGATCGCCGGGTCGCGGAACATCCGCGCATACATCTCGTGCACGATGGTCATGCCATGCGCCTCGAGCGCGGGGACGGTGGCCTTGACCAGTTCGATGGTGCGGGGGCTGAGGGCCTGGGTCATCGGGATTCTCCTTGGCACGGTCGCGGGCGACTCGCAAAAATGATGCATTGTGAATACATCTATTTGGCTGATGAAAATCATGCAATGACGACGCATCTTTCCGGAAGGCCCCATGCGACTGACCCGCTATACCGATTACGCCATGCGCGTGCTGCTGTACCTGGCCCGCCAGCCCGACCGGCTGTGCTCCATCGCCGAGATCGCAAAGGCTTACGGAGTCTCGCAAAATCACCTGATGAAGGTCATCAACGACCTGGTGAATGCCGGCTGGCTGACCAGCGCCCGGGGCCGCAAAGGCGGCATCCGCCTGGCCAGGCCCGCCGATCAGATCAGCCTGGGTGCGGTCATTCGCCACACCGAGGCGGATTTCGACCTGGTCGGCTGCAGCAGCTGCATCATCGCGCCCGCTTGCGGGCTAACGCTGGCGCTGGAGGAGGCAACGCAGGCCTTTCTGGCGGTGCTGGACCGCCAGACCCTGGCCGATGTTCTGGCGCGGCGCGGCGATTTCCTGCCGCTGCTGCGCCAGCCGGGGGATGCGGCCTAGGCGGCGGCCATGGCCGGCAGGCGCGCGGACAGGCACCAATCCAGCACCGCCTGCCGTTCAGGCGGCAGCGCCTGGGCAAGACCGCCCGCGAACTCCAGGAAGGGCGGCAGGTTCAGCCCGTTCACGCCGACCAGCACCGGCATGCCGCGCTCCAGCGCCGTGGCGATGGTGCCGGCCAGGCCGCGGCCCTCGGCCTCCTGCTTGCCGAACTTGTTCACCACCAGGAATTCGGCGCGGTCCAGCGCCGCCTCGGTCCAGGCGACCGAGCGTTCCAGCGCATCGGGGTCCAGCCGGCAACCCCGCGCCTCGGGGCCGCGATCGACGCTGATGCGCACCGTGGGCCCATCCGGCAACAGCCGCAGGTCCATGTCGCACAGCGCCCGGTCGGCGCGGTCGACATTGCTTTGCACGGTGCCCGCCAGGCGCAGGCCCTGCGCCTCGAGCACATCGACCACCTCAGACAGCAGCGCGTCGATGGCGCCGCGGCCCGAAAGCGTGACATAGGCCAGCTTCATGCCGCGCCCCCTTCCGCACCAGCGCCAAGCGTCACGCCGGTGACCATGGCCTTTGCCACCAGCGCGGCAGTGAAGTCGCGGCTGGCGGTGACCCAGTCCGCCTTTTCGCGCGCCTCGCGCAGATGCGGCAGGACCGCGTCGAAAGGCAGCACCGCGCCCTCGGCCCGTGCGTCCAGCCGGATCAGGTGGATGCCGTAGCGCGTCTCGACCGGCGCGCCGATCTCGCCTTCGGGGATCGTGGCCAGCGCGGCCTCGAACTCGGGCACGGTATCGCCCGACGAAAGCTGGCCCAGCAGCCCGCCGCTGTCCTTCGAGGCGCAGGCGCTGTGCCGCGCGGCGAGTTCCGCGAACCGGCGCGGTGCCGCGCGCAATTCGCCCAGCACCTGCGCCGCCGCCGCACGGGCCGCATCGCGCGCCGCCTGGTCCCCGGGCGCAGCCGGGAACAGGATATGCGCCGCTTCGTAAAGCGAGGGCGCGCGGAAGCGGTCGGGATGGGCGTCATAGATCGCCCGCAGCGCGGCCTCGTCCGGGGTCTGGGGGGCGATGGCCTGATCCAGCAGTTGCCGGATCAGCGCCTCGTCCTCGGTTTCCCACTGGCCGGGGGCCAGTTCGGCAGGATCGGCGGTCAGGCCGCGCGCGCGGGCCTCTTGCAGCAGGATCTCGCGCAGGGCCAGGGCGCGGGCGGCGGCCTTCCAGGCCAGGCCCGGCTTGCCCTTGGGCGCGGGGTGGTTCTGCGCCTCGGCCGCGATGCGCTCGGGGCTGATGGTGACGCCGTTGACGGTGACGGGGGGCAGCAGGGGTTTCATGTCCATCACCGTCACTCCGCCGCGTGGCGCAGCGGGTCCTGCTGCGTTCCGGCATCACGGGTTGCGACCGTGCGGGCCAGCGCCTCGCGCCCGGCGACGGTGGCCGGGATCGGGTTCAGCCCGACACCCGGACGCGCCCCGCGTTTCGAGCGCACGATCTGATAGCCCGGACGCCACAGATAGCGCACCGGCGCCGACAGCATGTGCACCAGCCGGGTGAAGGGGAACAGCAGGAAGATCGTCAGCCCCAGCAGGATGTGCAGCTTGAAGATCAACGCCACGCCCTCAAGATGCGCGGCCGGATCGGCGCCGAAATAGGCGATGCCCTGGGCCCATTGCATCAGCTTGACCATCTCGTGCCCGTCCAGATGCCCGGCCGAGACAAAGATCGTGCCCAGCCCCAGCGTCAGTTGCAGCATCAGAAGGACCAGGATGCCGGTGTCCGCCAGGGTGGAATTGGCGCGGATGCGCGGATCGGTCAGCCGGCGGTGCAGCAGGATCAGCCCGCCGACCAAGGCCAGGATGCCGGCAAAGCCGCCCATGGCCATGGCAAAGACCTGCTTGGCGCCATGCCCGACGCCCAGCCCGTCCCAGACGGCGATGGGCGTCAGCAGGCCGACGAAATGCCCGCCCAGGATCATCAGCACGCCGACGTGGAACAGCACCGAGCCGATGACGAACTGCTTGCGCCGCAGAAGCTGGCTGGACGAGGATTTCCAGGTGAAGGGCTCGGTCTCGTAGCGGACGATGGCGCCCAGGATCATCACCGTGATGGCGATATAGGGATAAACTCCGAACAGAAAATGGCTCATCTGTCGCTCCTCAGCTTGCGGCCCGCGCCGCAGGGGCGGCGGGGTCCATACGGGCAAGAAGATCGCGGCTGACCGGGCAGCCGGCGTTGGGATCGGGGCCGAAAGTCACCTGCGCCTCGGACCAGACCGCGTCCAGGGCGGCCAGATCCTCGGGGTCGTCGTCCTTGACGGCCAGCAGGGTCTGGACCTCCTCGGTTTCGGGATCGGCCTCGGCGATGGCGACCAGCGCCTCAAGGACGGCCGCATAGGCGGCATCGCGCCGCACCAGCCGTTCGCCCAGCGCGACCAGGATGTGGCCGGCGCCCTGCAGGATCTCCTGCGCCTCGGCCAGGGGCCGGGTGGACAGATATTCCAGCAGCACCGGCAGATGGTCGGGCAGTTCAGTCCCGCCCAGGTCGAAGCCGCCGGCCCGATACATGTCCAGCAGATCGACCATGGCGCCGCCGCGGTCGCGGCTTTCGCCGTGGATATGCTCGAACAGGTTCAGCGACAGCGTGCGCGAACGGTCGAACAGCAGCACATAGCGTTCCTGAAGATCATAAAGATCGCCCCGCGCCAGGTCGCGCAGCAGGGGCGCCAGCGTCTCCATGCGCTTGGGGCCCAGCAGCCCCTCGGCGTGCAGCAGCGCGTCGATCTGGGGGACGGCCTGCTGAAGCTCCTCGGACGGATAGCTCAGCAGCAGCGAAAGTGCCTTGAACGTTTTCATGCGATGAACTCCTGCGGGCTGCGGAACTTCTTGCCCGAGAACAGTTTGGCGCCGCTGTGGCCCGACGAGCAGCCGTTGCCGTCGGTGAAGCTGCAGCCGCCTTTCAGGTCATAGGCATCCTCGACCAGTTCGCGATGCGTGGTCGGGATGACGAAGCGGTCCTCGTAATTGGCGATGGCCAGAAGCTGATACATCTCGTCGATCTGGTGCGGGGTCAGGCCGACGCGCTTGGCGACGCCCAGGTTCACCACGCCGTCCACGGTTTTCGAGCGCATGTAGCTGCGCATCGCCAGCATCCGCTCCAGGGCCGAGGCGACCGGGGCCTCGTCGCCAGCGGTCAGCATGTTCGCAAGGTAACGCAGCGGGATGCGCAGCGACCGCACGTCGGGCATGTCGTCCTGCGCGGCGATCTTGCCGGCCTCGGCCGCGTTCTGGATCGGCGACAGCGGCGGCACATACCAGACCATCGGCAGCGTCCGGTATTCGGGATGCAGCGGGAAGGCGATCTTCCACTCCATCGCCATCTTCCAGATCGGCGAGTTCTGCGCGCCCTTGATCCAGTCCTCGGGGATGCCCTCGGCGCGCGCGGCGGCGATCACCTCGGGGTCGTTCGGGTCCAGGAACACGCCCAACTGCGCGTCATAGAGATCCATCTCCGATTCCGTCGCGGCCGCCTCGGCGATCTTGTCGGCGTCATACAGCATCACGCCCAGATAGCGGATGCGCCCGACGCAGGTTTCCGAACAGACCGTGGGCTGGCCGCTTTCCAGGCGCGGATAGCACAGGATGCATTTTTCCGATTTGCCCGAGGACCAGTTGTAATAGATCTTCTTGTAGGGGCAGCCGGACACGCACATGCGCCAGCCCCGGCATTTCTCCTGGTCGATCAGGACGACGCCGTCGTCCTCGCGCTTGTAGATCGCGCCCGAGGGGCACGAGGCGACGCAGGCCGGGTTCAGGCAGTGTTCGCACAGCCGCGGCAGATACATCATGAAGGTATTCTCATACTCTCCGTAGATGTCCTTCTGCACGCCCTCGAAGTTGTAGTCCTGGCTGCGCTTTGCAAACTCGCCGCCCAGGATCTCCTCCCAGTTCGGGCCCCATTCGATCTTTTCCATCCGCTCGCCGGTGATCTTGGAACGCGGCCGGGCGGTGGGGAACGCCTGCATCTCGGGCGCCGACTTCAGGTGGTCGTAGTCGAAATCGAACGGCTCGTAGAAATCGTCGATCTCGGGCAGGTCTGGGTTGGCAAAGATATTGGCCAGGATGCGCCACTTGCCGCCCTGCTTGGGTTGCAGGCGGCCGGCGCGCGTCCGGGTCCAGCCGCCGTTCCAGCGCTTCTGGTTTTCCCAATCCTTGGGATAACCGATGCCGGGCTTGGTCTCGACGTTGTTGAACCAGGCGTATTCGACGCCTTCGCGCGAGGTCCAGACGTTCTTGCAGGTGACCGAACAGGTATGGCAGCCGATACACTTGTCCAGGTTCAGCACCATGCCGATTTGCGCACGAACTTTCATTCCGCTGCCTCCGTAATTTGGGTTGCGGGTTGGTCGAGCCAGTCGACCTGATCGAGTTTGCGGACGATGACGAATTCGTCCCGGTTGGCCCCCACGGTGCCGTAATAGTTGAAGCCGTAGGAAAGCTGGGCGTAGCCGCCGATCATATGGGTGGGCTTGGGCACGATGCGGGTGACCGAGTTGTGGATGCCGCCGCGCTTGCCGGTGACCTTGCTGCCGGGCGTGTTCACGATCTTTTCCTGGGCGTGATACATGAACATGCTGCCTTCCTTGATCCGCTGGCTGACCACCGCGCGGGCCGAGATGGCGCCGTTGGCGTTGAAGACCTCGACCCAGTCGTTGTCGACGATGCCGGCCTTTTTCGCGTCCACTTCGGAAATCCAGACCACCGGGCCGCCGCGGTTCAGCGTCAGCATCAGCAGGTTGTCGGTATAGGTCGAATGGATGCCCCATTTCTGGTGCGGAGTCAGAAAGTTCAGAACGACGTGCTTTTCCGTCGAGCCCAGCGATTTCGTCGCCGCATGGCCCACCGTCTTCAGGTCCACCGGCGGGCGCCAGGTCACGAAGCCCTCGCCAAAGGCGCGCATCCATTCGTGGTCCTGATAAAGCTGCTGGCGCCCGCTCAGGGTGCGCCACGGGATCAGCTCGTGCACGTTGGTCCAGCCGGCGTTATAGCAGACCTCCTCGCTTTCGATGCCCGACCAGGTGGGCGACGAGATGATCTTGCGCGGTTGCGCCGCGATGTCGCGGAAGCGGATCTTTTCGTCCTCCTTGACCTCGGCCAGGTGCTTGTGGCTGCGCCCCGTGGCCTTGGACAGCGCCTCCCAGGCCTTGACGGCGACCTCGCCGTTGGTTTCGGGGGCCAGCATCAGCACCACCTCGGCCGCGTCGATGGCGGTGTCGATGCGCGCCATGCCCTGGGTCACGCCGTCCTCGGTCACGGTGCCGTTCAGCGCCTTCAGGTGATGCACCTCGGTCTTGGTGTCCCAGGAGATGCCCTTGCCGCCGTTGCCGGCTTTTTCCATCAGCGGACCCAGCGCGGTAAAGCGCTTGTAGAGGTTCGGATAGTCGCGCGTCACCTCGATATAGGCGGGCGCGGTTCGGCCGGGGATCAGGTCGCACTGGCCCTGTTTCCAGTCGGCGACAAAGGGCTGGGCGATCTCGCCCGCGCTGTCGTGCTGCAGGGGCAGCTGCACCACGTCGGTTTCCACGCCCAGAACCTCGGGCGCGAGTTCGGAGAACTTGCGCGCGATGGACTTGAAGATCTCCCAGTCGGATTTCGATTCGTACGCCGGGTCCACCGCCGCCTGCAGCGGGTGGATAAAGGGGTGCATGTCCGACGTGTTCATGTCGTCCTTTTCGTACCAGCTGGCGGTCGGCAGGACGATGTCGGCATAAACGGCGGTGGTGGACATGCGGAAGTCGATGGTGACCAGCAGGTCCAGCTTCCCCTCGGGCGCGTCGTCGTGCCAGACGGCCTCGACCGGCTTCACGCCGCCCTCGGCGCCCAGGTCCTTGCCCTGCACGCCGTGGTCGGTGCCCAGCAGGTGCTTGAGGAAATATTCATGCCCCTTGCCCGAGGACCCCAGCAGGTTCGAGCGCCAGACGAACAGGTTGCGCGGCCAGTTTTCCGGCGCGTCCGGGTCCTGGCAGGACATTTCCAGGCCGCCCGATTTCAGTTCGCGGGCGACATAGTCCTTGACCGCGATGCCTTCGGCCCTGGCGGCGCGGCCGACCTCCAGCGGGTTCGTGCGCAGCTGCGGGGCCGAGGGCAGCCAGCCCATCCGCTCGGCGCGGATGTTGTAGTCGATCAGGCTGAGCCGGTCCCAGTCGCCCTTGGGCGCGGTGGGCGACAGCAGTTCGCGCGCCGTCACCGTCTCATAGCGCCACTGGTCGGTATGGGCATAGAAGGCGCTGGTCGCGTTCATGTGGCGCGGCGGGCGCGCCCAGTCCAGCGCGAAGGCCAGCGCCGTCCAGCCGGTCTGCGGGCGCAGCTTTTCCTGGCCGACGTAATGCGCCCAGCCGCCGCCCGACTGGCCGACGCAGCCGCACATCACCAGCATGTTGATGACGGCGCGATAGTTCATGTCCATGTGGAACCAGTGGTTCATCGCCGCGCCGATGATGACCATGGACTTGCCGTTGGTCTTTTCGGCGTTGCTGGCGAATTCCCGCGCCACCTGGATGATCTTGTCGCGGCGCACGCCGGTGATGCGCTCCGCCCAGGCGGGGGTGAAGGGCACGTCGTCGTCATAGCTCGTGGCGACGTTCTGGCCGCCAAGCCCCCGGTCCAGGCTGTAGTTCGCGCACAGCAGGTCAAAGACCGTGGCGACCAGGACCGAACTGCCGTCGGCCAGCGTGACGCGGCGGGCGGGAACGTTGCGGGTCAGCACCTCGCCCCGGTCGTCCACGGCAAAGCCGTTGGTCGCCGCGCCGCCGAAGAAGGGGAAATCGACTTCGGCGATCTCGTCGTGCTCGTCCTCCAGGATCAGGCTCAGCTGCAGGCGCACGTCGCGGCCCTGCGCCTTCTGCTCCAGGTTCCACAGCCCGGTGTCCTCGACCTTGGTCGAGGCGGTGCCGGTCTGGGTGGTGGGTTCGGCCTTGGTCGGCTTGACCGAGCCGTCCTCGGACCAGCGATGCCCGATCGAGCCGTTGGGCACCACCATCTGGCGCGAGATCTCGTCGATGGCGACGGTCTTCCAGTCGGTGTTGGCGGTTTCCCCCAAGGCGCCCGGCAGGTCGCCCGCGCGCAACTGCCGGCCCGGCACCAGCCGGCCGTCCTGTTCGTCCAGGCGCACCAGCATCGGCATGTCGGAATAGCGCCGGCAGTAGTCTTCGAAATACTCGGCCTGCCGGTCCAGGTGGAATTCGCGCAGGATGACGTGGCCAAAGGCCATGCCGATGGCCGCGTCCGTGCCCTGCTTGGCGTTCAGCCAGATGTCGCCGAACTTGGCCGCCTCGGAATAGTCGGGGCAGATCACGGCGGACTTGGTGCCGCGATAGCGCGCTTCGGTATAGAAATGCGCGTCGGGCGTGCGGGTCTGGGGCACGTTCGAACCCCAGAGGATCAGATAGCCCGCGTTGTACCAGTCCGCGCTTTCGGGGACGTCGGTCTGTTCGCCCCAGGTCTGCGGGCTTGCCGGCGGCAGGTCGCAGTACCAGTCATAGAAGGACATGCAGGTGCCGCCCAGAAGCGACAGATAGCGCGTGCCCGCGGCGTACGAGATCATCGACATGGCCGGGATCGGCGAAAAGCCGAACACCCGGTCGGGGCCGTAGCGTTTGGCGGTATAGGCGTTGGCGGCGGCGGTGATCTCGGTCGCCTCGTCCCAGGTGGCGCGCACGAAGCCGCCCTTGCCCCGGACGCGGGTATAGCTTTCGCGCGCGGCCGGGTCGTTCTGAATGGCGGTCCAGGCCTCGATGGGCGTCATCGTCTTGCGCGCCTCGCGCCACAGCCGCATCAGCCTGCCCCGGATCAGAGGCGTCTTCACCCGGTTCGCGGAATACAGGTACCAGCTGTAGCTCGCGCCCCGTGCGCAGCCGCGCGGTTCGTGGTTGGGCAGATCGGGGCGGGTCCGGGGATAGTCGGTCTGCTGGGTTTCCCAGGTGACGATCCCCGACTTCACGTAGATCTTCCACGAGCAGGAGCCCGTGCAGTTCACCCCATGGGTCGAGCGCACGATCTTGTCGTGGCGCCAGCGGGCGCGATAGGTGTCCTCCCAGTCCCGGCTTTCGATGGTGGTCTGGCCGTGCCCGTCCGCGAACGTGTCCTTGCGCAGCGGGGCAAGGAAGTTCAGGCGATCCAGAAGATGGCTCATGGCTCTCTCCGTTTCCTTTTTCGATTATTCGGCGGGGGCGGCGACGACCGCGCCCCGGTGTTCGATGTCGTGCAGCAGGCCGCCCCGGCGCGTGTAGACGCCCCAGGTCACGGCGATGCAGAGCACATAGAAGGCCAGGAAGCCCCACAGCGCCGCCCCGGCGCCGCCGGTCAGCTGGATGGAACTGCCGAAGGCCTTCGGGATGAAGAAGCCGCCATAGCCGCCGATGGCCGCGGTAAAGGCGACGATGGCCGCCGATTCACGTTCGGACTGGCGGCGGCGCTCCTCGGCGGTGGCGTTCGGGTAAAGCCGCGCGATCTCCTTGCGCATGATGACGGGGATCATCTGGAAGGTGGACGAATTGCCCACGCCCGAGAAGAAGAACAGCGCCATGAAGCCCGCGAAGAACAGTGTGAAGCTGCCGCCGTTCAGCCCCTGCAGGATGACCAGGACCGACCCGATCATGCCCAGGAACACGCCGAAGGTGACCCGCCCGCCGCCGACCCGGTCGGCCAGCCAGCCGCTGCCCGCCCGGCTGAGCGCGCCGATCAGCGGCCCGAGGAAGGCGTATTGCAGCGCGTTGACGCCCGGGAAGGCCAGCTTGGTCAGCATCGGGAAGGCGGCGGAATAGCCGATGAAGCTGCCGAAGGTGCCGACATACAGCAGGCACATGATCCAGTTGTGCCGGCGGCTGAAGATCACCGCCTGTTCGCGGAAGCTCGATTTCGCATCGGCGATGTCGTTCATGCCCAGCCAGGCCGCGATGGTCGAGGCGATGATGAACGGGACCCAGACGAAGCCCGCGTTCTGCATCCAGACCTGGCCGCCATCCGACAGCTGCTGCGGCTGGCCGCCCACGGCGCCAAAGACGCCCATGGTGATGACGACCGGCACCAGGAACTGCATGATCGACACGCCCAGGTTGCCCAGGCCCGCGTTCAGCGCCATGGCGTTGCCCTTTTCGGCGCGCGGGAAGAAGAAGCCGATATTGGCCATCGAGGACGAGAAGTTGCCGCCCCCCAGCCCGCACAGCAGCGCCAGCACCACGAAGATCAGATAGGGCGTTTCCGGGTTCTGCACCGCATAGCCGATGCCCATGGCCGGGATCAGCAGCGAGGCGGTGGAAATCGTCGTCCAAAGCCGGCCGCCAAAGATCGGCACCATGAAGCTGTAGAAGATGCGCAGCGTCGCCCCCGACAGCGCCGGCAGCGCCGCCAGCCAGAACAGCTGGTCCTGGCTGAAGCTGAAGCCGATGGCGGGCAGCCGCGCGATCACGACCGACCAGACCATCCAGACCGCGAAGGCCAGCGTCAGCGCCGGGATCGACAGCCACAGGTTGCGGCGCGCGATCCGGCGGCCCTTCTCGGCCCAGAACTGCGCATCCTCGGGGCGCCAGTCCTGGATCGTCCTGGGCATCTCGGTCTTGCCGGGGACGTGGATCTCGGCCAGTTCGGCAAAGGCCGGTAGCTGGTCCAGCGCCTTGCCCTGGGCCTGCCGCTCCATCGCGCGGATCGAGAAGTGCATCCAGGCCAGCGACACGACGACCACGGCCAGCAGCAGCGCAAAGCACGAAGTATAGACGCCCGTCAGGTCCAGCAGAGCGCCGAAGACGATGGGCAGGATGAAACCGCCCAGGCCCCCGATCATGCCCACCAGACCGCCGACCGCGCCGACGTGGTTCGGGTAATAGACCGGGATGTGCTTGAAGACGGCGGCCTTGCCCAGGCTCATGAAGAAGCCCAGCGCGAACAGCGTGGCGACGAAGGGCCACAGATCCATCTGCGTGGAAAAGGCGATCGGGCCGTTCTTGCCGTGCACGACGTAATCGGTCGGCGGATAGGACAGCATGACCAGAAAGACGATGGCGAAACCGAAGGTCCAGTACATCACCGTCCGCGCGCCGAAGCGGTCCGACAGCGCGCCGCCATAGGCGCGGAACAGGCTGGCCGACAGGCTGAAGGCCGCCGCCGCCATCCCGGCCGTGCGCACGTCGACGCCGTAGACGTCGGTCAGGTAATGCGGCAGCCACAGCGCCAGCGCGACGAAGCCGCCGAAGACGAAGAAGTAGTACAGCGAAAAGCGCCAGACCTGCAGGTTCTTCAGCGGCGCGAACTGCTCGGCCAGGGTCGGGGCCCGGACGCCGCGGGCCTTGCGGGCGGCGAAATCCGGGTCGTCCTTGGCCAGCAGCCAGAAGGCCACGCCCATCAGCGCGATGGCGGCGGCCCAGATCTCGGCCACGCCCTGCCAGCCCATAGCGACCAGCACGAAGGGCGCCAGGAACTTGGTCACGGCCGCGCCGACATTGCCCATGCCGAAGGTGCCCAGCGCCAGGCCCTGCCGCTCGGCCGGGAACCATTTCGACACATAGGCCACGCCGATGATGAAGGACCCGCCCGCCAGGCCCACGCCCAGCGCGGCCAGCAGGAAGGTGGCATAGCTGTCGGCCAGCGTCAGCAGATAGGTCGCGACGCCCGTCAGGATCATCTGCAGCGAAAAGACCAGCCGGCCGCCGAAGCGTTCGGTCCAGACGCCCAGGATCAGCCGCGTCAGCGATCCGGTCAACACCGGGGTCGCGATCAGCAGCCCGTACTGGAATTCGGTCAGGCCAAGCTCGGCCTTGATGGTGATCCCGATGATCGAGAAGATCGTCCACACGGCAAAGCACAGCGTGAAGGCGAATGTGCTTAGCCACAGGGCCCTTTGCTGGTCCTTGCGGGACGGGGGATGATGTTCCGGCATGACTTGCTCCTGTCATCCGCTTCGCGGGTCACGCGAAGGGGTTGCAGGCTGCAAAGCACCTTGGCCGCGCCGCAAACTTGATATGGATCAATTCAGGGCGGCGCAGAGGGAAAAACGGACGTGAATTGCGATCCAGACAGTCAGAACAGTGATCGGATCAAACGGCGACCTGCCAAAACGAGGCAATCCAGTTGCCTTTGTAGCGCCCTTGATTTATCAAAAGTCAAATCTTCCTCGATGCAAGGACCGATTCGTGAGAGACGAGGAAAAGCCCGCCATCCGCAGCCTGCCCTTGTTCCACGAGGTGTCGACCCCGACTTTCGAGGCGCTGATGGCGACCAGCTATTCGCAGAGCTTCCCGCCCCAACTGGATCTGTTCCGCCAGGGCGACCGCGCCGATTTCCTGCATATCCTGATCGAGGGCTCGGTCGAGCTTCACGCCGACTGGAACGGGCGCGAGGCGGTGATGGCGATGGTTCGCCCGGTTTCCAGCTTCATCCTGGCCGCCTGCATCCGGGACGTGCCCTATCTGATGTCGGCCCGCACGCTGGAACGCTCGCGCATCCTGCTGCTGCCGGCGGTGGATCTGCGCGCGGCCATCCGTCGCGAGCCGGAACTGGCGGGGGCGGTGATGACGGAACTGGCGGGCAGCTATCGCGACATGGTGCGCCAGGCCAAGAACATGAAGCTGCGCACGGCGCGCGAGCGGCTTGCGGCCTGGCTTCTGGACCAGGCGCATCGCCAGGGCGCGGCCAACAGCTTCGTGCTGCCGGTCGAAAAGCGCCATCTCGCCTCCTATCTCGGCATGACGCCGGAAAGCCTGTCGCGGGCCCTGGCCGGCCTCAAGGCGCAGGGGATCGCCATGGATGGCGCGCGCGTCATCATCACGGACCGCGAGCGGCTTTCGGCGACGGCAGGTTATGATCCGCTGATCGACAGTTCGGACGAAGGCCTGTAACCGGCCGAAGCTTTCGGGCTGTCATGGGGCGCCGGTTGTGCTAGCCCTGCCCCAAGCCGCACCGAACCCTGCCCGAGATCCTCATGCTGTCCGAACTTGCTGAACTGGCGATCTTTTCCAGCCTGACCCCCGAACAGCTGGGGATCATCGCGGAAGGCATGACCCGCGTCGCGCTGGAACCGGGCCAGAACCTGTTCCTTCAGGGCGATGCGGCGGCGCGGTTCTTCCTGCTGATCGACGGCCGGCTGAAGGTCACGCAGCTGACCGAGGACGGCCAGCAATTCATCGTCCGCATCGTCCACCCGGGCGAGCTTTGCGGCTTTGGCCCGGCCATCGGGCGCACGATCTTTCCCGGCAGCGCAGAGGCGATCGTTCCCAGCACCCTGCTTGCCTGGCCCCGCGCCCGGTGGGAGCCGCTGATCGCCGCCGCCCCTGCCCTGGCCGTCTCGGCCATCCAGGCGGTCGGGCGCAAGCTCGACGAGGCGCATACCCGCCTGCGCGAGATGTCGACCGAAGATGCCGGGCGCCGCATCGCCCATCTTCTGCTGCGCCTGGCCCGGCAGGCCAAACCCGGCCCGGGTCCGGTCGAGATCCCCTTCCCCATCACCCGCCAGGACATCGCCGACATGAGCGGCAATACCCTGCACACCGCATCGCGCATCATGGCGGCATGGGAGGCCGAGGGCATCCTGCTGCGCGCGCGGCGCAAGGTCATCATCGCCGATCCGGCCGGGCTTGCCGCCATCGCCGAAGCCCGCGCCTGATTTCCGCCGCAATTTGCCTCAGCGCAACGTCGGGGGCCGGTCGAAGCGTCAGGCTGCGGCCGTGATTGCAAGGAGACAGGACATGAAACGCATGCTGATCATCACCGCCGCGCTGACCGCGCTGGCCGGTCCGGCGCTGGCCGCCGACCATCAGGTGCAGATGCTGAACAAGGGCGCCGACGGCGTGATGGTCTTCGAGCCCGCCTTCGTGCAGGCCGAGGTCGGCGACACCGTGACCTTCGTGCCGACCGACAAGAGCCATGACGTGGCCTCGCTGCCCGGCATGCTGCCCGAGGGCGTGGCCGAATTCGAATCGAAGCTGAACGAGCAGTTCGTGCTGACGCTGGACAAGCCCGGCCTTTACGGCGTCAAATGCAAGCCGCACCTGCCGATGGGCATGGTGGCGCTGATCCAGGCCGGTCCCGACGCGCCGAACTATGACGCGCTGGCGACGGGCAAGCTGCCCAAGAAGGCGCGCATCCGGATGGATGCCGAACTGGCGCAGGTCAAGCGCTAAGAAACCCCAGACCGCCCGTCGCCGGCCCTGCAGGCGACGGGCGATTTCCGCTTGTCAAGGAAAGGGCACCGGGATGACCAGGACAAAGGCGGCCGAGGCCAGGGGCGGCATTCCGCGCGGGCTGTCGCGCACCGGGCCGGTGCTCTTCTCCTATGGGTTCCGGCCGTTCTTTCTGGGCGGCGCGGTCTGGGCCGTGCTGGCCATGGCGCTGTGGGTCATGGCGGTTTCCGGCCACGCCCTGCCCGGCGGCGATTACGGCGCGGCGAACTGGCACATGCACGAGATGCTGTTCGGCTTTGCCTCGGCGGTGCTGTCGGGCTTTCTGATGACGGCGGTGCCGAACTGGACCGGGCGCATGCCCTTGTCGGGCCGGCCGCTGATGGCGCTGGTGGCGCTGTGGCTGGTCGGCCGGCTGGCGCTGACCTGGCCTCCGGGCGGCGCGGTCTGGCTGGGCGTGCTGGCGGATGCGCTGTTCCTGCCGGTCATGGCCGCCGTCTTCGCGGTCGAGATCATCGCCGGGCGCAAGTGGCGCGACCTCAAGGTCGTGGCCGCCGTGACGGTGCTGGCGCTGGCAAACCTGGGCTTTCACCTGGCCGTGCTGCGCGGCGGCGACCCGACCATGGCCGCGCGGGCCGCGATCTCGGCCTATGTCATGCTGATCGTCATCATCGGCGGCCGCATCACGCCCAGCTTTACCCGCAACTGGCTGGCGCGGCGCGGGCCGGGGCCGCTGCCGGTCCCCTACAACCGCTTCGACACGCTGGTCGCCTGCGTCTCGGGCGTCACGCTGGCGCTGTGGATCGTCGCGCCGGACAGCCTGCCGGTGGCCGTCCTGGGCCCGGTCGCGGCCGTGCTGAACCTGGCACGGATGCTGCGCTGGCGCGGCTGGCGCACCTGGGCCGAGCCGCTGGTGCTGGCGCTGCACGGCGGCTATGCCATGCTGGCCCTGGGCTTTGCCGCCGTCGGCCTGTCTGGGCTGGGCCTGCTCAGCACCGCCGGGGCGCTGCATGTCTTTGCCGTGGGCGCCATCGGCGGCGAGATGCTGGCCGTGATGGGCCGCGCCACGCGCGGTCACACGGGACGCGCGTTGACGGCCTCGGCCCTGACCACCGCCAGCTATGGGGCGATCTGGGCGGCGGCCCTGCTGCGCCCGGCGGCCGAGCTTGGCGATTACGACCGGCTGATCCACCTGGCGGGCGGGCTCTGGATGCTGGCCTTCGGGCTTTATGTCCTGGAATACGCCCCGATGCTGATCCGGGCGCGCAAGGATCTGCGCGCCTGATCCGCTAATCCGCGCGGCGCAGAAGCAGCCGGAACCCGCTGCCGTCGGCGGCCGGGTTTGCGGCCCATTTGTGGCCCTGCGCCCCCAGTTCCGCCAGCAGGTCCGCAGGCTCGGCAGCCAGCAGCGCAAAGACCACATCGCCCGGCGGGATGCGTCCAAGCGCCTGGCGCAGCCGCTCGGCCGCCTCATCGGAGCTCTGCGCGGTCAGGTCCAGCAGGGCGGTCGGCTCGGGCCAGCCGAAGGCGTCAAGCGCGCTGCCCTGCCCCAGCCGATGGGCGGCCGGCGCAAAGTCGATCTGCCAGCCCTTGTCGGGCAAGCGCGTCTCGTGGTGGTCATAGCCGCGCCGCGCCATGACGCGAAACAGCGGCACGGGGCGGAACGGCGCAATCAGGCGCAGGGTCTGGCCCCGTGACAGGGCATCGACGGCGGCCAGGATCTCGGCCAGGGGCTCGGCGCCCCGGGCCAGGATCGGGCGGACGTCCAGCGTGACGATGGGCTCCATGGGTTCTCCTCCCCTGTGGCTGTAGCGGAACGTCAGGTAAAACGGAACTCCTGCCCCGAGGCGTCCAGCGCGCGGACCTCGACCCCGGGCAGATGCGGCAGGGCGGCGCGGATCGCCGCGGCCGGCGCCAGGCTGAGCCCGGTCGAAAGCCCGTCCGCCAGCCCCGCGCTGTCGGCGATGACCGAGACGCGGGCCCAATCGGCGCGCGCCGTGCCGGTGGCGGGGTCGATCAGCTGCGGCAAGCGGCCCTCGGGATCGAAGCTGAAGCCGCGCGCCTCGGTCGTGGCCAGCGCCCGGTCGGTCAGCAGCGCGTGGCCGCCGCCGGCCAGCCTCACCGACCATGGCTCCTGCGCGCTGCGGCCGCCGATGGCGCGAAACTCGCCCATGTCGACCAGCGTATGCTCGGCCCCGCCGGCGCGCAGCAGATCGGTGATGCGGTCGGTGATGACACCTTGGGCAATGCCGTTCAGCGTCAGCGCCTGGCCGGGCGCCAGCAAGATACGGGCCCGGCTGATCCGTACACGTCCGAAGCCCAGGCCGGACCGCGCCGCCGCGATGGCCTGCGCATCGCCCGCGGCATAGGCACGCCACAGCGGCTGCACGGTCGGGTCGAAGAGCCCGCCGGTCGCGGCATGGACCCGGCCTGCCAGGTCCAGCGCCGCCAGCATCTCGGGGCTGGGCGCCAGCAGATAGCCGTCGCGATTCAGCCGCGACAGTTCCGATTCGGCGCGGTAAAGGGTGAAGATCGCCTCCAGCCGGCGCAGCTCGGCCGCGGTCTCGCGCAGCAGGACCTGGGCGCGGGCCGGGTCGGGATGGTTCAGGATCAGCGTGGTCGGTGCGCCCAGGGCCTGGCCGCGCCAGACCGTCGCCTGCGGTGCCGCCAAGAGCCCGCGCGGCGACAGCAGCGCCGCCCCAGCGACAGCGGCCGAGATGGTCAGGAAGCGGCGGCGGTCAATGCGCATGAGCACCCTCCCCCTGCTCGGCCTCGCCGCCCAGCACCTCGTCGGGGGTCAGTTCGTCGAAGCCCTGCACCGTGCCGCCCTTGTCCCGGGCAAAGGCCTCGGCCGCCTCGCGGGTGCCGAAGGGCACGATCTCGGCCCCGCCCATCGCCGCCTCGACCTTGGCGCCGACGACGTAAAAGGCGGATTTCGCGTCGATCCAGTTGTCGGCGCCGGGGTCGGCCCAGCTTTTTGCCTTGGCCATGTCCGAGACATAAAGCCCGCCGTAATCCTTGACCTCGTCCGGCATCATGGTGAAGGCCACCGTGTCGCGGGCCGAGGAGAACCAATAGGCCCCCAGGTCCTTCGACAGCACCACCTGGCCCTTGGGGCCTTCGTGCTCCATCAGGTTCATGCCGCAATAGCGGCCCACCGCCTCGGCGGTCATGGACTCGGGCGGCAGGGTGGCGGTGGCGTCCGGCTTGCAGCCCATCAGCGGCAGCATCAGCAAGGCGGCGATCAGAAGCGGTTTCATCTAGAGGTTCCTCCGCGCGAACACGGTCATGGCCAGGGCCAACGGCGCCAGGCACCAGGCCAGCAGCGCCCCGGCCAGCAGCCAGGGCGTCAGATGCGAATTGTCATAGACCCCGCCCATGCCCGACAGCAGGGCGGCGCTGCCCTCGCCCAGCGTCAGCAGGCGATAGGCGTCGGTCGGATTGGCCAGCAGCGCCATGTCCATCAGCCCCCCCGGCACGGCATGGCCGCCCCGCGCCACCAGCGCCGCCAGCAGCGCCATGTCGTAAAGCGCGACGAAGAACAGCCACAGCCCGATGGCGATGCCGGCAGCGGTCGAGCTTTCCTGCACCACGCTCGACGCCAGCACCCCCAGCCCCAGAAAGACCGCGCCCAGCAGCACCGAAACGGCGGTCATGAAGGCGAAGGCCTGCCAGCCCTCGGCGCCGTGGCGCCAGATCACGAAGACGGCGGCGCAGCCGAAGCCGATCACGGTGGCCAGCGCCAGGATGGCCAGTTGGCCCAGGAACTTGCCGGCGACGACCTGCCAGCGCGCCAAGGGGTGGCTCAGCAGCAAAAGCAGCGTGCCGCGCTCGGCCTCGCGGGTGATGCTGTCATGAGACAGCAGCAGCGCGATCAGCGGCACCAGGAAGATGGTCAGGCTGGCCAGCCCCACCACCACCACGTCCAGCGCCCCGGTCGCGGTCGAGCCGGTCGGAGCCGAGCCCAGGGCCGCGATGGCCCCGGCCAGCGCCGCCATGACGGCAGTCATCGAGACCACCCAGCGGTTGCGCACCCCTTCGGCCAGTTCGCGGCGGGCTATGGTCAGGATCGCGGACATCAGGCGGCCTAGCATTGCAGGAAATGGGCATAGATGTCGTCGAGGCTGGGGTCTTCCAGCGTGATCCGGGTCGCGCCCTGGTCCAAGAGCGCGCGCAGCACGGCGGGCTTTTCGTCCTGGCCCAGTTCGATCCGTCGTGGCGTGCCGTCGATGACGCAATGCAGGCGCGAAGGCAGCCCGGCCAGCGCCCGCAACTCCTCGAGCGTGCCATCGGCGATCTTGCGGCCGCGGTTCAGCACGATGACCCGCTCGGCATGGCCTTCCAGCTCGGTCAGCGCGTGCGAGGACAAAAGCACCGTGGCCCCCGCCCGCGCCCGTTCGGCGACGATGCCGTAAAGCTCGCGCCGAAGCGCGGGGTCAAGGCCCGAGGTCGGCTCGTCCAGAAGCAGCAGGCGGGGGTCGCCCAGCAGCGCCTGCGCCAGGCCCAGGCGTTGCCGCATGCCCTTGGAATAGGTGCGCACCGGCCGGTCGGCGGCGTCCGACAGCCCGACGCGGGCGAACAGCGCGTCATGGCCGCGCGCCGGCAGGCCCTTCAGCCGGGCATAGAAGCCCAGCGTCTCGCGCCCGGAAAAGGCCAGGTGGAACTGCACGCTTTCCGGCAGATATCCCAGCGCGCGCCGCGCCGCGCGGTCGCCCGGGTCTGCGCCCAGCACGGTGATTCTGCCGCCATCGGGCCGGGTCAGGCCCAGCATCATCTTGATCTGCGTGGTCTTGCCCGCGCCGTTGTGGCCGACCAGCGCCACCACCTGCCCCGGCTCCAGCGCATAGCTGAGGTCGCTGACCACGGCGCGGCCGCCATAGGTCTTGCCGACATGGTCAAGGATCACGGTCATCTAGAGCGGCCTTTCGGAATTCGGGCGCATCAGCGCATGGCTGTCGGTGACGCCGCCCGGCAGCAGCGCGGGAAAGCGGCTTTGCGCGAAACGCAGGATCTGCACGGCGGGGCTGGTCAGCAGCAACCGGGCCTGCGGCGCGGTCCACATCACCTTGTCCACCATGTCGTTCGGGCGATAGGGGCTGTCGGCCAGCCCGTCGCCGTCCAGGTCGAAGCCCGCATTGTCGGACCAGTAGTTGCCGATACCGTCCAGCGACCATTCCAGATAGCGGGTGCCCACGTATTTCACCTGAATGCGGTTGCCGATGAAGTCGTTGCGGGCGACCTGGTTGCCCTCGGCCCCCGCAGTGAAATGAATGCCGATGGCGCAGCCCTCGAAACGGTTGCCGATGAAACGATTGCGGTTGGCGTTATAGATGAACACGCATTTTTCCGGCGCAATGCGGCTGCCGGTGACAGAGACCTCGGCTTGCGGGACGCCCGGCTCGGCGCTGGTGCCCATGTCGCGCCAGCGGCTTTCCGGGGCGGGATGGCCGGTCACGCGGTTCCTCTCGATCACCGAGCGGTTGGCCGAGTTGAACAGGAAGCCATAGTCGCGGTCGTTGTCCGAACTGTTGCCGACGATCCGCAGCCGGTCCGAGAACATGATCGCATAGCCCATGCCGTTGTCCTGCGAGCGGTTGTCCTCGATCGTGCTGTCGGCGGTGTTCATGTAATGGATGGCAAAGCGGGTGCCCCGGATGTCGTTGCCCCGGAACACGTTGCGTTTCGACACCGAGACGAAGATGCCGTCGCGGCCCAGGGTGATGGTGTTGCCCTCGACCACGGCGCCGGGGGCGTTCCAGACGCTGACGCCATTGCCCAGTTCCGACTGCCGGCCGCGGCGGCCTTCGATGCGGTTGTCGGCCACCACGCTGTCGCGGGCGCCCTGGATGCGGATGCCGTGCAGGTTGTCGCGCAGCGTATTGCCGCGCACCTGCGCGCCCCTGGCGCGCTTGGTCAGGAAGATGCCCGAATCCATCCGGTCCAGATCGCTGCCCGAGCCGGTCACGGTCAGGCCTCTGATCTGCACGTCCGGGGCATCGACCGCGATCACATGGCCCTGGCCCCGGCCGTCCACCACGGCGCCGGCCTCGCCGCGCAGGGTCAGCGGCGTCTCGATCAGCAGGGGGCCGCGCCAGCGCCCGGCCCCCAGAAGGATTTCGTCCCCCGCCTGCGCCCGGTCCAGCGCCGATGCCAGCGCGGCATCGTCGGCGGGCTGCCAGACCCGCGCCGCAAGCGGCGAGGCCAGGCAGATCAGCAGCAGGGCAAGGGACAGGCGCATCAGGCTTTTTCCACCAGCATGCGGCCCTTCATCTCCATGTGCATAGCATGGCAGAACCACGAACAGTAATACCAGTAGACGCCCGGCCGGTCGGCCTTGAAGGTGACGGATGCGGTCGCCTGCGGCGCCACCTCCATGTTGATGCCGTAGTTGATGATCGAAAAGCCGTGGGTCAGGTCCTCGACATCGTCGATGTTGGTGACATAGACAGTCACCTCGTCGCCCTGCTTGACGGTGAAGCTGTCCAGCCCGAAGATCGGCGCCGAGGAGGTCATGTAGACCCGCACCTTGTTGCCGTCGCGGATCACCTCGCTGTCGACCATCAGGTCGATGTTGTCGGCCTTGGCCTGCGCCACCGCATCGGCAAAGAAGGGATCGTTGCGGTCCCAGACCGAGACGGGGTTGATCTTCGATGCGTGCACGATGGTCGCGTCATGCGGCTCGGCGAAGGTCGGGTTGTCGTGGACGATCTTCATCTCGTCGCCCGAGATGTCGATCAGCTGGTCGCATTCCGGCTTCAGCGGCCCGACGTTCAGGAACCGGTCCTTCGAAAACTTGTTCAGCGAGATCAGCCACTTGCCATCCGCTTCCTTGGTCTGGCCCATCGAGGTGTGGTTGTGGCCCGGCTGGTAGTGCACGTCCAGCTTCTGCCGGATCGGGTCGACCTGCTCGCCCTTGTAGGCGCGGATCGCGTCCTCGATGTTCCACTTGCAGATCTGGCTGTCGATGAACAGCGTGGTATAGGCGTTGCCGCGCCCGTCATAGGCGGTGTGCAGCGGACCCAGGCCCAGCTCCGGCTCGGCCACCACGCAGTCGCGGCCCTGGATCTTGTCGGCGAAAAGGTCGTCGAACTTGCGCACGTCGAACACCGTAACCGTGGGCGACAGCTTGCCGTTCGCGACGATATGGATGCCGTCCGGCGCGGTGTTGATGCCGTGCGGGCCGTTCGCGACCGGGATATAGCGCACCAGCCTGTTCTTGTCGCCGGTGCCGTCCAGCACGCGCACGCCGTTCCTGACTTCGCCCTCGCCGGCCTTCACGGCGGCCTCGATGGCCTTCAGGTCGAAGACGGCCAGCCAGTCCTGGTCCTTCTCCATCATCTCTTCCAGCGTCACGCCGCCTTCCGAGTTGTAGCAGGTCGCGAAGGCGTATTTGCCCTGGTAATCGGCATCGACGTTGTCGAGGTTGCCGTCCACCTTGATCTGCCAGGCGACCTCCATCGTGTCGCCGTCGATGGCCGAGAAGATCGAGAAATACTGCTTGGGATCGTCCAGCACGCTGCCGTCGTTGGGCAGCGGCACGCCGTCCTCGCCGTTGGCGAAGACATAGCCGGTGCGCGGGTATTTCTGCACTCGCAGCCCGTGCACGGTGTGCTGGTTCGGCAGCTCGATGATCTTGTCGCATTTCATCACGTCCAGCCGGACGCGGGCGACACGGGTGTTGGCCTTGTCGTTGATGAAGAAGTAGCGCCCGTCATAGGTGCCGTCGGTAAAGGACGGGTGCGGGTGGTGGGCGTCGCCGTTGGTATAGACGCCGCCCTTGTCCTTGAGGAACTCGACCGTCTCGGGGGTCAGCCCTTCGGTCAGCACCTTGCGGGATTCGTTGGTCAGGCCCCAGCCGGTGGCGCTTTCGCGGTTGAAGATCGGCACGCGGATCAGTTCGCGCATCGAAGGCAGGCCCATGATGCGCACCTCGCCCGAATGGCCGCCGGACAGCAGGACGTAATATTCGTCCAGTTCGCCCGGATGGACGACATACTCCTGGTTGCCGGGCGTGCCCTGGGCCAGCGCCGGGGCGGCGATGCCGCCGGCGGCCAGCCCGGCCCCGGCGCCCAGCAGCGCGCGGGGCGCGACGGCGCCGACGCCTGCGGCCACCGCGACCGAGCTGCCCAGCAACTGGCGGCGGTTCAGTCGGAAATCGTTCCTGTCGGTCATCTCATGCTCCTTTGGAATCGGGGATTTTCAGGGCCGCCGCCTGCTGGGCGCGATAGGCCGGCGGCGCAGTCGTGGCGGGGGTTGGGGATGCGGCCGGTTTGGCGGCGGCGGGGCCGGCGCTGCGGGCCAGCTTTTCGCGCCGGGCCTTGACGGTGATCATGTGCGGGCAGCGGGTGTCGTCGTGGTAAAGCACCTGGCAGTTCATGCAGTAGATGCATTCGTTGACGTTGATCTGCCCCTCGGGGTGGATGGCCTGGACCGGGCAGTCGTTGGCGCAGCGCTGGCAGGGGCTGCCGCATTCCGGCCAGCGCTTCAGCCATTCGAACATGCGCATCCGCCCCGGGATCGCCAGCGCCGCGCCCAAGGGGCACATGTAGCGGCAATAGAAGCGTTCGATGAACAGGCCGGGCAGCAGGCAAAGCAGCGCGAACAGCACGAAGCCCCATTCGCGCATGAATTTCAGGATGATGGCGGTCTTGAAGGGCTCGACCTCGGCATAGATTTCGGCATCCGACAGCGAATAAAGCGACAGGCCGAAAAGCCCCAGGAAGATCATGTACTTGATCGGCCACAGCCGTTCGTGCAGCCCCCAGGGCAAGGTGATCTGGGGAAAGCGCAGCCAGCGCGCGACGGTGTTCGACAGTTCCTGCAGCGCACCGAAGGGGCAGAGCCAGCCGCAGAACGGCCCCCGGCCCCAGAACAGCAGCCCCGCCGCGACCGCGCACCACAGGATGAAGACCAGAGGCGCCGCCAGGAAGTAATCCCAGGAAAACCCCGAAAGCAGCGCGTTGAAGAAGGTCAGCACGTTCACGACCGACAGCTGCGTGTGGACCATCCAGCCCAGCCAGACCAGGGTGAAGGTCAGATAGGCGCGCCGCACCCACAGGAAGGTGCGCGGGTACTTCGTCAGCACGTCCTGGAAGAAGAAGATCGCCGTCAGCACCGCCAGCGCCGTGCCCAGGATGGCGATCTGGATGCGGTTCATCTGCCACATGGTTTTCCACAGCGCCGGGCCGTCGTCCTCGGGCGCGGGCTGGCCGACCTGGGCGCGGGGCTGCGGTTGCGGATTGGGCTCGGCGGCGGCGGGGGCCGGTTCGGGCGCAGGCAGCAGGTAGCGTTCCGGGATCTGATAGGCCAGGTCGAAGGGCAGCGTGGCCTTGTCGCGGCCCTGGGTCTGGCGCTGCACCAGCAGTTGCAGGTCGAAGGGCCGGGTCACGTCGAAGGTGAAGTCCTGCGGCACCACGAACAGCGCGATCTCCTTCAGCCGCGGCGCGCCCTGGGCGGCCAGCACGGGGATGCGGGTGTGGTCATGGTCCTTGAAGCGCAGGCCCTGGCCGTCCTGCATCAGCTCGATGCGGTCGAAGATGCCGCCGCGGACATAGCCCGAGCCCTTGAACGAATAGGCGCCGTCGCCCGCCACCAGCAGCGCCGACTGGCCGGGTTTCAGCTTGGCCGCCAGCCGGTCATAGGCGACATCGCCCAAAAGGCTGCGACCGATGGCCGGGACCGAAACCGGCGCCATGTAAAGGTCGATGAAGGGCGCCTTGGGCTCGGCGGCCTCGGGGCGGCCGGCGGCGGCGGGCTGGCCCGCATCGGCGAAGGCCTTGCTGACCTCGCCCACCGTCAGGACCAGCGAGCGGACCGAGCCGTCGCCCAGCAGCGTCTGCCAGTCCGCGGCCTGGGTCACGGCCGGGTCCAGCTCGCGCCGGACCTCGGCCGGCACCGGTCCGGCGGCCACGCCCGAAAGCCGGCCCGAACGGATCAGCTTGACCGCCGAGCGCACGATGCTGTCGCCCATGACCAGCACCGTCACCGTGGCGCCCGAGACGATCTCGGCCTGCGGCGGCTTCGCCGCGCCGCTGGCGACCGGCGCCAGATCGGTGCCGATCAGCCCGTTCAGCGCGGCCAGCACCTTGGCCTCGGGGATGCCGATCAGGACGATGGGTTCATGATGCTCGACCAGGTTGATGCCCCGGATCACGCCCTGCGCGTCGATGCCGACGACGATTCGGATCGGCTTGCCGGAATAGCCCGTCGAAGGCGTGAAGTCGCTGTTCAGATAGGCAAAGCCCAGCGCCTCGCCGCCCTTCAGCACGGGCACGATGGCCGGGTCGCCCTGCGGCGCGCCATAGGCATCGGCCCCCGCGAACAGCTGCGCGGGCGGGGTCTGCTCCAGCGCCTCGGCCAGCGTCATGGCCTGGGCCGAACCCGCGGCCAGCGGCAGCAGGCACAGCACGATCAGCCACAGCCCGCGGCGGGCAAGGTGCAGAAGTTGCGGTACGGACATCTGACGCTCCGGCTGGACAGCTGCCGCGAAGATGGCGCCGACACGGGGGCCCGAACGTTGCGCCAGCACAAATTCCCGTCCGAATTTGCGGCGGGCGGCGAAAATGGCCCGCTAGCCCCGGCCCGCCTCGTCCAGCAGCCGATGCACCCAGCGCCCGGCAAGCCAGGCGGCCGGTACGCCCAGCGGCACCGCCAGCGCCACCGCCTGCTGCGGCGTCAACGCCGCAAGGCCCAGCGCCTGGCCCATCAGGCCCAGCATGAACAGGTTGATGGCCACCGCCCCCGCCGCAAAGACGTAAAGCAGCATCGACAGCTTCCAGACGGGCCAGCGGGGCGGGAGGGGGTGATCGCTTTTCATGCCCGCATTTTTCACAAAGGATTTTTGTCATCCTTGACTTCCGTCAAGACTCGCCGCGCCCCGCCGCGCCATGTCAGGACCATCGCCAACGACTCTCGGAGGTCATCGCCATGCGCGAGGTCCTGACAAAGAGCATGGCCCGAAACATCTTCTATGGCGGGTCGCTGTTCTTCATACTCATCTTCATCGGCCTGTTCATTCACGGCCACTGGTACATCACCCATGTCTCGACGGATCAGGCGGGCCTGACGCCCTCGGTGGTGCGCGGCAAGCACGTCTGGGAAGAAAAGGCCTGCGTGAACTGCCATTCGATCCTGGGCGAAGGCGCCTATTTCGCGCCCGAGCTTGGCAACGTCATGAAACGCTGGGGCGTCCAGGAGGACCCCGACATGGCGTTCGAGACCCTGAAGGGCTGGATGGACGCCCAGCCCTCGGGCGTCGAGGGGCGTCGCCAGATGCCGCAATTCCACCTGAACGATCAGGATGTCCGCGCATTGTCGGATTTCCTGCTGTGGACCGGGCGGATCAACACCCAGAACTGGCCGCCGAACGACGCCGGTTAACAGGGGGAACAACCATGAAATACCAATCGCAAAAGATCGCGCTGGCCTATATCTATGCCGCGCTGATCCTGTTCGCCGTCCAGGTCACCATGGGCCTGGTCATCGGCTATATCTACGTCAACCCGAACTTCCTGTCCGAGATCCTGCCCTTCAACATCGGCCGGATGCTGCACACCAACTCGCTGATCGTCTGGCTGCTGACCGGCTTTTTCGGCGCCGCCTATTTCCTGATCCCCGAGGAAGCCGAGCGCGAGATCCATTCGGTCAAGGCCGCCTATGTCCAGCTTGCCATTCTGGTGATCGGCACGGCGGGCGTGGTCGTGACCTATCTGTTCAACCTGTTCGAGGGCAATTTCCTGCTGGGCCGCGAGGGGCGCGAGTTCCTGGAGCAGCCGCGCTGGGTCAAGGCCGGCATCGTCGTCGCGGCCCTGATCTTCCTGTGGAACGTCAGCATGACCGTGCTGAAGGGCCGCAAGACGGTGATCTCGTCGATCCTGCTTCTGGGCCTCTGGGGGCTGGCGCTATTGTTCCTGTTCTCGTTCTACAACCCGTCGAACCTGGCCTTGGACAAGCAATACTGGTGGAACGTCGTCCACCTGTGGGTCGAGGGCGTGTGGGAGCTGATCATGGCGTCGATCCTGGGCTTCCTGATGCTGAAGCTGACCGGCGTGGACCGCGAAGTGGTGGAAAAATGGCTCTACGTCATCGTCGCCACGGCGCTGTTTTCCGGCATCCTCGGCACCGGGCACCATTATTACTGGATCGGCCTGCCGGCTTATTGGCAGTGGATCGGCTCGATCTTCTCCAGCTTCGAGGTGGTGCCGTTCTTTGCCATGATGAGCTTTGCCTTCGTCATGGTCTGGAAGGGCCGGCGCGACCACCCGAACAAGGCGGCGCTGCTGTGGAGCCTCGGCTGCTCGGTCCTGGCCTTCTTCGGTGCGGGCGTCTGGGGCTTCCTGCACACGCTGCACGGGGTGAACTATTACACCCATGGCACCCAGGTCACCGCGGCGCACGGGCACCTGGCGTTCTACGGCGCCTATGTCTGCCTGAACCTCGCGCTCTTCACCTATGCGCTGCCGATCCTGCGCCGGCGCGACCCCTATAACCAGGTGCTGAACATGGCCGCCTTCTGGCTGATGTCCGGCGGCATGCTGTTCATGACCTTCGTGCTGACCTTCGCCGGCACGCTGCAAACCCACCTGCAGCGCGTCATGGGCGAATATTACATGGACGTGCAGGACCAGATCGCGCTGTTCTACTGGATGCGGCTGGGCGCCGGGGTGGCGGTCGTGCTGGGGGCCTACATGCTGATCTATTCGCTGCTGAAGCCGCGCCGCGAAGTGATCGAACCCGGCCCCGTGATCCAACATGCAGCGGAGTGAGACGATGGACGGACCCTTCGACGTGACGGGGGCGGACGCCCCCTTCTACCTGCCCCAGGGCGACGAATGTGCGATCTTCGCCGCCGCCCATGCCGCCAGCCTGCCCCTGCTGCTGAAAGGACCCACAGGCTGCGGCAAGACCCGCTTCGTCGCCCATATGGCGGCGCGGCTGGGCCGGCCGCTTTACACCGTCGCCTGCCACGACGACCTCTCGGCCGCCGACCTGATCGGCCGCTATCTGCTGAAGGGCGGCGAGACGGTCTGGGTCGACGGCCCCCTGACCCGGGCCGTGCGCCAGGGCGCGATCTGCTATCTGGACGAGGTGGTCGAGGCCAGGAAGGACGTGGCCGTGGTGCTGCACCCCTTGACCGACGACCGCCGCATCCTGCCGATCGACCGCACGGGCGAGGAATTGCAGGCAGCGCCCGGCTTCATGCTGGTCGCGTCCTACAACCCCGGCTACCAGAACATCATGAAGACGCTGAAGCCCTCGACCCGGCAGCGTTTCCTGTCGGTCGAATTCACCTTCCCCCGGCCCGAGCATGAAATCCCCGTGGTGGCGCGCGAAAGCGGGCTGGACCAGGATCGCGTGGCGCTGCTGGTGCGGCTGGCGAACAAGCTGCGCGGGCTCAAGGGACAGGATCTCGAGGAAGGCGTCTCGACCCGGCTGGTGGTCTATGCCGCGACCCTGATCGCCGGCGGCATGGCGCTGGAACGCGCCATCCTTGCCGCGATGATCGAGCCGCTGACCGACGACGCCGACACCCGCAGGGGCCTTCTGGACCTGGCCGTGGCGGTGACGGGATAGCGCCATGGCCCATATCGAGATCGCCCCCTGGGAGCCCGAGGAAACCGTCGGCAAGCTGTGGCACCTGATCGCCTCGCGCATGGACCCGCCGCAGCGCTATCCCGAGGCCGCCGTCCGCTTCGAGGACATGCGCGGCCGCATCGCCGTGCTGTTCCGGGGCCTTGGCGGGGCGGCCGATGTCGAACTGAAGCCGGTGGCCGACCAGTCCGGCCGCCACCGCATCTCTTGGCGGCGGCGTCTGGCCTTTGACCAGGAACGCCTGGCCCGCAGCAGCTTCGACGGCGACGCCCTGCGCCTGCCGGCGGAACTGGCCGAATTCCCGCGACCCCAGGACAACGAGGGGCTGTATCTGTGGCTCGCCGCCGCCTCGGCCCATGCCCCGCGGTTTGCAGCCGAGACCGATCCGCTGCGCGCCGATCTGGCCGGCATCGCCGCCGGCATGGCGATGCTGCGCGCGACGCTGGATGCCGCGCCCGGGCTGCGCCCGCTGTGGTCGCGGCTGGCTGCCGCGCATCTGCAGGCCCGCCACCGCCCCGCCCTGCGCGGGACCGAGGCGCAGGTCGAAATCCTGGTCTGCCACCTGCTGGGCGATCCGCAGCCGCCGGAACCGGCGATGCTGGCCGGTTACGCCGCCCCGCCCGCGCATTGGCAGGCGCCGCGCGGCTATCGCCCGGTGCTGCCGGTGCCAATGTGGCCGGACCTGCGCGGCCTGAGCCAGGCCCCCGGCGAACAGATCGCAAGCCTGCCCACGGACGGCACCCCCGAGGAAGGCGGCGACGGCACCGCCCGCAAGACGCGCCGCATGAAGGCCGATCAGGCCGAGCGCAAGGACAGCATCATCCTGTATAAATTCGAGGCGATGCTGACCTGGGCCGAGATGATGAACATCAACCGCCGGGTCGAGGACGACGACCTGGACAACGCCAGGAAGGCCGCCGACGACCATGATGAGATCGTGCTGGGCCAGATCAGCAAGGCGCCGGCGACCAAATTGAAGCTGCATCTCGACCTCGCGCCCGAGGACGTGGACCGCGAGCGCATCGCCGGCCGCTTCACTTATCCCGAATGGGACGCGAGGGGCGGCGTCTGGCTGCCCGACCATTGCCGCGTGCTGGCCGCCCCGGTCGAGCCGGCGCCCGATTACGCCGGCGTTACCGACCCCGCCGCCCGCCGCCGCATCGAGGCCGTGCGCCGCCAGTTCCAGGCGCTGCGCCCGGCCAGGGCGATCCGCCACGCCCAGCCCGACGGCGACGAACTGGACCTCGATGCCGCGCTGCGGTCGGTCACCGACCTGCGCGCCACCGGGCGCGGCAGCGACCGCATCTGGCAGCAGGCCCGGCAGGAAAACCGCGACCTCGCCGTCTCGATCCTGCTCGACGTGTCGCGTTCGACCGAAAGCGCCGTCACCGGCCGTCCGGTCATCGACATCGCGCGCGAGGCCCTGACCGCGCTGGCCTGGGGGCTGGACGCCTGCGGCGACCGCTTCGCCATCCAGGGCTTTTCCTCGCTGAAGCGCGACCGGGTCTGGATCCACGACTGCAAGCCCTTCTCCGAGCCGATGTCGCGCGAGGTCGAGGCCCGCATCCACGCCCTGCGTCCGGGCTTCTATACCCGGCTCGGCGCCGCGATCCGCCACGCCTCGGCCGGGCTCGCCGACGAGGGCCGGCCGCGCCGGCTGCTGATCGTCATCACCGATGGCAAGCCCAACGACCTGGACCATTACGAGGGCCGCCACGGCATCGAGGACAGCGCCATGGCCGTGCGCCAGGCCCGCCGCGCCGGCCACGCGGTCTTTGGCATCACCATCGACAAGGGGGCGCAAAGCTGGTTCCCGCGCATCTTCGGCCAGGGCGGTTTCTCGGTGATCCGCGATCCCGACCGGCTGACCGGCGCCCTGCCGGAAATCTATCGCCAGCTGGTGCTGTGATGCGGATCGACGATCTGCCGGGAGAGCTGATCCTGTGGATCCTGATCGCCTCGGAAGTGCTGGTCTTTGCCGCCGGGCTTTCCGCCATGGTGGCGATGGGGCTGCGCGACCCGCAGGGCTTTGCCGCCGCGCAGGGCCATCTGGACGGGCGGCTGGCGGCGCTGAACACGGTGATCCTGGTCACGTCGGGCCTGTTCGCGGCGCTGGCGGAGCGCGACGCCGCCGCCGGCCTGCGCGCCCGCGCCCGGTTGGGCCTGGGCCTCGCCGGACTGGGCGGGCTGATGTTCCTGGCGCTGAAGGCGGTGGAATACGCGCGCGACATCCGGGCCGGGCTGGGGATGGACGGACATCCCTTCTATACCTTCTATTACCTGCTGACCGGCTTTCACGCCGCCCATGTCATCGCCGGCGTGGCGGTGCTGGCGCTGGTCGCGGTCCGAGCCCGACCGGCGCCGGTGCAGGCCGGGGCGATGTTCTGGCATATGGTGGATCTGGTCTGGGTGCTGATCCTGCCCGTCATCTATCTGATCTGGTAGGCGCCGATGGACCCGCTGATCCGATGCTGGTTGCAACTGATGGGCCTGACGGCCGCCACCGCGCTGCTGGCCGGCGTCGACGGGCGGCTGGCGGCGGTCGGGCTGCTGGCGCTGGCCTGGCTCAAGGCGCGCGCGATCCTGCGGGGTTTCCTGCACCTAGGCGACGCGCCGAGCTGGCTTGGCGCCTTCATGCTGCCGCTGGGCCTGTGGCTGGCAGGGCTTGCCGGCTTATGCGTGCTGGTGCTGGGCTAGGCCCGGCCCAGGGACTCGGCATTGGCGGCCTCGCGCAGCCGCCCGACCGAGGCGATGACGGCGCTGGTCTGGTCGATCCTGACGCCATGCGGGCGCAGCTTGAGAAAGGCGCGGCTCAGGCTTTCGGGCTTCATCCCCAGCCGCCCGGCGATCAGCGTCTTGTCATAGGGCAAGGCGACGGTCGCGCCCTCTGCATCGGGCGGGCAGAGGTCCAGCAGGAACTCGGCAACGCGCTGGGCGGCGGAACGCACCTTCAACTGCTCGATCTGCTCGACCAGGCTTTGCAGGTGCAGGAAGGTCGCCGACAGGATCGAGATCGCCGCCTCGGGATGGGCTTGCAGCAGGTTCAGGAAGGCCTGGGCCGGCAGCGCCACCACCTCGCTGGCGGTCGAGGCCTCGGCCGAGACCGGATAATCGGCCCGGCGCAGCGCGATCGGCTCGCCAAAGCTTTGCCCGCGGGTCATGACGCCCACCACCGCCTCGGCCCCGTTCGGCGCGATGCGGTAAAGCTTGACCCAGCCCTCGGCCATGATGTGGATGGCGGTGGCCGGGTCGCCCTGATGGAAAAGCGCCTGCCCGCGCGCCAGCCGCAGCACCTGCGCCGAATCCAGAAGCCGATCCGTCATCCCTGCGGGCAGGCCTGCGAACAGCCGTGACTGCCCGGCGATGCGGCGGTGCAATTCGGTCAGTCTATGGCTCATGGTGCGGCTCCGGGAACGGAAGGCCAAGGTAGGGGGAAGCGCAGCGACAAGGCAAGGCGCGACGCGGCGGGCCTGTCTTCCGATGATTGTCATCCGGCCGGAACATGCGCATGAGAGACGCAATCGGGAAACAAGGCGGGTGACGCGCGCAATGCCAATCGAGATCGAACGCAAATTCATGCTTGCCAACGAGGGCTGGAGGGATGCGGTCGTCCGTTCGACACGCCTTCGGGATGGAATTCTTGCCTTCTATGACGGCAGAAAGGTCCGCATCCGCCTGTACGACGACAAGGCGACGCTGACGATAAAGGGCCCCCGCAAGGGCCTTGCCCGGCACGAGTTCGAATATGAAATCCCCCTGCCCGATGGCCTGGTCCTGCTGGAGCAGCACTGCAAGGGCGAGGTGGTCGAAAAGACCCGCCATCATATCCCTGCCCTGGGGCACGAATGGGTGGTGGACGAATATCACGGGCTGCTGGACGGGGTGATCCTTGCCGAGGTCGAACTGCCCAGCGAAGGCGCCCGCCTGGACCTGCCCGCATGGGTCGGCAAGGAAGTGACGGGCGTCGACAAGTACCGCAAGATCACGATGGTGAAGGCCCGGAGGAGGAAGCTGCGGGATGCGGCCCGCAGGGCCGGAAAGCACGCAGCGAAGCAGCCGGACAGGGCCAGATGAGCACGCTTCGGGGAGAGCCGGAAAAGGAAACGCGGCCCGAAGGCCGCGTTCCAGGGATCAGTCGTCGGCGAAGATCTCGTCCCGCGACTTTCTGATCGAGGGCAGGATCGCGATGACCAGCACCGCAAGGGCGACCAGCAGCAGCCCGGCCGACAGGGGCGAGGTCAGGAAGGTCGTCATGCTGCCGTCCGAGATGATCAGCGCCTGGCGCAGCTTTTCTTCCAGCAGGCGGCCCAGCACGAAGCCGAGGGCCAGCGGCGCGGCCTCGAACTGCAGCTTGTAAAGCGCAAAGCCCAAGAGGCCCAGCACCCCGGCCATGATGACCTGCGCCCCGTCGTTCGAGATCGAGAACAGGCCGATGCAGCAGAACGCGACGATGGCCGGGAACAGCAGCCGGTAAGGCACCTTCAGCAGCTTCACCCAGACCCCGATCAGGGGCAGGTTGATGACGACCAGCATCAGGTTGCCGATCCACATGCTGGCGACCAGGCCCCAGAACAGGTCGGGGCTGTTATGGATAACCTGCGGGCCGGGGACGATGCCCTGGATCATCATCGCGCCGACCATCAGCGCCATGACCGCGTTCGGCGGGATGCCCAGCGTCAGCAGGGGGATGAAGCTGGTCTGCGCGCCTGCGTTGTCGGCCGATTCCGGACCGGAAACCGCCTGCGGCACGCCCTTGCCGAAATCCTGCGGCCGGTCCGAGATGCGCTTTTCCAGCGCATAGCTGGCGAACGGCGCCAGGATCGCGCCATTGCCGGGCAGCACCCCCAGGATCGAGCCGAGGCCGGTGCCGCGCAGGATGGCGCCCAGGTTCTGGCGCAGTTCGGCGAAGGTCGGCAGCAAGCGGCCGATGGTGCCCCGCATCACGTCGCGCTTTTCGGGGTCGGCCAGGTTCTTGAATATCTCGCCAAAACCGAAGATGCCCATGGCCAGCACGACGAATTCGATCCCGTCGGTCAGCATGTAAAGGCCGAAGGTCATGCGCTCGCGCCCCGTCTCCATGTCGGCGCCGACGCAGGAGAGCAGCACGCCCGCGACGATCATCGCCAGCGCCTTGACCAGCGAGCCGTGCGCCAGCACCACCGCCAGCACCAGCCCCATGATCATCAGCGAGAAATACTCGGCCGGGCCGAACAGCAGCCCCAGCTTGGTCATGGGCGTCGCCAGCGCGGCGATGACCAACGTGGCCACGGTGCCGGCGATGAACGACCCGATGGCCGCAAGGCCCAGGGCCAGGCCGGCCTGGCCCTTCTTGGCCATCTCGTGCCCGTCGATGGCGGTCACGACCGCCGTCGCCTCGCCCGGGATGTTGACCAGGATCGCCGTGGTCGAGCCGCCGTATTGCGCGCCGTAGTAGATGCCGGCCAGCATGATCAGCGCGCCGGTCGGGTCCAGCGACAGCGTCACTGGCAGCAGGATCGAGATGGTGGCCACCGGACCCACGCCCGGCAGCACGCCGACCAGCGTGCCGATCAGGCAGCCGATGAAGCAGAAGAAGATGTTTTGCAGGGTAAAGGCGACCGTCATGCCCAGACCCAGATGTTCGAACATGGCCATCATGTCAGTATCCGATCAGCCAGGGCGCCACGGGCAGCGAAAGCCCCAGCGCGTAACGGAACAGCGCGATGCAGACGGCTGTCAGGATCACGGCAAAGATCACCAGCTCGCCCGGGCGGGCATCCTTGGCGGCAAGGCCCGCCAGGATGATGGACAGCGGCGTCGCCACGCGGGCTGATGGGCCGGAAGATCGACCTGGATGATCTCTGGGGCTTCGCGGCTCATGGCTTATTCCACCTTGATGTCGGCGGCCTTGACGACCTCGCCCCAGCGGGCGCGTTCGGCAGCCATGAAGTCGGCGAAGTCCTGACCGACCAGATGCGACGGCACGCCGCCGTCCTTCTGCAGGCTTTCGATGAAAGCCGGGTCGCGCAGCGTTTCCTCGGTACCCGCGGCCAGCTTGGCGCGCACGTCCTCGGGCAGGCCCTTGGGACCCAGCAGGCCGTACCAGGCCGAGGCGCTGTATTCCGGCAGCCCCGATTCCGCGACGGTCGGCACATCGGGAAGCGCCTCGAAGCGTTCCTTGCCGGTCACCGCCAGCGCCTTCAGCGTGCCGTCCTGGACCAGCCCGATCACCGACGGAACCGTCGTCACCATGAAATCGACATGGCCGCCCAGCAGGTCGTTGATCGCCGGGCCGGCGCCCTTGTAGGGCACGTGCTTCAGCTTGATGCCGGCCATCTGGCCCAGCAGCAGCGTGGCGACATGGCTGGCCGAGGCATTGCCGGCCGAGCCATAGACCAGCTGGTCCTGCTTGGCCTTCTCAAGCAGCTCCTGCATCGAATTGACCTGAAGGCTGGGCCCCGCGACGACCACCAGCTGCGCGTCGGCGATCATGGCAATGGGGTCCAGCGTCTCGGCCGGGTCGTTGCGCAGCTTGAAGATATGCGGGTTCACGACCATCGGCCCCTGGTTGCCGATCAGCAGCGTATAGCTGTCGGGATCGGCCTTGGCGACGACGTCGGTGCCCATGTTGGCCGCGGCGCCCGGGCGGTTCTCGACGATGACGCGGCCGCCGATGGCCTTTTCCAGCCGCGCGGCGAACACCCGCGCGATGGCGTCGGTGCCGCCGCCGGCGGCATAGGACACCACGATGGTGACGGGCTTCGACGGATAGTCCTGCGCCATCGCGGGCAGCGTCGACAGCGCCAGGGTTGCTGCGGTGACGCCCAGCATGACGCGGCGGGTAAACGTAAGCATGTGTTCTTCCTCCCTTTGGGTAAAGCGGCCCGCCCGCGTCCTCGACACGGCGGGGGATAGGTCAGTTCCTGCGGCGGACCAGGGCCGAGCCCTCGAACAGACGGCGGCAGGTCCGGGTCACGAAGACGACGGGCTTGTTCCCCGCAGCTTCGTCCAGTTCGACGCGCACGTCCATGCGTCCCGTCGGGTGTTCAAAGGTCAGATCCGCCGGGAACCGCAGTTCGGGCAAGGCGGCGCCCACGATGCTGTCAGGCAGGGTCGCCGCGATCGCGACCGATACCGCGCCCGTCGTCGCAAGCGAGGTATGGCAGGCATGGGGCGTGAAGTAGCGCACGGCCAGGCTGCCGCCGTTGCAGGGCGCGCCGATCAGCACCGGCTTGGGCAGGACCGACGCGCGAACGTCGCCCAGGCCCATGCGGCGCCCGGCCTCGATCCTGAGCTCCTCGAGCTGCGCCATGAAGGGCGCGTTGCCATCCAGGGCAATGGCGCTTTCCGACCCCGTCAGGCCAAAGTTTTCCGCCCGCGCGATCATCACCGGCGTCGCCCCGTCGATCAGCGACACGGGGATGCCGTCGATCACCTCCTGAGGCGTGCCCGACGGCAGCATCATGCCGGTCTTGGCGCCGATGGCCTCCAGGAAGGCCAGATAGACCGGCGCGGCCGTTCCGGGCACCCCGTCGATTGCGGCATCGCCCTGATAGCGCAACTCGCCCCCGGGGGTCTGGATGCGCGCCTCGATGATCTTGCCGGTATTGACGTTGTGAACCTTGACGCGGGTTTCGCCGGACTGGGCGGTCACAAGACCCTGTTCGATGGCAAAGGCACCCACGGCGGACAGCATGTTGCCGCAGTTCGGCCCGGTGTCCACGATGCGTTCCAGCACGTTCACCTGCGCGAACAGGTAATCGACATCCGCACCCTCGCGCGTCGCCGGCCCGACGATCGCCACCTTGGAGCTGAGCGTGCTGCCCCCGCCGATGCCGTCGATCTGCAGCGGATGGCCCGATCCCATGATTTCGACCAGCAGGGCGTCGCGCTGCGCGGGATCGCTGGGCAGGTCGCTGCGCAGGAAGAACGGCCCCTTCGAGGTGCCGCCGCGCATCATGACGCAAGGGATGCGAATCTGATCGTCCACGATGATTCTCCTCTGCGGCAAGTCGCGCCGCCTCCAAGACAAGCAAATGCGCCAAACGGACTGTGTTGTGAATTGCAAAGAATTTCGATATTATTGCGGAATGAGGAACAATTTCGAATTCCTGGATCTGCGCGCCTTTCTGGCGGTGCTGGAGTTTTCGTCCTTCAACGAGGCGGCGAAGCACCTGAACCTGTCGACACCCGCCCTGTCGCGCCGGATCAAGGCCTTCGAGGAAGCGGTTGGCGCGCAGTTGATCGAGCGCACGACCAGGCGGGTCGCACCCACGCAGATCGGGCGGGAACTGATGCCCCTGGTCAGGCGCCTGGTCGACGAGTTCGAGGAGTCGATCCTGTCGATTTCGGACCTGGGCGGCCGGCACCGCGCCCAGGTGACGCTGGCATCCCTGCCGACGGCCGCCTTCTATTTCCTGCCGCGCGTGATCGAGGCCTTCAACAAGCGCTTCCCCGGCATCCGGTTCAGGATCATGGACCTGTCGGCAAACGAAGGGCTGGACGCCGTGGCAAACGGAGAGGTCGAGTTCGGGATCAACATCATCGGCGCCGTGCGCGACGACCTGAAGTTCACCCCCCTGATCGAGGATCCCTTCGTCCTGGCCTGCCGGCGCGATCATCCCCTGGCGGCAACGTCGTCATTGCCCTGGTCCGCGCTTCAGGGCCATCCCCTGATCGGTGTGTCGAAAAAGTCCGGCAACAGGGCCGTCCTGGATCGCGCCCTGGCGATGGCAGATCAGCAGCTTGACCTGAACTGGTTCTACGAGGTGAACCACCTGTCCACCTCACTTGGCCTGGTCGAGGCGGGCTTGGGCATTTCCGTCCTGCCCCAACTGGCGACCCCGCAGCGGGAACACCCGCTTATTGCAACCGTCAAGCTTGTCGACCCGGTGGTCACCCGGTCCATCGGCATCGTCGAGCGGCGAGGCGCGCGCTTTTCACCCTCTGCCGTTCGCTTCCGGGAAATGCTCGTGAATGAATGGCATGGCGCCTGACCATGGTGACGTGGGCACCGTCGGCGCGGTGAGTTGGGCACGATCACTGGTAGGCTGCGCCATCTGTTCGACTTGGCTTTGCAACGGGGACAATATTTTCAGCTCATCCTGAATGGAACGGGAAGATCACCGGCACCAGCCCGACCGCGACGATCAGGACGATGGCGACCAGCGGCAGGCCGATCCGTGTGAAGTCCCAGAACCTGTAGCCCCCCGGCCCCACGACCAGGGTGTTGACCGGCGAAGACACAGGCGTCAGGAAGGCGGCCGAGGCCGCCAGCGCCACGGTCATCGCGAAGGGATAGGGCGACACCCCAAGATCGGACGCCAGCGCCAGCGCGATCGGTCCCATCAAGACCGCCGTCGCGGTGTTCGAGATGAACAGGCCCAGGACCGCCGTGGTCACGAAGATCACGGCCAGCGCGGCCCGGGGCGTCGCATCGCCGACCAGGGTGCGGAGCGTCTCGGCCGCCAGTTCGACCCCGCCCGTCTTTTGAAGCGCCAGCGAGAACGGCAGCATGCCGACGATCAGGACGAGGCTTTGCCAGTGGATCGACCGATAGGCCGAGGCCATGTCGACACAGCCGAAAAGCCCCATCAGAAGGCAGCCGATCAGCGCCGCCAGCACATTGGGCACCAGGCCGGTGATCATCATCGCGACCACCAAGGCCAGGATGGCGACGGCGGGAACGGCCCGGAAAGGCGCCTCGAGCAATTCGTCCACCTCTCCCGGCAGGGCGAGCACGACCAGATCGCGGGCCTGATGCACCTGCCGGATCCGGCTCCAGGGACCGACCGACAAAAGCACGTCGCCGCCGCGCAGCACGGTCTGCGCATCGACACCGCCGACCGGCTGATTGTCCCGGCGCAGACCGACGACGGCAAGGCCGTGGACCGAGCGGAACCGCGACTGCGCGATGCTTCTGCCGACAAGCGGCGAGCCGGGCGGCACGATCAGTTCGGCCATGCCGATCTCTTGCGCCTGGTCGGTGAAGTAGTGGCCCGAAATGGGCAGGCGGTGCAGCCCATGGCTTTGGCAGAAGGCCTCGATATCCGTGCGGTCGCCGAATACGTCCAGGAACAGGACGTCTTCGGCTTGCAGGACGGTGTCGGCGTGCGGCTGGACCAGCCGCCGGCCATAGGGGGTCGAGCGCTCGATCCCCAGGATGTTGATCCCCGCCGTTCCGCGAAGATCCAGCTGATCCAGCCGCTTGCCGACCAGGACAGACCGGGCCGACAGATGCAGGCGAAACTCGCGCCCGGCCAGGCCATAGCTGGCAATCCAGTCGGCAAGCCTGGGCCGGCGATTGTCCGCGGCCGGACTTTCGGCGGCAAGCCAGCGCCGGGCGACCAGCATGTAGCCGATCCCCAGCAGCAGGACCGGCAGCCCGAACGGCGTGAAGTCGAAAAAGCCGAAGCCCTGGTACCCCTCGCGCCGGAGCAGGCTGTCGAGGACCAGGTTCGGGGCGGTGGCAACCAGCGTCATCATCCCGCTGATCAGGGCCGCCGCGCTCAGCGGCATCATCAGCCGTCCGGGGGCCGCCCCGATGGTGGTCGCGATCCGCAGCACGATGGGGATGAAGATCGCGACCACGCCGGTCGAGCTCATGAATGCGCCGATCCCTGCGACGGCGACCATCAGCAGCACGATCAGCCGCACCTCGGACGCACCGGCATGGCGCACCAGCAGATCGCCGGTCCGTTGCGCGACGCCCGTTCGCACAAGCGCCTCGCCCAGAACGAAAAGCGCCGCGATCAGGATGATGTTGGGGTCGCTGAAGCCGGCCAGCGCCTCGTCAAGGGTGATGATGCCGGTCAGCGGCAGCGCCACCAGGGCCAGGATCGCGACCACGTCCATCCGGGGCCGGTTGAGGGCGAACATCGCAATCGCCGCAGCCAGCAGCGTCAGGACAACCAGCAATTCCGTCGCCATCTTCCCGCCTTTCGAAGAGCTGTCGTTTCAGCCCCCTGTCCGCATCGCGCATCGGGGATCGGCAGCACGCATCACGGGGCCGCGTCGACCTTCGGCGGCAAGGCCCCGGGCGTCAAGCGACCCGCCGGGAATAACCCCGATGCTGCTGTCCTGAGGCAGGCAAGGATTGCCATGCTTGCGGCAGGGCCGCTTCGCTGCGTCTGGACTGCCGGATCCGAGACAGTGACCGACGATCTCGCCGTTCTCGGCCCGGCCCTTGGGGGCGCGGACATCGATCAGCAACCGGCCAGATCGGCGGGCAGGTCGGCGGCGGAAATGCGGGTGGACATGGTTGCTCCTTCAGGCTTTCGGGGCGGCGTGGATCGGGTCAATCCAATAGACGGATTCCGGCGGCTCGACCGGATCGACATCGGTGATGTTGACCACCACCGCCTCGTTGTCCGAGCGGACCAGCACGCATTCCAGCACCTGCTCGGGATCGGCATTGATCTCCTGATGCGGGACATAGGGCGGGACATAGATGAAATCGCCGGGCCCGGCCTCGGCGACAAACTCCAGCCGCTCGCCCCAGCGCAGCCGCGCCTTGCCGCGCACGACATAGATCACGCTTTCCAGCGGGCCGTGGTGGTGCACGCCGGTCTTCGCGTCGGGCTGGATCGCGACGGTGCCGGCCCAGATCCGCTGCGCGCCGACCCGGGCGTGGTTGATCGCGGCCTGCCGGAACATGCCCGGCGTCTGCGCGGTGTTGGCGTCCAGCCGGTCGCCCTTGATGACCCGCACGCCGTCGTATTTCCAGCGCGGGGCGTCGTCATGGTCGTGGTCGTGGGGCATCTGCCTCTCCTTCTGCGTTGATCCGTCATGCCGTGCGGGCTCGGGCAAAGAGTTCGCACATGAAACAGGTTTGGCAATCCTTCAGGATCAGCACGTCCTGCTGACGCCGCCGATCTCGGCTCTGGCTCAGCGTCCCTACGTCACGCCATTGCACAGGAAGGTCTGCAGCTCGGCCATTAGAAGCCCGGAAAGCTTCGACTTTGCGGCAATCCCGAAGCTCGATAAAGTGCAGGTTCTGGGACTGGACCGGTGCGAGTGGATCGAGCGGCGCGAGACTATCATTGCCTTTGGGCCGGCCGACACCGAAAAGACCCCTGTCGCGCTAGTCGACCGACTGGCAGACCACGTCAACGTCCTCAAGAGGAATGGCGAAAGCTAGCGCCTCGTCAACAGCACAGCCCCGAAAACCGCGCTGTCTTGCCGGAAAACGACGCCCGCGTTAATCAGGCCTTCGGATCACAGGAAAGGGCCGACCATGGGCATCAACAGCGAAAGCGACATTGCCGCGAACCTGCAGATCGGACCCACCGACAAGGGCATGGTGCGCATCTATGTCGAAGGCGAGGGCGTGGACCTGCCGCTGGACTTCGACCCCGATGAGGCCGAAGAGATCGCCGAGGAATTGATGGCCGCAGCCGAGGCCGCGCGCAGCATCGGCAGCCCCTCGCCGGGCGGCAAGCCTAAGAAGCGCCGCTGACCCCCATCGGGTCGGTGACGGCCAGCAGCCGCTGGGTCGAAACCCGCGCGATGTCGCGCAGCAGCCTGCTGCGCCGAGCGCCGGCCAGCCGCGTCTCGGGCGCCATGCGCAGCAGTTCCGCCCCCCAGCTGTCGGCCCGGATCAGGCCCGATCCCTCGGGCAGCAGTTCGTCGGGAAAATCGCAGTCCACCGCCCAGAAAAAGCGGTCGCAGAATTCCAGATAGCCCTGCCACTTGCGGTCCGAGATGAAATCGGCGCGGCAGCTTTTGCATTCGACCACCCAGATCTCGCCCTTGGGCGAGATCGAGATGACATCGACCCGCAGCCCCCCGGTCGGCACGAATTCCGACAGCGCGGCATGGCCCATCGTCGTCAGCATCCGCGTGACGCCGCGCGTCAGCCGCTGGCCCGGCCGGGCGGGCAGGATATCCTCGGTTACCGTCTCGGCCGATGGGGGTTGCTGGGGCAAGGCGCTCATGCCGGCAACCATGAACCAAAGGCGAACATCAATCAACCCCACGCCCTTCGGATCTTGCACCCGGCCCTGTCGGACCCTATCTTGCGCGGTGGCGGGTTTCTGCTCTTCTCGTGTGTGGCCTCTTTTTCCACTGGCCTATAATTTCACCGAGGGGGCCGGCTCTGTCGGGGCCCTGGCCTCGTTATCTGGCTCCCACCTGGACATCCAGGCTTTCGGGGAAACTAGCGCTGCCACGGTCGCTGCGGTTCCCGCCACTTTCCCAAGCCCGCCAACGAAAAGGGACGGCCCGAAGGCCGCCCCGAATGTTTTGCGAGAGAGAGAGGGTTCGGCCTTAGAAGCCGTAAACCAGCGACACGCCCAGCGTGTTGTCGGTGCGGATGTCGCGGTCCGAGACGTATTCGGTCTTGTAGGACACGCGGGTCGCGAAGGCTTCCGACATCTTGAAGTTCAGGCCAAGCTCGTTCGTGATCGTGTCGTTGGCATCCGAGGTCAGATAGTCGGTGTCGTTGGTCACGAAGAAGTTGTCGTTGATCCGGTGGTAGAACCGCGACGAGATCAGATAGCCGACATCGGTATCGGAGTCATAGGCGATGGTGCCATCCAGCGGATCAACTGTGGTATCATCGGGGGTCGCGACAACGGCCTTGGTGTAGCGGACACCCACGGCCGCCTGCATGCGCCATGCGGTGGTGTCGTTCGAGATGATCCGGTAGCCCGGGCCAACGCCGAAGTAGGCGTCGCGCTTCAGACGGCCATCCAGCGAGCTGAAGGTTTCCCCGCTCGACAGGCTGATCGGATCGTCGGCCAGCGCGTCGGTGGCCAGACGGCCCAGAGCGAAGGCATAGAAGCGATCGTTGATGTTATACATGCCTTCATAGATCACGTAGGTCTTTTCGGTGTCCTTCTCGCCGGCGTTGTTGTCGCCGTATTCAAGCAGGATGCCGACCGACTGCGAGAACTGGCCCTGGTTGTGGGACAGGCGGCCCGACAGGCTGAAGTCCTGGTTTTCGCTGTTACCGGTCGCACCGGCATAGGACAGGGCGACCGAACCGAAGGTGCCCTGACGGCTGTCCGGGGTGCCAAAGCGATAGGCGTCGTCCGAGCGGGCGAAGTCGTCGCGCACGTCACGTTCCAGATCGCGCTGCGCCTCGGCGACATCGGTGATGCCGGTGGCATTGGCGCCGGCCATGGATTCGGACTGGGCGAACGCGGGCGAGGAGAATGCCGCGGCCAGAGCGGTCGCTCCGGCAAGGTAAGCAAGGGTTTTCATCTGTAGCAGTCCTTTTACTGAACCGTTTTCGTGTCCACGGCCGCTGTTCGGTGCAACCGTGAGCATCTCTGCTGGGGTAGAATTATCCCCAGCCTTGCCCCGCATAAAGGGTGAGCCGGAACGCACGCACAGTCGCAAAATCGTGAAAGCACTGTTGCTTTTTTGCATCGGCGGATTTTCGACCATGGCGATTTGTGATGAAACCAAATGTCGTTTTCAATTTTTAGGGTGTTTTTAACGAAGTTTCATACTCTAATGGGCAATGTCCAACATCACGGAACGTTAAGGAATCGTAACAGTTTTGTCCCGAACAAGCTTTGCGCAAATTTTAGGCAGGCTATTCTTGCTCGCCCCAAGGCTGCATTGTTGCACGGTGTCCACAGTTGGATCGTAAATCCTTGTGAAGGGACGGAACCGGAAATCGGCCAGGAACGTTGCCCGGCGATCAGGTGTTTTTCTGCGCCGGGATCATGATCGGCAGCGGCGCGCCCACGGCCCTGCGCAGCCCACGCGGCCCCGAATCCCGGCCTTGGGCCATACGCATCACCGCAATGCCGAACTGGACGCCCGAAAACAGCAGGATGTGGAATGCCAGCAGCATGGCCACGGCGATGAAGCCGCCCCGGGTCGCCCAGACCAGATGCCGCAGACCCGCGACATCCAGCGCGATCAACAGGCCGGTGAAGACCGCCCCCAGAAGGGCGCCCCAGGCGATGCTGACGATATACAGGCGGACAAGACGAGGCATGGCGGCAGCACCGGCGCGGTTGGAACACTTCGGCACAATAACGCAATGCGGCGCTTTTGGGGAAAGAAAAATCGCGGCGAAGGGCCGCAGGGCCAGGATCGGCCCAGGGGCCGGACGTCAGAAGGCGTCCGGCCGGGCTTCGCGTGCCATGTGGTCCAGCACCGCGTTGACGAACTTGGGTTCGCGGCCTTCGGGAAAGAACGCCTCGGCAATGCGGACATATTCGGTGATGACGACGCGAGGCGGCGTCTTGCTGGCGACCAGTTCGGCCCCGCCGGCGCGAAACAGTGCCCGCAGCACCGGGTCGATGCGGTCGATCGGCCATTTCGCGACCAGCGCCCGGTCGGTCGCCTGGTCGATGCGCGACTGCCAGTTCACCGCGTCATCCAGGATGCGGCCGAACAGCGACTCGTCGGCCTCAACCGAAACCATGTCGGAATCCTCGTCCTCGCGGCCGATGCGCCACTGGCGGAATTCGCGCAGGACGGTGTCGGCGGACTGGCCGGCGGCCTCCATCTGGAACAGCGCCTGCACGGCATAGACGCGCGCGGCCGAGGTGCGGGCCTGGCGTTCGGCCCGCTGCTCGGGGGTCCGGTTTTCCCTCGACCCGCTCATGCGCCGCGCGGCCCGTCAAGTTCGCCCGCCAGGCGGATGATGTCGGAGCTGACGGCCCCCTCGCCCGCGGTGCGGCTTTCCCAGCGCCGCTTCAGCGCGATCAGGTGCAGCGCGGCGGCGGCGGCGCCCCCGCCCTTGTTCTGCCCCTCGGGGTCGGCGCGGACGGCGGCCTGTTCGTAGTTCTCGACCGTCAGGATGCCGTTGCCGATGCAATGGCCCTGCAGCCCCAGCAGGGTGAGCCCGCGCGAGCTGTCGTTGCACACCGTGTCGTAGTGCGTCGTTTCGCCCCGGATCACACAGCCGATCGCCACGTAACCGTCATAAAGCCCGCGCGCGGCGGCCAGCGCAATGGCGGTCGGGACCTCGAGCGCGCCCGGCACCTCGACCAGATCGGCGCTGGCGCCCGCCTCGGCGGCGACGGCGCGCGCGCCCTCGACCATCGCCTCGGCGATCGAGCGGTAATAGGGCGCGACGACGACCAGAAGCCGCGCGCCCTCGATGCGGGGCAGCGGCAGTTGTTGATGTTCGATGCTGGCGGCCATGTCTTACCCTTTGGGAATCGGACGGGTGGAATGGATCGAAAGCCCGTAGGCGTCAAGCCCGACGATCTTGACCGGGGCGGAGTTGGTCAGCAGCGCAAGCTCGGACAGGCCCAGGGCGGACAGGATCTGCGCGCCAAGCCCGTACTGGCGCAGCACATGGGGCGACACCTCGCCCTGCACCGGCAGGCGCTTTTCCAGGTCGCGGAACAGCACGACGACGCCGCGCCCCTCCTCCTCGATCAGGCGCATGGCCTGGGACAGTTCGCCCGCATCCTCGCGGCCGATGCCCAACACGTCGTGCAGCGGGTCCAGCGCGTGCATCCGCACCAGGACCGGACCCGGGGCGGTCAGGTCGCCCTTGGTCAGCACGATATGTTCCGCGCCCGAGGTCTCGTCGGCAAAGACCCGCATCATCCAGTCGCCGCCATGGATCGAATGGACCGCGCGCTGCGCGCGCTCGGCGATCAGGTTGTCGTGGCGGCGGCGATAGGCGATCAGATCGCTGATCGTCCCGATCTTCAGCCCATGGCGCTGCGCGAAGCCGACCAGGTCCGGCAGGCGGGCCATGGTCCCGTCCTCGTTCATGATCTCGCAGATGACGCCGGCGGGGTTCAGGCCGGCCAGGCGCGCCACGTCCACCGCCGCCTCGGTATGGCCGGCGCGAACCAGCACGCCCCCGTCCCGGGCGCGCAGCGGGAACACATGGCCCGGCGTCGCGATGTCGGCCGCGCCCTTGGTCGGGTCGATGGCCACGGCGATGGTATGGGCCCGGTCATGGGCCGAGATGCCGGTGGTGACGCCCTCGCGCGCCTCGATCGACATGGTAAAGGCGGTTTCGTGCCGGCTGGAGTTCTTGGGGCTCATCAGCGGCAGGCCCAGGGCGTCGATCCGGGCGCCCGGCAGCGCCAGGCAGATCAGCCCACGGCCATGAGTGGCCATGAAGTTGATCGCCTCGGGCGTGGCCATCTGGGCCGGGATGACCAGATCGCCCTCGTTCTCGCGGTCCTCGTGGTCGACCAGGATGAACATGCGGCCGTTGCGAGCCTCGTTGATGATCTCCTCGGTCTTCGAGATCACGTCCGCCCAGTCGCGCTCGACGGGTCCGGGTTTTTCATAGTGCATCCGCCGCTCCATGCGTCCTTAGCGCGGGCGGGGCGGCGTCCGCCCGACCACCCGCATCGTCCTGTCCGGCCCGGCAGGGCCTGTTGTCGGGTCTGCACCGCACGGGCCCCGCGCGCAAGCCCCGATGCGCGCGCCCATGCGTCAAGGGGCCGGCATCCTTGTCACAATCCGCCGGCCAGCCGCGCGACATAGCGCGCCAGCGTGTCGATCTCCAGGTTGACGGCATCGCCCACCCGCGCCTCGCCCCAGGTCGTCACGGTCTGGGTGTGGGGGATGAGGTTCACGCCAAACCGCGCGCCCTCGACCTCGTTCACGGTCAGCGAGGTGCCATTCAGCGCGACCGAGCCCTTTTCGGCGATGAACCGCGCCAGCCCTTCGGGCGCGCGGAAGGTGACGCGCGTGCTGCCGCCTTCGTCGTGCATCTCCTCGATCACCGCGGTGCCGTCCACATGGCCCGACACGATGTGCCCGCCCAGTTCGTCGCCGACGCGCAGCGCGCGTTCCAGGTTCAGCCGCTTGCCGGGCGCCCAGCCGTTCGCGCCGATGTTGGTTTTGGACAGGGTCTCGGCCGAGATGTCGACCTCGAACCAGTCCGCGCCCTTTTCCACCACCGTCAGGCAGACCCCGTCGCAGGCGATCGAGGCGCCCAGGTCCACCCCCGCCATGTCGTAGTGGCAGGCGATGCGCGCGCGCATGTCGCCCCGCATCTCGACCTGACTGACATTGCCGATATCGGTGATGATCCCGGTGAACATGGCCGCTCCGCTTTCGCCAATCCTGCGCGCAGACCTAGAGCCTCGGCGTCCGCTCTTCAAGCAATCCTTGATAATTTGCCGGGAAAGGGCGTGACACCCCGGCGCGATTCGTGCATCAGTCGGTCGTTCCGGCATTAACCGGCTGTTCCGTGATCGGTCCCCTCAGGTTTTTTCATTCCGGCTTTGGCGGCCATCTCCGTGGAAAAAGACGTTGTGAATGTGCTGACCCCGACCATGATGCCGCCCTTCGATCTTGCGGCGCGACCGGCCGAGCAGCGGGTCTTTCTGATGCTGCAGGGGCCGCACGGCCCGTTCTTTGACCGCCTGGCGCGGCTGTTGCGCGCGGCGGGCGCCACCGTCTGGCGCGCCGGCTTCAACGCCGGGGACGAATTCTTCTGGAAGGACGCCGCCCATTTCATTCGCCACACCGGCACGCCCGAGGAATGGCCCGCCCATCTTGAACGGCTGATCGCCGAAAAGGGCATCACCGACCTCGTGCTTTACGGCGACGTGCGCCCGATCCACGCCGCCGCCCGCGCCGCCAGCCTGCGGCATGGCCTGGTGCTGCATGTGTTCGAGGAAGGCTATCTGCGGCCGTTCTGGATCACCTACGAACGCGGCGGCTCGAACGGCAATTCGGCGCTGATGGGGATCGCGCTGCGCGAGATGCGCAACGCCCTGCGCGGCCGCATGGGAGAGTTGACGCGCCCTCCCGCGCGCTGGGGCGACATGCGCCAGCACAAGTTCTATGGTGCGCTTTATCATTTCTTCGTCCTGATCGCCAACTGGCGCTACAAGGGATACCGCACCCATCGCCAGATCGGCGTCTTTCGCGAATTCCGGCTGAACCTGCGCCGCCTGCTGCTGACCCCCGTCGACATGATCGCCCAGCACCGCGAGGCCGAGGCCGTGCGCCGCGGCGGCTTTCCCTATGTGCTGGTGCCGATGCAGCTGGAACACGATTCCAACTTCGTCGCCCATTCGCCCTATGGCACCATGTCCGAGTTCACCGACGAGGTGATCGCCGAATTCGCCCGCTCGGCGCCCCGCCACCATCATGTCGTCTTCAAGGCCCATCCGCTGGAGGACGGGCGCGGCGGCATCCGCCAGGCCGTGCAGCGCAAGGCCCAGGACCTGGGAATCGCGGACCGGGTGCATTTCGTGCGCGGCGGCAAGCTGGCGCGGCTGCTGAACCAGGCGCGCGCGGTGGTCACGGTGAACTCGACCTCGGCCCAGCAGGCGCTGTGGCGCGGGCTGCCGGTCAAGGCCATGGGGCGGGCGGTGTTCGACAAGCCGGGCCTGGTCTCGCATCAAAGCCTGGCCGATTTCCTGGCCGAGCCCGAGCCGCCGAACCCCTATACCTATCGCCGGTATCGCGATTTTCTGCTGGAAAGCAGTCAGGTGCCGGGGGGATTCTATTCCGAGCGTTCGCGCGCCCATGCGCTGCGCATCGTCGTCGACATGATGCTGGCGCCCGAGGACCCCTATCAGGCCCTTCTGGCCGGACGTGGGAAATATCGGCAACAGTTGGACACCTATACGGAATGACAACTGGCGCAGTTATGGAAAACTTAGGAAAGCTGGGATAGTGTGCCCGAAAACGCGGCGCCAACAAGCCGGATTCGGACGAAAGTGACAGGAGTAAGAAGTTTGACCGCAACCAGTTTCTCGCGCCGCGGCGCGGTTATGACGACCGCGGCACGCCGTTCGCTGGCGATCCGCGCAAGCCGGATCGCCGTGATGGGTGCCGTCATGCTGCTGACCGCCTGCGGTCTGCCCCGCTCGGGCCCGACACGGGGTGAAATCTTCAAGGGTTCGGTCGCCAACGGGGGCAGCACCCATGTCGTCACGGTGGACGACCGGGTGAACCGGGCGGCGAACTTCTCGCCCGCCTATGGCTTCGGATCCGACTTCAAGAACGCCGGCCAGGTCGGCGCGGACGAAGTGCGGCCGGGCGACGTCCTGGGCCTGTCGATCTGGGAAAACGTCGATGACGGGCTGCTGGCCTCGATGGGGACCAGTTCGACCCAGCTTCAGCAGCTGCAGGTGGACAGCCAGGGCTATATCTTCGTGCCCTATGCCGGCCGCGTCCGCGCCGCGGGCAACACCCCCGACGAACTGCGCCGCATCATCACGCAGAAGCTGGAAACCCAGACCCCGGACCCGCAGGTCATGGTGACGCGCGTGGCCGGCGACGGCGCGACCGTCTCGGTCATGGGCAAGGTCAACGGCCAGGGCGTCTTCCCGATCGAACGGCCGACCCGCACGCTGTCGGCCATGCTGTCGCGCGCCGGCGGCGTCAGCATCGAACCCGAGGTCGCGGTGGTCACGGTCAAGCGCGGCAACACCTCGGGCCGCGTCTGGCTGCGCGACCTTTACTCCAGCGCGCGCAACGACATCGCGCTGCGCCCCGGCGACATCATCCTGGTCGAAGAGGACGAGCGCAACTTCACCGCCCTGGGCGCGCTGGGCGGGCAGACCAAGGTTCCGCTGGGCAATGACGAGGTCAACGCCATCGAGGCCGTGGCCATGGTCGGCGGCCTGTCGACCACGCTGGCCGACCCCAAGGGCGTCTTCGTCCTGCGCGAGGAGCCGCAGTCGGTCGCCCGCGCCGTGCTGGGCCGCAACGACATCTACGGCGACCAGCGCGTCGCCTATGTGCTGGACCTGACCCGGCCGGACGGGATGTTCCTGGCCCGCGACTTCGTCATCCGCGACGGCGATACCGTCTACGTCACCGAAGCGCCCTTCGTGCAGTGGCAGAAAACGCTGAGCGCGATCCTGACGCCCGCCTCGCAGATCGGCTCGACCAGCCGCTCGTTCGAGTAACGGGATGCACGACGACAGCAAGGCCGCCGGGACCCCCCGGCGGCTTTTCGTATTCAACGGCGGGTTCTTCACCCGCCCGCGCCTGCGCCGCATCCTGACGCTGGCCGGCTGGCGGCCGGTCCTGGGCCTGCCCAGGGCCGGCGACACCGTGGGGGTCTGGGGCGCAAGCCCGACCGCCTGGCGGGGCGAGGCGGTGGCCGCCCGCGCGGGCGCCGGCCTGGTGCGCGTCGAGGATGCCTTCCTGCGGTCCGTGCTGCCCGGCCGCAGCCCCGGTCCCACCGGCCGGCGCGGTCCGGTCGGGCTGCTGATCGACCCGCTCGGCCTGCATTTCCGGCCCGAACAGCCCTCGCTGATCGAAAGCCTAGTCCCCTCGGCCCGGGCGGCGTCGCTGGCCGGCCAGGCGCGGGACGGCATCGACCGGCTGATTGCGGCGGACCTGTCGAAATACAACGCGCACCTGCCCGGTGCCGACCTGCCGCCGCCGTGTCATGTGCTGGTCATCGACCAGACGCGCGGCGATGCCTCGCTGCTGGGTGCCGGGCGGGCCGAGTTCCTCGACATGCTCTCTGCCGCGCGGGATGAAAACCCGGGCCTGCCGGTGGCCATCCGCAGCCATCCCGAAACCGCCGCCGGGCTGCGCCCCGGCCATTTCACCCGCGACGACCTGCGTCCGGGCGATTGCTTCTGCGACGGCCCGGTGTCGCCCTGGCGGCTTCTGCGCGGGGCGGCGCGGGTCTATGCCATGTCGTCGCAACTGGGATACGAGGCCGTGCTGGCCGGCCACAGGCCCCGCGTCTTCGGCCAGCCCTTCTATGCCGGCTGGGGCCTGACCGACGACCTCCATGGCTTTCCCCGCCGCCGCCCTGCCCCGGTCGAGGCGCTGTTTGCCGCAAGCCATCTGCTGGCACCAGTGTGGTATGATCCCTGCCTGGACCGGCTGACCGATTTCGACGGCGCCCTGAACCAGCTCGAGGCCGAGGCCAGGGCATGGCGCCAGGACCACGCGGGCCACCTGGCCTATGGCATCCGCCTGTGGAAGCGGCCCTTCGTCGCCCGCGCCTTCGGCGGCGGCAAGGGCGTGCGCTTTACGGCCAGGCCCTCGGCCAAGGTGACGCTGGCCTGGGCGGGCCTTGCCGACCGGGTTCCCGGCGCGCTTCGGGTCGAGGATGGCTTCATCCGCTCGCGTGGGCTGGGCGCGGCGCTGGTCCCGCCCCTGTCGCTGGTCGCGGACGATCTGGGCATCTATTACGACCCGACCCGCGAAAGCCGGTTCGAGCGGCTGATGGCCGAGCCGATGCCACCGGGCGGCGCGGCGCGGGCAGCCGCGCTGGCCCGGGCGCTGGTGGCCAGCGGGGTGACGAAATACAACCTGGCCGGCACCGTGCCCCGCCTGCCCCCGGGCCACCGCATCCTGGTGCCCGGCCAGGTCGAGGACGACGTCTCGATCCGCCTGGGCGCGGGGGCCGAGCGCACGAACCTGGCCCTGCTGCGCCGCGTGCGGGCCGAAAACCCGGGGGCCGTGCTGATCTACAAGCCCCACCCCGATGTCGAGGCGGGGCTGCGCCCCGGCCTGATTCCGCCCGCCGATCTGGCCGGGCTCGCGGATGTGGTCGCGAGGGAGACCGGCGCGGCCGCGCTGATGGCAGAGGTGGACGAGGTCTGGACCATCACCTCGACCCTGGGGTTCGAGGCGCTGCTGCGCGGCCTGCCCGTCACCACGCTCGGCGCGCCTTTCTACGCCGGCTGGGGGCTGACGCGCGACCTGGGGCCGGTACCGGACCGCCGCCGCACCCGCGCCGACCTGGCGCGGCTGGTCCATGCCGCACTGATCGCCTATCCGCGCTATTTCGACCCCGCGACCGGCCTGCCCTGCCCGCCCGAGATTGCGCTGGAACGCCTGGCCGACCCCGGTTTTGCCCCGGGCGGGCCGGGCCTGCGGCTGCTCGCCAAGGCGCAGGGCGCGCTCAGCACCCATGCCTGGCTCTGGCGACGCTGAGAAAGCCGGGCCTTTGGCAAGCAAGTCAAAGCGCCGTCACTCGGCCCGCAGCCAGCGGTGCATCAGGTCGGGGCCGATGGGGCGCGTCTCGACCAGGCGAAAGCGCGGCGCATCGGCCAGCCGCGCCAGCGCCAGCGGACCCGTCGCCGCCCGCCCGTCGCCGCCCAGCACCACCCCGGCCGTATAGCCGACCAACTGGTCCACCAGCCCGGCGCGCAGCAGGCCGGCCACCAGGATGCCGCCGCCTTCGCAGAGCACCCGGGTCAGCCCGCGCGCGCCAAGGTCTGCCATGACCGCCGCGGGATCGCCCGCAAGCTGCCACAGCGGACCGTGTTCGGCGCCTTCTGGCGGCAGGTCCGGCAGGGGACCCGACGATACCACCACCCGCACCGGCTGGCGCACCCGGCCCATGCCGCGCACGTTCAGGCCTGGGCGGTCGGCCCGCGCCGTGCCGCCGCCGACCATCACCGCGTCATGGGTCAGGCGCAGGGCGTGGACATGGCGCCGTGCGGCGGGCGCGGTGATCCACTGGCTTTCGCCATGCGCCGTCGCGATGCGCCCGTCGAAGCTGGTCGCAAGCTTCAGCGTCAGCATCGGCCGGCCCAGCGTCACCCGCGTCAGAAAACCCCGCTGGGCCTCGCGCGCCGCAGACTCGCGCACGCCTTCGGTCACGGCGATGCCGGCGGCACGCAGCATGGCGTGGCCACGCCCCGACACGCGCGGATCGGGATCGGTCAGCGCGGTCACAACGCGGGCGACGCCGGAACGGATCAGCGCCTCGGCGCAGGGCGGGGTCTTGCCGTGATGGGCGCAGGGCTCCAGCGTGACATAGGCGGTGGCGCCCCGCGCGGCCTCGCCCGCCTGGGCCAGGGCGCGGACCTCGGCATGGGGGCGGCCGCCGGGCTGGGTCCAGCCGCGCCCGACCACGCGGCCATCGCGCACCAGCACGCAGCCCACGGCCGGGTTGGGCCAGGTGTTGCCCAGGCCGCGCCGCGCCAGCGCCAGCGCATGGTCCATGTGGCGCGTATCGCTCACTCTTCGACAGTGCCGGGGCGCAGTTCGCTGACGAACTTGTCGAAATCGTCCGCCGCCTGGAAGTTCTTGTAGACGCTGGCGAAACGGACATAGGCCACGGTGTCGATGCGGGCCAGCGTCTCCATCACGATCTCGCCGATGACCTTCGAGGGGATGTCGGTGTCGCCCAGGCTTTCCAGCCGGCGCACGATGCCGGAAATCATCTGGTCGATGCGCTCGGGGTCGATGGGGCGTTTCTGCATGGCAATGCGGATCGAGCGTTCCAGCTTGGCGCGGTCGAAATCCTCGCGCCGGCCGCTGGTCTTGACCACCACCAGGTCGCGCAGCTGCACCCGTTCATAGGTGGTGAAGCGCCCGCCGCAGGCCGGGCAGAACCGCCGCCGCCGGATCGCCACATTGTCCTCGGCCGGACGCGAGTCCTTGACCTGGGTATCGACATTTCCGCAGAACGGACAGCGCATCCCTTGACCCTTTGCAAGCCTGAACCCCCGCCACTATAGGCAGGCCCGAAGAACTTGGGTAGGGGCGGCGTTTTCCCACAAGATACGGGGGCTGCGCGGGCCCGGCAATCCGTCTCGACAGGTCCGGCGGGGCCGTGCAACATGCGGGCGGACCGGCCAGGGGAAAGGCCGGCAACAGCGGAGGAAACCATGACAAAGACCAACCAGCTTGACCGGCGCGGCTTTCTGGCCCGGGCCACGGTCGGCGGTGCGGCGGCAGCGGCGGGGGCGACGCTGGCCGCCCCGGCCATCGCCCAGGAAATGCCTCAGGTGAAATGGCGGCTGACGTCGTCCTTTCCGAAGTCGCTGGATACGATCTATGGCGCCGCGGACGAACTGTCGCGCCGCCTGAGCGAGGCGACGGACGGCAGGTTCCAGATCAGGCCCTTTGCCGCAGGAGAGATCGTGCCCGCGCTGCAAGCCGCCGATGCCGCCAGCGAAGGTTCGGTCGAGGTCTGCCACACGGTGGGCTATTACTATTTCGGCAAGGATCCGACCTGGGCACTGGGGTCGGCGGTTCCCTTTTCCCTGTCGGCGCGGGGGATGAACGCCTGGGCCTATCACGGCGGCGGCACCGATCTTTACAACGAGTTCCTGGCCGACAAGAACCTTTATGCCCTGCCCGGCGGCAATACCGGTGTGCAGATGGGCGGCTGGTTCCGCAAGGAGATCAAGACACTGGACGACCTCAAGGGGCTCAAGTTCCGGGTCGGCGGCTTTGCGGGCAGCATTCTGGAACGGCTGGGCGTGGTGCCCCAGCAGTTGGCCGGGGGCGACATCTATCCGGCGCTGGAAAAGGGCACGCTGGACGCGACCGAATTCGTCGGCCCCTATGACGACCAGAAGCTGGGCTTCGTCAAGGTCGCGCCCTATTATTATTACCCCGGCTGGTGGGAGGGCGGCCCGACCGTCCACTTCATGTTCAACAAGGCCGCGTGGGAGGGTCTTCCCGACACCTACAAGGCACTGCTGAAGTCGATCTGCCAGGGGGTCGATGCCGACATGTTGCAGAAATACGACTACAAGAACCCCACCGCCATCAAGCAGCTTGTGGCCGAAGGCGCACAGCTTCGCCCCTTCAGCCCCGAGATCCTGCAAGCCTGCTACCAGGCGGCCGAGACGGTCTATTCCGAACTGGACGCCTCGAACCCTGCCTTCAAGAAGATCTGGGATTCGATCAAGGCGTTCCGTCACGACTACTATACCTGGACGCAGATCGCGGAATACAACTACGACACGTTCATGATGCAGCAGCGCAACGCGAACAAGCTGTAGCCGCTGCTTTTGCCGGCAGGAAAGCCCCGCTGCCGCGGGGCTTTTTTCGTCTCAGTCCGGCGCGCCGATCTGCGGCTGGCCGATGGGCGGCTGCCCCGGCGGGGGCGCCCCGATGACCGGCTGCCCGGCCGGGGCCCCGCCAAAGGACGGCTGCCCCAGCCCGCCGGCCTGATCCAGGCCGCCCAGATTGCCGGCAGGAAGCTCGATGCTGACGCTGTCCAGGTCCACCGCCGGCCCCTTGTCCAGCAGCCCCGTCACCAGCCCTGGCCAGAAGATCACCACGACGACCAGCAGAAGCTGCATCACCAGCCAGGGGATCGCACCCATGTAGATGTCGGTCGTCTTGACCTCGCGCGACGCGATCGAGCGCAGGTAGAACAGCGCAAAGCCGAACGGCGGGTGCATGAAGCTGGTCTGCATGTTGATGCACAAAAGCACCCCGAACCAGACCAGATCGATGCCCAGCGACTGCGCCACCGGCGCCAGCAGCGGCACCACGATGAAGGCGATCTCGAAGAAGTCCAGGAAGAACGCCAGGAAAAAGATGAAGATGTTGACGAAGATCAGGAAGCCGATGGGCCCGCCGGGCAGGTGCGACAGCAGGTGCTCGATCCAGCGGCCGCCGTCCATGCCCTGAAAGACCAGGCTGAACAGCGTCGCCCCGATCAGGATGAAGACCACCATCACCGTCAGGTCGGCCGTGGCGTGGACAGCGTCGCGCATCATGCGGAAATTCAGCCGCCCGTGCAGCAGCGCCAGGACAAAGGCGCCGACGACGCCCAGCGCGCCCGCCTCGGTGGGCGTGGCCAGGCCGATGAAGATCGTGCCCAGCACCAGAAAGATCAGCGCCATCGAGGGCACGATGCCCATCAGCACCTTCACGACCAGGGCGGCGTTCAGCTCGCCCCGCACTTCGGGCGGCAGGGGCGGCATGTCCTGGGGCCGGATCAGCGACAGGACCAGGATATAGCCCAGAAAGATCAGCACCTGCAGCGCCGAGGGCCCCATCGCCCCCAGGTAGAGGTCGCCCACGGAACGGCCCAGCTGGTCGGCCAGCACCACCAGCACCAGGGACGGCGGGATCAGCTGCGTGATCGTCCCCGAGGCCGCGATCACCCCCGTCGCCAGCCGCGGGTTATAGCCGTATCGCAGCATCACCGGCAGCGAGATCACCCCCATGGTGATGACCGAGGCCGCGACCGTCCCGGTGATCGCCCCCAGGATCGCGCCGACCACGATCACCGCATAGGCAAGCCCGCCCGGCACGGCGCCGAACAGCTTGCCCGTGCCCTCCAGCAGGTCCTCGGCCAGGCCGGACCGCTCCAGCACCGCGCCCATGAAGGTAAAGAACGGGATCGCCAGCAGCAGGTCGTTCGAGATGATGCCGAAGAAGCGGTGCGGCAGCGCCGACAGGAAAGAGGGGTGGAAATGTTCCGTCGCGATGCCGATGGCCCCGAACAGCAGCCCCACCGCGCCCAGGGTGAAGGCCACGGGAAAGCCGTAGAGCATGAAGCAGATCATGCACAGAAACATCGCCGGAGGCAGGACGCCATATGCGAACATGGGTGGCTCCGGGTTCTATTGCAGGGGCTTGGAATATTTTGTCTCAAGCACGATCAGGCCGCGCAGGGCGGCGATGCGCTTGATCAGCTCGGACAGGCCCTGCAGCGTCAGCAGGCCGAAACCCACCGGCAGCAGCAGCTTGGCCGGCCAGCGCACCAGGCCGCCGGAATTCGACGACATCTCGTGGATGCGCCAGGACGACACGAAGATCGGCCAGCTGAGCCAGGCGGCATAGGCGGCAAAGGGCAGCAGCAGGAAGATCAGCCCGAACAGGTCGATCCACAGCCGCGCCCGGTCCGAGACAGCGCCATAGATCAGGTCCACGCGGACGTGTTCGTTGCGGTAAAGCGCCGCCGCCGCGCCCAGCAGCACGATGGCGCCGAACAGATACCACTGCACCTCGAGCCAGGCGTTCGACGAGGTGTTGAACAGCTTGCGCACGATGGCGTTGCCCGCGCTGATCAGCACGGCGGCCAGCACCAGCCAGCTGACGCAGCGGCCGATGAACAGATTGACGCGGTCGATGCCCCGCGACAGGCCCAGCAGGGCACCCATGTCGAAACCTCCCCTTGATGCGGCCCCTCCTCGGTGCCGGCGCGCCGGTTGATCCGGTCGTCACCGGATTTGTATGAGTGAAGGGAAAATACCGGTCAAGCGCCGCCCGGTTTACGTCGCGGCAAGCGCCAGCAGGGCGGCGATCTCTCCGACCTGCTGGACGGCGCCGAGGACATCGCCGGTCTGCCCGCCCAGGCGCCGCAGTGCCAGCCGCGCCAGGGCGTATTGCGCCAGCCCGCAGGCGAGAAGCGCGGGAAGGACCCCGCCCGCCGGGACCAGCGCCAAGGCCGCGATCAGCAGCCCCACCGCCACCGCCGCGCCGGTGGGGCGCCCGGCGCCGCGCCCCAGCCCATCGGGCCGGGCGGGTGGCAGAAAGGCCAGCGCCGCGGCCATGCCCGCGCGCGACAGGGCCGCCGCCCCGATCAGCGCCAGCACGCCCTGCCCCGGCGCCAGCGCCGCAAGCGCGGCGGCGCGCAGGCCCAGCGACAGAAGCAGCGCGATGGTGCCGTAGCTGCCGATGCGGCTGTCGCGCATGATCTCCAGCGCGCGGGCGCGGTCGCGGGCACCGCAGCCATCGGCGAAATCGGCCAGCCCGTCCTCGTGCAGCGCGCCGGTCAGGGCCATGCCCGCCGCCAGGGCCAGCAAGGCGCAGGCCAGCGGCGGCAGGCCCAGTCCCGCGGCCAGCGCCAGGACCAGCCCCGCGCCCGCGCCCACGACCACGCCGACCAGCGGAAAGGCCCAGGCGGCGGCGGCCAGAGGCGGGGGCGTTTCTGGCAGCCAGCGCCCGACGGGCAGCCGCGTCAGCCAGACCAGCGCGGTCGCCGCCTGGACGATGGGGTCAGCCAATCCCCGCCTCGGCGAAGGTGGCCATGCCGTTGTGGCACTCCAGCGCCGCGCGCAGGACCATCAGGGCGACGGCCGCGCCGGTGCCTTCGCCCAGCCGCATGTCCAGGCCGACGACCGGGGTCTTGCCCAGCACCGCGACCAGGCGGCGGTGGCCCGGCTCGGCGCTTTCGTGGCCGATCAGGCAATGGTCCAGCGCGTTGCGGTCGTTGATGACCAGCACCCCCGCCGCCGCCGTGCAGATGAAACCGTCCAGGATCACCGGGATGCCCAGTTCGCGGGCCCGGATCACCGCGCCGCAGATTGCGGCCTGTTCGCGCCCGCCATAGCTGCCCAGGATCGAGGCGGCGCTGGCCGCGCCCTTGTGCCGCTTCAGGCCGGCCTCGACCGCGGCGATCTTGCGGGCCAGGATGTCGTCGTCTGCGCCGGTGCCGGGGCCCACCCAGTCCTCGGCCCCGCCGCCGAAGGTCGCGGCGGCCAGGGCGGCGGCGACCGTCGAATTGCCGATGCCCATCTCGCCCAGCAGGATCACGTCGGCCTGCGGATCGACCGCGTTCTTGCCGGTCTGGATCGAGGCGACCAGATCGGCGGTTTCCATCGCCATGCCTTGGGTGAAATCGGCGGTCGGCCGGTCCAGGTCCAGCGCGATCACCTGCAGGTCGGCCCCGGACAGGCGGCACAGCTGGTTGATCGCGGCGCCGCCGTTGCGGAAATTCTCGACCATCTGGGCCGTGACCTCGACCGGGAACGGGTTCACGCCCTGCGCGCAGACGCCGTGGTTGCCGGCAAAGACCAGCGCCTGGGCGCGGTCGATCCGGGGCCGCGCGCGCCCCTGCCAGCCGGCCATGAACACGGCCAGTTCCTCGAGCCGGCCCAGCGATCCGGGGGGCTTGGTCAGTTCGGCCTGGCGGTTGCGGGCGGCGGCGGCGGCTTGGGTGTCGAAGTCTTTCAAGGCATCTCTCGCGGTGGTTTCAGGCGAAGCGGCAGGCCGCTGACGGCCATCCAGACTTCGCAGGCGACGGCGGCAACCGACTGGTTCATCAAGCCATGCGCGTCGCGGAAGCGACGGGCAAGCGCATTTTCGGGCACGATACCCTGGCCAAGCTCATTCGTGACCAGAACGACCGGGTCCGGGGTACGGGCCAGGGCCGCGCAAAGTCCGGCCACGGCGGGTTCGGGGTCGCCCGCCGCCATGACGTTCGACAGCCACAGCGTCAGGCAATCGACCAGCCGCACGCCCTGGGTGCGGGCCAGGACGCCGGGCAGGTTCAGCGCCTCCTCGACCGTCTGCCAGCCCGGCCCGCGCCGGTCGCGGTGGCTGGCGATGCGGCGCGCCATCTCGGGGTCGCGGGCCTCGGCCGTGGCGACATAGACCAGCGGGCCGCCGGCCCGGCCGGCCAGCGTCTCGGCCAGGGCCGACTTGCCGGAACGGGCGCCTCCGGTAACCAGGGTGATGCGGCGATCAGGGTTCATCCCGTCCTTGTTTCACAAGCGGCCCCGCCGGAAAAGCGGCAAATCCCGCTTGCCCGGGCCCGGGTTTCGCCGCAAACCTTGCCCGCCCGCGCGGCCTTCTCGCGCGCGGCCCGATCCTGCCCGGAGGTGCCCGATGATCCGCCTGCTGACGATTGCCGCGCTGGCCCTTGGCCCCGCCCTGCCCGCGCTTGCCGCCGACACCGCCGAAGGCGAGACGCTGGCCAAGGATCAAAGCTATACCTTCCGCCTGCCCGAGGCGATCCGGACGCTGGACCCGCAGAAGAACGCCGACCCCCAGGGCGCCGAGGTGATCCGCCAGCTGTTCGAGGGGCTGATGAACGCCGACGCCCATGGCGCGCCGGTGCCCGGGGTCGCCGCCTCCTATGATCTGTCGCAGGATCGGCTGACCTATACCTTCCACCTGCGCCCGCAGGCGAAATGGTCGAACGGCGATCCGGTGACGGCGGGCGACTTCGTCCGCGCCTGGCGCCGGCTTGCCGACCCCGAGACCGCATCGGAACAGGCCTGGTATCTGGAACTGATGCATGTCGAGAACGCGACCGAGGTCATCAAGGGCGCGAAAAAGCCGCAGGAGCTGGGCGTGGCCGCGCCCGACGACCGCACCTTCCAGGTCCGGCTGTCCGCGCCCTCGCCGCAGCTTCCCCATATGCTGAGCCATCCCGCGACCTATCCCGTCAACCGCAAGGCGCTGGAACAGGGCGACGGCTGGACGCGCCCCGGCACGCTCGTGGGAAACGGCGCCTACCAACTGGAAAGCCACGACCTGGGGGCCCGGATCCTGATGGTTCCGAATCCGCATTACTGGGACGCGGCCCATGTCGTGATCCGCAGGCTGCAGGGCGTGACGCTTGTCGACGACGCCCAGGCGCTGGCGCGCTATCGCGACGGCGGGATCGACCGCATGCGCATCCCCGCCGGGCAGTATCCCGCGCTGAAGCAGGACCGCCCGGCCGAGGTCGTGGTGCTGCCGCAGGGCTGCACCTATGGCCTTGTCCTGAACCTGGGCGACAAGGGCCCCAAGGCGCTGCGCGACCTGCGGGTGCGCCAGGCCCTGTCGCTGGCCACCCCGCGCGAGGCGGTGGTCGAACAGATCCTGCAAGGCGGCCAGGCCCCCGCCTTCGGCTGGACCCATCCCGCGACCCAGGGGTTTTCCGCCCCCGTCCCCGAAGCTGCCGGGCTGACGCCCGCCCAGCGGCTGGACCGCGCCCGCGCGCTGCTGGCCGAGGCGGGATACGGCCCCGACCGGCGGCTGGCCCTGTCGCTGACCTTCAACGACACCGACCCGACCCACCGCAAGATCGCCGAGGCCACCCGCGACGCCCTGAAGCCCTTGGGCGTCGATCTGGTCCTGCGCGACCTGTCCTGGAAGGTCCAGGTCGAGCGGATGCAGACCGGCGAGTTCGAGCTGGCGCGCCAGACCTGGTGCGCGGACTACAACGAGGCCTCGACCTTTCTGGACATCTTCCGCACCGGGGGCGCGAACCCCGGTCACTTCTCGGATGCCGAATACGATCGGCTGCTGGACCACGCCCGCACCGCCCCCGACCCCGCGCCGGACTATGCGGCGGCCGAGGCGATCCTGCAGCACGCATTGCCGGTGATCCCGGTCTATCACTATGCCCGGGCCGAATTGCTTCGCGGCGACATCCGCGGCCTGCCGCGGGCGAACATGATGAACGAATGGTGGGCCAAGGACCTGTACCGCGTCGCGCGCTAGGTCAGGTCAGGTCACGGCCAGCAGGCGGCCCATCTCGGCCCGCAGTTCGGCCAGTTCGAAGGGCTTGGCGATGAAGCCGTCGGCGCCCAGCTCCAGCCCCTTCTTGCGCTCGACGACCGAGCCGCGCGCCGTCATCATCAGCACGCGAATGCCGGAAAGGGCGGGGTCGGCGCGCATCGCCGTGATGATCTGATAGCCCGAGATGTCGGGCAGCATGATGTCGAGCAGAACCAGGTCGGGCCGATTGAGCCGCATCTCGTCCAGGGCGCCGGCGCCGGTCGCCAGCCGCCGGTGGCTGTGGCCGGCGCGGGTCAGCAGGAACTCCAGCGCGACGGCGATATTGTCCTCGTCCTCGACGATCAGGATATGCGCCATCACCGGGCTCCTTGCGCAGGGAACCGGGCCCGGCGAACCGGACCCGGTCGGGCGGATCAATCCGCGAAGATGTCCTTCCTGTGGGTCCCGTTCGGCACGAAAATCGTCCCGATCACCACCGTCATCACGGCCACGATGATGGCATACCACAGGCCGGCATAGATGTTGCCCGACTGGGCCGAGATCGCGAAGGCCGTCGCCGGCAGCAGCCCCCCGAACCAGCCGTTGCCGATGTGATAGGGCAAGGACAGGCCGGAATAGCGGATGCGGGTCGGGAACAGTTCGACCAGCATGGCCGCGATCGGACCGTAGACCATCGTCACCAGCAGGATCAGGTAGGTCAGGATCACGACGATGGTCAGCTTCTGCGCGGTGAAGATGTCCAGGAAGTGGTCCGCCCGTGCCACCGTCTCGTTGGTTTCGGCGTTCAGCGGATAGCCCACCGCCTTCAGCGCGTCGTTCACCGCCTTGTCGAACGCGGCCTTGGTGGCGGCCAGTTCCTCGCCCGACAGCGTCGAGGCGTCGTAGGACGGGATCACCGTGTCGCCGATCCTGATCTCGGTCGGGTCGCCGGCCGGGGCCTGGACGCTTTCATAATTGACCGAGGACTTGGCCAGCGTCGCCTTGGCGATGTCGCAGGGCGAGGTGAACTTGGCCGTGCCGGTCGGGTTGAACTGGAACGAACAGCTGGCCAGGTCGGTCGAGACCGTCACCGGGGTCTGCTGCGCCGCGTAAAGCGCGGGGTTCGCCGTCTTGGTCAGCGCGTGGAACACCGGGAAATAGGTCAGCGCCGCAATCAGGCAGCCGCCCAGGATGATCGGCTTGCGGCCGATCCTGTCGGACAGCGCGCCAAAGAACAGGAACCCGCCGGTGCCCAGGATCAGCGACCAGGCCACGAAGACGTTGGACGAGAAGCTGTCCACCTTGATGACGTTCTGGATGAAGAACAGCGCATAGAACTGACCCGAATACCAGACCACCGCCTGGCCCGCGGTCAGGCCCAGCAGGGCGATCAGCGCGATCTTGCCGTTCCTCCAGGTACCGAAGGCTTCCTTCAGGGGCGCTTTCGACTGCGAGCCCTCTTCCTTCATCTTCTTGAAGGCGGGCGATTCGTTCATCTGCAACCGGATATAAAGCGAGATCAGCAGCAGGAAGATCGAGCCCAGGAACGGAATCCGCCAGCCCCACAGGTCGAACGCCTTGATCATCTTCTGCGTGCCGTCCGGGTTCAGCACGGCCTGGCCCGCCGCATCGACGACCGGGGTCGGGTCCCAGTTGCCGTTGACATAGCCCTGCACCATCAGGATCACGATCAGCGACAGCAAAAGGCCCAGCGTGGCCGTGGTCTGGATGAAGGCGGTGAAATAGCCCCGCTGGTTCGGCGGCGCGTGTTCGGCCACATAGACGGCGGCGCCGCCGTATTCGCCACCCAGGGCCAGGCCCTGCGCCATGCGCAGCACGATCAGGATGACCGGCGCGGCGACGCCCCAGCTGGAATAGCTGGGCAGAAGGCCGACCAGGAAGGTCGAACAGCCCATGATCAGGATGGTGGCAAGGAAGGTGTACTTGCGCCCGATCAGGTCGCCCATGGCGCCGAACACCAGCGCGCCGAACGGCCGCACGATGAAGCCGGCGGCAAAGGCCAGCAGGGCAAAGACGTTCCGCGTCGCCTCGGGGAAGGCGGTAAAGAACTGCGCCCCGATGATCGCGGCCAGCGAACCGTAAAGGTAAAAGTCGTACCATTCAAAGATGGTGCCTGCCGATGAGGCAAGGATCACCTTCTTCTCCTCGGACGTCATCGGGCGCGAGCGCACCGACGCGACATCCGTCTGGTTATAGGCCATGGGTTTCCTCCCTGTCAGCCGGCCTTGCCGGCGGTGTTGGGCATAGGGGGGCCGTTCCCTGCGGCGCGGGCCGAAAGGTCGTGCGGCAGGCAACAGCCTGGTCCCGATGCGTGCTGTCCGCCCTTGCGGCGGTTCTTGCGTCCGTTCCGCGCCCGGGAACCCTCCTGCTCCGGGCGCGGACCTTCTCAGGGCCTGCCGCCAAGCGGCGGCGGCGGCGGCGCGGGACCGTGGCCCCGACGCCCTGCCCTACCCCCTGTTCATCCTGTTTTCGATGAGTTCGTCGACGACGGCGGGTTCGGCGAGGGTGGATGTGTCGCCCAGTGCGCCGTAGTCGTTCTCGGCGATCTTGCGCAGGATGCGGCGCATGATCTTGCCCGAGCGGGTCTTGGGCAGGCCCGGGGCCCACTGGATCAGGTCCGGCTTGGCGATCGGGCCGATCTCGGTCCTGACCCATTTCTCAAGCTCGGCGCGCAGCGCGTCGCTGGGCTCGATGCCGTTCATCAGCGTGACATAGGCATAGATGCCCTGCCCCTTCAGCGGATGCGGATAGCCGACCACGGCGGCCTCGGCGACCTTCTCATGCGCGACCAGCGCCGATTCGACCTCGGCCGTGCCCATGCGGTGGCCCGAGACGTTGATCACGTCGTCGACCCGGCCGGTGATCCAGTAATAGCCGTCCTCGTCGCGCCGGCAGCCGTCGCCGGTGAAGTAGTAGCCCGGATATTGCTGGAAATAGGCCTCCTCGAAGCGCTGGTGGTCGCCCCACAGCGTCCGCATCTGGCCGGGCCAGCTGTCAGCGATGCACAAGACGCCCTCGGCCGGGTTGCCCTCCTGCACCGCGCCGGTCTGGGCGTCCAGCACCGCGGGACGCACGCCGAAGAAGGGCAGCGTCGCAGCACCCGGCTTCGTCTCGATCGCGCCGGGGATCGAGGTGATCATGTGCCCGCCGGTCTCGGTCTGCCAGAACGTGTCCACGATCGGGCAGCGGCCCTGGCCCACGTGCCGGTCGTACCAGTTCCAGGCCTCGGGGTTGATCGGCTCGCCGACCGAGCCGAGGACGCGCAGGCTGGAGAGGTCGTATTTCTCGACCCATTCCGGCCCCTGCCCCATCAGCGAGCGGATCGCGGTCGGCGCGGTGTAGAACTGCGTCACCTTGTGCTTTTCGCAGACCGCCCAGAACCGGCCCGGGTCGGGAAAGTTCGGCACGCCCTCGAACATCACGGTGGTCGCGCCGTTGGCCAGGGGCCCATAGACGATATAGCTGTGGCCGGTGACCCAGCCCACGTCGGCCGTGCACCAGAAGACGTCGCCGTCCTTGTAGTCGAAGACGTATTGATGCGTCATCGCGGCATAGACCAGATAGCCGCCGGTCGTGTGCACCACCCCCTTGGGACGGCCGGTCGAGCCCGAGGTGTAAAGGATGAACAGCGGATCCTCGGCCCCCATCGGGCGGGGCGGGCAGTCCGGGCTGACCTCCTCCATCAGGCGCAGCACGTCCACGTCGCGGCCCTCGATCCAGGTGGTCTGGTCGCCGGTGTGCTTGACGACCAGGCAGCGCACCTTGTCCGAACAGTGCAGCAAGGCCGCATCGGTGTTCGACTTCAGCGCGGTCCGCCGGCCGCCGCGCGGCGCGGTGTCGGCGGTGATGACCAGTTTCGCGCCGCAATCGTTGATGCGGTTGGCCAGCGCGTCGGGCGAGAAGCCCGCGAAGACGATGGAATGGATCGCCCCGATCCGCGCGCAGGCCAGCATGGCATAGGCCGCCTCGGGGATCATCGGCATGTAGATCACCACCCGGTCGCCGCGCATGACGCCCTGGCTGAGCAGCACGTTGGCGAAACGGTTCACCTTGTCGGACAGCTCGGCATAGGTGATGTGGCGCGCGGGCGTGGCCGGGTCGTCGGGTTCCCAGATGATCGCGGTCTGGCCCGCGCGTTTGGGCAGGTGGCGGTCGATGCAGTTGACCGAGGCGTTCAGCACCCCGTCCTCGAACCACTTGATCGAGACCTGGCCCAGGGTGAAATCGGTGTTCTTGACCTTGGCATAGGGCTCGATCCAGTCGATCCGCCGGCCCTCGCGCCCCCAGAACCCCTCCGGGTCCGAAATCGATTCGTCATAAAGCCGCGCATAGTCGGAAGGACCCACATGCGCACCCTCAAATCCAGGCGGAATCGGATGTTTTTCAACTGTTTCTGTGGTCATGCTCCCCTCCTCGATAACGCGACCGCTTCCCCGTCCTGCGTTTAGGACTGGTGTTAATAGTTATGCTATATATCACGTAACTCATTATTTAGCAGAAAAAATTTTGTTAATTTATTTACCAGATTAATGCTGATCGTGTAAATAGTTTACTCTGCACCCGGGTTGCCGTCTTGACCGGCCGCAAGGCGCATCGCATTGGCCGCACCGCAGTCCGCAACGATCTTCGATGGACCATCTCCTGAGGAGCGTCCCGCCAGCGTATCGCCTTTGCGCGGATCGGGATCGTCGCCTCAGGACGGCCGGTGCCGGGCCTGCCGGCCTTGACACCAGACGCCGCACGCAGGGCACGTGTCGTCGATGTCTCTTTTCACAGGGTCCGGCGCAGGCCCGGCGCGCCAGCCAGAAAGCCGTCGGCGAACGACGCTTCGGGAAGCAAGGCTTGCAGCCGTGCCACCGCCTCGGCCTGCGCGCTGCGCTGTTTCACGAGATCGTCATACAGCCGCACCACGGCCGCAAAATTCCCCGTCTGCGGCGACAGCCGGACCGCATTGACGCCGATTCCGGCCAGTTCCGCAATCTGGCCGGCGACGGTGCTGTGCGCATGGCCAAGGGTCTGGACACCGTTCACCGTCAGGAACCGCTGGCCGTCCAGCGTTTCCACGTCGCGGCCATCGGGATCCTCGCCGCAGACGAACTGGCAGCTGTCCTTGGCCCGGTCGTGCAGCCGGGCGTGATAGCAGCGCCCCGAGATCGCAAGCGGCGCGCGGCCATGGCCCCAGACCTCGACCGCGACGCCCGCCGCCCGCCCCGCCCGAGCCAGCACCGCGACCGAGGACAGCGGCAGTTCCGGCGGCAGGCAGATCCGCGTCGCGCCCTTGCGCGCCAGCCATTCCAGCGTCGCCTCGTTATAGACGTTGACCGTGGGGCCGACCTGGAAGGGCGCCCCCTCGGGAAGGTGGCGCAGCGCGCCCAGGTCCGCGATCTCGACGGGGATCCCGGCGTCGAACAGGTCGGCGGTCTGGCGGCGTTCGCGACGCAGCGTGATCAGCGCCAGGGTCGACAGCGCCACATCCTTGCCCGCCGCCAGCAGGGATTCCACCGCGCCGGGAATCTCGTCCTGCCAGAACGGCAGGCGCTTCGAACAGACCCATTCGCCGATCACCACGCGGCGCGCGGGGCTGGCAGCGAGGTCGCGATAGAAATCCCGCACCGTCTCGGCGGTCCAGAAGAAGGCGATCGGGCCGATGGTGATATCCATGATCTACCTCCAGGTCTTTGCATAGGCGCCGGTGGTGGCGGACTGGCCCTCGGTCAGTTTGGCCAGCAGCCCGGCAGGCATCGGCGCGCCTGCCTCGGCCGCCTCGACCGCGGCGCGGAAGGCGCGGACCACCTGGGCCACATAGGCGCGGGACCGCTGCCGCCCCTCGATCTTCAGCGCGGTGACGCCCGCCTTTTGCAGCCGGGGGATCAGTTCGGTCGCATCCAGGCTGACCGGATCCTCGAAGATATGGCCGGTCTGGACCGGGCCGGTTTCGGTCGCGGGCGCGGTGAAGCAGCCCTTGCAGAGCGTCGGATAGGGCGCCGGCGCGCCCTTCGGCGTGCGGTGGATCAGCAGCCCGCCCAGCCGCGCCTCGTTATGGCCCGACACCTCGTCATAGACGACATGGCTGGCGGGCGAGCAGACGCCGTTCATGTTGGGCGACAGGCCGGTGGCCCAGGACGACAGCGAACAGCGCCCCTCGGCCATCACGCACAACCCGCCGAAGACGAAGACCTCGGTCTCGATGTCGATCTCGCGGTTGATGGCGGTGATCTCCTCGACCGTCAGCACGCGGGGCAGGACCACGCGGCGGATGCCGAAAGCCTCGGCATAGAAGTTGATCGCATCCGGGTTGGCGGCGGCGGCCTGCACGGACAGGTGCAGGCGCAGGTCCGGGTGGGTTTCGGCGGCGTGCGCCAGCAGGCCGGGATCGGCCAGGATCACCGCATGGGCGCCCGCCCGACGGGCGTCGGCGACCGCGCGATGCCACAGCGTCTGTTCGCCCGCGCGGGGGAATGTGTTGATGGCGACCAGCACGCGCGCGCCCCGCGACCGGGCATAGGCAACGCCCTCTGCCATCTCGGGGCGAGAGAAGTTCAGGCCGGGAAAGTTCCGCGCATTCGTCTCGTCGGCAAAGCCGCAATAGACGGTATGCGCCCCCGCATCCACCGCCGCGCGCAAGGCCGCGGGCGTGCCCGCCGGGCAGACCAGCTCCATCATCGTCACACCTCTTGTCGGGAAAGCACGTATCCGCTGCGACGGGCGGCCAGAGCCAGGGCGCGCCGCAGCCATCCGTCCAGCGGAGGGGAAAACAGCGCCGCCAGTTCCCCCGTCAGGTCCAGTTCGGCATCGTCCAGCGCATTGCGCAGCGCCAGCACGGCCGACGTGTCCCCGGCAATCGCCAGATCGCCCGAGAAGAACAGCGCATCGCCGTCATCCGCGCCGTGCAGCATCGCCAGGAAGGCGGCAAGCCGGCCCCGGATCGCCGCGTCATGGGCGGGCGGGGGCGCGCCGCGCGCAGTGGCGGTCAGCCGCCGCCGCTGCGGCTCCATCAGCAGCAGGAAGGGGCCGTCCGTCACGTCGATCAGAAAGCGCGCGGCCCCGTGCGGGCCAAGGCGCGACAGGATCGTGGGGTTCTGCCGGGCGATCCGGCGCAGAAGCGCGGTCAAGGCAAGACCCGCAAGGGACGGGGAAAACGGCGGCACGGGCAGCCGCCTCAGCAGCGGCGGAAGGGGACGCGGAGGGTTCATGCCAAGGGTCTAGCCCGGCAAAAACCTCCGTCACTTGACCATCGTCAAGACTCGCGCCGATTTCCGGGATTAGGAAGCGCCCCATGATCCTGTCCCAGCCGTCCCTGCGCAGTCTTCCCCCGTTTCCCGACCTGCGAGCCTTTCTGGCCTTTGTGCAGGGCCGTGGCGATCTGGCGCGCATCGATGCGCCGGTGTCCCTGCGGCACGAGATGACGGCCGTCCAGCTTGCCGCCCTGCGCCGCAGGGGTCCGGTCTTGCGGTTCGACGCGCATGACGACGGGCCCGCGATCCCGGTGATCGGCAATCTGTTCGGCACGCGCGAACGCGTCGCCGCAGGCCTTGGCCTGACGCCCGATCAGATTCCGGCCTTCGGGGATTTCCTCGCGGACCTGCGCAGTCCCATGCCGCCCCGGGGGATGCGCGATGCCTGGTCGCGCTGGCCCATGGTGCGCGCGGCGCTGTCCGCACGGCCCGCCATCCTGCGCCACGCCCCCGTGCAGCAGGACGACCTGCCGGGGCTTGACGCGCTGCCCGTGCAGACGCCCTGGCCCGGCGATGCCGGTCCGCTGATCACCTGGCCGGTGGTGCTGACCCGCCCGCACGGGACCGGCGCCGAGGATACGGCGGATTACAACCTGGGCGTCTATCGCGCGCAGGTGCTGGGCCCCGACCGGCTGATCATGCGCTGGCTGGCCCATCGCGGCGGCGCGGCGCATCACCGCACATGGCTGCGCGCGGGCGAACCGATGCCGGTCGCCATCGCGCTTGGCGCCGATCCGGCGCTGCTGCTGGCCGCTGCCCTGCCGCTGCCGGAAACCGTCTCGGAACTGGGCTTTTCCGGCGTGCTGCGCGGCCGGCGGACGGACCTGGTCGCGGCCCGGACCGTGCCGCTGATGGTGCCCGCCCATGCCGAGATCGTCATCGAAGGCTGGATCCATCCCGGCGAGACCGCGCCCGAAGGCCCCTTCGGCGATCACACCGGCTATTACAACGCGGTCGAGCCCTTCCCGGTCATGCGCGTCGGCGCGATCACCTGCCGCCGCGATCCGATCTATCTGTCCACCGTGACGGGCCGTCCGCCCGACGAACCCTCGGTCATCGGCGAGGTGTTCAACGACCTGGCCCTGCCGGTGATCCGCGCCCAGATCCCCGAGGTCCGCGACCTGTGGCTGCCCGCCGCCGCCTGTTCCTATCGCATGGCCGTGGTCGGCATCGACAAGCGCTATCCCGGCCAGGCCCGGCGGGTGATGATGGCGCTGTGGGGGATGCTGCCGCAGTTCTGCTATACCAAGATGATCGTGGTGGTGGACGGCGACATCGACATCCGCAACTGGGACGATATCGCCTGGGCGCTGGCCACGCGCATGGATCCGGCGCGCGACGTGATGGTGATCGACCGCACCCCGATGGATTACCTCGACTTCGCCTCGCCGCTGGAAGGGCTGGCGGGCAAGATCGGGCTGGATGCGACCACCAAGATCGGGACCGAGACCGCCCGCGACTGGGGCACGGTCATGGCGCTGGACCCGGCGCATGAGGCGCGGGCCGAGGCGCTGCTGGCGGGGATCCTGCCATGAGGGTGGTTCTGGGCGTGTCCAGCGCATCCGGGGCGGCGCTGGCGATGGATTGCGCCGCGGCGCTGCGGCGGGCGGGGGCCGGGGTCGATCTGGTCCTGTCCGCCATGGCCGAGCGGACCCTTTCGGCCGAGATCGGGCCGGATGCGGCGGACCGGCTGCGCGCCCTGGCCGCGCGCGTGCATCCGCTGGGCGACCTGGGCGCGGCGATCGCCTCGGGTTCCTGCCCCGTCGCGGGCATGATCGTCGCGCCCTGTTCCATGCGCAGCCTTGCGGCCATCGCGCACGGACTGGACGACAACCTGCTGACCCGCGCCGCCGGGGTGCAGCTGAAGGAACGCCGCCCGCTGGTTCTGCTGGCGCGCGAGGCGCCGCTGACGCTGGCGCATCTGAAGAACATGCAGGCGGCGGCGGAAATGGGGGCGGTGATCCTGCCGCCCGTTCCGGCCTTCTACCTGCGCCCGGCAAGCCTTGCCGAAGCCACCGCCCAGATCGCCGCGCGCGCCGTCGATCTGCTGCATCTTGCGCCGCCCCTGGCGCGTGCCTGGACCCCCGACCCTGTTGGAGAAGACCTGTGACCGATCCCCTTCTTGCCCCCAAAAACACCGTGCGCGACATCGCCGCCAAGCTGCCCGGCGCCGCCCGGATCTTCCGCGAGGCCGATATCAGCTTCTGCTGCGGCGGAGAGCGGAGCCTGCGCGAGGCAGCCGAAAAGGCGGGACTGAACCTGACCGTCCTGACCACGCGGCTGCAAGACCTGATCGACGCCGCCGCGCAGGAGGCGCCCTCCGAAACCCCGGACCTGATCGCGCATATCGTCCGACGCTATCACGACACGCATCGCGAGGAACTGGGCTTCCTGATCCCCCTGGCGCACCGGGTCGAAACCGTCCATGGCGATCATGACGAGGCGCCGCTGGGGCTGACCCAGGCCCTGATGGCGCTGCGCGACGACCTGGACACGCAGATGTCGGCCGAGGAGAGCGCGCTGTTCCCGGCAATCCTCCGGGGCGAGGACGCAGCACCGGCCGACCGCAGCCAGACCGCCGCCATCCTGGGCCGGATCGCCGACGTGACGCATTCGCTGCACATGCCCCTGGGCGCCTGCGGGTCGTGGACGGCGCTTTATACCGGTTTGCGCAAGCTGTGCGACGACGTGGTCGCGCATCTGTATCTGGAGGACACGGTCCTGTTCCCGCAAGCCGCTGCGTGACTGGAGCCCGTGACGCCGCGCCCTGCACCCGGCCGGCAAAGGCAGAGCAGGACGGGGTCCTGAACCGCCCCAAGGTGCTGCCGCGTGGAACGATGAAAGGACGGCACAGGGGCGGGCAAGGTCCGTCGGCGCAGTGGCCGCCACGCCGCGACACGAGATGCGCGGTTCTCCGCCTACGGATCATTCAGAGAGGCAGGAACATATCCTGCCGGTCCCTGTTGAACATGAACTGCCCCCCTCCAAGCCCTGCAGCGAGTGTTCAATGACCAGTTCCAGCAAAGAAGACGATGCGGCGGATCGCTCTGCTCATCAAGGCCCTGCGCTGCGCGCAGGGGCAGAGCACCTTGAAAAGGCGGACGAAGCCGCGCCCGCACAACACGCGTCAGAGCCCCCGGTTCCTTCGCAGGGTGTGTGGAACACGCAATCCGGGCCGGCCGACGGCCTTGGACAGGCAAGCGCAACCTCCAAGACCTCTCCGCCCAGCGGTGCGTATCTGCACGACCAGACCCGCGGCCCTGCAGCCGACAAGGGGATGATCATGATCATCGCCGGTTTGATCTGCATCCTTGTCATCGTTGCGGTGGTCAGTTTCGCGCTGTGACCGGTAACAACCGCGTTTCCCGGCGGTTGGCTGCGCAGGATGCGCAGAAGGGAGGTTGGGCGATGAGGTCTTTCCGGCGGCAGCTTTGGCCCGGACCACAAGGCGGCATCTGCTGTCGGCCCGCCGGCCAATGACCAACGCTTCGCTTTCGGAAAAAGACGTGCTGGTCGTCGATGGCGAATACATCATCGCGACCGATCTTCGACAGGGGCTGGCAGAGCGCGGCGCCACCGTCATAGGCTCGGTGCCATCCGTCGAGAAGGCGATCGTGCTGATCCCGTCGGGGACGCATCTTGATAGCGCCATCCTGGACGTAACCTTCAAGGCCAGATGATCTTTCCCGTGGCCCACCTGTTGCTGGAGCGTTCGGTGCCGTTCCTGTTCATGACCGGATACGATCAATCGGTCATCCCCGAGCGGTTCAAGGCCACCGTGTGATGCGAAAGGCCGTTGCAGCTGGAGGTTCTGTGTCGGACCATGACGGAATTCTGGCGTGCGACACATGATGGCGCTTGCCATGACGTGCAGGCAAGCACCGGGACAGCGCCGCGCTTTCTGCCCCATCGGGCTAATTTATTATAGATAATTCAGGCCTCGGTTGTGGTGGCAGGTCACGCGGCGTTACCGCTTGGACAGGGGCAGGTTCGCAGTGGCATGGAGAGGCGGGGCCAGGTCGATCAGGTTTGGCGTGCCGCATCTCAGTTCCGGGAGGGCATGATGACATCCGAATCTCTTCGCATCCTTGTAGTCGACGATGACTATTTCATGGCCGAACGGCTTTCGCGCGAAATCCGCGCCAATGGCGATATCGTCGTCGGGCCGGTCGCGGATGTTCATGATGCGCTCGACCTGGCCTGTGTGGTGCAGGCGGCCATTCTGGACGTGAAGGTCCAGGACGAGACCTCGTTTCAAGTCGCGGATTCGCTGATCCATCACGACGTCCCGTTCATTTTCCTGACCGGTTATGACCCCCAGGTGGTGCCGTCCCGCTTCGCCCGGCGGCACATCTACGCCAAGCCCAGCCATGCGGCCCCGCTTCTGCACGACCTGCACGAACGCCACCGGGCCGCGTCCGAGGCGGCCGACAGTGTCGAGGCCGTCGTGATCGAGATGCTTTGCCGGGCGCGGGAGATGATGCCGGACGAAGCCTCGGCCGAACGTCTGGTCGAAGGAGCGCTGATGCGCGCCATCACCGAAGCGCCCCAGGACGAGCCGAAGGGGGACGACATCCGCGCCCGCCTGTTTGCCCTGTTCCAGGACGAATACCGCCAGCGCGGGCGGCTTCGGTTGCACTAAGGCCGGGTGGCATTCGCCTTGGCCCCGCTGCCCCGCAGGCCGAAAGCGGTCAATCCCCGGCTGGAGGCCGGTCGTTCGACCGGGCCTTGATCAGGGCTTCGCGCAACTGCATCGCCAGCTCGCGCAGCCGGTCGGGGATGACCTCGCGTTCCGAACGAGATCCCCATTCCAGCAGGTCGTTGTCGATATCCCGGCCAAATTTCGTCCCGCCGGGTTTCATGGATGCCATTCTTCTTCCTTTCCTGAGAGCATCGTCGCGCAGACAACTTGCCTGTCTTCAGAAATCGGGGTCGAGGACACGCCGCAACTGTCCTCGGGCGCGGCCGACGCGGCTTTTGATCGTGCCGATGTCGCAGCCAAGGACCGCGGGCGGCGGCACTATAGCTTTCCCCCAGCACCGCGACCAGGACCAGGGCTTCCCGACAATGGACCGGCACAGCGTCCAGCGCTGCCAGCATCTCCTTCTGGCGCAGATGCCAATCCTGCGACGGCGGGCTGCGGGGCAGAGAGGAAACGCAATCGGCATCCCCGGTCCGTTCGCGGTCTCGCCTGCGGCAGTCGTTGTAGAAGCGGCTGCGCATGATGGTAAACAGCCAAGCCCGGAGCTTTGTGCCCGGCTGATAGCTGTGCGCGAATTCGATGGCGCGCAGCAGCGTTTCCTGAACCAGGTCGTCGGGGTCCTGCGTCCTGCGGCACAGCGACCGGGCATAGGCGCGCAGCGCCGGCAGATGCTGCAGGACATCCTCGCCCAGGCCGCAGTCGGGGCCAGAGGGATCGGGTCCCGCATCGGGGCATCCCGACGGGCGGTCCGCCGCCACCCATGACGGGTGAACAGGGCGGGCTCATCCCGTCGCTCCGGAAGATGCAGGGCGGCGGCCCCGCTCGGGCCTTCGGAATGCACACCGCCCATGATCGTCCTGGTCGATCAAGCGCCTTGCGCCGCAGCCTCGTCGTCTTGGGGTCACCATCTTGTCTCCTCGGCAAGGGGCCGCCACATCACCATGGGTCAGGTCAAGCGGGGCCCATGAAAGACCACGCTCCGGCGCGCCCACCACAATGCTCTCTCGACGGTCTGTTCATGGCGGCCGGAACCGGGATAGGCGGCAATTGTTCCCGAAATAAATCGCATTCTTTTCCTGAGAACCGCCGGCGCGACCAGGACGATCCCCGGCCCGCCGCCGATCCGCGCAAGGACACGGGCTGGCTGCGCGAGAAAGGCTTCGGGACACCGGGCCGGGGACCGGCGCTGATCCGGTTGATAAAGGATTGCCGGGCCGATCTTCGGGAACATCCCAGGTACGGGACGGTTGTAGGACCGGGTGCCCGTGCTGACGCCGATGCGTGTACGCCGTCTGGATGCCCGGCTTCCCTCCACGATCATCCGAGGACTTCCGATGTTTTATACCGACAACAAGCTGCAATATCCCGTTCGCGTCGACGCCCCGAACCCGCTGTTCGCCAGGGCGCTGCAGCAGGCCATCGGCGGGGTCGAAGGCGAGATCCGCGTGGCGATGCAATATTTCTTCCAGGCCTGCGGCGCGCGCGGCAACCCCAAGTTCCGCGACCTGCTGATGAACACCGCCGCCGAGGAGCTGGGCCATATCGAGATGCTGGCGACCGCCGTCGCGATGAACCTGGATGGCGCGCCTCTGTCGATGCAGGAGGAGATGGCCGCGACCGACCGCGTGGTGGGCGCGGCGATGGGCGGCATGAACCTGAAGAACCTGCTGTCGTCCGGCCTGTCGGCGATGCCGGTGGACAGCGACGGCGTGCCCTTCGACATGTCCCACATCTATGCCAGCGGCAATATCGCCGCCGACATGACCGCCAATGTCGCCGCCGAATCCACGGGGCGCACCCTGGCCGTGCGGCTTTATAACATGACCGACGACGCCGGCATGAAGGACATGCTGTCCTATCTGATCGCGCGCGACACCATGCACCAGAACCAGTGGCTTGCCGCGCTTGAGGAACTGGGCGGCATGACCGGGGCCTTCCCGATCCCGAACAGCTTTCCGCAGGCGCAGGAAAATACCGACTTCAGCTATGCCTACCTGGGCTTCCAGGCCGATGGCAGCGCGCCGGTTTCGGGCCGCTGGGGCGAAGGTCCGTCCATCGACGGCAAGGGTACCTTCGTCACGGGCAAGCTGCAGCCGTCCGATCAGAAGCCCGATCTGGGCATGGCGCGCCCCGACAGCGGCGCGCAGGCCGAACAGATCGGATGATCCTGCGGCCCGCCGGCCGGAACCGGCGGGCCTTTCCTTACGCAACACGCGACACCCTTGCAGGAGATGACGATGACCCTTGCCCTTGTCACCGGCGCATCGACGGGAATCGGGCTGGAACTGGCCCGCATCGCCCGGGCCGACGGACACCAGACCATCATGGTCGCCGATGAACCCGCCATTCATCAGGCCGCCGCAGGCTTGGATGCCGAGGCTGTCGAGGCCGATCTGGCCACGTCCGATGGGGTCGCTGCGGTCCTGGCCCATCTGGGCGGACGCGAGGTCGAGCTGCTGATGCTGAACGCGGGCACCGGGCTGGGCCACGCCTTTCTGGACCAGGATCCACAGCGCATCGACCATGTGGTGATGACCAACATCCTGGGCGTGCTGCGGCTGGCGCATCCCCTGGGCCGCAGGATGCAGGCCCGGGGCCAGGGGCGGATCCTGATCACCGGCTCCATCGCGGGCTTCATGCCGGGGACGTTCCAGGCGATCTACAACGCCTCCAAGGCGTTCCTGAACAATTTCGCCCTGGGCTGGAACGAGGAACTGAAGGACACCGGCGTCACCGTCACCTGCCTGATGCCCGGCCCGACGGACACGGGTTTCTTCGAACGCGCGGGCCTTCTGGACACGCCCATCGGCCAGATGAAGAACAAGGACGATCCCGCCATGGTCGCCCGCGCGGGCTATGACGCCATGATGGCGGGACAGGCGCAGATGACGCCGGGCCTGAAGAACAAGATGCAGGCCACCCTGGCCGAAGTCCTGCCCGCGGGGCTGGTGGCCAAGGCGCATCGGCGGATGGCGAAGCCCGAGGACGAATGACCCCCTTCCCGCCCGGCCGATGACCGGCCCGGCGGTTTCCAAGGTCCGATCCCCGGACCCCCCAAGCAGGAGAATGCAGATGAAGCGCAGAACCCTTTTCGCAGCCGGAGCGGTCGCCGCCGTCCTGCCGGTCGCCCGAATGTCGTTCGCCCAGTCCGCGCCCGATGCGGACATGCAGGCGATCCTGATGGGCGGGAACTTTTCGCTGCTGAGCAGCCGGGCCGCCGCCGACAAGGGCACGGACCCCGCCGTCAAGGCCTTCGCCGCGCTTGAGGTGGCCGAACAGGAGGCCGTGGCCCGCGCCTTTGGGGCGACGCCCTCGGATCAGGTGACGCCGGAACACGCGGCCCTGCTGGAGCAGATGACCGCCATGGAGGCAGGGGCCGAATTCGACCGGCAGTATCTGGCGGCACAGATGCAGGGCCACGAGCAGCTGCGCGCCCTGCATGCGGCCTATGCCGAAAACGGCCAGAATCCGATGGCGCGCGGCGCGTCCATCGTCGGCGTTCCGGCAATCGACAGCCACATGTCCATGCTGCGCGCCATCAGCGAGCGCATGGGCTGATCGCACATGGAGGCCTGGCTTTGCTTTGCCGGCGGGAATGCGCTTGGCGCGTTCCACGTCGGCGCCTGGGCTGCGATCGAACAGTCCGGCCTGCGCGTCACGCGCATGTCGGGCGCCTCGATCGGGGCGGTGGTCGCGGCGGTCATCGCGGGCAACCCCCCGGACCGTCGGACCGAGGTGCTGCACGCGTTTCTGGCCCAGGTCCGGCAGGAACGGCGGATGACCGGCCGGCGGGCGGCGGTCACGGCGATGCTGATGCGCGGCCATCCGTCCCTGTTCGTGCCGTCCTGGCCGGGGCTGTGGGAAATCCTGCCCGGAATGCCCGCCGACCGCTCGCAATTCCGGCGCGGGCCGATGCGGCGCCTGCTGGAACGAACGATCGACTTCGACCGCCTCAACGATGCCGAGATCGAGGTGACGATGACCGCGCTTGATGCCGAAACCGGGACGGTCGTGGACTTCCGCAACCGGGACATGGCGCTGAGCGTCGATCACATCATGGCCAGCACCGCCCTGCCGGTCCTGTTCCGGCCCGTCCGGATCGACGGGCGCTGCCTGCTGGATCCGGGACTTTGCGAAAACCTGCCGCTTCGCCCCCTTCTGGACCGGCCGGGCGACGGGGTCATCATCGCGCTGGATCTGTTCGCACGACAGGGCACGCTGACCGAGACGATGGACGGCATCGGCACCCGCGCGCAGGAACTGTTCTTTGCCGGGCAGTCGGAGCGGATCATCCAATGCGCGGACCTGGCGGGCCGCAATTTCCGCCATGTCGTCCTGTCCGATCCCCAGGACGAATTCGCCGGCAAGGCCTTCGATTTCAGCCGCTCGAACCTGGAGCGCCGGGTCGAGCTGGGCAGGCTGCTGACCGCCCGCGCGCTGGCCGACCCGAGCGGCACGACCCCTGCCGCGTCCGCAAAACCCCCGATGGAGAATGCGTCCGATGATCCCGCCCCGTCTTCACGCCCGGCTTGACGCCGCATCCGCCCTGGCCCTGCTTGCGCTGCCCCGCGCATTGGGCTGGCCCGGCAGGCTGACGCGGCCGCTGGCCTTGGCAGGGCTGAGGGTGGCGGCCTATTCGCTGGCGACGCGCTATCGCCCCGGACCGGGCGGCGGCATCGACCTGGACCAGCACCGGATGCTGGACGCCGCGCAGGGGGCGGCCTGCCTGGCGGCCGGACTGCGGGAAAGCGCCCTTGGGCCGCGCGCCTTTCTGACCGGATACGGTGCCTTTTCGCTGGCCGCCCCCGTCCTGACCCAGCCGCCGGGACCACCGGGCGTCCCGTTGCCCCCTGCGGCGGTGACGCAGGATTGCGGGCCCGATGTGGCCCGGCTGCGCTGCGGCATCGTGAACGTCGCCTTCATCGGCCCGGCTGGCGCGGGGGACCGGGGGTGGTTCCTGGTCGATGCCGGCATCGCAGGCTTTGGCCCCGCCATCCGGGCGGCGGCCCGGAGCCGTTTCGGCGATGCCCGCCCAGCGGCGATCCTTTTGACCCACGGCCATTTCGATCATGTCGGCGCGCTTGCGGACCTGGCCCGTGACTGGGATGCGCCGATCCTTGCCCACCCGGCCGAACGCGGCTTTCTGGACGGCACGCGGTCCTATCCGCCGCCCGCGCCCGAAGTGGGGGGCGGCAGCATGGCGGAACTGTCGCCCCTGTTCCCGCGCGGGCCGATCGACATGTCTGACCGGCTTTCCGACCTGCCCGGCGACGGGACCATCCCCGGTCTGGACGGCTGGCAATGGATCCATACGCCCGGCCATGCGCCGGGGCATGTGTCGTTCTGGAACGCCGCGACCGGCACCCTGATCGCGGGCGATGCGATCAGCGCCACGCGGCAGGAATCGCTGTGCAGCGCCGCCCTGCAGATCCCGCATCTGCAAGGCCCGCCCGCCTATTTCACCACCGATTGGGACGCGGCCGGGCAGTCGCTGCGCCGGCTTGCCGCGCTGCGGCCGGACCGCATGATCCCGGGGCACGGCCCGGCCCTGGCGGGGCCGGATTTCCGGGCGGCGCTCGACCGGCTGGCGCGGGACTTCGCCGCGCGCGGGCTGCCGCGCCGCAGCCGGTATGCCCGCCGGGACACCCTGGCGGACCGATCTTGACCCTGGGCCGGAACAATCCCGGACAAGGGGGTTGTCCAGGGTGGATATGGCCTCCCAAAGCGCATAAAGATCCAACAGAGGCAGGCGAACGATGGACCAGCAGCACAAGGACATCGTTGCCATCGATGGTTCGGCCGAAGCGGAGAGGTGCTTCGGACGATCCTGAAGAACCTGCCGTCCAACCTTCCGGCAAGCATCTTCATCACGACCCATGTCCCTGCCCATTCGACCGGCATTCTCTCCGCGACCCTCAGCAGCCGGAGCGCATTGCCGGTCTCTACCGCCATCGACGGACAGCCGGTCGAACCCGGCCATGTCTATGTGGCACCGCCCGACGGACATCTTCTGGTGATTGGCGACACGATCCGCCTGGGTGTGGGCCCGCGCGAGAACATGGCCCGCCCGGCCATCGACCCGATGTTCCGGTCCGTGGCCCTGTCCTTTGGCCCGCGCGCCGTGGGGCTGGTGCTCTCGGGGATGCTCGACGATGGCGCCCCCGGTCTGCACGCGATCAAGTCCTGCGGCGGCACCACGGTCGTGCAGCATCCCCTGGACGCCGCCTCGGACGAGATGCCGCTGGCTGCGCTTCAGGCGACCGAGGTGGATCATGTCGCGCGCGCCGATGATCTTGCATCCACCATCGTCGACATTGTCGGCACCGTCACGACCGCCGAGCATCATCCCTCGGACGCTTTGCGGCTGGAAGTCGAGATCGCGGCAGGGCGCCGTCTGGGCAGTTCGGAACTGCAGAAGATCGCCGACCTTCCGGACGATCTTCGAGGAATTGACCAAGCCGATGGGCGCAGCCTTTCTGGTCGCGGTGCGCCAGAACGAAGGGCTGGACGTGGCAACCGTGATGGACGCGCTGCAAGGACATCCGGCGCTGCAGGTCAGCATCGCGCAGGACGGCGAGGCGCTGGCCCCGGATCATGTCTATGTCTGCGGGCCCGACGACATGATGACGATCGTGGACGGCCATCTTCATGTCAGGCCCTCGACCGAGCCGGTCGGCCATCGCGGCACCATCGACACGCTGCTGATCTCGCTGGCCGAGCATGCCCATGAACGTGCGGTCGTCGTCATCCTTTCCGGCCTTGGAAGCGACGGCACCGCCGGGGTAACGGCGACCAAGAGGTTCGGCGGCCTGTCGATTGCCGAACTGGGGTCCGCGCAGCACCAGTCGATCAATGGCGCGGGCCCCTTCGGCGTGGTCGACCTGCACCTGCCCGCCGATGCGATCGTCGGACAGATCAGGCGCTATGTGTCCAGCCTGGAGCCGGCCGCCGAAGACGAGGTGCCCTCCGATCTTGAGGCGCATCTGACGCAGATCACCGCCGTCCTGCGCAATGTCACCGGCAACGATTTTCACGGCTACAAGCGCGGCACCTTCACCCGCCGGGTGCAGCGCCGCATGCAGGTGCTGGAGATCGACACGATCGAGGCCTATGTGGAGCGGTTGCGCGGCGACCGCGAAGAGGTGCAGAACCTGTTCCAGGATCTGCTGATCGGCGTCACCCAGTTCTTCCGCGACCCGGCCGAGTTCGATGCGCTGGACGCCGAGATGTCCCGGTTGTTCGAGGGCAAGGGGCCGCAGGATCACTTGCGGGTCTGGGGGGGTGGTGGGATGCGCCACGGGCGAGGAAGCCTATTCCATCGCAATCCTCTTGCGCGAACACATGGCGCAGATGGATCACCCGCCCGAAGTGCAGATCTTCGCCACTGACCTCAACGCGCGGGCCTTGGGGATGGCGCGGGCGGGCCGGTATTCCGCCAGCATCGCCACCCATATCCACCCCGACCGGCTTGCGCGCTGGTTCATCCGCGAAGGCGACACCTATTGCGTGTCCAAGGAACTGCGCGAGATGTGCATCTTCTCGCCCCACAACGTGGAAGGATGCGCCGTTCTCCAGGACCGACGTTCTGTCCTGCCGCAACCTGCTGATCTATCTGACCAGCGAATTGCAGGACCGGGTCATGCCGATCTTCCACTTTGTCCTGCGACCCGGCGGCGTCCTGTTCCTCGGCTCGTCCGAGAACGTCACCCGGCACGGCAAGCTTTTCGCGCCCGTGGACCGCAGGAACCGCGTGTTCCGCAGGTTGGAAACCGCGGCGCGGGTCATTCCCGATTTTCCGCTAAGCTCGCGCGTCAAGGGCGTCGGTCCGGCCGGCTTCATGCCCGAGCCGATGATGTCGCCCGCCCGCCTTGCCCATACAGTCAGCCGCCAGGCCGAAGCCGTGGCCGAACGCCATGCCCCCAGCTATGTCGTCGTGGACATGCAGGGGGACGTGCTGCATTTCTCGGGGCGCACGGGCCGGTATTTCGAACCCGCGGCAGGGGCCGCGAGCCTGAACCTGATGAGCCTTGTTCACCGCGACCTGCGCCTTGACATGCGGTCCGCCTTGCAGCGCGCCGTGGCCGAGGGCGAGCGGGTCGAAGTGCCGGGCGTGCTGATGCGGCGTGACGACAAGACGCACGCCGTCAACATCATCGTCGAGCCCCTTGGATCGGACGACATCTCCTCGCTGATGGTGCTGTTTCACGAAGCAGGCGTCATTGCCGAGGGCAGCGCCGCTGCCGGCGGCCGCCTGACCATCGACGAACATGTCCAGCGGCTGGAAAACGAGCTGCGGGTGACGCGCGACCGGCTTCAGGCCACCATCGAGGAGCTTGAATCCACCAGCGAAGAGCTGAAGTCCTCGAACGAGGAATACCCAGTCCATCAATGAGGAGCTGCAATCCGCCAACGAAGAGCTGGAAACCTCGAAGGAGGAACTGCAATCGGTCAACGAGGAATTGCAGACCGTCAACGGAGAGCTGACCCACCGCGTCTCCGAACTCGACCGGGCCAATTCCGACCTGAAGAACCTGCTGGAAGCCACGCAGATCGCCACGGTGTTTCTGGACAACGATCTGCGGGTCCGCAACTTCACCCCTGCGGCGACCGAGATATTCCATCTGTTGGACACCGATGTCGGGCGTCCGCTGGATCATGTCGTCTCTCGGGTGGCCTATCCGGAACTGCCTGACGACATCCGCCGCGTCCTGAAATCGCTTGCCCCGGCGGAACGGCAGGTCAGCGCGCATTCCGGCGACCGCCAGTACGCGGCCCGCGTACTGCCTTATCGCAGCGTGGACAACTATATCAGCGGCGCCGTCGTCACCTTCACCGACCTGACTGCCATCTCCAGCGCCGAGGCCGCCCTGCGGCAAAGCGAGCAGCGCCTTCAACGCGTGCTGGAAACCGAGGCCTTGGGCGTGATCTTCTTCGACCATGCCGGCACGATGCTGAGCGCCAATGAGGTGTTCCTGCGCATGACGGGCTATATGGACGCATCAAACAGGAAATCGAGCGGCTGAAGGCAATGGACAAAGCCTTGGCCGACGCACCTGACGGTCAGATCTCGTTGACTGATCCTGATGCCCGCGCCATGGCCACCAGCGCCCGCAACAGCGGAATGGTCGGCTACAATGTGCAGACGGCGGTGGACGCAGAAACTCACCTGATCGTGGCCCATGACGTCACCAACCAGGTGCATGATCGTGATCTTCTGGCACCAATGACCACAGCGGCCAAAGAGGTGTTGGCCCGCGACGAGCTGCATGTTCTGGCCGACAAGGGCTACTTCAGCAGCCGCGAGATCCTGACCTGCTTTGACGCAGCCATCCATCACAACCGTGCCGCGCCCTGAGACCTCGGGCAATCGCGGCAAAGGCATGTATGTGAAGGCCGACTTCGCTTACGAACCAGACGCGGATGTTTATCGCTGCCCTGCTGGCGAGGCGCTGAGCTATCGCTATACTGCCGAGGAAGACGGCCTCCAGCTGCGGCGCTACTGGACCGGCGAATGTGGCAGCTGCCCCATCAAGTCCCGCTGCACGACCGGCAAAGAACGCCGGATTACGCGATGGGAGCATGAGCACCTGATCGAAGAAGCGCAGATCAGGTTGCGGGGTGCATCAGAGCCGATGACGGCGCGCCGATCCACCGTCGAGCACCCGTTCGGCACGATCAAGGCATGGATGGGGGCGACCCATTTTCTGACCAGACGGCTGCCCAACGTGAAGACGGAAATGGCGCTGAACGTGCTGGCCTACAACATCAAGCGAATGGTGGCCTTGATCGGCATCCGGAACTTGATGACCGCGATGCGGGCATGAAAAGGAAGGAAAGCTCGCCTCTTTTCTGGCCGCGCTCGTGAAGTGCTGCGCCCAGTCCGAAGAACCACCCCCTCCCGATGCGGCGAGTTTCCACACAGGCTAAGCCCAAACCTGCCGCATGCATGCGCCGGAGGCCCACGGCGCTTTTACCGCGATACCCCGCCGAAGCGTCGTTCCAGCACTGCCACCTGGTCGGGCAAGAGCAGGCGGACGGGCAGTCCGCGCAGCAGGATCGCCAGGCGCGCCGTTTCCTCGAGTTCCTCGGCGGCGTGGACGGCCGAGGCCAGGTCGCGGCCCGCCACCACCGGGCCGTGGTTGGCCAGCAGGACGGCGGCATTCCGCCCCCCACGCGCCCGGATCAGGTCCCCCATCGCCGGGTCGCCCGGCGGCACGTAGTCCAGCAGCGGCACCCGGCCCACGCGCATGACCACATAGGGGGTCAGGGGCGGAACGCAGTCCTCGGGGTCCTGGGCGACAAGGCAGGACAGCGCCGTCGCATGGGTCGAATGCAGGTGCACCACCGCCCCGGTGCCGGGCCGCGTCTCGTAAAAGGCGCGGTGCAGGAACACCTCTTTCGAGGGCCTGTCGCCGCCGACATGGGACCAGTCGCGGTCCAGCTTCGAAATGCGCCCGGCGTCCAGGTGGCCCAGGCTGGAGTTCGTCGGCGTCATCAGCCAGCCGTCCGGCAGCGCCACGCTGATGTTGCCGGCCGTGCCGACCGAAAAGCCGCGCTGGAACAGCGAGGCCGCCAGCCGCACCAGTTCGGCGCGCAACTCGTCCTCGGTCATGGCCGGTCCTCCATCCCGTCCAGCGCGCGCGCCAGGAAATCCTCGGCCCCGAAGTTGCCCGATTTCAGCGCCAGCGCAAGGCCGGATGCCGCGCGCAGCACCGGCACGCCCGGGTCGATCTCGGCCCCCACCTCCAGCGCGCCGGGGGCGAGCGCCGAGACGACCGCGCCCGAGGTCTCGCCCCCCGCGACCACCAGCCGGGTCACGCCGGCCGCGACCAGCGCGCGGGCCAGGTCGCCGAAGAACCCCTCGAGCCGCGCCGCCACCGCCTCGCGCCCGTACTCGGCCTGCATCCGCGCCACCTGCTCGGGGCTGCCCGAGGAGAACGCCAGCGGCGCCTGCGCCACCAGCGCCAGCAGCTGCCGCGCCACCGCCTCTGGCGTCAGCGTCCCGGCCATGACGGCAGGCACGTCGATCTCGATCACCGGATGGGCCGCGCGATGATGCTCGATCTGGCGCCGGGTCATGCCCGAGCAGCTGCCCGCCAGCACCACCCCCGGCCCCGGCGCGGTGCGCCGCGGCGCCGCGACCCCCGGTCCCGCCACGTCCAGGTTCTGCGCCAGCCCCAGCGCGATGCCCGAGCCGCCCGTGACCAGCCGCGCCCCTGCGAGCGCGGCGCCGATCGCCATCAGGTCCTCGTCCGAAGTCGCATCGGTGACGACCAGCGTGGCATCGCTTGCCTCCAGCGCCGCCCGGATCGCCGCCGCGCCCTGCCGGACCACGCAGAGCGGCACCAGCCCGACCGGCCCCGTGCCCTGCCGGCCCAGCCAGCGGCGCAGGTCGGGGTCGGTCATGGGCGTCAGCGGGTGGTCCTGCATGCCGCTTTCCGACAGCAGCCGGTCGCCGACGAACAGGTGGCCCTGATAGATCGTGCGCCCCATGGTCGGAAAGGCCGGGCAGACCACCACGCCGCGCGCGCCCAGCCGGTCGGCCAGGGCCATCGCCACCGGGCCGATGTTGCCCTGCGGCGTCGAATCGAAGGTCGAGCAGTATTTGAACACCACCTGCTTGCAGCCCTGCGCCAGCAGCCAGTCGAGCGCCGCCAGCGACTGCGCCACCGCCCGGTCCGCCGGGATGGAGCGGCTTTTCAGCGCCACCACCCCGGCCTGCACCGAGGGCTCGGCGGGCCGGTCCGGCACGCCCAGGTATTGCACCACATGCAGCCCGGGGCTCGCGCCATGGCCCCGCGCCAGCGTGTTCGCGATGTCGCTGGCCCCCGTGAAATCGTCCGCAATGACCCCGATCAGCATGATCCGCCCCCCTGTCCCAACAGCGCCCGCAACCGTTCTACCGCCGCTTGCGGGCTCGCGAAAACAGGAATGTCGGTGGCAAGGGCGTCTTGGCTTGTCCCGGTGGGCGCGCGGCCAGGCTGGCTGTGTCAATCCGATGGAGTTCCGGGCCAGCGCCATGCTAGCCTGCCGAACCGGCAGCAGGCCAGAGTACCGCGCTTCATTGTCGCCCACGTACAGGAAGAACCGCTCATGTCCATTCGTGTCGGTGTCGCCGGCTGGTCCATACCCTCCGCGCTTGCCGGGCGGTTTCCGTCGGAAGGCACGCATCTCGAACGCTACGGCGCATGCCTTTCGGCCGTCGAGATCAACAGCAGCTTCTACCGGCCGCACCGGCGCGCGACATACGAACGCTGGGCGGCAAGCGTGCCACCCGGGTTCCGCTTCTCGGTCAAGCTGCCGAAAGCCATCACGCATGAGCGCCGGCTGGAGGACTGCACGGCGCTGGTCGAGCGCTTCGCCGAGGAAACGGGCGGCCTGGGCGACAAACGCGGTCCGATCCTGGTTCAGCTTCCCCCGAGCTTCGCCTATCCCGGCGAGCGCGCGGAACGTTTCTTTGACGAGCTGCAGACCGCAATCACCGGGCCCATCGTGCTGGAGCCGAGACATGCCAGCTGGTTCCAGCCGGACATCGACCACATGCTGGAGCGACGGCGGGTGTCGCGGGTGGCCGCGGACCCGGCAAAACCGCCAGCTGCCGCGCAGCCCGGTGGCTGGAGCGGGCTCGTCTATTTCCGACTGCACGGATCACCGCGGATGTATGAATCAACCTATGGACAGGACGCCATCGAAGCCCAAGCAGAGCGCGTCGCCTCCCTCGTTCAGCGCGGTATCGATGTCTGGACGGTCTATGACAACACCACCTACGGCGCGGCCACGCAGAACGCTTTTGAACTGATGGAGGCACTTCGGTGACGTGAGGTGCAGTGCAATGACCTGCTCCGGAAGAATACGCTCACCAACAGCTCAATTTGACGACGCCGCCGAACCGCCACCATCCTGCCGTTCCGCCATCAAGGTCACATAATTAAAGGCCCCGCGCCAGCGGGACCTCAGGTAGCAGAATTACCCTATGCGTCAATGCCATCGCTCTGGAGGACAGGAACCTTTTCCTTGCCAGATCTGCGCATAAACTCCTTTTCCGCCTTCTTCATCAGCAGGGGCTCAGTTTCCATGAAGTGCTGGAACACTCCTGCCAAATAGCTCGATCTTTTGTGAGAGAACAAGTAAACGAGGCTTTCGAAGCGAGCCTCTCTGTATTCATCAATCGGGAACACATCCCGAAAACGATCAAGAGAATCGAGCATATCCAACGTCAGCAACGTTCGCCTACACTTGCCGCATTTGCCGCAGTTCATACTTCCGAATGGGTTCAAGCAGACGTTCAGGAACTTGGTTGCAGTGTCAAACTTGCATAGCTCCCGAGTTTTCTCAGCACGCTCGCTTTTCACTCCGCCTGTAATGATTTGAAGATCAGAGCAGGTGAAGGTGTAGAGCAGTAACAACTCGATGTGACTTGTGTCTGCAGTACCGTTTGCGATCAGGTTGAAGTGGCTGAAGTCTTCAGTAGTGGAGTAATAATAGACCCTAAACAGTTTTCTTAGGGACAGCACGCCGAACATCGTCTTGAAAAAATGCGTCGGCAAATGAGGCAGGGAAAGTTCGTGATTGATGTTAGTCGACGTCCGGACTAGCGGAATCCCCATGTCTTGTGCGACAAGTTCCGCACGGTCATATATCTCTCCCTTATTGCCATAAAGATAGTTTCCGACATAAAGATGCGTCAGGTTCATTGACTTGAGAGGTGAGGACTTATAAAGACTGGCCGTGTAAAAACTGTCAACACCGCAAGACATTCCAGTCGCAACCGCATTGCCAGCGATAAGGGCAGAAGCATCGCCGGCAGCAACGATTGTGGTTCTGTGAAGCCTTGGATCATGAGCACTAAGTTGTGGAATAAGAATTTCCGTAAGATTGTGCAAGAACTGTTCGGTCACGGGTGCCCGGCAAATAATATCCCGGCCACTTCGCATGGCGAGTGGAACCATGACACACAGAAAGGCGTCGACGCGCTCCGAAAGGAGATATTGGCGATATGCCTCGTCAGTTTCGCACCAGAGAGTTTTTACTTGTCCGTCAATCTCCACATCGGCATTTAACCGCACACCGGTATCTGATTTGGTGACATAAGGAGGGTTGATAATGATTTCTTTCTGAAATTCTGGATTCCGCTCATACGCAAACTTTCTGGGTGCAGCTTGAAATGCAGCCATGCTGGAAATATACGACTGGAGCTTGCATCCGTTCTTCCTGAGGAAGTCCCTGATTCTCTCTGCCGATTCCTTTGAATCGGAAGTGTAGATCAGATCCACTTGATCTTGATTATACTCCAAAATTTCAGTTAGGTATCGATAGGTGATCTCACCGCGGACGCCGATGGAGTTCGACCTTGACAGCACCTCATCACATAGGCCACGAACTGCATCCTCGCGCTCCCTGTGCAGATAACGCTCTAACTCCTTTCCAGGTATCGTAGTTTCGCAACCAATAATATAGCAAGGGACGTCTTTTGGATACATCGATATCCAGCGAGTCATGGCCTTGATTTGGTCGACGTTCTTTCCTCCCCAATTCTTTTGCAGCATGAGTACGATCATGTCCGCGTTAGAGACCGCATCCCCCAAGGGAAAAAACTCGTATCCATCTTTCAACGGAAAGGATAAAGGCGTATTCGTCGCGATTTTCATGTTTCAGATCTTCTCTGGTAAGTTTTTGACACTGGCGCCAAAGCCGCCGTCGCTTTTAGCGTCACTCGATTGAGCCGAGACGAGGCTCTCGAGGTTGCCCCACGCGCATCTGCGCTGTTCTTTATTTTGTCTATTTACACTACGCAATCAAAGTCAAAGGTGGATCGACCACCGCGGCCAGACTCCTCGGCTGTTATCTTGATGCACATTAACGCATCGGTTGAGTATTCGGTAGCCATATTAGTGCTTGAAAGGCAGGCAAATCAAATAAGAGGTCACTGCCGTTGCCTTGCCGCATCGCAATCATGCATATTAGGCAAATTTAATTTTTCGTTCTCTACAACGCTCTAGATATCGTCTTGCTCGCTGAATATTCCCCTGTGCAGCATGTGTGGTCAGCAATCTGAACGCATGCTTTACGGGCTACTTCGAATCACTTCGGCATGAATTGTTGGCATCACGACCGCCAAGCTGCCGCGCACCCAGATGCCCCGACCTAACGCAGCAGCCCGCGCAGCTCGCCCTGGATGCGCTGCAGGTGGGGCAGGAAGCGGACGGGCAGTTCCTCGACCGTGGCATGGGCGGCGGCAAGGCCGATGTTCAGCGCGGCGACCACCCTGCCGCGTGCGTTCAGAAGCGGCACCGCAATGGAGCGCAGGCCGATCTCGACCTCCTGGTCGATGATGGCGTGGCCATCGCGACGGACACGGGCAATCTCGTCGAACAGGGCCTCGGCATTGGTCAGGGTATGGGGCGTGCGCGCGGGAAAGGGCGCGCCGGCCAGCAAGGCCAGCAGATCGGGCTCGGGCAAGGCCGCCAGCAGGACGCGGCCCATCGAGGTGCAATAGGCTGGCAGACGCGACCCTGCCATCAGCGAAATCGACATGACCTTCTGCTGCGCCGCGCGCGCCACATAGACGATCTCGGCCCCGTCAAGGATCGAGACGGAGCTGCTTTCCCCGATCTCTTCGGACAGGCGGTCCAGCCAGGGCTGGACGATCTGCGGCAGCGGCATGGTCGCAAGGCAGGCCGTCCCCAGCCGCAGGATGCGCGGCGTCAGGGTAAAGAACTTGCCGTCGTAATCCGCATAGCCGTGATGGGCCAGCGTCAGCAAGCAGCGCCGCGCCGTCGCCCGGTCCAGCCCCGAAGCGGCCGAAACCGCGCCGATGGACTGGCGTGGGCAGTCGGCGGTGAAGGTCTCGATCACCCGCAAGCCCTTGGCCAGCCCGCCCATCATGTCGCGCTCGTTGAAACTCATGATCCCCGGCCAGCCATGTGCGATATGCGAACAAATCTATCATATCGCACAATCCCGGTTTACGGAAGCCCGTGGCTGGGTGTAGCCCGGCACCCGCAAGCTGTCCCATTCACGGAGGATGAGCATGGACAAGACGCTTCCCGATCTGGCCGCGGCGGTGGCCGGGATCGAAGACGGGATGACCGTGATGATCGGCGGGTTCGGCGGCTCGGGCGCGCCGATCGAACTGATCCACGCCCTGATCGACCGCTTCCTCGCCACCGGGCATCCGAAGAACCTGACGGTCGTGAACAACAATGCGGGCAATGGCCACGTCGGCTTGGCCGCGCTGATCGAACAGGGCATGGTCGCCAAGCTGATCTGTTCCTTCCCGCGGTCCGCCGATCCGCGCGTCTTTACCGAACTTTACCTGGCCGGAAAGATCGAGCTCGAGCTGGTCCCGCAGGGCACGCTGGCCGAACGCATCCGGGCCGGCGGCGCGGGCATCCCGGCCTTCTACACCCCGACCAGCTATGGCACCGATCTGGCCAAGGGCAAGCCGGTCGAGGAATTCGACGGCCGCCCCTATGTCCGGGAACGCTGGCTCAAGGCCGATGTCGCCCTGATCAAGGCCGAGCGCGGCGACACCCTCGGCAACCTGACCTTTCGCATGGCGGCGCGCAACTTCGGCCCGCTGATGGCCTTGGCCACCGCGACCACCATCGTGCAGGTGCGCGAACTGGTCCAGCCCGGCGCCATCGACCCCGAGGCCGTCGTCACCCCCGGCATCTTTGTCCAGGGCCTGGTCGAGGTCGAAAACCCGGCGCAGGAAGAGGACCTGAACCGCGCCAATGCCGTCTATCCGGAGACCGCAGCATGACTCAGAAACTGACCTCGACCCAGATTGCCTGGCGCGCGGCGCAGGACATCCAGGATGGCGCCTATGTGAACCTGGGCATCGGCTTTCCCGAGATGGTGGCGAAATTCCAGCCGCCCGGCCGGCAGGCGATCTTTCACACCGAAAACGGCATCCTGGGCTTTGGCGAAGCACCAGCCCCGGGGGATGAGGACTGGGACCTGATCAACGCCGGCAAGAAGGCCGTGACGATCAAGCCGGGGACCGCCTTCTTCCACCATGCCGACAGCTTTGCCATGGTGCGCGGCGGCCATCTGGACGTGGCAATCCTGGGCGCCTATCAGGTCGCGCAGAACGGCGACCTGGCGAACTGGTCGACCGGGCCCAAGGGCGTCCCGGCGGTCGGCGGCGCGATGGACCTGGTTCACGGCGCCAAGCGCGTCGCCGTCATCACCGAACATGTGACCAAGGACGGCAAGCCAAAGCTTCTGGACGCCTGCACCCTGCCCCTGACCGGCGTCGGCTGCGTGACGCGGGTCTATACCTCGCTGGCTGTCGTCGATGTTCAGGACGGCCATTTCGTGCTGCGCGAGAAGCTGTCCTCGATCTCGATGGACGAGTTGCAATCCCTGACCGGCGCCACGCTGCATGTGGACGGCGCCGTCGCCGAGCTGACCGTGCCGGAGCTGTGACATGACCGACGTTTTCATCTGCGACTATATCCGAACCCCAATCGGACGCTTTGGCGGCGCATTGGCCTCGGTGCGGGCCGACGACCTGGGCGCGATCCCCTTGCGCGCGCTGATGGCGCGGCACGCGAACCTCGACTGGCAGGCTGTCGGCGACGTGGTCTATGGCTGCGCCAACCAGGCGGGCGAGGACAACCGCAACGTCGCCCGCATGTCGCTGCTGCTGGCGGGCCTGCCGATCGAGGTGACGGGGACCACGATCAACCGGCTCTGCGGCTCGGGAATGGACGCGGTGCTGACAGCCGCCCGCCAGATCGCCGCCGGAGAGGCCGATCTGATGATCGCCGGCGGCGTCGAGTCGATGTCACGCGCGCCCTTCGTGCTGCCCAAGGCGGAAACCGCCTTCTCGCGCCATGCCGAGATCCACGACACCACCATCGGCTGGCGCTTCGTCAACCCGGCTATGAAAAAGCAGTACGGCGTCGATTCCATGCCGCAGACCGGCCAGAACGTCGCCGACGACTATGGCATCTCGCGTGAGGCGCAGGACGCGATGGCGCTGGCCAGCCAGGCCAAGGCGGCGGCCGCCATCGCCAATGGCCGGCTGGCGCAGGAGATCACCCCGGTCACGATCCCCCAGCGCAAGGGCGAGCCGGTCGTCGTGGACACCGACGAACATCCCCGGGCCACCACGCCCGAGGCGCTGGCCAAGCTGAAGCCGCTGTTCGAGGGCGGCTCGGTCACCGCCGGCAATGCCTCGGGCGTGAACGACGGGGCGGCGGCGCTGATCCTGGCGACCGAGGCGGCGGCGAAACGGCACGGCCTGACCCCCATCGCCCGCATTCTGGGCGGGGCGACGGCCGGGGTGGCCCCGCGCATCATGGGCATCGGTCCGGCGCCGGCAAGCCAGAAGCTGATGGACCGGCTGGGCCTGACTGCCGCCGATTTCGACGTGATCGAACTCAATGAGGCCTTTGCCGCCCAGGGTCTGGCCACGCTGCGCCAACTGGGCATCGCCGACGACGACCCGCGCGTCAATCCGAACGGCGGCGCCATCGCTCTGGGGCATCCCTTGGGCATGTCCGGCGCCCGCATCACCGGCACGGCGGCGCTGGAACTGGCGCGGACCGGCGGCAAGCGGTCGCTCTCGACCATGTGCATCGGCGTCGGCCAGGGCATCGCCGTGGCACTGGAGCGGGTGTAGGGCCCGCCGCTTTTCCCTTCCGGCGCAACCGCTTGCCCCGGACTTCTGGAAAAACGCCGAAAATCGCGCCCCCTCGGTCCGGCCGGAGGGGGCGTTTTTTCCTTGACGCCGGGGCATTCCGCACCCTATCCGCCCGATCTGTCATACAGCTTAGCAGCTTGCGGGCGAGGAGGCCCAAGAGCCGGGATCGTCAAGGGGACGGAGATCATCTTGCAGCACCATCATTCGACATCCGCCGAAGGGCATGTCTTTGCCGCCGAGGAGGCGGGCTTTCACAAGGAACTCAAGCCGCGCCAGATCCAGATGATCGCCATCGGCGGCGCGATCGGCACCGGGCTTTTCCTGGGCGCGGGCGGGCGGCTGGCCGTCGCCGGGCCCTCGCTGGTTCTGGTCTATGCGCTTTGCGGCTTTTTCGGCTTTCTGGTCCTGCGCGCCCTGGGCGAGCTGATCATGCATCGGCCCAGTTCGGGGTCATTCGTCAGCTATGCCAGGGAATTCTATGGCGAAAAGCTCGCCTTCGCGGCGGGCTGGATGTACTGGATCAACTGGGCCATGACCTCGGTCGCCGATGTGACGGCGGTGGCGGTCTACATGAACTTCTTCAAGGCCTATGTGCCCTGGCTCGCGGGCGTCGACCAGTGGATGTTCGCCCTGGGCGCACTGGTCGTCGTGCTGGCGATGAACATGCTGTCGGTCAAGGTCTTTGGCGAGCTTGAATTCTGGTTCAGCCTGATCAAGGTGCTGGCGCTGGTGGGCTTTCTGCTGGTCGGCATCTGGTTCGTCGCGACCGGCACGCCCATCGCCGGCCACACCCCCGGCATCCACCTGATTTCCGAAGGCGGCGGCCTGTTCCCGCATGGCATCCTGCCGGCGCTGGTGCTGACGCAGGGGGTGGTCTTTGCCTATGCCTCGATCGAGCTGATCGGCACCGCCGCGGGCGAGACCGAAGACCCGCGCAAGGTCATGCCGCGCGCCATCCGCACCGTCGTGCTGCGGCTGGTGGTGTTCTATGTCGGCTCGGTCCTGCTGCTGTCGCTGCTGCTGCCTTATACCGCCTACAAGGCGGGCGAGAGCCCCTTCGTCACCTTCTTCGGCGCCATCGGCGTCGAGGGCGCGGATATCGTGATGAACCTGGTCGTGCTGACCGCCGTGCTGTCGTCGCTGAACGCGGGGCTTTATTCGACGGGCCGCATCCTGCATTCCATGGCGATCTCGGGCTCGGCCCCGGCGGCGCTGGCGCGGATGAACAAGGCGGGCGTGCCCTATATGGGGATCGGCGTCACGGCGGCCGTCACCGTGCTGGGGGTGGTGCTGAACGCCTTCATGCCCTCGGATGCCTTCGAGATCGCGATCAACGTGGCCGCGCTTGGCCTGATCTGCGCCTGGGGCACCATCGTCCTGTGCCAGCTGAAGTTGTGGCACCTGTCGCGCCAGGGCCTGATCCAGCGCCCCGAGTTCCGCATGTTCGGCGCGCCCTTCACCGGCATCCTGACGCTGGCCTTCCTGCTGGGAGTCGTGGTGCTGATGGCCTTCGACTATCCGGTCGGAACCTGGACCGTCGCCTCGCTTCTGGTGATCGTGCCGGCGCTGATCCTGGGCTGGCATCTGGCGCGGGGCCGCATCGCGGCCATCGCCGCCGCAAGCGAGGCGGGCCAGTGACCGCAGATGCCGGCAAGCCCCTGGTCGCGGTCATAGCGACCGGGGGCACCATCGCCAGCCGCAAGGACGCAAGCGGGGCCGCCCAACCCGTGCTGCGCGGGCAGGACCTGCTGGACCTGCTGCCACCCCTGGACCTGCGCCTGCGCGCGGTGGAACTGCCCGCCAAGGACAGCTCTGCCCTGACGCTGGCCGACATGCAGGCGATCAGCGACGCGGTGGGCGCGGCCCTGGCCGATCCTGCGGTCGCGGGCGTCGTGGTCCTGCACGGCACCGACGCGATGGAGGAAACCGCGCTGCTGATCGCCCTGCAGCATGGTGCGCGCGGCCCGGTCGTGCTGACCGGGGCGCAGTTTTCCGCCGACAGCGACCGGCCCGACGGGCCCGGCAACCTGGCCGATGCCCTGCGCGCGGTGCTGGCGGGGCCGGCGGGCGTGCGGCTGGCCTTCGGCGGCCGGCTGTTGCCGGTCTGGGGGCTTTACAAGGCCGCGTCCGACCGGGCCGACGCCTTTCGCCTGGCGGTGCCGGGCGACCATCCGGTGCCGCACCTGCCCGCGTCGCTGGGGCCGCAGCGCGTCGATCTGGTCGCGATCCATCCCGGCGCGGACGCGCTGCATCTGGACGCCAGCCTGGCCGCCGGGGCGCAAGGGATCGTGCTTGTCGCGCTGGGATCGGGCAATGCCTCGGCCCCCGTGGCCGAGGCGGTCGCCCGCGCCCATGCGGCCGGCGTGCCCGTGGTCGTCTCCAGCCGGGTGCCGGAGGGGGTTCTGACCCCTGCCTATGGCGGCGGCGGCGGCGGCCACGACCTGATGCGGGCCGGGGCCATTCACGCCCGCATCCTGCGCCCCGGACAGGCCCGCATCCTGCTGGCGGCGCTGATCGCGAACGGCGTCCCGCCGGACCGGATGGCGGCGCATTTCGGCTGAAACGCGGGGCAGCGCGATTGCATTCCGGGGCCTGCTGGCGCAGAACCCAGCCAAATCCTTGCCATCGGGCCGGCCATGAACCCATCCTCTCCCTGGACCGCGCGGGCCCTGCAGCTTTTCGCGGCCGCGGCGATCTCGTTGATCCTTGCGGTGCAGCTTGGGCTGCAGAACCCGTTCTGGGCGGCCATGCCGGTCTGGGTCGTGGCCCAGCCGAACCGGCAGGACCTGCTGCTGCGCGCCGTGCTGCGGGTTTTGGGAACGGCATTCGGCGCATGGATCGGCTGGCTTGTGCTGATGTCGGTGCCGGGCGACGCGGCCCGGGTCGCGGTCCTTGCGCTGGGGGTCGGGCTCGGGGCCTCGGTCGCCTTCTGGATCGGCACGGTCTACAGCTATGGCGTGATCCTGGCCGCGATCACGCTGGCGGTGGTGCTGGTGGTGCCGGCGATGGATCATCCGGTCGATGCGGCCCATCTGGCGCTGGACCGGATCTGGTGCACGCTGATCGGTGTCGTCGCGGTGACGGTCATCACCTTCCTGTTCACCCCCCATCGCAGCGGCCCGCTGCCGCCGCGCACCGTCCCGCCGCTGGGCGATGTGATCCGCCAGGGGCTGATCGCCGCAGCGGCCGCCTTGGCGGGCGGGGCGATCCTGCATGCGGTGGGCGGACCTGCGGGGATCGCGGCAGCCCTGTCCCTGACGATCTTCAGCCTGATTCTGGGAACCTCGCGCAACCCCGCGCCGATCCTGGCCTATATGCCGCCCGGGGCCGCCGTGGGGGTGCTGGCCGCGCTGGCCTATCGGGCGCTTGACATGGCGCTGCCCGATCCGGCGGGAACCGCGCTGTGGCTGGCGCTGCCCTTCATCGCGGCGGGCGCCAGCCTGCGCAGCCATCCCCGCACCGCCCCGCTGGGACTGGACGCCAACATGTGCTTCCTGCTGGCGGCCGAGGCGGGCACCGCTGGGCATGGCTTCGGCGCGCATCTGCAAGGCGGGCTTGCCACGGTCCTCGCAGGCTTCGCCATGGCCGGGATCTTCCGCCGTTTCGGAGCGGTGCGGGCGCCCGCGTTGAAATAATTGCGAGCGGTGAACCCCGCCGGGCATCCTGGTGTTCTGTCGCAAACAGAATGGGGGCTCAGCATGGCAAGAATTCCGAACGACCTGATCGCAGACCTGCGCAATGCGCTGCACGACCTGGGGGGCGCCTCGGCCGAGGCGTCCGACCTGATCCGCGAACAGCTGGGGGCCGATGCGTCGCGTGCCTTCGACGATGTGCTCGCGGCCTGCTACCAGATCGTCGAGGCCGCAGCGGAATCGCGCACGCTTGCAGACCGCGGCGTGCTGTCGCCCCGGCAGATCGACGGCCAGGCCATGCGGATCGCGGCGGCGGCCTAGTCCAGCGGGTCCATCACAAAGCTGGCGCCGATGCTGGACGCCAGCCGGATCAGCTGCGTCCGATTCGCGCAATCGGCCTTGGCGAGCAGCGACTTGACCTGCGAATTGATCGTCTCGACCGAGCGGTTGCGCCGGTCCGAGATCTGGCGGTTGGTCAGCCCCTCGGCCAGCAGCCCGACCAGTCGGGTTTCCGATTGCGTCAGCGTCAGCACCTTGGCCAGCAGGTCCAGGTCCAGCGGCAGCTCCCGCCCGGTATCCAGGCTGTAGATCGCATAGCCGTCCAGCCGCCGCTCGCCAAAGGCATCGGCCGAAGTCAGCGGAGAGATTTCCACCGCAAGCCGCCCGCAACTGGCCTGACGCCCGCCAAGCGCCTCTTTCCGGGGCCGGGCGCCGCAGCGGCCGTGGTCGCGCGCATCCGCCGTCATCGCGTGCAGCCATTGCCGGTCGGGCGCGGCCCGCATCTCCAGCCGCCCCGCCCCATCGCGAAAGAACACCCCCGCCGCTTCGCGCTGGCGGGCGAATTCGACGTTCTCGCAGATGATCTGGCGATCGCCTCGGATCAGGCAGACGCCGATGCGCAGCCGGTCCATGGCTTCGGCCAGGCCCGCATAGGCGGTGCTCAACTGACGCAGCGGACGGCCCAGGTGCAGGGCCTTGGCGACATGGGGCAGGATCGTGGCCAGGGCCGCGCGCTCGGCCCCGCTCATCGGCCCGTGCCGGCGCGAGAACTGGACCGAGAAGCGGTCGCGCGACAGGTCGTCCTTGTTCAGGACGGCGCCGGCCCGGTAATGGACGCCGTGCCGGGCCATCTCTTGCGCATTGGGTCGCAGGGCCAGGGCGCTGTGCTCGGGCGCCAGGACATCGTCGCCCACGATCTCGATCCGGTCGCCGCGCGCGGAATGGCGGGCGATGATCTCCTGGTCGGCGAACTCCTCCTCGGCAAAGCGATGGATGTAGCCATCGACCAGCACCGGGTCGTAGGCGGCCGAGAAATGGGGCGCCCGCAGTTGACGTGCGCGCGGATCGGCCTCGTCCAGTTCAAAGATGATGCAGCCCCGCGCGCCCACGGCCCGCGCGATCCGGTCAAGCACCCCAGGCCACCGACCGGCGTCCAGCACGGTGTCGTAGATGTCCAGGATGACCTGTTCGTCGGGCTCTTGCATCGCCGATCCCTATCCGCCCGGCCCCCTATGGTAGTCCAGTTCGCGGTCCTTGCAAAAGAAAAGCGTCGGCGCCCGTTGCAGAGCAAAAATCCCCCGAACTGGTGATGCGGGACAGGGGACGGCCGCGCTAGGGTATGGTCACGGCCCGATTTCATTCAGCAAGTGCTTTGCCGATCCTTCTTCAACGGTTACGCTTCTTCCCAGCCTTACTCAGTATCCGTCGGCCGGCCGGGCAGGCTGGCCGACAATTTGACCCTTGTTCGGAACGGTTCCATGCGCACGGGGAAAGCATCTTGCCTTGCGGCCGGCCTGGCCATCGCGGTCCTGCTGGCTGGCCCGGTGGCGGCCCAGCCCGAAAACGACACCCCCCCTTGCGAGGCGCGCGAGGCACTGGCCCATGCGCTGGCCCGCAACCCCGACCTGCGCTGGCCCCAGATCCGCGCCGCCTGCAACCAGCGGATCGCCGAGGCGCGGGCCGCCGACCCCGTGGGACGCGCCTGGTTTGCCAATGCGGCGAACGGGTTCGAAGGCGTTCCCCTGGTCCTGCTGAAGGTGCTGCCCGACCTCGCCCCTGAAATCTGGGGCCGGCCCGAGGACTTCTTTTCCGGTTTCGGCCTGTTTCCCGACCCGGACATTCCCGACCGCATCCTGCCGCGCGGCCTGGGGGTCGCGGGGGACGGCCGCCCCCTGGACGACCAGGGGCGGCCCCTGGGCGAAATCGACTATGGCGCAAAGGGAAAGCCGCTGTTCGTCACGCTGGCCTGCGGCGCCTGCCACAGCGGAGAGGCCGAGATCGACGGCCGCCGCATCGTCTATGACGGCGCGCCGAACACCCGGTTCGACGTGCGCAAGTGGCGGGCCGCCTTCAGCGCGCTGCGCCAGGACTATCTGTCCGACGAACAGATCGGCACCCGGGACAAGCCGGGCGAGACCACCCGCCGGCTTCTGACGCTGGTCGCCGCCAAGCCCGCCGGTTTCTTTGCCCGGGGACTGCCCGGCATCCCCGAGGACCGCGTGGCCCCCGTGGACGCGGGGCAGCGCGCCATCTTTGCCGCCGCGGCCCCGCAGATCCTGTCCGCCTTAGCCAAAGGCAGCGAGATTCGGGCGGCGGCCGTCGCGCTGCAACAACGCGCGGGGTCAAGCTATGGCCACCCGGATTCGCCCGGCCTTGCCGGCGAAAGCGCCGGCCAGTCGGACGGCAGCGGCGATCTTCTGGCAGACCTGCTGGCCGCGCAGGCGGCCGACCGGCTTGACGCCCTGCAGGCCGACCCCCTGCCCGAAGCGCTGCCGCGCTTTGCCACGGTGACGGACATGCCGGCGGTCTGGAACCAGGCGGACCGCACGACCGGGCAATGGGACGGCAGCGTGCTGGACCGATTCTGGCGCAACATCGCGGCCCAGTTGCCCATCGTCGGCAAGCCCGGCAGGCTGGACCTGTGGAACGCCGCGCTGGCCGGGGAATACCTGACCACCCTGCCCTCGCCGCCCTGGCCCTTTGACGTGGACCTGCCCAAGGCTGCGCAGGGCGAGGCGATCTTTGCCCGGAACTGCGGCACCTGCCACCGGCCGCGCAACGACAGCCGCTATCCCCAGATCGGCACCGATGCGAACCGCGCCCGCGTGCTGAACGCTGCCGCCAGCCAGGTGCTGTTGCAGGGGTTCCGCGCCGCCTGCCACGACCCGGATTTCCACTATCAGGACCGGCTGGGCCGCCGCGTGGCGCCCTGCGCCATGCCCGATTACCGCGTTCTGCGCGACACGGTCCGGCCGGCGAACCAGGGCTACCTGGCCCCGCCGCTGGACGGGATCTGGCTGCGCGCGCCCTATCTGCACAACGGATCGGTCCCGACGCTGGCGCAGCTTTTGCAGCCCGCGACAAGGCCCGCGCGCTTCCTGCGCGGCGCCATCGCCTATGATGGCGCGGGCATGGGCTGGGTCTGGCAGCCCGACCAGCGCGAGCGGCTGGCGCCGCGTCATCCGACGCTGTGGGTCCACGACACGGGGCGGGACGGGCTGGGCAACGGCGGCCACGACACCGACCTGATGATCGACGGCCGCCTGCACCGGCTCGACTGGTCCGACCCCGCCCATGCGGCCGAGTTCGAGATGCTGATGGAATACCTCAAGACCCTTTGACCCTTCCCCCGCCAGGCACGAGGCCCGCCGTGATCCAGCAAGATGCCCAGACCGTCGCCGATATCCAGATCCAGATCATGCAAGCCACGGCCCCGCATTTGCGCGGGCAGCATCCCAAGATGCACGGCTGCGTCGCCGCCCTGTTCGAGGTCCTGCCGCTGCCGCCGCCGCTGGACCAGGGCCTGTTCGCCCGGCCCGCCCGGTTCGACGCGCTGGTGCGCCTTTCCAACGGCAGGGAAAGGGACGACCGCAAGCCGGATGCGCATGGCATGGCGATCAAGCTGCTGGGCGTTGCGGGCGAAAAGGCCATGCCCGAGGCGCCCGAGGGCGAACAGGATTTCATCCTGGTGGACAACCCGGTGTTCTTCATTCGCAACGCGGCGGATTATGCCCGCTTCATGGCTCTGGTCGCTGCCGACAGGAAGGCGGAGTTCCTGGCCTATCTTCACCAGACCCACCCCGAGGATGTTGCCGTGCTGACGTCATTCGCGCAGCACATCCAGGCCGACCCGCTGTCGGCGACCTATTGGGGACAGGTGCCCTATGCGCTGGGACCGGACCCCGCCACCGCCTGCCGCTATCGCGCGGTGCCGCGCGTGCCCGCCCCGGACGACAGCCCCGGCGCCACGCCCGATTACCTGCGCGAGCGGATGGTGGCGCGGCTGGCGCCCGAGGCGTCGCCGGTGGTCTATGACCTTCAGGTGCAACTGCGCCAGGACGCCGATGCGGCGGTGATCGAGAACCCGACCGTCGAATGGGACACCCCCTTCGTGACCGTCGGCACGCTGACCATTCCGCCGCAGGAGTTCGATACGCCCGAACGCCGCGTCCGGGGCGAGGGCCTGCGCTTTTCGCCCTGGCACGCCCTGGCGGCGCATCGTCCCCTCGGAGAGATCAACGCCGTGCGGCGCGTGGTCTATCCGGCCAGCCAGGCGCTGCGCGCCGCCAGCAGCGGGAAGGCCGCGTCATGACCGCCACCGCCCGGCCTCACCCCCCGCGCGACACCTCGGCCGATGGCTGGGGCAACCGCCTGCAAGCCTATGCGCTAAGCCATTTTCCGGCGCTGTGGCGCGGCGTCATGGCAGTGCCGCCGCTGCGGCGCCTGGCCAACGACAAGATCGTAGACATGGCCGTGCGCCGTGCGCCCGCCCGCCCCATGGCCTTCGGCGCGATGACCGCGCGCGCAGACAGCGCGGCCAGTTGCAGCGCCGAATACACCTCGTGGGAAATGCTGACCGACCTTGGCTGGTACAAGCGCCACCTGCCGCAGGTTCCCCTGCGCACGGACCCGCCGCTTGACGACGTGGTCGCGCTGTTTCGGACCGATCCGGGCGGCGGCGTCCCGTCCGAGGACAGCAGCGTCCTTTTCATGTCCTTTGCGCAATGGTTCACCGACGGCTTCCTGATGACGGACGCGGTGGACCGGCGCCGCACCCACAGCAGCCACCAGATCGACCTGAATCCGCTTTACGGCCTGACGCGGGCCGAAACCGATGCGGTGCGCCTGCGCTCCGAGGAACGGGGGCGCCGCGGCCGGCTGAAGGTCGAGCGGATCAACGGCGAGGACTTCGCGCCCCGGTATTACGACGACGCCGGCAACCCTCGCGCCGAATTCGCCGCGCTGCGCAAGCCGCTGCGTCTGGACGAATGGCGATCCAAGGCGCCACCGGACCGGGACGAGGCGGTCAAGGCAACCCTGTTCGCCTTCGCGGGCGAGCGGGCGAACAGCACGCCCTATACCGCCATGCTGAACACGCTGTTCCTGCGCGAACACAACCGTCTGGCCGGCGTGATCGAGACGGCCCACAGCGGCTGGGACGACGAGCGCGTGTTCCAGACCGCGCGCAACGTGACCATCGTCCTGCTGATCAAGATCGTGATCGAGGAATACATCAACCATATCTCGCCCTATCATTTCCAGCTGACCGCCGATCCGGCCGTCTGCTGGCGCAAGTACTGGAACCGGCAGAACTGGATTCCTTTGGAATTCAACATGCTTTATCGCTGGCACAGCCTGACGCCGGACCGCTTTGCTATAGCCGGTCAGGAGATCCCGGCAACTGACCTGCTGTTCAATCACCAGCCGCTGGTGCAGCATGGGCTGAATGCAATGATGCAGGCGGCAAGCAACCAGCGCGCCCGCCAGATCGGGCTGTTCAACACGCCCGATTTCCTGATCCCCGTCGAGGCGAGCACCCTGCAGCAATCCCGAGACCAGCGGCTGGCCTCGTATAACGACTACCGGCAGGCCTTTGGCTATGGTCGGGTCAGGCGGTTCGACCAGATCACCGGGGATCCGCGCCGGATCGAGGCACTTCAGGCGCTTTACGGCGACGTGGATCAGGTCGAGTTCATGGTGGGACTGTTCGCCGAGGACATCTCGCCCCGCTCGGCGGTGCCGCCGCTGATCGGGCGAATGGTGGCTCTGGATGCATTTTCGCAGGCGCTGACCAATCCCTTGATGGCGGAATGCGTGTTCACGTCGGCCACCTTTTCGAAACCCGGATGGCGGACAATCCACGAAACCCACCGCCTGCAGGACATTGTGGACCGCAACACGCCACCCGGGACGACCCCGCCCCGGGTTACGATGACGCTGCCGCCCGCGACCTGAGCGGTCAGTCGCCCTTGTGCTCGGGCTTGCCCTCGCGCTTGGTATGGGCCATGTCCTTCAGCTCCTGCTCGGTCATGGACTTCTCCATTTCCCTGGACGCGCAGCGCAGTTCGCTTTTGGGCGTGTCCCCGCGCTTGGCCGACAGGGCGGCCCCTGCGGCCTTTTGCTGGGCCTTGGATTTGGCGGGCATGGCTTTGCTCCTGTTCCGACTCAGCCGCGCTTGGCGCGACCCGTTTCGGCGTTCAGATAGGGGGTCGGGCCGTCGTCGCCCTTGAGCATCGACTGCTCGACCTCGTCGGGCGAGGGTTCGGAGCCGCTGGCAAGGTCGATGCCGCTGACGGCGGCGGCCGATGCGGCAGCGGCCGGATCCTCGGCGGTGCTGTCGGATTGCGCCGGGTCCGACCCGCCCTGCAACTCCTGTCGGGCGCGGCTCCAATGCTCCTCGGCGCGGCCCTCGGGGCGCCCCTCCTCTTCCCAAAGCTGATGGGCGCGCTGGCGGATCCTGTCTTCTTCCTGATCCATGGTCTCTCCTCCTCGGGGTTAGGGAACGGATGCGCCGGTCAGGGCGACGACGCCCTGCCAAGGCAAGGGGATGGTGCCCTGCACCGTGTCGTTGCAGGCGATGTCGGGGGCCGCGGTATCGATGCGCCGCACCCAGTCGCCGGAAGGCAGGGTAAAGCTTGTATCATCGCCCGCGTTGACCAGCAGCAGGACAGGCACGCCGCCCGGCGGAGTGAACACCAGGCCCATGCAGCGCAGTTCGGCGTCCTGCCAGTCGCCTTCGGTCATCTCGCGCCCCTCGGGGTGCAGCCAGGTGGCGGTGGGCTGGCCTTCCTCTCCGGCAACGAAGCGAGACTGGGCTAGGCCGATTTCCTGGCGGAAGGCCGTCAGGGCAGCCACGGCATCGCGGATTTCGGGGCGGGCCGCGTCCCAGTCGATCCAGGACAGTTCGTTGTCCTGGCAATAGGCGTTGTTGTTGCCCTGCTGGGAATGGCCCAGTTCGTCGCCCGCCAGGATCATCGGCACGCCTTGGGACAGAAGCATCGTGGCCAGCATCGCCCGCACCCGGCGCAGGCGCGCAGCCAGGATGCCGGGATCGTCGCTGGGCCCCTCGGCCCCCAGGTTGTCGGACAGATTGTTGTCGTGGCCGTCGCGGTTGTCCTCGCCATTGGCCTCGTTGTGCTTGTCGTTGTAGCTGACCGTGTCCCACAGGGTGAAGCCGTCATGTGCGGCGACGAAGTTCACGCTGGAGGTCGCGGGCCGGTGGCTGTGGTTGAACTGCACGGGCGAACCCAGCAGGCGCTCGGACAGCGCCGGCAGCAACCCCGGATCGCGCCGCCAGAATCCGCGCACGTCGTCGCGGAACTTGTCGTTCCATTCCCGGAACGGCCAGCGATAGCCGCCCACCTGATAGCCGCCGTCGCCCACGTCCCAGGGTTCGGCGATCAGCTTGATGCCGTTCAGCACCGGGTCCTGCCGGATCGCGTTGAAGAACGACCCGTCGCGCTCGAACCCCTCGGCCTCGCGCCCGAGCGTCGAGGCCAGGTCAAAGCGGAACCCGTCCACATGCATGGTCTGGACCCAGTAGCGCAGGCTGTCCATGACCATGCGCAACACCATCGGATGGGCCACGTTCAGCGTGTTGCCGGTGCCGGTGGTGTCGAAGCTGTGGCGCGGATCGTCGGGCGAGAGCAAATAGTACGAGGCGTTGTCGATGCCCCGGAACGACAGGGTCTGGCCCAGTTCGTTGCCTTCGCAGGTGTGGTTGTAGACCACGTCCAGGATCACCTCGATCCCGGCGGCATGCAGGCGGCGGATCGCCTGCTTGATCTCGCGGATCTGGCCGGATTGCAGATAGGGGGCATGGGGCGCAAAGAACGACAGGGTCGAATAACCCCAGTAGTTCGACAGGTTCTTTTCGACCAGATAGCGGTCGTTGGCAAAGGCGTGGATCGGCAGCAGCTCCAGCGTGGTCACGCCCAGCCGGTGCAGGTGGTCGATCACCGCATCGCTGGCCAGCCCGCGAAACGTGCCGCGCTCGGCCTCGGGGACGGCGGACAGGCGTTGGGTCAGCCCCTTGACATGGGCTTCATAGATGACGGCCTGTTGCCAGGGCGTGCGCAGCGCGCGGTCGCTGTCCCAGTCGAAATCGGCATCGACCACCACCCCTTTCGGCATGAAGGGCGCGCTGTCGCGTTCGTCAAAGCTCAGGTCGTCCTGGCCCACGACATAGCCGTGCAGCGCATCGTCCCAGCGGATCGCGCCGCGCAATTCGCGGGCATAGGGGTCCAGCAGCAGCTTGTTCGGGTTGAATCGGTGGCCCTGTTCGGGCGCATAGGGCCCATGCACCCGATAGCCATAGACCTGCCCCGGCATGACGCCCGGCAGATAGCCGAACCAGACGCCGCCCTCCATCTCGGGCAGGTCGACGCGATGCAGTTCCTGCTGGCCTGTCTCGTCGAACAGGCACAGTTCGACGCGGGTCGCATGATCCGAGAACAGGGCGAAGTTCGTGCCCTCGCCAAGGAACTCGGCCCCCAGCAGATCGGAACGGCCGGCGCCCAGATCGAAATCGGCGGGGCGGTTGGTGTCGCGCATTCCTGTCACTCCGTTCAAGCCACGATGCGGCGGGTCGGGACGGCGACCGGCGCCATCAGCCGTCGCGTCGCCTCGCGCCGGTCCAGCATGGCCTGGGTGACAAGGGTGGTGCCCTGTGCATCGCGGCGAAACCAGGGCAGGTCGTCGTCCGGGTCCTCGCCCGCCACCAGCCCCGGCGGGATGCGCGTTCCGGGCGCGACGATGCAGTTGACCAGCCGGGCCGAGGCGGGGACCCACGCCCCCGGGCATCATGATGCTGCCCCGTCCCAGGGACCATTCCGCCTGAGGCGCATCCTGCGGCAGCCGGGCGGGTGCCCGGTCCAGAAAATCCAGATGCGCGCAGCGCAGCGCCGTCAGCGTGCCCACGTCGCGCCAATAGCTTTCGCCCGACGGGCCGGGGGGCAGGCGAAAGGCCGCGGCCTCGCCCCGGGCCACGGCCTCGGGGATCAGATCGTGGCCGAAATCCAGCGCCTCCGGCTGACCGCTCAGGCGGTCGCGCAACCAGGCCGCGTCGAACAGATAGATCCCCATCGACACCAGCGCGCTGTCGGACTGACCCGGCATGGCCGGCGGATCGGCAGGCTTTTCCAGGAAGGCGGTGACGCGCCCGCCGTCATCGACCTGCATCACGCCAAAGCCCTGCGCGTCGAGTCGGGGAACGACGTCGACGGCGATGGTGACGGCGGCGCCCGAGCGTTCGTGGGCCTGCACGAGCGCGCCATAGTCCATGTCATAGATATGATCGGCGGCCAGCACCAGGACGTGGTCCGGCCCGCAGGCCTCGATCCGGGACCAGTTGCAGCGCACGGCGTCGGCCATGCCGCGATAAAGCCCGCGCCCGTCGCTCAGTTCGATCCCTCCGGCCGGGAAATGGCGGCCCCAGCGCTCAAGCAGGTGACGATGCAGCGTCGCAGGGGCGAATTGCGTGGCGACCACCAGGCGTTCCAGCCCCGAGCGCACCACATTGGCCATGACGAAATCGACGATCCGGTTGCGGCCCGCAAAGGGCACGGCGGGCTTGCTTTCGTTCGTCGTCAGCTCATGCAGCCGGGACCCCTGCCCTCCGGCCAGCAGGACGGTCGCCGTAGAGTTCTGGGAAAGACGGGAACGGGTGGCAGGCAGACAGGCAAATGAATCGGTCACCGGCGAATTCCTTTGGCTTGGGGCTGAACCGCCGGCGAACCGACGGACAACCGCGCAACCCCTGTGTGAACCGCCTGTTCCCTGAAGCTATCAAATGTTTATCAGGTTTGCGTGACCCCCGGGATAGTCCCGAGGGTCGAGGCCAAGACTGTCCCGGACGTCAGGCGACTTCGGCAGGCTTCGGCGCGGGTTGTGCCGCCGCTGCAATGTCCTCGAGCCAAGCCACGGGCTTGAGGCCGGTACCGCGCAGGAATTCGATGTAGCGGGCGCATTTCATGGCCCGGAAACGGTCGTATTCCGCGCCGTCGAACTTGACGAGCTGCTTGAGCCGCGCACGGGTCAGGGGCTGCTTGAGGTCCTGGGCCCGCAGATAGGGCACCCCGGTTTCGCGGCACATCTCTTCGGTGCGGGTGTCGATGGTGACGGTGCAGGCCATGCGTTCCGCCTGGATCGCCAGCTGCGCCCCGTGGAAGCGCGGGCCGATCAGCAGGTCATGGCGGCGCAGCTCGTCCATCCAGGCCGCCACGTCGTAATAAGAACGCGCATAGTTCCGCGCCCAGTCCTTGAACTGGTCGAGGGTGTAATGGGGGACGGTGTGGCGGTGGATGCGGGCCAGCGCATCGGGCTCGATCTCGTCGAACAGCCCGCGCGAGATCTTGATCATGTTGCCCATCGACTGGACGATGTAGACGCCGGGGAACTGCGGGTCCATCATCATGGCGATCAGCTGCTGCTCGATCTCACGCGTGTCGCGCCAGCTTTCGTGCCCACCTGCGACGGCGATCCGCTGCGGCAGGGGGTTCGCCTCCCAGTTCGCCTGGATGCGGCGTCCCAGGTCGGGCCGGGGGTTGATGAAATGGGAAGGGCAGCCGTTCGCCAGAGTATCGGCGCCGGTCAGCTTCTTGATCTGTTCCGAGGTGTAGGGGCCGCGGGTATAGATGTTCTGGATGCCGTGCTTGCGCCCGTTCTCGATCAGAACGTCAAGCCAAGCGCGGGTGCCCTCGGTCAGCTCGACGTCTGCGCCGAATTCGCGCGCCTGGGCACCGAGCCCGATGGCCACGATGGGCTTTTCGACCTGCGAAAGGTTCTTGGCGAGCCCGCCCAGATCCGTGTGCTTGCCCAACTGGTTGGCGCAGGGGATGACAACGAAATCAACGGCCTTGTTCAGAACCTCGGGCCGGGTATGCCACGGAAAATACAGTACTTCGGCATCGATCTGGGTTCGCACGGCATGCACGAAGGCAAGGTTGCCGTTGTTATGTCCAACCTGCCTGTAAAGCTTGTCAAAATCCGAATTGGAATAAAGCCCACAGTTTGCGCTTTCCCACAAAAGTCCAATTTTCATTATCGCATCTCCTTATAGATTGCGGTGTTCGTGTCCGTGGCGGGCGTTGCCGGAAATGTATCAGGGGCGACGGTCTCGCCGACCGTCACTACGCCGCCCCCTCGCGCAGGACGCGCGCCGGGGTCATGCCGCAGGCCTCCACCCATTCGGCGTGGAAGCCAGCAAGGTCCAGCGGCGGGGTGATCCGGGCCTTGTGGTCGCGCAGCACGTCGGGCCGGGCGTGGACCGACAAAATCGCCTGGGCCAGCGACGCGGGGTCGGCGGTGCGGAACGGGATGCCCCAGCCTGCGGTCTTCTCGGCCATGCCGCCGATGTCCGAGGCGATCATGGGCGTGAACGCCGCGCGCGCCTCCTGGATCACCACGGGGCTGTTCTCCCACCACACCGAGGGAATGACGATCCAGCCGTAGCCCCGCATGATGTCGACGCAATCCTGCGGGCGATAGCGGCCGCGAAAGCGCACGCAGTCGGGAATTTCCAGCTTGGGCCAGAGCCGGGTGAAGCCTTCTTCGTCGACGCCGTGGATATCGATGTCCAGGGGCACCTCGGTCTCGGGCATGCGGGCCTCGATCAGGGCGGCAGCCCGGATCAGCACGTCCAGGCCCTTGGTCGGCGTGGCCTGGCCGAAGAAGGCGAAGCGGCCGGACTTGGCCAGCAGTTCGGCCTCGGTCTCGGGGGGGTATTCGGCGTGGTGGTCCAGGCCGTTCTCGATCACCGCGATGCGGCCGGGCGCGATGCCCCAGTCCTCGAAACGGTCGCGCAGGAACTCGCTGGGCGACAACAGGTGGTCGAACAGATCCAGCATCTCGATCATGCGCGCCTTGCGCAGCACGAAATCGACCGGCGGCCGGCCGAGGCAGGCTGCGCAGGCCACCTCGGCCGAGGCATGGCACAGTTCGCCCGAACGCTTGACCATCTGGCCGTGATTGGCGCAGATCGCCGTCAACTCGTGCAGGGTGCAGATGAACCGCGCCTTGGGCAGGGCCGCGCGAAGCCGCCGGATGGTGCCCGCGCCGATGTTCCAGAAATGATGAAAGTGATAGACCTCGGCCTGGAAGGCGGACAGGAATTCGACGATCCAGTCCTCGTCCTCGATCCGGGCCTGCTCCATCTGGAAGGCGTCCATGCCGCGCCCCTGCAGGCAGAAGTCGCGCGGGTCGAAGCTGATGACCTGCTGGCCGGGGCCGAAGAACTTGGCGCTGTCCTCGGGACCGATGGTCGAGCCGACGAAATAGGCGTCCTCGCCCAGGGACAGCAGGTGCTGGAACTGGCGATAGGCCGCGACTTCGCCGCCGCCGTAGCGCAGGTTCGGGTGGGAATGGGATACAACGACGATCCGGGTCATGCGGCAGACAACGCCTCCATCAAAGCGCGGCTTTCCGCGTCGAACGTGTGCAGGTCCAGCCCGCCGGGCAGGGGCTGGTTCAGGGGGCCGGACTTGCCCGCGAAATGCCGCGTCGGGGCGAGCCCCTCGGCATGGGCCGCGCCGGCGCCCAGCAGGTGGCGCGCGATGTCGCGCAGACGCGCCTCCTCGGTCAGGTAGGCGCGCGGGGCCTGGGCCAGCAGCGGCCGCAGCAGGGCGGTCGGCGCGCTGAGCGCGAAGGCCAGCTGGTCGCGCAGGAAGCGCTGCCCGGGATCGCCCCCCGCCACGGCAAAGATCGGGTCCAGGATCGACAGTTGCACCGGCTGGCGCCGCAGGGTCGCGTCGAACACGCGCGCATCCTCGTCCAGCTGGAACAGGGTCGAACTGCGGCCGTAAAGCGCCAGTTCGGCCATCGGCACCTCGCGGTCCAGCGCCATGCCGGTGCCGCGCAGGACCAGTCCTTGGGGCAGGTCGCGCTGCGCGCCCTCGACCGCGGCGGCCAGGGGACGGGTCAGGCCGGGGCGCAGCAGGAACAGTTCGAGCGGCCGGTCCAGCCGCAGGCCCACGCGGCGCAGCACGTCGCGCAGGTCCGCATCGGGCAGATCGTGGTCCAGGACCAGCAGCACCCGACCCGCCCGAACCGGCGCCACCCCGGACGGCGGCTGCCAGGCGGGCAGAGGCTCCAGCATGGCGCGGCGCAGGCGCGTCTGGCGGGTGGGGTCGGGCAGTTCCAGCTGGACCTGACAGGTCTGGACCGCCAGCGCGGCCGCGGGGGTGGGTTCGGCGGCGACAAGGACGCCCGCGGCGGCATGCTGGCCGGGGATCAGGAACAGCACGCGCACCGGGCCGCTGGCAGGCTCGGCCAGAAGGAAGCTGCCGCAGAACCCGTCCGTTCCGCTGAAGCGATAGCGCGTGGCATAGGGTTGCAGGTCCGCGCGCGGCAGCGCACCGGGCATCAGTTCGACCCGGCACAGCTGCCGGTCGTCCATGGCCAGGGCGGTCAGCGCCTCGGTCTGGCCCTGGGCCGGCATGAACCAGCCCGAAACCAGCCCCTGCCCCGCCTCGCCCACCAGGCAGCGGTCGGTACCCAGACCGAAATCGTCGCTTTCGCGCGCGAGCAGCGGCGCAAAGCGCAGCCGGGTCATCACCGCCTGCGCCGTCTCGCCCTTGGGCGCGGTCAGCGTGCCCTGCCCGACAAGGCGCAGCCAGGCGAAGAAGACCTCGTCCACGCCGACCTCGATCAGGCGCAGCTCGTCCGTCACCAGCCGTTCGGGCGAAAGCTCGGTGAACTCGTGCCCGGTCCTGAGATGGATCGCGGCGTTTCCGGGCAGGTCCAGCCCGCCAAGGTCGAAGACCGCCAGATACCCCATCGGCTCGGCCGTGCGCAGGTCGCGCCGCGCATGGCGCGTGACCAGCACGGGCGACAGCCGCGCATCCTCGGCATGAAGTTCGAGGTCAAGCCAGGGGTCCGCGCTCCAGCCTGCCAGGACAAGGATGGCCCGGGCGTCGGCAAAGCAGAAATCCATGTTAAGGCCCATGTCCAGGCTCCTTCCGTCGGGCAAGGCCATGCCGGGGCATGGCCGCGCCGGGTTCAGATCAGGGTCAGCGCCAGCCCGCTCAGGACCAGCCGCTGGGCCGGTTGGCGCAGGTGGATGATGACGCGGCGGCCGGTCGCCTCCTCGTCCGCGGCGGGCAGGTCCAGGCTGCACAGCGACACGGAATCCTGCTGGATGCGCCATTCGACATGGCCGCTGTCCTGCGCCTCGCCCTCGGCATCGAAGCTGCGCAGGAAGACATCGGCGACCAGCGGCACCTCGCCATGGGCCTGACATTCGATGAAGCATTTGCGCGCGATGACGCCATCGGGCAGCGGCGCTTCCAGCGTCATCCACTGCAGGCCGGCGCTGCGCAGTTCGACGGCATGGGCGTCGCTGGCCACGGGCAGCACGTCGCAGCGCGTCCCGCCGGGAACGCAGGCGCCAAAGGCGGAGGTGACGGTGTTGTAGCCGCCCGACAGGCTAAGCTTGGGCCGGCCGACCATGGCGGCATGGACCTCGGCCACGAGGTCCAGCCGGTTGGATTGCAACGCGGTCAGGACCGCGGCGGCGGCTTCGTAATTGCGAACCGCAGCAGCGTAGATCGTCGTCAATTTGATTTCCTTCCATGCGTTTCAGGAAAAGTCTGCTGATCGCCGCAGACAGGCGCCTCCCATTTCGTGCCGAGCCAGGCCAGCAGCGGGGCGGCGGCATCGGCCCAGTCGCGCGATCCCGAGGCCAAGGCACCGGCCGACACCGCCCGCAGCCGCGCGCGGTCCCGGTCGAGATCCAGAACAAGGCGCACGAAGGCGTCCTCGCAGCCATCCTCGGGCAGGATGAAACCATCGACGCCGTCGCGGATCGCCTCGCGCATGGCGCCGACATCGGTCGCCAGCACCACCACCCCCAGCCGCTGCGCCTCGAGAACCGACAGCGGCAGCCCTTCGTAATGCGAAGGCAGGATCATCACGTCGGTGTCCGCCAGAAGCGCGGTCAGCGCATCGGGGCCGCGCACGGCGCCCAGCATCCGCACCTGCGGCGGAAAGGCCAGGTCGGCGGGCGCATCGACGACCGCCTGACCCGCGACGGAAAGCCGCATGTCCGGGGCATGCCGCGCCAGATCGCCCAGGATCGCGGCCAGCCGGTGAACGCCCTTTTGCGGGTCCAGCCGGCCCATGAACAGCACGCGCAGCGGCCCGTCGCCCGGTCGGGTGGCACGGTCGTCCAAGGCCTTCGCAAGCCGATCCGCCTTCAGCGGATAGCCGGGCGCATTGACCAGCGGGCACAGCTTGCGGCGCGGCATCCCCTGGGCGTTCAGCCAGTGGGCCAGCGTCCTCGAACAGGTCAGCACCAGGTCGTAGGCGTGCTCATAGGCCAGCGCCAGCTTGGGCGGGCCATAGTTGCGGCCATAGGTGCTGCGCTCGACCAGATGCTCGTGGTCGATCATCAGGATGCCCTGCTGGCGCAGCCGGCCGGCGACCTTGTGCAGCGCCGCCGAATGGGCGTTGATGACCGCATCCATCGACGACAGCAGCCCCGCAAGGTCGGCGCGCTCGGTGCCGTTGCCCCAGCTGGGCTCGGCCGTGCCCAGGTATTCGGGGCCCGACCAGTCCAGGGTCGAGGCGTCGGGCAGCCAGCTGACCGTGGCGAAGGGCTCAAGCGCCCAGGCGTCGGAATGGATCGGGCGGTCGCTGGCGATGAACAGGTGCAGCCGGTGCCCCGCCGCCGCCAATTCGCGCGCCAGGCTTGCCGCGACCTTTTCCACTCCGCCGAAGTCGAAGATCGGCAGGACCATCCCGATGTCCTTGCGGCCGGGCTGTTTCAGCAGCGGAAAGACGATGCCGCCCGAAACGGCCTTGCGCGGGATCTCGACCGCCATCGCGCGGCTTGCCGCGCCGCCGGTCTCGCGCCAGTTCCAGCTTTGGTCCAGCGCCGGACGATAGCGGCTGCGGTGCAGCGCGACCAGAACGCCGCGCATCACCTCGGCGGCGCTGTCGCTGTCGGGACGGGCGGCGCGCCCGTCCGCCACCTCGAGCCCCCAGCTTGTCACGGGATGGGGACAGGGTGTCCGGTCGATCTCGCGCGCCCAGGCGGCATCGGTTTCCAGCAGGATGCGGCGCAGGCCCTGCATCGACAGGACCGCCCCGTCCGACGGGCGGTCGGGATTGCCCAGGTCGCCGTGGACCGCATGGCCCGCGTCCGAGGCGTCCAGGAAGAACAGGTCCACGTCGCCCGGCCATTCCAGCCGCGCCTGCCGCCGTTCGCAGTTCCACAGGAAGCCGTGCAGCAACCGAGCCTGGGCCAGCCGGGCACGGGTGCCGTCGCGCAGAAAGATCAGGACGGCGGGCGCGTGGTTGCGGTGGGGATCGGCCAGATGGGCAAAGATCCGGCGCTCAAGCTCGGCCAGGGGAACGCTTTCGCCTTGGTCGGGGTCCGTGCACAGAAAGGCCTGTCCGCCCTCGACCAGCGCATAGCGGGGAAAGCGCGCCGCTTCGAGCGCCAGAAGCGCGGGGCAGGAAAACAACCAGCGGTGCTTTTGTTCCAGAAAGCGACGCAGTTCGCCGTCGCGGTCGTGGGAACCGGCCAGCATGCTGGCGGGACGCTTGCGGTACAGCAGCACCGGCTCGGCAAAGGGCTGGCCCCGGAACCCGCGGCTGGCGGCCGACAGCCAGAAATCCCAGTCCTCGTAGCCCTGCTTCATCGTCTCGTCAAAGCGCAGCCCGGCGTCCAGCACCCGGCGGCGGATCAGGCTGCCGGCCTCGCACAGGTTGACATGGGCGTGAAACAGCAGGTCCGGTTCGCGGTCGGTGACGTAATGGCCCTTTTGGCCGAAGAAGTCGAAATCGGGATAGAACCAGTCCCGGTCGGGGTGGCGCGCCAGCGCACGGCCGAACGCGGCGCCCGCGCCCGCCGCCAGGACGTTGTCGGCATCCAGCAGCAGCACGGCCGCGATGTCCTGATCCAGCGCCAGCGCGGCGTCGATCCCGCAGTTGCGCGCGGCGCTGAGCCCGCCGTTCGGCACATGCAGCGCCGCCATGCGTTCGCCCAGCAGCGCCTGCCAGCTTGCGATGCTGGCCATGGTCTCGTCATGCTCGCAGCCGTCATTGACCACCACCAGCCGACGGATGGTGCCGCTGGCCATTTCGCGATGCACCGCGCCGATGGCGTCGTCCAGCAGAACGGGATGGCCCCAGACCGGGATGACGACGCTGACCTGGTCGCGCGGGCTCATTGCAGCAGCGCCGCGTTTCCGCCGCGGCTGGCAATGCGAAAGCCGCGGAACAGCCCCCAGCTCATGTCGTTCGGGCCGTCCGTCGCCAGCGAGGCCGCCAGCAGGATATCGGCCCGCCCCTCGATCCGCTCCTGCGGGATGCAATGGGCCTGCGCCCAGCCGTGCGGCGGCAGGCCATGCACCCAGGGGCCCATGCGGCGCTGCCAGAAACCGTCTTCGTCCACCCGGCCATGCGGGGCAACGCCGACGGCAAAGTTCAGACTGGGCGCGCGCGGATGGCCGACGTTGACCAGGGCCGAGATATGGGACATCGACGGCAGGTCCACGTCGCGGATGATGGCGCAGACCGGCCCCTGGCGCGAGGGGTGGACCATGACCGCGTCCTCGTTTTCCCAGAAGGCGGCCGAGATGTGGTCCTGGGCCTGCGGCGGAACCGCGAACAGTTCGGGCCGAGGCAGCAGCGCGGGCGAAACGAAGCCCGCCTCGTCGACCAGGGCGGCGCCTTGCACCTCGGCCGGCAGACGGACACCGGGCAGGCCCTTCCAGACCCGCAGCGCAAGCAGCTGTTCGCACGCCGGACCCTTGGGAAGCCGCAGGGCGAAGCGCTGATCGGGGACGGCATGGCCCAGGCCAAGCGACAGCGGCGCCGAATCCTTCCAGTCCAGCCGCAGCATGCAGTCGCGCTCGACCCCGCCGATCGGCTGGTCGGGCTGCAAGCGCAGCCAGCCCGCGCCGGCCCCGCCCTCGGCCGGGCGCAGCGCATGGGACACGCCGGCCGCATCGACCAGCGCCGCCTGCAACCCCTGGGCGTTCGTGCCCTGCGGCAGCCACAGATCGACCGCCGCGATGCAGGCGATGCTGAGCGGCAGAACCTGTTCGGCCACCGAGCGCGGCTCGATCCGGGCGATTTGGCCGACCGGCTCCCACGACAGGGATTTCATATAGCGGGGATTGCCCAGGCTATACATGAAATCCTCGACCGCTTTCAGGCTTTCCTCCAGCGCGTTATTCTCGTTCCGCAGAATCGAGGCGGCGAGTCGGGCCGATCCGGCATCGCTTTCGACCGAATTCATCTGATCCAGCAGCAGGCCGATAATATCGGCGGCCAGTTTCTTCTGATTGCGGGGATCGAATTCCAGCCGGGGCAGCATCTGCAAGGCGGCCGGCAGCGCGGGCATCTTGGCGGCCGCGCCCTTTCCCGTGATGACGCCCGCGGGACGGCGGCCGTCCAGACGTCGAATCGCGGCCATTCCGTCCGACAATCCAACACATTCAACGCAATCGGCAGGCATGATCGCGGCGATCTGGTCGCGCAGACCCTCCTGGACGAAAAACACGGCGCGCATGGCTGATGACCTTCAAAATCGGGTTTCAGACCCCTTTCGGGATCGACGGCTTGAATGTGTCGGCTGACAGACGCCCTCGCATTTCCGGCCATTTGCCAGCGCAATGCGACGCGCTACTCGGTAATCTGGAACAAATTATCTTTTTCGACGTTTCGGCTATTTCCACGATCCGCTGCAAGGCTGATAGCGCCCTCAAAATGGTCCGTCAACACTGGTTAACGCAAGAATCCGCCGACATATTTGTGACATCGGTGCCTATTTCGCGTGGGAAAGATCATTATGTTTGCGCTGTTCGGGATATTGATTGGGTTAAGGAAACATATGTTCTTTTTGTCTGCGATCCCGCGCCCAGTGGCGTGATCCCTGCTCGGCCAGTTGCTGCCCGAGGGTTCGGCACTGCCCGCCAGGTGCGCATCCTGCATTAGCGCGACAAGTCGGGCGCTCTGCCGCCCCGCCGAAACACCGGACAGCCGGGCTGTCACAGAAGCGTCGCGAAACCAGCGCCCCCGACCTGGCGTTCCCCCGGCTCAACGCGCGAGGCGCCAACCGGGGATCTGCCATGGCCGAGAAAGTCGAACTGCACGTCGAGGACAGCGGAGGTGCCGGGCGCCCCGTCATCCTGATTCACGGCTGGCCCCTGTCCGGGGCGGCATGGGAAAAGCAGGTGCCCGTCCTGCGCGACGCGGGCTTTCGTGTCCTGACGTACGACCGGCGCGGCTTTGGTCGGTCCTCGAAGCCCGCCACGGGCTATGACTACGATACACTGACCGCCGACCTGCATCAGGTGATTCTGGATCGCGACCTGCGGGACGTGACCATCGTCGGCTTTTCCATGGGCGGGGGCGAGGCCGCACGCTATATCCCGAACCACGGCGCGGACCGCGTTCACAGCCTCGTCTTTGCCGCCGCCGTGCCGCCCTATCTGATGCAGACCGACGACAACCCCGAAGGCCCGCTGACGCCCGAGCAGGCCAAGGCCATGGAGGACGCGCTGAAGGACGACCGCGACACCTTCTTCGACAGCTTCACCCAGGATTTCTTCACCGCGAATGAAGAGCTGAAAGTTACCGAAAGCGACCGGCAAAAGGCCATCGAACTGGCGCATCAGTCGTCCCAGGTCGCGGCGCTTGGCTGCATGAAGGCCTTCGGCACCACCGATTTCCGCGACGACCTGCGGCAGATCCAGGTGCCGGTGCTGGTGCTGCACGGCGACGCCGACGGCATCGTGCCGCTCGAGGGCTCGGGCCAGCGCACGCACGAGGCGATCCCCGGCAGCGAGCTGGTGGTGATCGAGGATGCGCCCCACGGCCTGAACGTCAGTCACCCCGACGAATTCAACGCGGCGCTGATAGCGTTCCTGCGCCGCTAAGAAAGGCTGCCGCCAGCGTCAGGTCGTCCTCGAACTGGCGCGTGGCGACGACGGCCTGCACGGCATCCGGCAAGCGCAGCAGATAGGCCGGATGCCACGTCGGCAGAATGGCCGGGCCCTGCCCCCGCTCGATGATCCGGCCGCGCAATTCGCCCATCTTGCCGCTGCGCCCGGTCAGGCCCAGCATGGCTGTCGCCCCCATGGCGACGATCAGGCGGGGGCGCACCATCCCGATTTCCTGCGTCAGCCACCAGCGGCAATGCGACACCTCGCCCGCGTCGGGTCTTTGGTGAATGCGCCGCTTGCCGCGCGGGGTGAACTTGAAGTGCTTGACCGCGTTCGTCAGATAGCTCCGGCTTCGGTCGATCCCGGCCCCGGCCAGCGCCCGGTCCAGCACCTGTCCCGCCGGGCCGACGAACGGCCGGCCAGCCAGATCCTCGAGATCGCCGGGCTGTTCGCCCACGATCATCAGGGCCGCATCCTGCGGCCCTTCGCCCGGCACTGCGCCCGTGGCCTGGGCGTGAAGCGTGCAGCGCTTGCAGCCCAGCACCCCCGCACGCAAGCCCCGCCAGCCGTCTGGTGCGAGGGGCTCGGCCGGCACCGCACGCCGGGCCCGGATGGCCGCGTGAAAGGCCGGCGGCGCGCGATCCGCCTGCGCCTCCATCCGCGCCACGGCCTCGCCCGCCCCCGCGATCATCTGCGGGATCAGCGCGGCCTCGGGCAGGTTCTTCCAGTATTTGCGCGGCATCTCGGATTGCATGGCGCGAACCTTCAGCCGGGCGGGGTTGAAGATGGCCCCGAAATAGGTCCGCCACAGGTTTTCGGTCGGGTCCTCCAACGCAGGCTTTTCGGCGAGAACCTCGTCGGTCCGCAGCTGCCCATCGGCAAAGCCCGCGCGGCCGCGCGGCGTCAGGATCAGCCAGTCCATGTCGGCAAAGCGGCGCGCGAAAAAGGGCGCGGCGCGGGCGACGATATGGTGGTCCGGCTCGAACCAGGCGACAAAGCTGCGCCGCCCGTCCGAGGGGATCTCGCGAAACCGCACAAAGGCGTGCATCTTGTGGACATCGCGCCGCACGGATTTCACCGCCCGATGCAGCCATTGCACATCGGGGTCGGGCGCGACCTCCAGCAGATGCGGCTGATCCTGCAGGCGCCAGAGCAGGCGGTAGAGCATCGCGAACCGGCCGGGGTCGCTGTGACACAGCGCAGCCTCCAGCAGGTCGGGAAAGCGGCGCGGAACCCGCGCGGGGACCGCGCCGGCGCCTGGCCGCGGCAGCGCATCGCCGGCGCCGAAGAGGTCGCTTTCGCCCGCCACGCTCCAATCGACATCCCCCGGGGCCACGCCCGCCAGCACCAGCGCCCGTGCCGCATCGCGCCATTCCCGCGCATCGGCCTGCGAGGACAGCGCGACGCGCAGCATCACAGCAACGCAAGCTGCCGGGGCGGCGGCGCGAACAGCGTCCGCAGGTCGGCGCGGTCGATCAGCCGCAAGGGCGACCAGCCCGCGGCCGAGACGAACGGACGCAGCTTCTTCACCGAGACCCGCATCCGCCCCAGGTCGTCCAGCGTCAGGCTGCGGTGGCGGCGCGCGGCCAGGATGGCATCGACGGTCCTGGTGCCCAGCCCCGGCACCCGCAGCAGCATCTCGCGCGGGGCGCGGTTCACGTCGACGGGGAAATCCGCGCGATGCGCCAGCGCCCAGGCAAGCTTTGGGTCCAGGTCCAGGTCCAGCATCCCATCGGGCCGGGCCGAGGTGATCTCGTCGATGGAGAAGCCGTAGAAGCGGTACAGCCAGTCGGCCTGATACAGGCGGTGTTCGCGCATCAGCGGCGGCTTTTGCGGCGGCAGCCGGGTCGAGGCATCCGGGATCGGGCTGAACGCCGAATAATAGACCCGCTTTAACCCATAGCTGCTGTAAAGCCGCGCGCTGGACCCCAGGATCGTCGAATCGCTCGCCCCATCCGCGCCGACGATCATCTGCGTCGACTGGCCCGCCGGGGCAAAGCGCTTGCGCCGTCCGGTGTGGGTCGGCTCGGCCCCCGCCTCGATGCGCAGACGCAGGTCGCCCATGGCGCGGCGGATCTGGCCCGGCTGCTTTTCCGGCGCGAAGTCGGCAATGCCCGCATCTGTCGGCAGTTCGATGTTGATCGACAGCCGGTCGGCGTAAAGCCCCGCCTCGTCGATCAGTGCGCCCGAGGCCTCGGGGATGGTCTTCAGGTGGATATAGCCCTTGAACCCGTGCTTTTGCCGCAAGTCGCGGGCGATGCGCACCATCTGTTCCATCGTGTGATCGGGCGAGCGCGCGATCCCCGAGCTTAGGAACAGCCCCTCGATGTAGTTGCGGCGATAGAACTCCAGCACCAGCCAGACCACCTCGTCCGGGGTGAAGCGCGCCCGCGCCACATTGCTGGAACTGCGATTGATGCAATAGGCGCAATCATAGATGCAGAAATTCGTCAGCAGGATTTTCAGCAGCGAGATGCAGCGCCCGTCCGGCGCATAGGCATGGCAGATCCCCATCCCCTCGGTCGAGCCGATGCCACCTTGCCGCGCATCGCGCCGCTCGCTCCCGCTCGAGGCGCAAGAGGCGTCGTATTTGGCCGCGTCGGCCAGAATCGCCAGTCGCTGCTGCAGATCCCGTTTCATACATGTTCTATAAATGTTCTGGCGCTTGCGATCAACCGTCTTTCAGAATCTGGACCGGGCAGTTCAAATGCCACGCAGTCGGGCCTTGAGCAGGGCGATGGGTTATTATATCAATACCGACGCGCTCTGTTTCACCGTCGTCCGTTCTCCCGTCCCCGGCGCAAGCGACCCGTGGAGAGATGATGACCCAACAGGACAGGGCCCCGACCGACAGGGCCCATGACCCAGCCAGTGGCACGGCCTTTGCCCATGCCATCGAGGCGGCAGGCCGACTTGCCGCGCAGGATGGCAACATTCCCTCGCTGGATCGGATCGCCGCCGACCTCGGGATGCAGACCGCCGCGCTTCTGGCCGTGGTCGGCTCCGAAGATCAGCTTCATCGGGCCATCGCGCAGAACGCCTTCGTGCTGCTGAACGACCAACTGGTGCGCAAGGTCGTCCAGGTGGGCGAATCCGACGTCCTGGGCCAGTTCGAGGCGATTGCCGATGCCTATGTCGAATGGGCCTGCGACCATCCCGCCGCCTTCCACATCATTGCCATGATGCCGGCCGGGGAATTCAGCCGGGACGCGGGGCTGGCCCGGTATGAACAGTCCATCCACGACCTGATGCTGCGGCTGCTGCGCCAGGCGCAGGCGCTGGACCTGCTCGCCCCCGACGAGGATCTCGAGATGCTGGTCGCCCTTGCCCACGTCTGCGCCTATGGCGCGGCCAGCCGGATGCTGTCCGGCGATCTGCAACGCTGGCTGCCCGACCACGACGCCCGCACCGGCGCGCGCAAGGCGATGTCGGTCTTCACCCGCAAGGTCCTGCGGCCTCCGGCCCCCTAGGCGCTCACCTCATCATGTGCTCGACCTCCGGGGCCGGGACGAAGCGCCAGGCCCTTTTCGGTCCTGCCATGACGTTGAGGTAGTAAAGCTCGAAGCCATGGGGGGCGCCGCAGGGGTGATGGCCGCGCGGCACCAGGGCGACGTCGCCGTCCCTGACCGCCATCACCTCGTCCAGGGACCCGTCGTCGGTATAGACGCGCTGCACCGCCCAGCCGTCCCTCGGGTTCAGGCGATGGTAGTAGGTCTCCTCCAGATAGGTGATGCGGGGGAAATCGTCCTCGTCATGGCGGTGGCTCGGATAGGACGACCAGTTGCCCGCGGGGGTGAAGACCTCGGTCACCAGCAGGCTGTCGCAGACATCCTCCGCCTCCATGGCGATGTTGTTGATGAAGCGGGTGTTCGGCCCCTCGCCGCGCTGGGTCAGGCTGATGCCGTCCGGGCCGATGCGGCGCGCGGCATGCCCGCCCGTGCCGGGGGCCGAGCAGACCGCGATCACGCAGTCGGTCCGGGCCTCGGCGCGCCAGTCCTGGCCGGGGGGCACATACAGGCAATGCGGCGGCGTCCTTTCGAAGACATCCATGCGGTCTCCCAAGACGCCCCAGTCCTGCCCCGCGGCATGGACACCGGCCTTGCCCTCGACCATGACCAGGATGACCTCGCGCCCGCCGGTCGCCTCGGCCGCAACCTCGCCCGCCCGCAACCGGTAAAGCGAAAAGCCGACATAGCGCCAGCCCGCCGATTGCGGGGTGATCTCGTGCACCTTGCCGTGGCTGCCGAAGGGTTTTCGCAACAGCGTGTTCATCGTCCGGTCCTTCCTCGTTGTCGAAATACCCCGGAGGGGAGGCGTCGCGCATCGCGCGATGCCGTGGGGAGGCAGCGCCTCCCCGCCCGCCGCGGCCCTCAGGCAGCCACGGTCTGGTCCAGCCCGGCCTCGCGCGCCGCGGCCTTCAGCGCCTTCAGGCCCATCGACTGATACTCCAGCGGGTTGCGCAGATCGGGGTCCTGCTCGGCCTCGATCACCAGCCAGCCGTCATAGCCCGCCCCGGCCAGGATCCGCAGCAGGGGCACGAAGTCGATGGCCCCTTCGGGATCGCCCGGCACGGTAAAGGCCCCGGCCAGGACGCCCTGCAGGAACGACAGCCCCTCGGCCCGCACCCGCGCCGTCACTTCAGGGCGGATGTTCTTGGCATGGAAATGCGCGACCCGGGACGCGTGGCGCGCCAGCACCGCCGCGGGGTCGCCGCCGCCGAAGGTGCAATGGCCGGCGTCGAACAGCAGATGCGTGGCCGGGCCGGTCGCGGCCATGAAGGCGTCGATCTCCTCGGGGCTTTCCACCACGGTGCCCATGTGGTGGTGATAGGCGAGCCGGATCCCCTGCCCCGCCAGATAGGCCGCGAAGGCCTCGACCTTCGCGCCGAAGTCCGCCATCTCGGCCGCGGTCAGCCGGGGCCGGTCGTTCACCGCCACATCGGGACGCCCGTGCACCGTGTTCGAACATTCGCAGGCGATGCAGACCGTGCAGCCATTGGCCTTGAGCTTGGCCAGATGCCCCTGCACGGCGGCGATCTCCTCCTCGACCGAGCGGGTCAGCAATTCCGTCGAATACCAGCCCGAGACGAAGACCAGCCCATAGCGGCCCAGCAGCGCCTTGAGCGCCTGCGGGTCGTCGGGCCAGCGATGGCCGTTCTCGATGCCGTCGAAGCCGATGACCTCGCCCGCCTCGTGCAGGATCTGTTCGGTCGGGATATGGGCGCCGATCGACGGATCGTCGTCATTGGCCCAGGCGATGGGATTGGTGCCATAGCGGATCATGGGATTTCCTTTCAATTCGCGGTCGCCTGTTTCCTGGCGTTTTCGATATATTTGGCATGGGCGTCGCGCAGGCTGTCGTGATCGCCCACCTCGGGCACGGCGACATCCCACCAGTGGCCGGCGCCCTCCAGCCCGTCGCCCGGGCCGGGGGCGGCGGTGGTGTCGATGACGATGACCGTGGGGATGGCGCGAGAGCGCGCCTCGGCGATCTCGGCCTCCAGGTCGGCGATGCTGCCGGCCTTGACCGCATGGGCGCCCATGGATGCGGCATGGGCGACATAGTCGATCTGCGGCTGCGCCTCGACGGCGCAGTCGACATACATGTTGTTGAAGGCCGCGCCGCCGGTCCCGGCCTGCAGGCGGTTGATGCAGCCATAGCCGCGGTTGTCGGTCAGGACCACGGTAAAGGGCACCCGCCGCATCACCGCCGTCGCCAGCTCGCTGTTGGCCATCATGTAGCTGCCGTCGCCGACAAAGCAGACCACCTCGCGGTCCGGTCGCGCCAGCTTCAGCCCCAGGGCCCCGGCGATCTCGTAGCCCATGCAGGAATAGCCGTATTCCATGTGATAGCCGCCCTGGGCGGGCTGCCACAGCAGCTTCAACGCGCCCGGCATGGTGCCCGCCGCGCACATCGCGATGGCCTCGGGGGCGGCGCGCTGCACGGCGCCGATCACCTGGGCGTCGGTCGGCAGGGCACCCTCGCCGGCGGGCGCCGCGCAATGGGCATCGACCGCCGCCAGCCAGGCCGCGCGACCCGCGCCGTCGAAAGCGACGCGATGATCGCCCAAGGCCGCCGACAGCTTCTCCAGCGCCACCCTGGCATCCGAGACCAGCGTCACCGCGCCATGCTTGGCCGCGTCATAGCCCTGCACGTTCACCGACACCAGCCGCCCGGAAAACAGCGTGCGCGAGCCGGTGGTGAAGTCCTGCATCCTTGTGCCCACCCCGATCACCAGATCCGCCGCGGCGAGCGCCGCATTGGCCGCGGCCGAGCCGTCGACCCCCGCCGCGCCCAGGTTCAGCGGATGGGCCTGGGCAAGGGCCGACTTGCCGGCCTGGGTCTCGGTGACGGGAATGCCATGGCGGGTGGCAAACGCCGCCAGCACGTCCTCGGCCCCGGAATAGATCACGCCGCCGCCGCAGACGATGACCGGCGCCGTCGCCGCCCGGATCAGCCCGGCGACCTCGGCCAGTTCGGCCGCATCCGGCTCGGGCCGGCGGATGCGCCAGACCCGCTCGGCAAAGAAATCCTCGGGCCAGTCGAACGCCTCGGCCTGCACGTCCTGGCAAAAGGCCAGGCAGACCGGCCCGCAGTCCGCCGGATCGGTCATCACCCGCAGCGCGCGCGGCAGCGCCGACAGCAGCTGCTCGGGCCGCTGGATGCGGTCGAAATAGCGCACCACCGGGCGGAAGCAGTCATTGGCGCTGACCGTGCCGTCGCCGAAATCCTCGACTTGCTGCAAGACCGGGTCGGGCCGGCGGTTGGCGAAGACATCGCCCGCGATGAACAGCACCGGCAGCCGGTTCACATGCGCCAGCGCCGCCGCCGTCACCATGTTCGTGGCGCCCGGGCCGATGGAACTGGTCACCGCATGGGCCCGCCGCCGCGCCTTGGCCTTGGCCCAGGCGATGGCGGCATGGGCCATGCTCTGCTCGTTCTGGCCGCGCCAGGTCGGAAAGGGCGTGTTGCCGCACAGCGTGCCGTGCTGGCCCTGGTGCAGCGCCTCGCCGATGCCGGCCACGTTGCCATGGCCGAAGATCGCCCAACAGCCCTCGACGAAGCGCTCGCCCTCGTCGGTCATCTGCATCGACAGCCAGCGCACCATCGCCTGCGCCGCCGTCAGCCGGATCGTCCCGCCATTCATGCCTTGCCTCCCGGACGCGCGCGGCGCCCCTGTCCTTCATCGTTTCCCAAATACCCCGGGGGGTGCGGGGGGCAGCGCCCCCCGTCCGTCACGCGGCCACCCGCGCCCCGGCCCGGGCCTTGTCCCAAAGGCCGCTCAGCCGGGCAAAGCGCGCCGCCATCTCCTCGACCGCCGCCTCGTCGCCGATCTTCCCCGCCAGCCAGTCCCGCGCCACCGTGCCAAAGATCGTGCGCCCGACGGCAAAGCCGCGCACCAGCGGAAAGGCCGCCGCGACGGCAAAGCTCGCCGCCAGCTCCGCCTCGGGCGCATCCAGGCCCAGCACCACGATGCCGCGGGTATGGCGGTCGTGATCCTCGATCGCGGCCACCGCCTCGGCCCAGGCGGCCGGCGTCCGCATCGGCTCGAGCTTCCACCAGTCGGGATAGACCCCCGCGGCGTAGAACTGCCGGATCAGCGTGGCGGTCGTGTCGTCATCGACCGGGCCCACCTTCGAGGGAATGATCTCCAGCAGGAACTCCAGCCCGTTCCGGCGCGCCGCCGCAAACAGCCGCTTGACCGTCGCCTCCTGATCCGCGCGCAGGGCCGCGTCGTCGTCCGGGTGGCAGAAGCACAGGACCTTGACCACGTTCTCGCGCGCCCAGGCCTCCAGCCCGCCGCAATCGGGCCCCAGCGCCGGCTCCAGCGCCAGCGGGCGCGAGCCCGGCCATTCGCAGGGCCGCCCGATCCAGAGCCCGCTGCCCGAGGCCGCATGCAGCGCGCGCCGCCCGATCCGGTCGTCGCAGAGGATCCCATAGCCCGGCCGACCGTCCGCCACCCGCAGCGCCGCCTGCAGGCACAGCTCCTTGAAGGCGCCGCCCTGCTCGGGGCTGTAGCCCGGCATCGCCTCGAGCTGGGCGCGGTGGTCGAAGGCGAACACCCGCATCGTGGACCAGTCGCCGCCGTGGTTGCGGGCGCGGTTCGTCGACCAGTGGATCTGCTCGAGCTCGGGATCGTTGCGCAGGTCCGGCCGCACCACCCCGCGCCGCAGGAAGAACTGCAGTTCCTCGAGGCTCGGATAAGCCGGCGTGCAGCCGTGGCGGCTGACCGCGAAGGCGCCGCAGGCATTGGCGTATTCCAGCGCCCGGGGCCAGCTCTCGCCGTCCAGCCAGCCCTTCAGCAGCCCCGAAAAGAACCCGTCGCCGGCGCCCAGCACGTTGAACACCTCGATCGGAAAGCCGGGGCCGGTCTCGCCGTCGTCCAGGCTCGCGGGGATCGCGCCTTCGAAGGCCACCGCCCCCCTGGCGCCGCGCTTGCAGACCAGCGTGGCGTCCGACACGGCCCGCACCGCGCGCAAGGCCGCGATGGTGTCCGTGCTGCCGCCGGCGATGTGGAACTCCTCCTCGGTGCCGACGATCAGGTCGAAGAAATGCAGCGTCGATTGCAGCTTCGCCGTCACCGCGGCGCTTTCGACGAAGCGGCTCTCGCCCGCGCCGTGGCCTGCCACGCCCCAGAGGTTCGGGCGATAGTCGATATCCAGCGCCGTCCGCGCCCCGTGCTTGCGGGCCAGCTCCAGCGCCCGGATCACCGCGGCCTCGGTGCGCGGATGGCTCAGATGCGTCCCCGTCGCCAGCACCGAGCGCGTCTCGGCGATCAGCCCCTCGTCGATGTCGTCCTCGCACAAGGCCATGTCGGCGCAGTTCTCGCGATAGAAGATCAGCGGAAAGCTGTCCTCGTCGCGGATCCCCAGGATCACCAGCGCGGTCAGCCGCTCGGGGTCGGTCCTGACGCCCCGCACATCGACCCCCTCGCGCACCAGCTGCTCGCGGATGAAGCGGCCCATGTGCTCGTCGCCCACCCGCGTGATCAGCCCCGACTTGAGCCCCAGCCGCGCCGTCCCGCAGGCGATGTTCGTGGGACTGCCCCCGATATACTTCGCAAACGACCCCATGTCCTCAAGCCGGCCCCCGACCTGCTGGCCATACAAATCAACCCCCGCACGGCCAATCGTGATAACGTCAAGC
>NZ_JHWH01000007.1 GCF_000622145.1 Paracoccus yeei ATCC BAA-599 | reverse complement strand
CGACCCTCGGCCTGCCTCGGAACTTCGGAAAGAACGGCCGCAGCCGCTCTATCTGCGCATCTGTCAGCCAATAAAGCGCGCTCATGATCCCTCCCCAAGTCGGGAGTTTGAATCATGCCGCCCGCCGGCGCTCAGGGAAATTTATAGGTCCTGACTCTAGCGAAACAGCCGCGCCACGATGGGCGCCAGCAGGATCACCAGCACGATGCGCAGCAGGTGATGGCTGACGACATAGGCCAGGTCCGCCCCGGCGATGATGGCGATCACGATCATCTCGGCCTGGCCGCCCGGCAGGAAGGCCAGGAAGGCGTCCAGCCCCGGCGCCAGGCCCAGGTGCACGATCAGTTCGATGAAGACCAGGCTGATCGCAGCCAGCAGCAGCGAATAGACCAGCCCCGCGACGACGGCCTGGCGCAGTTCGCGCCAGGTGATGCCGGCATATTTCGACCCGACCGCGATGCCGATGAAGAACTGCGCGGCCTGGATCATCTCGGCCGGCGGACGGTGCTGGATCAGCCCGGCCAGCGACAGCGTCGCCGTCAGGATCATCGGCCCCAGGATCGAGGCGCCGAACAGCCCGATCCGCTCGGCCACCTGCCAGCCCACCAGGCCGCACAGCCCCATCAGCACCAGCTCGAGCGGCGCGACCGAGGACAGCGGCGCCCCCGGCGGCTGGGTCAGGTCGACCGACCAATAGGCGGTCATGATCAGCGGCGCCACGGTCACGATGACCAGGACGCGCGTGGCATGGATCAGCGACAGCGCGCGGATGTCGCCGCCCGCCTCCTCGCCAAAGGCCAGCATGTCCTGCAGTCCCCCCGGCATCGCCCCGTACCAGGCGGTCGGATGGTCGAAGCCGAAGCCGCGCCGGAACAGCGGATAGCCGACCAGCGCGATCACCGCGATGAAGGCCGGGACCAGCGCCAGCGACGCCGCCATGTCGGGCAGCCCCGCCAGCACCGCGGGCGTGATCGAGGCGCCGACCGCCACCCCCAGGATGGTGCGCATCAGGACGCCCAGCCAGCCCGCCCCGGCCAGCGGCGCGCCGGCCAGCGCGGCGATCAGGCAGGCCAGCATCGGCCCCAGCAGCAAGGGCAGGGGCAGGCCAAGCCACAGGAACAGCGCGGCGCCGATGGCGGCAAGCGCAAAGGTCAGGGTCCGGCGTCCGGTCAGGCTCATGGAAAGGCTCGTTTAGGCAGGGCAGATCGCGGCCCCTCTGTCACGCGGGCGCGGGCGGATGTCAAACGGCCCGCTGCCGGTCCGGTGGAGCGGGCACCTTGCGGCTTCCTGTCGTTCTTTCTTGGAAAAATATCCCGCAGGGGGAATCCTTCGCGCCAGCGAAGGATGGGGGACGCGAAGTCCCCCCTTGCTCTCACAGCCGGGCCCTCACAGCCGCGCGCCGACCGCCGCGATGCGCCGGATCCCCTCGTCGATCTCGGCCTCGGCGATCGAGGAATAGGCCAGCCGATAGAAGCCCGCGCCCTGGGGCCGGTCGCGAAAGAACGGCCGGCCCGGCTCGATCAGCACGCCTTCGGGGCGAAGCGCCAGCGCCAGGGCATCGCTGTCCAGGCCCCGGGGCGTCGGCAGCCAGAAGCTCGACCCGCCCGGCGCCACGGCCGCGCCCGCGTCCAGCCCGTGCCGGGCCAGCGCCCGGGCGGTGGCGGCGCGCCGCGCGGCATAGGCCTCGCGCATGCGGTTCAGCTGGCGGTCGTAATGGCCCAGCGACAGGAAATAGGCCATGGTGCGCTGCACATGGCCCGGCGGATGGCGCAGCATCATGCCGCGCAGCGCCCGCGCCTCGGCCAGGAAGGCGGGCTCGGCCACCAGATAGCCCAGCCGCAGCCCCGGAAAGACCGACTTGGAAAACGAGCCGACATAGATCACCGCCCCGTGCCGGTCCATCGCCTTCAAGGCCGGAGAGGTCGCGCCCGCAAAGCTGATCTCGAATTCGTAGTCGTCCTCGACCACGGCAAAGCCGCGCGCCGCCGCCAGCTGTAGCAGCGCCTCGCGCCGGGGGCGCGGCATGGTGCGGTTCGTGGGGCACTGGTGGCTGGGCGAGGTGAAGACGACCGAAACCCCTTCGGGCACCGCCTCGGGCGGCAGGCCGCCGTGGTCGATGGGCACCGGCAGGACGCGGGCGTCGTGCACGGCCAGGATCTCGTGCAGGCCGGGATAGAACGGCTCCTCGATGGCGCAGGTCTGGCCCCGGTTCAGCAGGATCTGGCAGATCAGCCACAGCGCGTTCTGCGCCCCCAGCGTCAGCAGCACCTGGTCGGGCCGGGCGCGGATTCCGCGCCGGGGCAGCAGGTGGCGGATGATGAAGTCGATCAGCTCGGGGTCGTCGCCGTCATACTGATCGTCCGACAGCGCGCCCAGGTCGCGCCGCCCCAGCGCGCGCACCGCGCATTCGCGCCAGGCGGCATGGTCGATCAGCCGGTCGTCGGTCTGGCCGTAAAGAAAGGGCCAGGGATAGCTGCGCCAGTCGCGGGGACGGTCCTTGCGCCGCGCAGCAGTATAGCGCCCGTCCAGCCGCGCGCCCCAGTCCAGGCCCGGACCGTCGGCCGGGCCGGCGGGCGCCGCCTCGGGCGCGCCCACCCGGTCGCCGATGAAATAGCCCGACCGCCCCCGCGCCACCAGGTAATCGGTCGCCACCAGATCGCCGTAGGCCTGGCTGACGGTGATCCGCCCGACCCCCAGATGCGCGGCCAGCGCCCGGCTCGACGGCATCCGCTCGCCCGGCCGCAACCGGCCTTCGTGCACCGCCAGAACGATCTGCCGCCGCAACTGAACTTGCAGCGGCAGGGCGGCGGCGCGGTCGATCAGGAAGGTCTCGGGCGGGATCTGCATGGCGGCCTTTCATCAGGCCGCCATACTGCCCTAACCGAAGACCCGAGTCAGCGCCCCGTCGATGGCGTCGCTGAAGCGGTCGATCTGGTCCGCGTCCACCACCAGCGCCGGCGCCAGGCACAGCGTGTTGTTGAAGCCGGGGATCGAACGGTTGGTCGCGCCGATGATGACGCCCTGCGCCAGGCAGTCGGCAACCACGGCCTGCACCTGCTTTTCGTCCGCCGGCTCCTTCGTCGCCCGATCCGCGACCAGTTCGGCGCCGCAGAACAGGCCCTTGCCGCGCACGTCGCCGATGGCGGCGTGCTTCTCCATCAGCGCGCGCAGGTTGCCGACCAGCCGCTCGCCCATGGCGACGGTGTTCTCCAGCAGCCCCTCCTCCTCGATGATGCGCATGTTCTCCAGCGCCGCCGCCGGGCCCGAGGTGCAGCCGCCAAAGGTCGAGATGTCGCGGAAATAGCCCATCGGGTCGCTGGCGTCGTCCTTGAACATGTCGAAGACGCGCTCGGTGGTGACGGTGCAGGAAATCGCCGCATAGCCCGAGGCGACGCCCTTGGCCATGGTCACGAAATCGGGCTCGATCCCGTAATGCTGATAGCCGAACCAGGTGCCGGTGCGCCCCAGGCCGCAGACGACCTCGTCGATGTGCAGCAGGATGTCGTATTTGCGGCAGATCTCCTGCACGCGCTGCCAGTATCCCTCGGGCGGGGTGATGACCCCGCCGCCCGCGGTCACAGGCTCAAGCACCAGGCAACCCACGGTGTCGGGGCCTTCGCGCAGGATCACCTCCTCGATGGCGTCGGCGGCGCGCTCGCCATAGTTTTCCACGTCCCATTGCTTGCGGTATTCCAGGCAATGCGGCACCCGCACGAACCCGTCGGGATAGGGGCCGTATTGCATCGCCCGCTGGTCCTGGCCGCTGGTCGCAAGCGTGGCGATGGTGGTCCCGTGATAGTCGCGGTCGCGGAACAGGATCTTCCACTTCTTGCCGCCGTGCTGGCGCGCCGCGATCTGGCGCACCATCTTGTAGACCTTTTCGTTCGCCTCGGACCCCGAGTTCGAGTAATAGACCCGGCTCATCCCCGGCATCTTCGCGGTCAGCGCCTGCGCGAACAGCGCGCCCGGCACGGACCCGGCCGCACCCGCGTAATAGTTCAGCTTCAGCAACTGGTCGCGCACCGCATTGGCGATGCTTTCGCGGCCATAGCCCACGTTCACCGTCCAGACCCCGCCCGACAGCCCGTCCAGGAACTCGCGCCCGGTGGCATCCCACAGCGTCAGCCCCTTGCCCTCGACAAAGACGCGCGGGTCGATGGTCTCGTATTGCTTGTGCTGGCTCAGGTGGTGCCAGACATGGGCCTTGTCGGCGGCGATGACCGGGCTCAGGTCGTTCGGGCTCAGGTCGTTCATGGGGTGCCTCGCGTGATGGGTTCTGGCGCGACCTTACGCCCGGGCAGCGGGGGGCGATAGATCCAGCCTGGGCGGTTCGATAGAGCCAGCGCCCTAGCCCCGGCTGGCCGGATAGAGCGCGCGGAACCGTGCCAGCCCTTCGGCAAAGGCGGGGACCAGCGCGGCGTCGGGCTCGATCCGCGCGGCGATGCCGGGCATGGTGCAGACCTCGGCCGGGTCGGCCCCGGTCGCGGCCATCAGCCCCAGCCGCGCCGCGCCGAAGGCCGCGCCGTAATCGCCGCCCACCGGCAGCAGGATCGGCAGGTTCAGCGTGCTGGCGATCAGCCGCAGCCAGTAATCCGACCGCGCGCCCCCGCCCAGCGCCAGCAGCGCGCCCGGATCGGCGCCCGCGGCGCGCAGCGCGGTCAGGTTGTCGGCCAGGGCAAAGGCCACCCCCTCCAGCACGGCGCGCGTCAGGGCGGCGCGGTCGGTGGTGGGCGTCAGGCCGGCCAGCACCCCCTTGGCCAGGGCATCGTTGTGCGGCGTCCGCTCGCCCGACAGATAGGGCAGGAACAGCGCCGTCCCCGGCGCCTGCAGGGGGCCCAGGTCCTGCGTCAGGTCGGCCGCGCGCGCGTTCAGGACGCCCGCCAGCCATTCCAGCGCGGCCGAGGCCGACAGGATCACCCCCATCTGGTGCCAGGTCGCCGGCAGGGCGTGGCAGAAGGCATGGACCGCCGTGTCCGGCGCCGGCAGGAAACGGTCCGAGGCCGCGAAGACCACGCCCGAGGTGCCCAGGCTGACGAAGCCCTGCCCCTCGGCCACGGTGCCCGCGCCGATGGCCGTCGCCGCATTGTCGCCCGCGCCGCCGGCGACGACGACCGGGCCGGCGATGCCCCAGCGCTCGGCCAGGTCGCGGCGCAAGTGCCCCGAGGGCGCGCTGCCCTCGACCAGCGCCGGCATCTGGTCGCGCCGCATGCCCCCCGCCGCAAGCAGCGGTTCGGACCAGTCGCGCCCCGCCACGTCCAGCCAGCTGGTCCCCGAGGCGTCCGACATCTCGCTGACCCGCTCGCCCGTCAGCCACAGCCGCAGGTAGTCCTTGGGCAGCAGCACGCAGGCGACCCGGTCGAACAGCGCGGGTTCGTGGCGCGCCATCCAGACCAGCTTGGGCGCGGTGAAGCCCGGAAAGACGATGTTGCCCGACAGCCGGCGCACGTCGGGCAGGGCATCCATCGCCGCCGCCTCGGCATGGGCGCGGGTGTCGTTCCACAGGATGGCCGGGCGCAGCACGGCGCCGCCCGCGTCCAGCGTCACCGCCCCGTGCGTCTGCCCGGACAGGCCGATGCCGCGCAGGCCGGACAGGTCCTGCCCCCGGGCCAGCGCGGAAAGCGCCGCTTCCGTGGCGGCGATCCAGTCGGCCGGGTCCTGCTCGGACCAGTTCGGATGCGGCCGGCTGACCGTTAGCGGCGCGGTTTCCGAGCCCAGCACCCGCTGGCCCGCGTCGATCAGCGTCGCCTTGACGCCCGAGGTGCCCAGATCAATGCCCAGATACATCCCGTTCCTCCCCTTGCTTGGACATGGCCCGGCTCAGCCGCGCAGGTAATGGCGCAGCGTGGCCTCGGTCCCCTGGTCCCACAGCATCGCCAGCCAGCGGGCAAAGGGCTCGGTCAGGCGCGGGTCGCGACCGGTCTCGCCATAGATCTCGGCCATGCCCAGCCAGGCGGCGGGCTCGGACCGCGCCGCCTGTGCCGCCGCGGTCAGCCGGTCCCAGTTCGGATCGTTCGGGGCGATCTCGGCCCCCGAATCGGTCGTGCCCGCGCAATAGCGGCACCACAGCGCCGATTCCAAGGCCAGGCCCTCGACCGGCAGATCGCGGGCCAGCCGGTCGGCGATGGTCGGGATGATGAACTTGGGCTGCCGGTTCGAGCCGTCCAGGCACAGCCGCCGGATGGTGTCGCCGATCTTGGGGTTGGCGCAGCGCTCCGCCACCTTGGCGTAATAGGCGTTGAGGTCGGTGCCGGGGACGGGCGGGACCACGGGGATGATCTCCTCGGCCTCGACCTTGTCCAGAAAGGCGCGGACCAGCGGGTTCTGCATCCCCTCGTGCACGAAATGGATGTCCATCAGCCCCGAGGGATAGGCAATGACCGCATGGCCCCCGTTCAGGATGCGGATCTTCATCATCTCCCAGGGCGTCACGTCGTCGACGAATTCCACGCCGACCTGCTCCAGCGGCGGGCGGCCCTGGGGAAAGTCGTCCTCCAGCACCCACTGGATGAAATCCTCGGCAAAGACGGGGCTTGCGTCCTCGACGCCGAAATCCTCGCGGATCATGCGGCGTTCGCGGTCGCTGGTCGCGGGTGTGATGCGATCGACCATGCCGTTCGGAAAGGCGACGTTCGCCGCGATCCAGTCGGCCAGCGCCGGGTCCGACAGGCGCGCGGTTTCCACCACCGCCTCGCGCGTGACATGGCCGTTGTGGGGGATGTTGTCGCAAGACATCACGGTAAAGGGCGGCACGCCCGCGTCGCGGCGCGCCTTCAGCCCGGCGACCAGCATCCCGAACACGGTCTTCGGCGCCGCCGGGTTGGCCCCGTCCGCCGCGATGGCGGGGTGCGCGGGGTCGAAATGGCCGGTCTTGGCGTCGATGAAATAGCCGCCCTCGGTGATGGTCAGGCTGGCGATGCGGATCGCCGGGTCGGCCAGCCTTGCCACGATGGCGGCGCCGTCGGCGGCGGGCAGGTGGTCGATCATCGCCCCGATCACCCGCGCCTGCGAGGCTTCGGCCGATTGCTCGACCACCGTGTACAGATAATCCTGTCCCGCCAGCACGTCGCGCATCCGCGCGTCCGAGGGCATGACCCCCGCGCCGACGATGGCGAAATCCTGGCCCTGGCCCAAGGTCATCAGCCGGTCCAGATAGACCGCCTGATGGGCGCGGTGGAAATTGCCCAGCCCGAAATGGACGATCCCGCCCCGCAGGGCCGTGCGGTCGTAGCCGGGCGTCGGGACCGGAATGCGGTCAAGGTTGGCCTGGTTCAGCTTGGTCATCTGGGCTCATCCGGTTGGGCCGGCCCGGGCCGGCGGGCGCCGCCCCAGCGTGATACCGCGCGGGGCAGCGCGCAAGCCCCCGTTTTCGGGGGGCGGGGCCGGGGCCTGCCGCGCGCGCGGGATCCCGCGCGCCGGCCGTCACCCCTGCGCGCAAAGGCCGCGGATGACCGTCTCGACCTCGGCCCGGATCAGCTGGCGCAGGTTGGCGCTGAAACGCTCGCCCATCGCGCCCTCAAGCTCGTGGCGGATCAGGGCGCGGACCTGCCGGCGCAGATCCTGTTCCCCGTCATCGGCCGGGGCGAACAGGTTCGGGGCCGCCGTCGCAGCCGCTTCCGGTTCCGGGGCGGGCGCGGGGGCCGCGTCCTGCACCGGTTCGGCCAGCGGAAACTCGACGATCTCGGCGGTCTGGGCGGGGGACAGGCCCGGCGGGCGGACCCCGGCGGTCATGCGCGCCAGCACGGCCTCGGCCTCGGCGAACTCGGCCTGCTCCTCGGGGCTCAGGTCGGACCAGCCGGGCTCGCCCCCGGCCGGAACGGCGACGGCAGCGGCGGGCGGAGCGGTGACAGGGCCGGCCGCCTGCGGCGCGGGCCCGGCCTCTGCCGGCGCCGCGCCGCCGCCCAGGATGCGGGCATGGGGCCATTCGGCGTTGATCGCGGGCTGCCATTCGACCGCCGGCGGCACGGCGGGCGCGGGGCGCGGCGCGTCCCCGGCCACCAGGTCGGACTGGCCCAGGACCAGCGGCATGTCCTGCGCCCCGGGCCGGGGCGCGCGGTGGAAGGGATGGTCCCCGAAGGGGCGGCCGGGCAGCGGCCGCCCGGTGTCGTCCTGGGCGATCAGCCGCCGGATCGAGGCGAGCACGTCGCCCGCGTTTTCCGCCAGCAGCGGCTGGCGCAGGGGTTCATGCTGCATGGCACGCCCCCCTGGCGCCGGGCGCCTCAGTCCTTGCCGATGGCGCGCAGGACGCGGTCCAGGCTTTCGCCCTGGCGGCTGGTGAAGGGTGCGTCGCGCACCGCGTTGTAATAGGCCGATGGGTCATAGGTCGGGATCCCCAGTTTCAGGTTTTCTACCGTCAACAGACCCATAGCGGACAAAAGTTGATAATGTGCTAATTGCAGGTTGGCCTCGGCCGTGATCTTGTTGGCCCGCGCCTCCAGCAGCGACTGTTCGGCGTCCAGCACGTCCAGCGTGGTGCGCGCGCCCAGCGTCGCTTCCTCGCGCACGCCGTTGTAGGCCTGCTGCGCGGCCACGATCTGTTCGTCGATGGCCCGGATCTGGGCCCGGGCGACGTCGATCCCGGCCCAGGCCGTGCCCACCGCCTGGTCGACCTGGCGCGAGGTGTTGAGCAGCGCCGCCCGCGCCGCGTCGCGGTTCGCCATCGCCCGCCGATGCGCCGAGGGCAGCCGCCCGCCCGAATAGATCGTCTGCGACAGGCTCAGCGAGACCGAGCCCGAATCGGTCCGGCTGGTCAGCCCGCCGGTGCTGGGCGTCTTGCTGCGCTGCTTGGTCAGCGCGGCCGATGCGGTCAGCTCGGGGTTGCGCTCGGCCTGGGCCGCCGCCACGGCCAGTTCGGCGGCCGCCGCCTCGCGCCGGGCCCGCTGGATCAGCGGATGCGTGCGCAACCCGATCTGGCGCGCGGTTTCCAGCGTCGCGGGCAGCCTGGGCGTCGGCGGCGGCGGCGCCAGCGTGCCCGGCGCGCGGCCGGTCTGGGTGCGATAGGTCTCGCGCGCGATGGCCAGATCGCCCTCGGCGGTCGCCAGGCTGGCCCGGGCCGCCGCCAAGGCGGCATCGGCCTGGGAAACGTCGGTCTGGGTGATCTCGCCGACCTCGAAGCGGTCCGAGGCGGCGCGCTGTTCCTCGCCGATGACGCGGACCGAGTTGGCCTGCAGCTCGACCTGCTCGGTGGCGCTGCGCACGTTCAGATAAGCCTCGACCGCCCCCAGGATCACGTCCTGTTCGACGCCGACCAGCGCCGCCCGCGTCGCCAGGACCGATTCCTTGGCGATGTCGATGGCGATGGCGCTGCGCCCCCAGTCGTACAGCGTCAGCGAGGCCTGCAGCCCGATGCTGGCGGAATTGGCGTCGAACCCCTCGATGTTCTGATAGGTGTATTGCGCCACCCATTGCAGGACCGGGCGCAGCGCCGCCAGGGCCGAGGCCGCATCCTCGTCGGCGGCGCGCAGCACGGCGCGGTTCTGGTCCAGAAGCGCCGAATGGCGATAGGCCGACACCATCGCGTCGGCCAATGTCTCGGCGCCGGCGGGAAGGGCAGTGGCGCCGGCCAGCAGCGCCGCCAGGATCGGCCGCCGCAAAGTCTTCAGCCCGTTGCGAAACATGCCCTGTCCCCTTTTTGGTCCGGGTTTACAATACGAAGCCGCGCGGCGCGGCAAAGCCCGGCAGCACCGGCGCCGCCGCGTTGAAGGCGAAGCGCCAGTTGATATGTCCCTCGATCTTGCGACCCAGCCGCACGACGCCCAGGTTGCCTTCCCGGAACAGGGCGACGACGCGGCCGCCCTCGCGCAGCTGCCGGGCCAGGGCCTCGGGCATGACCTCGATCGCGCCCTCGATCAGCATGGCGTCGTAGGGCGCCTGGCTGGCGCAGCCCTCGGCCAGCGGGCCGGTCACGACCACGGCGTTGAAGACGTCCTGCGCGGCCAGCCGGGACTGGGCCTCGGCGGCCAGGGCCTCGTCCTCCTCCAGCGCGACGACCGCCTCCGCGATGCGGGCGATGACGGCGGCGGAATAGCCAAGGCCGCAGCCCACGTTCAGCACCAGATCGTCCGACTGCAGGTCCAGCACGTCCATCATCTTGCCCAGCGTGCGCGGCTCCAGCAGGACGCGGCCGGGGGCCAGGGCGATGTCCTCGCCGGCATAGGCCACGTCGCGGCGGGTGTCGGGGACGAACTGTTCGCGCGGGACGTGCAGCATCGCCTCGATCACGGGGTAACTGGTCACTTCGTTCGGACGGACCTGGGTGTCGACCATCATGGTGCGCCGTTGCGCGAAATCGGTCATGTGCGAGCCCTAGCTTTCGGATGGCTTTTGCGTCCTCTTGCCACGAAAAATCGGGGTGGGCAACGCCGCCCGATCCATTGCCGCGGCGTTGTGTCCATGGCAGAACACCGGGCATGAGCGAATTCGTCCTTCCCCCGTCGCCGCAAGCCACCCTGCCCGTCGCCGGCAGGACGGGGCTTTTTCCCGTGAACCGCATCTTCTGCGTGGGGCGAAACTACGCCGCCCATGCCGCCGAGATGGGCAATGAGGTCGACCGCGAGGCGCCCTTCTATTTCATCAAGTCCCCCGCCAGCCTGGCGCAAAGCGGGGCTGCGCTGCCCTATGCCCCCGGCACCGCGGACCTGCATCACGAAATCGAGATGGTCGTGGCGATCGGCGCGCCCGGCTTTCAGGTTTCCGTCGAACAGGCGCCGGCGCTGGTCTGGGGCCACGGCACCGGGCTCGACATGACGCGGCGCGACCTGCAGGGCGCGGCCAAGGCCAAGCAGCGGCCCTGGGATCTCGGCAAGGATTTCGAGGGCTCGGCCGTGATCTCGGCCCTGACGCCCGGCCCGCTGCCGCGCCCCGATGCGGCGATCCGGCTGATGGTGAACGGCCAGACGCGGCAGGACGCCACCCTGGCCGAGATGGTCTGGCCGGTCGATGCGCTGATCGCGGACCTGTCGCGGTTCTACCACCTGCAACCCGGCGACCTGATCATGACCGGAACGCCCGCCGGCGTGGGCCCGGTGGTCCCCGGCGACCGGCTCGAGGGGCTTGTCGAGGGGCTCGAGCCCGTCCGCCTGACCATCGCCCCGGCCGAGCGGCCCTAGCCGCCGTCGCGCCACTCCAGGATCATCTGGGTCTGGGTCACGATCGCCGCAACCTTGCCGTCGTCGCGGGTGATCGTGGTCTGCCAGATCATCGTGGTGCGGCCGCGGTGCAGCGCCACGCAACGCGCATGGGCGGTGTCGCCGATGCGGATCGGGCGCAGGAAGTTCGTCTTGCTTTCAAGCGTCGTGGTGGCCTGGCCCGGGTCCAGGTTGATCGTCGCGGCGGTCCCGCCGACATGGTCGGCCAAGCCCATGATCGCGCCGCCGTGCAGGACGCCGTTGCGATTCGACAGGCCCTCGACGGCGGGCATCGTTGCCGCGACGGCGTCGCGGTCGGCATGCAGGATGCGGATGCCCATGTAGGCGGCGAAGGGCGGCTGTTCGTGCTGCAGCGGATGGGCTTGGGCGTCGGCGGGCATGGCTTTCTCCGAAGGACTGTCGGCCGGGCCATGCTGGGGGGCGGCGCGGGGCGGGTCAAGCCGCCCCGGACCGCGCCCGGCTCAGCCCGCCGCGACCGGGGCGGGGGGCGCCGGCGGGTCGGCCGGGGCTGCGTTGGACAGCGCCGGGGCCATGGTCGCGCCCTGCGACAGCCAGCGATGCGCAAAGGCCAGCTTGCGCCGCGTCATGTCGCTCAGCACGAAGGGATAGACGTCGGGATTGTCCAGCGCCCGGTTGATCTCGTTCACGGCCAGGGCCACGGCGGTCGCCACCGTCAGCAGATGGTCGGGGTCGGTATCCGCATAGGGGTCGTAGCCCGGTTCGGGGAGCTCGGGGCCGGTCAGCCCGGTCGCCATCAGGCTGTCGGTCATGTCCACCAGATGCAGCACATGGGCCGAGGTCTCGGCCCAGTCCTCATGCGGGTGCATGGTCGCATATTCGCTGATGTAATCCTCGCCCGGAGCCTTGGGGCTGGAGTAATGCGCCTGCAGCGCCTCGCCGTAGTCGGCGCGCTCGTCGCCGAACATGGCGCGGAATTCGTCCAGGAACCCCGGCAGCACGGCCAGCCGTTCGAACAGGAAATGCGCGATCTCGTGGCGCATGTGCCCCACCATCGAGCGGTACAGCTCGCCCAGCTGGCGCTGGCGCTCGATGCGCACGGCGTCGTCGGCCTCGACCACGTTGATGGTGATAAGGCCGTTGTCATGGCCCATCATCACCTTGACCTCGGCCTCGCCGGCGCGTTCGGACAGCATCTCGAAGACCATGCGCGGTCCCGGGTCGGCATCGGTGAACCAGCCCCAGCGCGCCAGGTTCGCCAGCACCCAGCGCTTGGCCGCCTCGCTGCGGGTCAGAAGCTCCAGGTTGCCTTCGACCGACAGGTCGGGAATGGTGGTGGTCATGGTGCAGGACCGGCACCGGGTCGTCCCGGGCTGGGCCGCCCAGTTGCAGCCCAGTTCGCCCAGCTTGTCGCAGGGTACCAGCCCCTCGGCAAAGCGGCCGGCCTCGGGGTCAAAGACCAGGGGGGTCCCGCAGGCGCAGGCGATGTTATGAAAGTAGACACGCTGTCCACAACTTGGGCACTCAAGACGCTGCATCGGATATGGCTCGTTGTTGATGGGCTTGGGATGGGGCAATCCTTCGCCGAGGCTGGCACAGAATCGATCCGGTCCTTGGCCCGGTTCCAGGGCGCGGCAGGAACAAGGAGGAAGGCATGATCCCACGCACAAACCTTCCCGATGGCGAAACGGTTCCCGTGCTGGGGCAGGGCACCTGGATGCTGGCCGGCGACCGCGCCCGCCGCGCCGAGGAGGTGGCGGCCCTGCGCCGGGGCCTCGATCTGGGCATGGCGCTGATCGACACCGCCGAGATGTATGGCGAGGGCGCCGCCGAGACGCTGGTGGCCGAGGCCATCGCCGGCCGCCGGGACGAGGTCTTCCTGGTGTCGAAGGCCTGTCCCTGGAACGCCTCGGCCAGGGCGCTGCCGCTGGCCTGCGCGGCCAGCCTGCGCCGGCTCGGGACCGACCGGATCGACCTTTACCTGCTGCACTGGCGCGGCGACGTGCCCCTGGCCGAGACGGTCGAGGCGATGGAGCGGCTGCGCGACGCCGGCCATATCCGCCATTGGGGCGTCAGCAATTTCGCGCTGACCGACATGGAGGAACTGCTCGCCGCCGGCGGCTGGCGCTGCGCGGCGAACCAGGTGCTTTACAACCTCGGGCGGCGCGGGCCGGAATGGGACCTGCTGCCCTGGCTGGCCGCGCGCAGCATCCCCGCCATGGCCTACAGCCCGATCGAGCAGGGCCGCCTGGCCGCCCATCCCGAACTGCGCCGCATCGGCACGACGCTGGGGCTGAGCGCGGCGCAGCTGGCCTTGGCCTGGGTGCTGAACCGCCCCGGGCTGGTCGCCATCCCCAAGGCCGCCCGGACCGCCCATGTGGCCCAGAACCTGCGCGCCACCGAACTGGGCCTGACCCCCGCCATCATGGCCGAGCTGGACGCCCTGTTCCCGGCCCCGCGCGCGCCCCGGCCGCTGGAGATGATCTGAGGATCCGGGGCCCGGAGGGAGGGGGGGCGAGCGGGGCGGCGTTCGTGCCTGCGGCGCGCGTTGCATGGGTATATGGAAAACGGTGAAAGCCTGTGCGTTTCGCCCTTGGTCCGGGCGGGGCCGGTGCAGAGCGGCCTGCGCCGCGTCGCGCGGCGAGGCATTGACCTTTCGGCCCGGGCGGGCGTTTTCTGGCGGCCGTCAAGGAAAGGGAAGACATGCTCAAGGGAATCAATCCCCGGATTACGCCCGAAATGCTTTATGTCATGGCGCAGATGGGCCATGGCGACGATCTGGCCATCGTGGACGCGAATTTTCCGGCCTATGCGCTGGCGCGCCATCTGCCCCATGACCGGGTGCTGCATTTTGCCGGCCGCCTGCCGGGTGCGGTCCAGACGGTGCTGACGCTGCTGCCGCTGGACCGCTTCGTCCCCGCCGCCGCGACCACCATGCAGGTGGTGGGCGACCCCGAGGCCGTTCCCGCCCCGGTGGCCGAGATCATCCCGATCATCGAGCAGGCGGGTTCGAGCCTGCAATCGGTCGAACGCTTCGATTTCTACGAGATGACCCGGTCCTGCTTTGCGGTCCTTCAGACCCAGGAGGGCCGGCTTTACGGCAATGTGATCCTGAAGAAGGGGGTCATCCCGGTGGGGTGAGGGTCCTGGTTTCCGGTGTACGGCCTGTGTACGCCCGGTGCACGCGTGCTGGACGCCGGTCACGCCGGAAATGCCAAGATTTGCTGGCCGAGGATGCCGTGATCCCGTCGCGGCATCCAGGGCGCAACGCGCGCCCTGTTGCGTCTAGCAGAGGGGGGCGGGCTCGGGTCTGCCGGTCAGGTCGAGGCCGCGCGCCGTCGGAGGATGCCAGGTCTTGGTATGGACCGTCGCGCCCGAGGGATTCGTCCCCTCCATCGACCCGCCCAAGCCGCCGCTCCACCCAGTCGAGGCGGGGTTCGAGGGCGCCGTGGCATCGGCCGCATTGCCCTGCTGGGTCGCGGGCGTGGCCTGCGAGGCGGCGGGCGGGCAGTCGGTGGTGCCCTTCTGCGCCGTCCTGGTGGCGGCTTCCTGCGTTTGCGCGGGCCCGGACGGCGTGGAGGGGGTCTGTGCCAAGCCGGGCAGGGCGGGCGCCGTTGCCAAGGCGGCGATCAGGGCAAGGGGGGCAAGGGACGGGCGCATGGCGGGCTCCTGTGGCGACAGGGTCCAACGCCCGGGCCGGGGCGGGGTTCCCGCCACCGCACCGGGGTTGAAAAAGCGTTACCAGGCAATGCCTTGCGATCTAGGCCACGACAATCCCGGCGGGGCCTTCCTCGGCTTGGCCGATAATGGCGGCCAGCGGCAGGCCGGCGTCCCGGATCAGCGCCAGCACCGCATCCGCCGCCTCGGGGGAGACTGCCACCAGCAGCCCGCCCGAGGTCTGCGGGTCGGTCAGCAGGTGGCGCTGCCAGTCGGGCGTGCCGTCGGGCAGCGCCACCTCGGCGCCATAGGCGGCCCAGTTCCGCACCGAGGCGCCGGTGAAATAGCCTGCCTGCGCAAGCTCTTGCGCCCGCGACAGCCAGGGCAGCGCGCCCAAAGACAGCCGCAGCCGCAGCCCGGCGCCGCGCGCGATTTCCAGCCCGTGCCCCAGGATGCCGAAGCCGGTCACATCGGTGATGGCGTGGACATCGGCGCGTTTCGCCAGATCCGCGCCGACCCGGTTCAGCGTGGTGGCCGAGGCGATCATCTCGTCGATGCCGGCCTGGTCCAGCGCGCCCTTCTTGATGGCGGCGGAATAGATGCCGACGCCCAGCCCCTTGGTCAGGATCAGCGCGTCGTCCGGCCGGGCATCGGCATTGCGTCGCAGTTCGGACGGGTGGCAAAGGCCGATCACCGCCAGGCCATAGATCGGCTCGGGCGCGTCGATGGAATGGCCGCCGGCGACGGGAATCCCGGCCTGATGGCAGATGTCGCGCCCGCCCTCCAGGATCTCGCGGATCTGGTCGGGGGGCAGCTTGTCGATGGGCATGCCCAGGATCGCCAGCGCCATGATCGGCCGGCCGCCCATGGCGTAGACGTCTGAAATCGCGTTGGTCGCGGCGATGCGGCCGAAGGCGCGCGGGTCGTCCACCATCGGCATGAAGAAATCGGTCGTGGCGATGACGCAGGTGTTCTCGTCCACCTGATAGACCGCCGCGTCGTCCGAGGTCTCGGTCCCGACCAGCAGTTGCGGAAAGGCCTGCGCCAGCGGCTGGCCCGCCAGCAATTCCCGCAGCACCGAAGGCGCCAGCTTGCAGCCGCAGCCGCCGCCATGCGCCAGCGAGGTCAGCCTGGGTTGCTCGTTCATCTGCGCGTCCTCCATTCCGTCAGCCTGCGCACCGTAACGTAGAAGGCGGGAACCATGAAGATGCCAAGGAAGGTCGCGGCGATCATGCCGCCCATGACCCCGATGCCGATCGAGTTCTGCGCGCCCGCCCCGGCGCCCCGCGCGATGGCCAGCGGCAGCACGCCCAGGATGAACGCCAGCGAGGTCATCAGGATCGGCCGCAGCCGCTGGCGCGCGGCCTCGGCCGCGGCCTCGACGGCGGAGCGGCCGGCGGCCTGCAGGTCGCGGGCGAATTCGACGATCAGGATGGCGTTCTTGGCCGCCAGCCCGATGGTGGTCAGGATGCCGACCTTGAAATAGACGTCGTTGGATTGGCCGAAGGTCAGCGCCGCGACCACCGCGCCCAAAACGCCCACCGGCACCGCCAGCATGACGGCAAAGGGGATGGCCCAGCTTTCGTAAAGCGCGGCGAGCGCCAGGAACACGACCAGGGCGGACAGGCCGAACAGCCAGGGCGCCTGATTCCCGGCCTGGCGTTCCTGATAGGACAGCTCGGTCCAGGCCATGCCGTAGCCGCCGGGCAGGTCCGCCACCATCTCCTCCATCGCGTCCATGGCGGCGCCGGAACTGGCGCCGGCGGCGGGCTCGCCCTTGAACTCGACCGCGTCGATGCCGTCGATGCGCGACAGGCGCGGCTCGACCGGCTCCCACCGGGTGGTCATGAAGGCGTTGAAGGGCACCATCTCGTCCCCGGCATTGCGGGCATACCAGCTGTCCACGTCCTCGGGCTGCATCCGCCCCTCGGCCCGGCTTTGCACGATGACCGGGCGCAGCTGCGCGCCCAGGGCGAAGTCGTTCACCTCGGTCCCGGCGAAGATGGTGGACAGCATCGAATTGACCGCCGGGACCGACACGCCGAAGCTTTCGGCCTTTTGCTGGTCGATGTCGATGCGCAGCGCGGCATCGTCCTCGGAGCCCTGGTTTTCCACGTTCTGGACCCGCGGATCGTCGGCGGCCCGGCGCTCCAGCAGTTCGGCGGTCTCGGTCAGTCCCGCGATTCCGCCGCCGGACTGGTCCAGCAGATACATGGTAAAGCCCGAGGCGTCGCCCAGCCGCGGGATCGGCGGCGGCTGGTCGAAAAAGATCCGACCCGCCCGGTGGCCAGCGAAATGGCGGTTCGCGCGCTGCTGGACGGCCCGCGCCGACAGGTCCGGGTCGTCGCGTTCGGCAAAGGGCTTCAGCCGCACGAAGATCGTCGCCCGGTTCTGCGCCGTCCCCTGCGAGCCGAAGCCCATGGCGACGAAGACCGACCCGACCGCGTCCTTCTCGCGGGTCAGCATGTAATCCTCGATTTCCTGCACGACGGCGGCGGTCTGCTGCGCGGTCGAGCCTTCGGTCAGGTTGATGCGCGATTGCAGCACGCCCTGATCCTCGGCGGGGATGAAGGTCGTGGTCATGCGCCCGAACAGGTCCCAGGCGCCCCAGGCGATGCCGGCCAGGACCAGCATGACCAGGATCGGGCGGCGCAGGGTCCGGCGCACCGTGGCCGAATAGCCGCGCGTCATGCGGTCGAACCCCCGGTTGAACCAGCGCGCGGGGGCAAGGCGCGGGGCGCCGTGGCCGGGGCGCAGCAGGCTGGCGCACATCGCCGGCGTCAGGATCAGCGCGACCAGCAGGGACAGCACCATGGCGGTGATGATCGTGACCGAGAACTGGCGATAGATCACCCCGGTCGACCCCGACATGAAGCCCATCGGCAGGAACACCGCCGACAGCACCAGCGCGATCCCGACCAGCGCGCCGCTGATCTGGCCCATGCTTTTTTCGGTGGCCTCGACGGGGCCCAGCCCTTCCTCGGCCATGACGCGCTCGACGTTCTCGACCACGACGATGGCGTCGTCCACCAGCAGGCCGATGGCCAGCACCATGGCGAACATGGTCAGCGTGTTGATCGAATATCCCAGGGCCGCCAGCATGGCGAAGGTGCCCAGCAGGACCACGGGAATCGCGATGATCGGGATCAGCGTCGCGCGCCAGTTCTGCAGAAAGATCAGGATGACCAGGAACACCAGCACGATGGCCTCGGCCAGGGTGTGCCAGACCTTTTCGATGGAAAGTTCCACGAAGGGCGCGGTGTCATAGGCCACATGAACCTCGACCCCCTCGGGCAGGGCGTTCCTGAGGCTGTCGAGCGTCGCGCGGACCGCCGCCGAGGTTTCGACCGCGTTCGCCCCCGTCGCCAGGTTCACCGCAAAGCCCGAAGCGTTGAGCCCGTTGAAGCGCGCGTCGCGGCCATAGCTGACCTGGCCGATCTCGACCTCGGCCACGTCGCCCAGGCGGACGGCGGCGCCGTCGGCCCCGGTCTTCAGCAGGATGTTGCGGAAATCGTCGACCGAGGTCAGCTGGCTTTGCGCGGTGATCGTGGCGGTGAACTGCTGGCCCTCGGCCACCGGCTGCGCCCCGAGCGAGCCTACGGACACCGTGCTGTTCTGCTGGGCCACGGCGGTGGTGATGTCCGTGGGCGTCAGCTGGAACTGCGCCAGCCTGAGCGGGTCGATCCAGATCCGCATCGCATAGCCCGAACCGAAGACATTGACCCCGCCCACGCCCTCGGTGCGCTTGACCGGGCCTTCGACGACCTGTTCCAGCAGGTTGCCCAGCTCGATCGTGGAATGCTGCCCCGTGGTCGAGACCAGCGCCCCCACCATCAGCGTCGAGGTCGAGGTCCGGGTGATGTCCACCCCGTCGTTCTGGACCGGGCCGGGCAGGCGCCCCTCGACCGAGCGGACCTTGGTCTGGACCTCGTTCAGCGCGTCCATCGGCTCGACGCTGTCGTCGAAGGTCAGGACCAGCGCCGCCCGCCCGGTCGAGGAAATCGAGGTGGTGTAAAGCAGTCCGTCAAGGCCGGTCAGCGCGTCCTCGATGGGGGTGGTGACCGAATTCTGCACCGCCCGCGCCGTCGCGCCGGGGTAGGTCGCGACGATGCGCACGGTCGTCGGCGCGATGTCGGGATATTGCGACACCGGCAGCAGCAGGACCGACCAGGCCCCGACGAGCATGGTCACGATGGCCAGAACCCAGGCAAAGACCGGGCGGTGGATGAAGAAGCGCGCCATCAGTCGGTCCCGGCGGGGACGGCGGGGGCGGCCGGGGTGTCGGAGGGCGGGCCCGGCGCCGCGATCTCGCGCACCACGCCCTGGGCGTCGATCTGGACCGGGACCGGGGCGACCTCGGTTCCGGCGCGCAGGTCGTCCAGCCCGTCCAGGATCAGCTGTTCGCCGGGGCTGATGCCCTGCGTCACGATCCAGTTGTTGCGGTAACTGCCCTGTTCGCTGAGCACCACCTGCTGGGCGCGGCCGTCGCGCACGACGAAGGCGGTCAGCGTCCCGTCCGAGGCCCGGCTGGTCGCGCGCTGCGGCACCAGCACCGCCCGGGTCGAGCCGAGCGTCATCTGCACGCGCAGGAACTGGCCGGGCAGGATGCGCAGGTCGGGGTTGTCGAAGCGCAGCCGGATCGGCACCGTCCCGGTCGTCGGCGACACGGCGATGCCGGGGCTGACCAGCCGGCCCTCGCCCTGGTATTCCTCGCCGGTTTCCAGGGTCAGCCGGGTCTGCACGGCGCCGGTGCGGATCAGCTGGCCGGCGCTGCCGCCGGCGCGGCTGCGCATCAGCCGGGCCGAGGATTCCGACACGTCCACATAGATCGGGTCAAGCTGGGTGATCGTGGTCAGCGCCTCGGACTGGTTTGCCGTGACCAGATCGCCGACCGAGACCTGGGGCACGTCGGCCATGCCGTCGAGCGGGCTGAAGATCGCGGTCCGGTCCAGCGACAGCTGCGCCGCGTCGCGCGCGGCCCGGGCGGCGGCCAGGTCGGCCTCGGCCTGCTTCAGCGCGACCTCGGCATTGGCGCGGTCCACGGCCGAGACGCCCGACCCTTCCAGCCGGCGATAGCGGGTGACGGTGTTCTGGGCCTGGGTCAGGCTCGCCTCGGCCCCGGCGACGCTGGCCTCGGCCGCGGCCAGCGCGGCGGCTAGGGTTTCGGGGTCGATGCGGAACAAGACGTCCCCGGCCCGCACCGGGCGGCCGGGGTCATAGACGATTTCCAGGATCTCGCCGCCGACCTGGGGGCGGATCGCGGTCTGCTGATAGGCAATGGCGCGGCCCGGCAGGGTGACGGTGCGGGGCACGTCCTCCTCGGCGGTGGTGACGACGCCGACCGGGGTCGGCCCGTCGGGCCCGCGCCGCGTCTGCGCCAGCGATTCCGAGGCGAACGGCAGCACAAGGCACAGGGCCGCCCATGTCGGAATCCGGTTGAGAAAGCGCATCTGCCGTTCCTGGTCCTGGGCCTTGGTCCTGGGCCCATGTCTTAGGCCTCCAACCCCAACACAGGGTAAACGGCACCGCCATCCCCGTTCACGGATTCGTCACCCGCACAGCGATGCGCGCGCGCCTAGAAATCGACGCAAAGGCCCTTTTTCTCGTAATCGCCGTAGCGCACCGGCTCGGGCCCGTCGCGGCCGCCCAGTTCCGGCGGCAGGTCCAGGGGCTTCTGGCTGCGGCGGCGTTCCTCGGCCTCGGCCAGGGCACGCTGCGCTGCGGGCGGCAGATCCTTGCGGTCGGTCATGGCGGTTTTCCCTGCATCGCGCTAGATGGGGACAATCTAGGCATGGGGACGGATTTGGACAAGCCGCGCAAACCGCAAGGGGACGCCGCCCGCCAGGGCGCGCTGCGCCTTCTGGCCGCCGTCGAGGACGGCGCGACGCTGGACGAGGCGGCCGGGGCACTGGACCGGCTGACCGCGCCCGAGCGTGCCCGCGCCCGCCGCCTTGCGCTCGAGGTGCTGCGGCGGGGCGGGCGGGCCGATGCGCTGCTGGCGCCCATGCTGGCCCGCCGCCCGCGCCCCGAGATCCGCCGCATCCTGCGCCTGGCCGTGGTCGAGATGCTGGCGCTGGGCGAAGCGCCCCATGGCGCGGTCAATGCCGCCGTCACCCTGTGCCGGGGCCTTGGCGGCAAGGGCCAGGCCGCGGCCGGGATGGTGAACGCCGTGCTGCGCAAGGCCGCCGGCGCCACTGACGCCTGGGCCGCCCTGCCGCCGCAGCCGATGTCCGCCTGGCTGCGCGGCCCCGTCGCCGCCGCCTGGGGCGAGGCGGCCGCCCGGGCCATCGAGGCCGCGCACGAATCCGGCGCGCCCCTGGACCTGACCCCGAACGGCGCGACCCCGGGCGAGGCGCTGCCCACCGGCTCGCACCGGCTGGCCGCCGGCACGCAGGTCTCGGCCCTGCCGGGCTATGCCGAGGGGCACTGGTGGGTGCAGGACGCCGCCGCCGCGCTGGCGGTGCGGGTGCTGGACCCCCAACCGGGCGAGGCCGTCGCCGACCTTTGCGCCGCGCCGGGCGGCAAGACGCTGCAACTGGCCGCCGCCGGAGCCCGGGTGACGGCGCTGGACATTTCGGAAAGCCGGCTGGCGCTGGTCGCGCAGAACCTCGACCGCTGCGGCCTGACGGCGCGGCTGGTCGCGGGCGATGCGCTGGACTGGCGGCCGGACCACCCGCTGGACGCCATCCTGCTGGACGCGCCCTGTTCGGCCACCGGCACCATCCGGCGCCATCCCGAACTGCCGCTGATCCGCGACGGCGCGGCCCTGCCGGGGCTGGTGGCCTTGCAGGCGCGGCTGATCGACCATGCGCTGTCCCTGCTGAAGCCGGGCGGGCGGCTGGTCTATGCCACCTGTTCGCTGCTGCCGGCCGAGGGCGAGGACCAGCTGGCCGCCGCGCTGGCCCGCCATCCGGGCGTCGCCGCCGAACCCGCCTCGGCGCCCGGCGTCGATCCCGCCTGGCGGACGGCGCAGGGCGGTCTGCGGCTGCGCCCCGACCTGTGGCCCGAACGCGGCGGGATGGACGGGTTCTTCATCGCGCGCTTGCGAAAATCCGCTTGACGGTCCTAAGCTTGCACTGTCCCAGCGAGTGCGGCTGACCATGAACCAAACGCCCGCCCCCCGTGGCTTTCTGCGCCGGCCCGAGCCGAAGGCGATCGGCCATGCCGGCCGGGGCGAACAGATCGTCGCGGGCACGCTGCACCTGGGCGGGATGACCCTGACTGGCGACATCCTGGCGGCCGAGGTGCCGCCCTCGGTCGCGGCGGACCTGCACGGCTTCGGCTGGCTGGACGATCTGGCGGCGGTGGGTTCGCCGAAAGCGCGCGCCGTGGCGCAGGGCCATGTGCTGGGCTGGATCCGCCGCCATCCTGCCGCGCGCCCCGAGACGCCCGAATGGGCGCCTGCGGTCGCCGGGCGGCGGGTGCTGCGCTGGATCTTTCACGCCGGCATGATCCTGCCGGGCCTCGACCGCGACGGGGCCGAGCCCTATTTCCGGGCGCTGGACCTGCACCTGACCCATCTGCGCGGCACCTGGTACGATGCCGAGGACGGGGTGCCGCGGCTTGAGGCGCTGGCCGGGCTGGCTATCGGCGCCCTGTCGCTGCGCGACCGCCAGACCGTGGCCCTGCCGGCGCTGATCGCCCTGGCCGAAGAGGCCGACGCCATGGGGGTCGAGACGCTCGCGCAGTCCCGCGCGCCCGAGGCGCTGCTGGATGCCATGGCCCTGCTGGTCTGGGCGCAGGAGGTCGCCGACGAGGCCGGGCAAGAGACCCCGGCCGAACTGCGCGCCATCATCGCGGCCATCGCCCCCGTGCTGCGCGCGCTGCGCCATGCCGACGGCGGCCTTCCGGCCTTTCACGGCGGCGGGCGCGGGCCTGCGGGGCGGCTCGACCGCTGCCTGCGCGCGGCGATGGGCGCGGCGCTGCCCGCGCATGGGTTGGCGATGGGCTTTGCCCGCATGGCGCGCGGCCGCACGACGCTGATCCTGGACGCGGCCGCGCCGCCCGGCGGCCCGGCGGCGGTCCGGGCCCATGCCTCGACCCTGGCGCTCGAACTGACCGTGGCGCGCCAGCCGCTGATCGTGAACTGCGGTCCGGGCGACGGGTTCGGCCCGCTCTGGGCCCGCGCCAGCCGCGCCACGCCCTGCCATTCGGCGCTGTGCCTGGACGGGCTGTCGTCGTCGCGGCTGAACCCCGCCCGGCTGGAAGGCGAGCCCGACGTGCTGACCGAACGCCCGACCCTGGTCTGGGCCGGCGATTGCGATGCCCTGGGCAACCTGATGCCGCCCGACTGCGGCCCGGTCCATTCGCCCGAACCCGCGCATCTGCTGGCCGGCCACGACGGCTGGCTGGACAGCCACGGCCTGACCCATCTGCGCGAACTGTGGCTGTCGCCCGACGGCACCCGCCTGCAGGGCGAGGATTCGCTGGCGGCGCTGGATGCCAGCGCCCAGGGCAGGCTGGACCACCTGCGCCCCGAGGCGGGCCTGGGCTTCGACATCCGCTTTCACCTGCATCCCGACATCCAGGCGCGGCTTGACGGCGACAGGGTGCATCTTTCCCTGCCCGGCGGCGAGGCCTGGACCTTCGAGCACGACCGGGTGGGCCGCCTGACGCTTGAGCCGAGCTGCCTTCTGGACCGCACCTCGGCCGAGCCGCGCCCCTCGCAGCAGATCGTGGTTTCCGGGCGGCTTCACGGCCGCGCCATCCAGATCGGCTGGACCTTGGCGCGATCCGGGGTTAGGTGACGGGCCAAATCCGCCATCCACCGCATGGGGCCCGACCGATGACCGACCGCATTCCGCTGAAGCGCGCGCTGATTTCCGTGTCCGACAAGACGGGCCTGCTGGACTTTGCCCGGGCGCTGGAGGCGCGGGGCGTCGAGATCCTGTCCACCGGCGGCACCGCCAAGGCGCTGCGCGAGGCCGGGCTGATCGTCAAGGACGTGGCCGAGGTGACCGGCTTTCCCGAGATGATGGACGGGCGCGTCAAGACCCTGCATCCGGTGGTGCACGGCGGGCTGCTGGCGCTGCGCGACAACGACGAACACATGGCCGCCGCCGAATCCCACGGCATCGGCATGATCGACCTGCTGGTGGTGAACCTGTATCCGTTCGAGGAAACCGTCGCCAGGGGCGCGGGCTATGACGACTGCATCGAGAACATCGACATCGGCGGCCCGGCAATGATCCGCGCGGCCTCGAAGAACCACGCTTTCGTCACCGTGGTGGTGGATGTCGAGGACTATGCCGCGGTGCTGGCGGAACTGGATGCGAACGACGACACCACCACCTATGCCTTCCGCCAGCGGCAGGCGCAGATCGCCTATGCCCGGACGGCCGCCTATGACGCGGCGGTCAGCGCCTGGATGGCGGGCGCGATCGGCAATGAGACGCCGCGCCGCCGCGCCTTTGCCGGCACCCTGGCGCAAAGCCTGCGCTATGGCGAGAACCCGCACCAGTCGGCCGCCTTCTACAAGGACGGCAGCGACCGCGCCGGCGTCGCCACGGCCAAGCAGTGGCAGGGCAAGGAACTCAGCTACAACAACATCAACGACACCGACGCCGCCTTCGAACTGGTGGCCGAGTTCGACCCGGCCGAGGGTCCGGCGGTGGCGATCATCAAACACGCCAACCCCTGCGGCGTGGCGCGCGGGGACAGCGCGCTGGATGCCTACAGGCGCGCCTATGACTGCGACCGCACCTCGGCTTTCGGCGGCATCGTGGCGCTGAACACCGAACTGGACGGCGACACCGCCCGCGCCATCGCCGAGATCTTCACCGAGGTCGTCATCGCCCCCGCCGCCAGCGACGAGGCGAAGGAGATCTTTGCCGCGAAAAAGAACCTGCGCCTGCTGACCACCGGCGGGCTGCCCGATCCGGCGGCGCCCGGGCTGGCCTTCCGCCAGGTCGCGGGCGGCTTCCTGGTGCAGGGCCGCGACAACGGCCGGGTGCTGCGCGCCGATCTGCAGGTGGTGACGAAGCGCCAGCCGACCGAGGCCGAGCTTGACGACCTGCTGTTCGCCTGGACCGTCGCCAAGCATGTAAAGTCGAACGCCATCGTCTATGCCAAGGACCTGGCGACCGTCGGCATCGGCGCCGGCCAGATGAGCCGGGTCGATTCGACCCGCATCGGCCAGCGCAAGTCCCAGGACATGGCCGAGGCCCTGGGCCTGGCGCAGGCGCCGACCATCGGTTCAGTCGTGTCCTCCGACGCCTTCTTCCCCTTCGCCGACGGGATCGAGGCCCTGGCCGAGGCTGGCGCCAAGGCAGTCATCCAGCCCGGCGGCTCGATGCGCGACGCCGAGGTGATCGCGGCGGCCGACCAGTTGGGCCTGGCGATGGTCTTTACCGGCCAGCGGCATTTCCGGCACTGATGGCCGACGCCGCGACCCCGAAGCCGCGCAAATCCGCCGCGGCCCCCCGGCGGCGGCCCGCCAAGGCCCCGCCCCCCCGCATCTGGCGGGCGGTTCTGCTGACGGCCGGGCTGGTCTTTCTGCTGGATCAGGTGCTGAAGTACCTGGCCGTGCACGTCCTGGACCTGGACCGCGTGCGCGAGATCGATGTGCTGGACCCCTGGCTGAACCTGCGCATGGCCTGGAACCAGGGCATGAACTTCGGCCTGTTTTCCAGCGAAACCGACGTGATGCGCTGGGTGCTGATCGGCATCGCCCTGGCGGTCTGCCTGTGGGTGGCGATCTGGATCGGCCGGGCCAAGCCCTCGCGCTTTGCCCAGGTCGCGGCGGGGATGCTGATCGGGGGCGCGCTGGGGAACGTGGTCGACCGGCTGCTTTACGGGGCGGTCGCCGATTTCCTGAACATGTCGCTGCCTGGCTGGCGCAACCCCTACAGCTTCAACGTGGCCGATATCGCGATCTTTCTGGGCGCAATGGGGCTGGTCCTGCAACCGCCCGAGAAAAAGCCTGCCCCGAAGAAGCGCAAGGCCCCGGGTGCGGCGGCCAGGTCTGCCGCGAAACCCGCCGCGGGCGCGGCCAGGTCGCAGCCCCGTCCCGCCGTCGATCCGGGACCGAAGCCCGCGCCGGCTGCCCCGTCCGAACCGTCGCCCCCCGCCTCTCCGGGCCAGCAGGGCGAGCTTTTGCTGGACGAACGGCCGCGCGACGACAAGGCGTGACGCGGGCCGCAAGACAGGCTAGAACGGCCCCGGACGAACAAGAGGGACGGAAGATGCGGGCGATCGCGCTGACCATGACCATGCTGGGGCTTGCCGCCTGCAGCTCTGACCCGCATCTGATGAACACGAGTGCCGGCCAGACCTCGCCCGATGAATTCGCCATCGTGCCGACCAAGCCGCTGAGCATGCCCACCGACCTGAGCGCGCTGCCCAGCCCCACGCCGGGCGGCGGCAACCTGACAGACCCGACGCCGCGCGCCGATGCCGTGGCGGCGCTGGGGGGCAATCCCGCGCAGCTGTCGGTGCAGGGCGTGGGGGCCGCGGACCTGGGGCTGGTCGCCTATGCCTCGCGCCTGGGCCGCGATCCGGCGATCCGCCAGGCCACCGCGCAAGAGGACGTGGACTGGCGCGCCCGCCACGGCCGCCGCCTGCTCGAGGTGGTGGCGCGCACCAACGTCTATTATCGCGCCTATGAGCCGATGACCCTGGACAGCCGGGCCGAACTGGAGCGCTGGCGCCCGACCGGGGTGCAGGTCCCGACCGCGCCGCCCGCGCCCCGCGACCAGGGCGGGACGGCCGCCAGCCCGGCGGATCAGGCGCCGAAGCTGCAAGGCGACTAGGGGCGGCGTTCACGCCAAGATGACGGGCGGCGCTCTTGCGCGGCCGTGGCCTTGCGGGCAGGGTCGGGGCCGCGAACCGGAACCGGAGCCTGCCATGAACCCATTCTTCCGTCCCGTCCCCGGCCTTGCCGCACTGGCGCTGGCCCTGGGCGCGGCCGTCCCGGCCTTCGCGGACATGCCGCCGGGCATCAGCCATTTCACCCTGCCGAACGGCCTGGAAACCGTGGTGATCGAGGATCACCGCGCCCCGGTCGTGGTGCAGATGGTCTGGTACAAGATCGGCTCGGCCGACGAGACGCCGGGCAAGTCCGGCATTGCGCATTACCTGGAACACCTGATGTTCAAGGGCACCGACAAATTGGGCCCGGGCGAGTTCAGCAAGACCGTGACCGCCAACGGCGGCAGCGACAATGCCTTTACCAGCTACGACTACACCGCCTATTTCCAGCGTATCGCCAGCGACCGCCTGCCCCTGGTCATGGAGATGGAATCCGACCGGATGCAGAACCTGCGCATCGGCGAGGACGACTGGAAGGCCGAGCGCCAGGTCGTGCTGGAGGAGCGCTCGCAGCGCACCGACAGCGACCCCGGCGCCCAGTTCGCCGAGGAACGCAGCGCGGTCCAGTTCTACAACCACCCCTATGGCCGCCCCGTCATCGGCTGGCGCCAGGAGATGGAGGGCCTGACGCGCGAGGACGCCATCGCCTGGTACGACGCGCATTATGCCCCGAACGATGCCGTGCTGATCCTGGCGGGGGATGTGACGCCCGAGCAGGCGCGCGACCTGGCCGAGCGCTATTACGGCCCGATCCCCTCCAAGCCCGACGCCACAAGGGCGCCGCGCCCGCAAGAGCCCGAACAGCGCGCGCCCCGCCGGATGGAGCGGGTCGATCCGCGCGTCGCCCAGCCCGTGCTGCTGCGCACGGTTCTGGCCCCCGAACGCAACCCCGGCGATCAGAAGACGGCGGCGGCGCTGACGGTCCTTGCGGCGCTGCTGGGCGGTTCGCCGCAGACCTCGGTCCTGGCGCGCGATCTGGTGCTGCCCGGCAAGGCGCTTTACGTCGATGCCTCTTATGACGGAACGACGGTCGATCCGACCACCTTCGGCCTGTCCCTGGTGCCCGCGCCCGGCGTCTCGCAGCCCGAGGCCGAGGCGGCGCTGGACGCGGCGCTGGCCCGGTTCCTGCGCGAGGGCCCCGATGCCGCGCAGCTGGAACGGGTCAAGACCCAGATCGGTGCGGCCCGCGTCTATGCCCAGGATTCGGCGCATGGCCGGGCCTATGACTATGGCCAAGGGCTGTCGGTGGGCCTGACGGTGCAGGACGTGAACGACTGGCCCGACATCCTGGCCGCCGTGACGCCCGGCGACATCGTCTCGGCCGCGCGCCTGGTGCTGGACAGCCGCGCCAGCGTCACCGGCTGGCTGCTGCCCGAACCGCCCGCCTCCGAACCGCCTGCGTCCGGACCTGCCGCCGCTCGGCCTGCGCCGGCTGACCCCGCCGCCGCAGAACCCACCGCCGCCGAACCTGCCGCAGACGCGGCCCAGACCGGGGACCAGCCATGATCCGCGCCTTCGTCAGCCTTGTTTTCCTGGCCCTTGCCACGCTGCCGGCGCGGGCCATCGACATCCAGCAGATCACCTCGCCCGGCGGCATCAAGGCTTGGCTGGTCGAGGATCATTCGATCCCCTTCACCGCGCTGTCCCTGATGTTCAAGGGCGGCGCCAGCCTGGACGCCCCGGACAAGCGCGGCGCGGTGAACCTGATGACCGCGCTGCTCGAGGAAGGCGCGGGCGAGCGCGACTCGGTTCAGTATGCCGAGGCGGTCGAGGCGCTGGGCGCGCGCTTCGGCTTTGACGTGGGCGACGATGCGCTGACCGTCAGTGCCCGGATGCTGACCGAAAACCGCGACCAGGCTGCCGATCTGCTGCACCAGGCCCTGACCCGGCCGCGCTTTGACGCCGATGCGGTGGAGCGCGTGCGTGCCCAGGTGCAATCGGTGATCCGGTCCGAGGCGACCGACCCGCAGGCCATCGCCTCGAAGGAGTTGGCGCGGCAGGCTTGGGGCGACCACCCCTATGCGACCTCGATCAACGGCACGGCGGCAACGGTCGCCGCGCTGACCCGCGACGACCTTGTGGACGCCGCCGCCCGCGTCATGGCCCGCGACCGCGTGGTGATCGCCGCCGCCGGCGACATCGACGCCAGGGACCTGGGCCTGCTGATCGACCGCATTCTGGGCGATCTGCCCGCGAAGGGCACGGCCCCGCTGCCGGAACCGGCGACGCTGGACCTGACCGGGGGCGTCACGGTGATCGACTGGGACAGCCCGCAGACGGTGGTGACATTCGCCCAGGCCGGGCTGCCGATCTCGGACCCGGATTATTTCGCGGCGGTGGTCGCCGACCATATCCTGGGCGGGGGCGGGTTTTCGTCGCGCCTGATGGACCAGATCCGCGAAAAGCGCGGGCTGACCTATGGCGTGGGCACGGGCCTTGCCAACGGGCTGTTCGGCCAGACCTGGCAGGGCGGCATGGCCAGCGCGAACGAGAAGGTGGCCGAAGCTGTGGGCCTGATCCGCAGCGAATGGGACCGCTTTGCCCGGGACGGCGTGACCCAGGCGGAACTGGACAATGCCAAGACCTATCTGACCGGCGAATATCCCCTGCGCTTCGACGGCAATGCCAAGATCGCCGGCATTCTGGCCGGGATGCAGCTGATCGGCCTGCCGGCGGATTACGTCAACACCCGCAACAGCCGGGTCGAGGCGGTCACGGCAGCCGATGTGCAGCGCGTCTCGCAGCGGCTGCTGCATGCCGACCAGATCCGGTTCGTCCTGGTGGGCCGGCCCCAGGGGATCGCCGCGACCAACTGACGAATCCTTGCCGATGCGGGGGGCAGGATGCTAGATCTGGGGGCATGAACACCCATGCCCCCAACATGCGCCCTATCATCCGGCAACTGGATGAGGCCGCCGCGAACCGCATCGCGGCGGGCGAGGTGGTCGAGCGTCCGGCCTCGGCCGTCAAGGAACTGGTCGAGAACGCACTGGACGCCGGCGCTGCGCGGGTCGATGTCGCCATCGCCAAGGGTGGCAAGGCGCTGATCCGGGTCACGGACGACGGCTGCGGCATGACGGCGGACGACCTGCCTCTGGCCCTGGCGCGCCATGCCACCAGCAAGATCGACGGCAGCGACCTCCTGGACATCTGCAGTTTCGGCTTTCGCGGCGAGGCCTTGCCCAGCCTGGGTGCGGTGGGTCGGCTGACCATCACCAGCCGCGCGCAGGGGTTCGATGCGGCGCAGATCGCGGTCTCGGGTGGGCGCATCGGCGCGGTGAAGCCCGCCGCCGGCAACCGCGGCACGGTCGTGGAACTGCGCGACCTGTTCTTCGCCACGCCCGCGCGGCTGAAATTCCTACGCAGCGACCGGGCCGAGACCCAGGCCGTGGCCGAGGTGATCCGCCGCCTGGCCATGGCCGAGCCCTTTGTCGGCTTCACCCTGACCGACGAGGACGAGGGCCGCGTCCTGTTCCGCGCCGATGCCGAGCAGGGCGAACTGTTCGGCGCCCTGCAGACCCGGCTGACCCGGGTGATGGGGCGCGATTTCATCGACAACGCCGTGGCGCTTGACGCGGAACGGGACGGGCTGACGCTGACCGGCTTTGCCGCGCTGCCGACCTATTCGCGCGGGGCGGCGGTGGCGCAGCATGTCTATGTGAACGGCCGTCCGGTGCGCGACAAGCTGCTGACCGGGGCGCTGCGCGCGGGCTATATGGACGTGCTGGCGCAGGGCCGGCATCCGGCAGCGGTATTGTTTCTGGCCTGCGACCCGCATTCGGTCGACGTGAATGTCCACCCGGCCAAGGCCGAGGTGCGCTTCCGCGACCCCGACATCGCGCGCGGCCTGGTGGTCAGCGCGCTGCGCCATGCGCTGGCCGGGGCGGGGCACCGGGCGTCCTCGACCGTGGCGGATGCCGCGCTGGCGGCCGCGCGCCCCGAGGCCCAGCCGCCCCGCGCCTATCAGGCGGCCTACGCTCCGCAGCGCCCTTCGGCCCCGGCCATCGCGGCAAGCCTGGCCTTTCAGGCCCCCGGCTTTGCCGAGACCCCCACCGCCCGCGTCGAGCCCGAGACCGAGGCCCCGCCCGAGGATGCGCCGCTGGGTGCCGCCCGCGCGCAGCTGCACGAAAACTGGATCGTCGCCCAGACTGCGACCGGCATCGTCATCGTGGACCAGCACGCCGCGCATGAACGCCTGGTCTATGAGCGGCTGAAAGCGCAGGCCGAGGCCAGCGGCATCGCCTCCCAGGCGCTGCTGATCCCCGAGATCGTCGCGCTTTCCGATGCCGACGCGCAGCGCATCCTGGCGATCGCCGAGGAACTGGCCGCGCTGGGGCTGGTGATCGAGCCCTTCGGCGGCGGCGCCATCGCGGTGCGCGAGGTACCGGCGCTCCTGCGGCGGATCGACGCGCCCCGGCTGATCCGCGACATCCTGGACGACCTGGCCGATCAGGGCGCCTCGGACCGGCTGCGGGCGCGGGTCGATGCGGTGCTGTCCTCGATGGCCTGCCACGGCTCGGTCCGCTCGGGCCGGCGCATGACGGCCGAGGAAATGAACGCGCTGTTGCGCGAAATGGAGCGCACCCCGAAATCGGGCCAGTGCAACCACGGCCGCCCGACCTGGATCGAACTGAAGCTGTCGGACATCGAGCGCCTTTTCGGCCGTTGACCCGGCCCGCGCCTGGGGCGACACTGGCGAAAAGAGGTGCCGCCATGCTGGAAATCAGTCCCGAAAAGATCGCCCATGTGATCATCCGCGCCCGCGAATATGATTCCGGCGTGAACGCCTGGGCGCACAGCGGGCAGCGCCGGGGCCACGGCACGGAAACCGAACTGGCCGAATTCATCGCCGCGCTGAACGAGGATGAACAGGCCAGCCTGGTCGCCGTCATGTGGATCGGGCGCGACACCTTTGGCGCCGAGGACCTGGCCGAGGCGATCCTGACCGCCAAGCGTGAGCGCCGCACGCCCACCGAGGATTACCTGATGGGCGAGCCGCAACTGGCCGATTACCTGGAGGCCGGGATGGAGGCGCTTGGCCTCTCGCCCGAGGAGGTCGAGGACGAGCTGCAAAAGCCGGTCTAGCGTGCCAGCCGCACCAGCGCGCCTTCGTCGGTCAGGACCATCAGCGCCCCGTCGGGCGCGACCGCCACGTCGCGCACCCGGCCGATGCCCTGGGCCAGATGCTGTTCGCCCGCCACCCGGTCGCCCTGCAGCTTCAGCCGCACCACCGACGCCGACTTGAGCCCGCCGATCAGGATGTCGCCCCGCATCTCGGGGAACATGGCGCCGTCATAGATCGCCATGCCGCTGGGCGCGATCACCGGGTCCCAGTAATAGACCGGCTGTTCCATCCCCTCGGCCTGGGTCAGGCCCTTGCCGATGGTCTTGCCGCTGTATTCGACGCCATAGGTGATGACCGGCCAGCCGTAGTTCTTGCCGGCCTCGGGTCGGTTCAATTCGTCCCCGCCCTTGGCGCCGTGCTCGACGGTCCAGAGCCGGCCCTGGCCGTCCAGCGCCGCCGACTGGATGTTGCGATGGCCCCAGGACCAGATCTCGGGCTTGCCGCCGCCGCCCTGAGCAAACGGGTTGCCCGAGAGCGGCGCGCCGGTTTTGCCGTCGATGTGCAGAACCTTGCCCAGATGGGTGTTCACGTCCTGCGCCAGCGGCCGCGCGTCGATCACCGAGCGTTCGCCGGTGGTGACGAAGATCCCGCCCCTGCCGTCCGGCACGATGCGCGAGCCGAAATGCTTGTCCGAGGCCCAGGCCGGGTCCTGCCGGAAGATGACCTCGACCCCTTCGAGCGCGGTGCCGTCGGCCGAGAGCGTGCCGGTGGCGACGGCGGTGCCGTTCTTGCCGCCCTCGCGCGGTTCGGCATAGCTGAACCAGACCCGGCGGGACTGGGCAAAGTCGGGCGCCACGGCCACGTCCAGCAGCCCGCCCTGGCCGCGCGCATCGACCTTTGGCAGGCCCTTCAGCGGCTCGGACAGGGCACCATCCGCGAACAGGCGCATCCGCCCCGGCTTTTCGGTGATCAGCCAGGCGCCATCGGGCAGCAGGGCAAGGCCCCAGGGGCTGTCCAGCCCCCGGATCACCACCTGCTGCCGGACCGCCACGCCATCCGACAGCTCGGGCGCCCGGGTCTGGTTTTCGAAGACGGGTTTCTGGTTCGGCGCGTTCGGCGGGGCCTGGTTCACCTGGGCCAGCGCCGGCGTGGCGGCCAGGACGGCGACAAGGGCAATCGCGGTTTTCATGGTTGCGCTCCGTCAGGATGTTTCCGACGGGAACGGTTCAACCCTGTGGGCGTTCCCTGACATTTCCGTCAGTGCCGGCATGGCGGGCAAACAGCGCGGCCGCCCGGCCCCAGGCGCCCCGGTCGGGCTGGTCCAGTTCCTTCAGCACCGGCAAGAGCTGGGCCGCGAAATCCTGCGTGCTTTCCATCGGCAAAAGCGAGGGCAGGTTGTCGATCGCCATGATGTCCAGGGGCGGATGCTCGGCCACGCGGCGGACCGGATGGTCCCAGTCGGTCGGGCGGTCGTAAAGCGGCACCGGGTTGAAGACGCTGGTCGGGTCGCAGGCCACGTCGCCGATGACCGAGAGCGTCCGTCCGGGGTTCAGCGCGTCGCGCCCGACCAGCACGGGGCTGTCCGGCCCGGCCAGGATGCAGTTCACCAGGATCTCATGCGCGAGGATCTGCGCAAAGGGGCCGCCCGCCGCGGTCTCGGCCTTGTCCCACTTCGTGACCCGCACCCCCATGCCCGTCAGCAACTCGGTGGCGCCGGTGCCGACCCGCCCCAGGGCGCCCACCACGATGGCATGGGGTCGGGGCGCGCCGGTCGCGTCCAGTTCGGCGCGCAGCGCCTCGGTCAGGGCGGTCTGGGTGGCGAAGCCCGCGACCGGGCCGCAGATCCCGCCCCGGCGCTGCGCCGCCCAGGCCTTCAGCGACAATGCCGCGCCGGCAAAGCCCGCCCAATGGCCAAAGGCCGCCAGCCGCCGGCCCGCATCGTCGGTCAGGTATTCCAGATCGTAGAGCGTTCCGCCGCCCCGGCGAAACCGCTCCAGCAGCGCCGCGCCGGCGGCCTGGCCCTTGTAGGCGTGGCCGAACATGATGTGGCGGTGGGTCAGGGGGCCGTCGTCCTGCGGCAGTTCCTTGAGCCCCAGGATGAAGGCCTCAGGTGGCGCCTCGGGCCAGCTGTCCCGGGGCGCGGCGTCTGCGCCGGCCTGGACATAGGCGTCCAGCGGAACGATGCGGTGGGGGCTTTCCTCGACCGTGACGCGAAAGCCGCGGGCGACCAGGGCGCGCGTGCCGTCCGGGGTCAGGGCGGCGCGGCGTTCGTTCGGGCGGCTTTCGGCGCGAAGCCAGAGATGGACCATGGTTCCCTCCTACGGAAAGGCGGCGGTCTGGGGCGGGGGCGGGCGGTGTGCGCCCAGAAACGGGCCCTGGCCCGCCGCGTCGATGCGGGCGATGGCCCCGGCGATGGGTTCGATCACCACGGCCATGGCAAAGGCGGTGGCATGGATCATCCGCGCCGCGTCCAGCGCCAGCGCGACGTGGCCCGGCCAGAACAGCAGGTCGCCCCGGCGGATGTCGGGGGCGCCGGGAAAGGTGCGGCGCTGCATGTCGCTGTCGCCCGGGCAAGGCACGGCGCAGGCCGCCAGCGCCGCCTGCGCCAGGCCCGAGCAGTCGATCCCCCAGCGGCTGTTCCCACCCCACAGGTAGGGCGTGCCCAGCAGCCCCTCGGCCACCGCGCCGGGATCGGCGGCGGGACGCGCCGCGACATGCTGCGCCGGCAGCCAGCCGCCCTGCGCCAGCCGGACGAAACCGTTCTGCTGCTCCACCACCGAAAGCCGTGCGCCCAGCGACAGACCCATGATCTCGGGCGTCTTGATGTCGGGCTCGGGATAGACATGGGTGGCGGGGGCGGCGACGCGGTGGGTGACGGGCGGCAGCGCGCCGGTCAGCGCCTCGGCCCTGATCCAGCCGCAATAGCCGTCCGCGGCGGCCTGGACAAAGGCCCAGCCCGGCACCTCGTCCACCACCAGAAGGTCGGCGCCGTAATTCACCTGACGGTCGCGTGCGCCGGCCGGGCTGCGGCACAGATCCGCCAGCGGCACGGCAAGCCGCGCGGCCCGGCCTGCCGTATAGGCGGGGCGGTACAGTTGCCCGCGCAGGCGCTCCAGCGCGACGCGGTCGGTCGCGGGGGTCAGGCGGCGGTCGGGGGCGGTCATCGCCCCAGAACCCGGGGCAGCGCGTTCAGGATCGCCCGCATCCCCTGTCCGGCGCCGCCCTTGGGCCGGCCCGGCGCGGCGCTGGGCTGCCAGCCGTAGATGTCGAAATGCACGTAGTGCCGCGCCTGTCCGGTAAAGCGGCGCAGGAACAGCGCGGCGGTGATCGCCCCGGCAAAGCCGCCGCCCGGCGCATTGTCGAGATCGGCGATGCCGGGCTCGATCATCGTCTCGTAGGGCTCCCAGAAGGGCAGGCGCCAGACCGGGTCGGCCTGGTCGCGCCCGGCGTCGTGGATCGCCGCCGCGACGGCGTCGTCGTCGCAGAAGAACGGCGGCAGGTCCGGTCCCAGCGCCACCCGCGCAGCCCCGGTCAGCGTCGCCATCGAGATCAGCAGGTCGGGCGAGTCCTCGTCCGCCAGGGCCAGGGCATCGGCCAGGACCAGCCGGCCCTCGGCATCGGTGTTGTTCACCTCGACCGTCAGGCCCTTGCGGCTGGTCAGGATGTCGCCGGGACGGAAGGCGTCGCCCGCGATGGCGTTCTCGACCGCGGGGATCAGGATGCGCAGCCGCATGCCCTGGGTGGCGCCGGTCAGGGCCAGGGTCTCGGCCAGGCCCAGGACGTTCGCGGCGCCGCCCATGTCCTTTTTCATCAGCGCCATCGAGGCGGCGGGCTTGATGTCAAGCCCCCCGGTGTCGAAGCAGACCCCCTTGCCGACCAGGGTCAGCGCCGGTCCCTCGCCCGGAAAGCGCAGGTCGATCAGCCGTGGCGCCTGTGCGCCGGCGCGGCCGACGGCGTGGATCATGGGGAAGTTCCGGTCCAGCAGGTCCGGGCCCAGCGTCACCTCGACCGCGGCGCCGTGGCGGGCGGCAAGGTCGCGGGCGGCGGCCTCAAGTTCGGCCGGGCCCATGTCCGAGGCCGGGGTATTGATCAGGTCGCGCGCGAGATACTCGCCCGCCGCCAGGGCCAGCACATGCGCCGCGTCGATGCCGTCCGGGGCGACCAGCCGGGCAGGCGGGGCCTCGGCGGGCTTGTAGCGGGCAAAGCGGTATTGCCCGAGCAGCCAGCCCAGGGACGCCAGCGCCGGGTCCACGTCCGCCGGCACCGCCGCCAGCCGCCAGTCGCCGGCGGGCAGGGTTTCGGCGGCGCGGCCCAGCAGCCAGCGGTCGCGCCCCGCCCGGTCGGCGCCGCCGATGCCGTAAAGCGCGCCGGCAAGGCCGCCCTGCGCATCGGGCAACAGGCAAAGCTGCCCGGACTTGCCCGCAAAGCCCTGCGACCGGGCCCAGGTCTGCGCCATGGCGTCCAGACCGGGCGGCAGGTCCGCCCCGCCCTGCGGCCCGGGCCGCACCAGCCACAGCGGCAGGGTCTTGTCCGAGGCGGGGGCGAATGCGGGGGCTTGGGTCATGGCGGGCCTTCCATTGGTCTTGGGGCAAGGTATCGCGCCCCGCGCCCGCCGCAAGCCCCGACCTGTTCCGCCCGGCCGCCGGCCCGGACAGACCTGCGTTAAGGTTCCTGGCGGCCAAAGGGCGGCTGCTCAGCCGGTATCGGGGCGGTCCCAGATCCGGGTCAGGGACTGGTTGCCGATGCGGCGCAGCCGGGCGACGGTCGCGGCCAGGGCGCCGGCGTCGCGGCGTTCGGCGCAGCCGCCGACATCGACCGCCACCCCCGCCAGCGTCACCAGCCCAACCTGCCAGGCCAGCCGGGACAGGCGGTCGGCATGGCTGACCACTCCCGCCAGTTCGCCCCGGTCGGCGGCGGTCACGGTATGGGTCAGGCACAGCGCAAGCTGCTCCAGCGCCGCGCCGATCACCTGGGCCGCCGCGTCCTCGCCCAATTCGGTGACGATCTGCTCGACGCGATGCAGGTCGATGTTGACCACCTCCTCGACCGCCAGGCTTGCGATTTTCCCCATCTGATCCTCTTGCGCGCATTCGCTTCCGTTCTGGGAAACTGGCAGCAACCTCTCAAGAAATGGTTGAGGGTGGCGCGCTAAACCTCTCGAACTTTATCGGTCGGGACGGTATCAAGCCCCGAACGGTAGAGAGGATCCCCATGAATCAGGCCCGACCGCTGCCCCATTACCTTGTCCAGCGCTATCAGGGATGGCGCGCCACGGCTTTCAACGAAAACCGCGCCTGGTATCGCCGCCTGGCCGAGGACGGACAGCGTCCCCGCGCCATGGTGATCGCCTGCTGCGATTCGCGCGTCCATGTCACCGCCATCTTCGGCGCGGATTCGGGCGAGTTCTTCGTTCACCGCAACATCGCCAACCTGGTGCCGCCCTATTCCCCGGACGGCGAACAGCACGGCACCTCGGCGGCGGTCGAATACGCGGTCAATGCGCTGAAGGTCGCGCATGTCGTGGTGCTGGGTCATACCAATTGCGGCGGCGTGCAGGGGTGCCATGCCATGTGTTCGGGCGCAGCCCCCGAGCTTGAGGAAAAGACCAGCTTCGTCGGCCGCTGGATGGACATCCTGCGCCCCGGCTACGAGCGCGTCTCGTCCCTGCCCGAGGATGCGCAGATCCGCGCGCTTGAGCGTCAGGCAGTGCTGGTGTCGCTGGAAAACCTGATGAGCTTTCCCTTTGTCCGCGACAAGGTCGAGGCGGGCGACCTGTCCCTGCACGGCGTGCTGCACGACATCGGCGAAGGCACCCTGACCCATTATGAGCCCGCCAGCGACAGCTTCGTGCCCGTGGCCTGAGACGGGGCACCGCCCCGTCCGTTCCCGATGCCGATGATCGGCCGCCGTTTCCCTAGGGCGACGGCGTCCGTGGAACGGCTCGGACGCCACACAAGCATGTTCGAACGGCAGTAAGGGGCTTGGTGAGGGGATGTGATCACCACCTCTTGGCGCCATTTCATAAGAACATGATCGCCAAGGATAAAAGTGGTGAGCCCGACAGGATTCGAACCTGTGACCCACTGATTAAAAGTCAGTTGCTCTACCAACTGAGCTACGGGCCCATCGCACGGGGGGCTAACTACGGTCGGCGGCGGGTGGGGTCAAGCGGAAAAATCGGGGCCTCTGGCAAAATCTTGCGGACGGGGGTAAAGGAGGCGCATGGAAACGCAGCAAAACCCCGGCCTGCCCTTCATGAAGATGCATGGGCTTGGCAATGATTTCGTCGTGCTGGACGCCCGCGCCTCGGGGCGGATGCCCGAGCCTGGGCTGGTCGCAGCCATGGCGGACCGGCATCGCGGCGTGGGCTTCGACCAGATGGCGGTGATCCTGCCGGGAGAGAATGCCGACGCGCGGCTGGTCTTCTACAACGCCGACGGCTCGGTTTCCGGGGCCTGCGGCAATGCCACGCGCTGCGTCGCGCGGTTTCTGATGGACCAGGGCGGCAAATCCGCGCTGCGGCTGGCGACCGACCATGCGGTGCTGTCGGCCGAGGACGCGGGCCGGGGCCTGACCCGCGTGAACATGGGCGCGCCGGTGCTGGACTGGGCCGGGGTGCCATTGGCCGAGAGGGTCGACCTGCTGCACCTGCCCATCGACGGCGATCCGGTGGCGACCGGCATGGGCAATCCGCACATGACCTTCTTCGTGCCCGACGCGGCGGCGGTCGACCTGGAGCGCTTCGGCCCCGCGCATGAGCATCACCCGCTGTATCCGCAGCGCACCAATGTCGAGGTCGTGCAGGTCCTTTCGGACAGCGAGATCGTGCTGCGCATCTGGGAACGCGGCACGGGCATCACGCTGGCCTCGGGTTCGTGTTCCTGCGCGGCGGTGGTGGCAGCCGCCCGGCGCGGGCTGACCGGGCGGCGAGTGCGCGTCAACGTGCCCGGCGGGCAACTGGACATCGACTGGCGCGAGGACGGGGTCTGGATGACCGGCCCGACCGCGCATGTCTTTGACGGGGTCTGGCGCGGATGAAGGATCTGAAGGCGCCCGTGTTCGCGACCCTCGGCTGCCGGCTGAACGCCTATGAGACCGAGGCGATGCGCGAGATGGCCGAGGCCGCCGGCCTGCAAGGCGCGGTGATCGTGAACACCTGCGCGGTGACGGCCGAAGCGGTGCGCAAGGCGCGCCAGGAAATCCGCCGGCTGTCGCGCGAAAACCCCGGCGCCCCGGTCATCGTCACCGGCTGCGCGGCGCAGACCGAGCCCGAGACCTTCGCTGCCATGCCCGAGGTTGCCCGCGTCATCGGCAACCACGAAAAGATGCAGCCCGCGACCTGGGCCGCGATCCAGGCGCCCGACCTGATCGGCGAGACCGAGCGCGTGCAGGTCGATGACATCATGTCGGTCAGGGAAACGGCCGGCCACCTGATCGACGGCTTCGGCCGGCACCGCGCCTATGTGCAGGTCCAGAACGGCTGCGACCACCGCTGCACCTTCTGCATCATCCCTTATGGCCGCGGCAATTCGCGTTCCGTGCCCGCGGGGGTGGTGGTGGACCAGATCAAGCGGCTGCGGGACCGCGGCTTCAACGAGGTGGTGCTAACCGGCGTCGACCTGACCAGCTGGGGCGCCGATCTGCCGGGCACGCCGCGGCTGGGCGATCTGGTCATGCGCATCCTGCGGCTGGTGCCGGATCTGCCGCGGCTGCGGATCAGCAGCATCGACAGCATCGAGGCGGACGAGAACCTGATGCTGGCCATCGCCTCGGAACCGCGCCTGATGCCGCACCTGCACCTGTCCCTGCAGGCCGGTGACGACATGATCCTGAAGCGGATGAAGCGCCGCCACCTGCGCGACGACGCGATCCGCTTCTGCGAGGATGCGCGCAAGCTGCGCCCCGGCATCGTCTTTGGTGCCGACATCATCGCTGGCTTTCCGACCGAAACCGAGGCGATGTTCGAGAACAGCCTGAAGCTGGTCGAGGATTGCGGCCTGACCTTCCTGCATGTGTTCCCCTATTCTGCGCGGAAGGGCACGCCGGCGGCGCGGATGCCGCGCGTGCCGGGTCCGGCCATCAAGGAGCGCGCGGCGCGGCTGCGGGCGGCGGGGGATGCGGCGCTGGCCGCCCATCTGGGCGCCGAGGTCGGCCAGACCCGCATGATCCTGACCGAAGGCCCACGCCTGGGCCGGACCGAGCATTTCACCGAAGTGGCCTTCGACCGCGACATGCCCGAAGGCGCGCTGATGGAACTGGCGATCACCGGCCATGACGGTCAGCGGCTGTCGGCCTGAGCCGCCGCGCCGGGGGCGCTTCGCCCCCCGGACCCCCCGAGGGTATTTCAGCAACGTGGAAACCGCCGGCCGTCCGGGTCGTCGTTTTGGACAGGCTACCGAACATTTTCTTGCCGGGGGAAACCTGCGCGCATAATCGTTTGGCGATGACGCTTCTTTATACGCACCCGTCCGGATTCCAGCATGTAACGCCACCGAGCCATCCCGAGCAGGTGGCGCGGCTGGAGGCTGTCCTTGCCGCGCTGGAGGGAATGGACCTGGACCGCCGCGAGGCGCCCGAGGCCCCCGACGACGAGATCCTGCGCTGCCATCCGGCCAGCTATCTGTCGCTGGTGCGGCGCAAGCCGCCAGACCAGGGCTGGACGATGCTGGATGCCGACACCTATCTGTCGCCGGGCAGCCTTGCGGCCGCGCGCCATGCGGTGGGCGGGGTCTGCGCGGCGGTCGACGCGGTGCTGGCAGGGCAGGCGCCCAATGCCTTTGTCGCCATGCGCCCGCCCGGCCACCATACCGAGCGCGCCAAGGCGATGGGGTTCTGCATCTTCAACGCCATCGCCATCGGGGCGCTGCGGGCGCTGGACCACCACGGGCTGGACCGGGTGGCGGTGCTGGATTTCGACGTGCACCACGGCAACGGCACCCAGGACCTGCTGTGGAACGAGCCGCGGGCGCTGTTTGCCTCGACCCACCAGCATCCGCTGTATCCCGGCACCGGCGCGGCCGGCGAACGCGGCGCGCATGGCCAGATCCTGAACGTCCCGCTGCAGGCCGGGACCGGAGGCGACCCCGCGCGCGCCGCCTGGCGCGGCATCTGCGACCGGGTTCTGGCGTGGCGGCCGCAACTGGTTCTGGTCTCGGCCGGGTTCGACGCCCATGCGCAGGACCCGCTGGCCTCGCTGGCCTGGGACGAGGCGGATTTCACCGCGATCACCCGGATGATCTGCGATGCGGCCACGTCATGTTCGGCCCCGGTGGTATCGGTCCTGGAAGGCGGCTATGATCTGGCCGCCCTGGGCCGCTCGGTGCGCGCCCATGTCGAGGTTCTACGGGAGACGACGGCATGACCGGAATCGAAACACTCTCCTTCGAGGAGGCGATGCGCGAGCTGGAGGCCACCGTCGGCAAGCTTGAGCATGGCGAGGCCACGCTGGAGGAATCCATCGCGCTTTACGAACGCGGCGCCGCGCTGCGGGCGCATTGCGACAAGGTGCTGCGCGCGGCCGAGGAGCGGGTCGAGAAGATCACCCTGGCGGCGAGCGGCCAACCCACCGGAACCACCCCCGCCGAGGGGCTGTGATGCAGGACCGCCTTGAGGATGTCCGGGCGCAGGTCCAGGCCGCGCTGGACGACGCCATGGCCGGCCTGCCCGACGGCGATCTGACCGATGCGATGCGCTATGCCTGCATCGGCGGCAAGCGTATCCGTGCTTTTCTGGTCATGGAATCGGCCCGGCTGTTCGGCCTGCGCGACCGCGAGGCGCTGCCCGTCGCCGCGGCGGTCGAGGCGCTGCACGCCTATAGCCTGGTCCATGACGACCTGCCCTCGATGGATGACGACGACCTGCGCCGCGGCCTGCCGACCGTCCATGTGCAATGGTCCGAGGCGACGGCGATCCTGGCCGGCGACGCGCTGCAATCGCTGGCCTTCGGGCTGCTGACCGATCCCGCGATCGGCGCGCCCGACGCGCGGCTGGCGCTGATTCGGCTGTTCTCGGATGCCGTGGGCGCGCGCGGCATGGTCTGGGGCCAGGCGCTGGACATCGCCGCCGAGACCGCGGTGGAACCCCTGGACCTGGTCGCGGTCAAGCGGCTGCAGGGCGCCAAGACCGGCGCGCTGATCGTCTTTTCGGCGACCGCCGGGGCCATCATGGCCGGCGAGGACGCGGGCCCGCTGACGGAGTACGCCCGTAACCTGGGCCTGGCCTTTCAGATCCAGGACGACATCCTGGACGTGACCGGAGACGAGGCCGAAACCGGCAAGCGGCTGCACAAGGACGGGGATGCGAACAAGGCGACCTTCGTGTCGCTGCTGGGGCTGGAGGGCGCGCAGGACAAGGCCCGCAAGCTGGTCCGCGCCGCCGAGTCGGCGCTGGACCCCTATGGAGAGGCCGCCGGAAACTTGCGCGCGCTGGCGCGTTTCGTTATCCAGCGCGACGCCTGAAGCCCGCCCGGAAAGGGGCAAGCCATGACCCAAGACGACCATCGCCCCGCAACGCCGGTCCTGGACCGGGTCGGCCTGCCCTCGGACCTGAAAGGGCTGAGCGACCGTGAACTGTGCCAGCTGGCCGACGAGCTGCGCGCCGAGACGATCAGCGCGGTCTCCGTCACCGGCGGCCACCTGGGCGCGGGCCTGGGCGTGGTCGAGCTGACCGTGGCGCTGCACGCGGTTTTCGACGCGCCGCGCGACAAGATCATCTGGGACGTCGGCCACCAGTGTTATCCGCACAAGATCCTGACCGGACGGCGCGACCGCATCCGCACCCTGCGGATGGAGGACGGCCTCTCGGGCTTCACCAAGCGCAGCGAAAGCGCCTATGACCCGTTCGGGGCGGGGCACTCCTCGACCTCGATCAGCGCGGCGGTGGGCTTTGCCATGGCGCGCGAGCTGGGCGGCGATCCGGGCGACGCCGTGGCGGTCATCGGCGATGGTGCCATGAGTGCCGGCATGGCCTTCGAGGCGCTGAACAACGCCGGCCACCTGGGCAAGCGGCTGTTCGTCATCCTGAACGACAACGAGATGTCCATCGCGCCGCCGACCGGGGCGCTGTCGACCTATCTGACCCGGCTATACACGCGCGGCCCGTTCCAGGAACTCAAGGCTGCCGCCAAGGGGGCTGTCAGCCTGCTGCCGCCCCCCATGCAGGAGGGCGCCAAGCGCGCCAAGGAGATGCTGAAGGGCCTGACCGTCGGCGGCACCCTGTTCGAGGAACTGGGCTTTTCCTATATCGGCCCCGTGGATGGCCACGATCTGGACCAGCTTCTGCCCTTGTTGCGCACGGTCAAGGCCCGCGCCACCGGCCCGGTGCTGATCCATGCCGTGACGAAAAAGGGCAAGGGCTATGCCCCGGCCGAACGCGCCGCCGACAAGGGCCATGCCACCGCGAAATTCGACGTGGCGACCGGCACCCAGGCCAAGGCGAAATCGAATGCGCCGAGCTATACTTCGGTCTTTGCCCGCGCCCTGGTCGATCAGGCCGCGCGGGACGACAAGATCGTGGCGGTGACCGCTGCCATGCCGGACGGCACCGGGCTGAACCTGTTCGCGGAACGCTTTCCGCGCCGCTGCTTCGATGTGGGCATCGCCGAACAGCATGCCGTCACCTTTGCGGCGGGCCTTGCCGCAGGGGGAATGAAGCCGTTCTGCGCGCTTTATTCGACCTTCCTGCAGCGCGGTTACGACCAGGTCGTGCATGACGTGGCGATCCAGCGGCTGCCTGTGCGATTCGCCATCGACCGGGCCGGGCTGGTCGGCGCCGATGGCGCGACCCACGCCGGCGCCTATGACATCGCCTTCCTTGCGAACCTGCCCGGCATGGTCGTCATGGCCGCTGCCGACGAGGCGGAACTGGCCCGCATGGTCGCGACGGCCGCCGCCCATGATGCCGGTCCCATCGCCTTTCGCTATCCGCGCGGCGAGGGGATGGGGGTCGAGATGCCCGAGCGCGCCGAACCACTGGAGATCGGCAAGGCCCGCGTCATCACGGAAGGCAAGCGCGTCGCCATCCTGTCCCTGGGTACGCGCCTGGGCGAGGTCATGCGCGCGCGCGAGGAATTGCAGGCCTTGGGCGTCACGCCCACCGTGGTCGATGCCCGCTTTGCCAAGCCGCTGGACCGCGACCTGATCCTGTGCCTGGCCCGCACGCATGAGGCGCTGATCACCATCGAGGAAGGCGCCGTCGGCGGCTTCGGCTCGCTCGTGGCGCAGCTTCTGGCGGATGAGGGCGTGTTCGACGACGGGCTGCGGTTCCGCCAGATGGTGCTGCCCGATACCTTCATCGACCACGCCAGCCCCGAGGCGATGTATCGCGCGGCGGGCATGTCCGCCTCCGACATCCGCGACAAGGTGCTTGAGGTGCTGGGCGTCGCCCGGCTTCAGGGCAAGCGGGCCTGAGGCCAGGCAGCCCGGGCGGGTTGCCGCGGCATCTAGGTGACGCTTCCGGTCAGTGCTATTCTTTCCATACCGCCGGCGGGTCCGAAGCCGCCGCGCAAGAGGTGACGATCATGCTGAAAACCCTGCTGACCGGACTGGCCCTGTCGCTGCCCGTTGCTGCCATGGCGCAAGAGCCCGCCGACAAGGCGCAGGCTCCGGCCGCCGAGGGCGCCGAGCCCGCGCCCCGGCCCGAACCCGCCAATCCCGCCGCGACCGAGGCAGCCCCTGCCGAACCGGCCGAGGCGGGGACGCCCGACACCCAAGCCCCGGCGACCGCCGCAAGCCCTGCGCCGGCAGAGCAGCCCGCCGAGGCCGCCCAGAAGCCTGCGGAAAAGCCCGCGCCGTTCCTGCCGAACCTTTTCGACGTGACGGTGGTCGATACCTGGGACACGCTGAACGTCCGGCAGGCGCCGGACGGTCAGGCCAAGGTCATCGCCACGCTGCCCGCGACCGCCAAGGGCATTGAACTGGTCGCGCGCGACCCCTCGGGAAAATGGGGCAAGGTCAATTCGGGCGAACAGACCGGCTGGGTCGCGCTGCGCTTTCTGAAGCAGCAGACGGGGGTCTGGCAGGCCGCCGCCCTGCCGCAAAGCCTGCGCTGCGCCGGGACCGAGCCCTTCTGGTCTCTTGGCGCGACGAAAACCGGCCTGACCTTCGCCGAGCCCGACCGGCCCGACCGCGCGCTGCAACTGCGCAAGGTCATGGACCGCGGCATCGACGGAGAGCCGACCCGCGGCCTGATCGCCGGCGACGACAAGGGCCGCGTCACCGCCTTCCTGCGGCCCGAGCAATGTTCGGATGGCATGTCGGACCGGGCCTTCGCGCTGGCCGTGTCGGTCATCCTGGACGGGGCCGAAACGCCGTCCCGGATGCTGATGGGCTGCTGCTCGATCGCGCGCTAGGCCGTCTCGGCCGCCAGCAGCGCGGCCAGGCCGCTGCGGTAATCGGGAAACAGCAGATCGACCCCCAGCTCCTGCCGCATCCGGCGGTTCGAGACGCGCTTGCTTTCGGCATAGAAGGACCGGGCCATCGGCGTCATCTCGGCCGTCGCGTAATCCTCGGCCGGGGGCAGGGGTCGGCCCAGCAGGGCGGCGGCATGGGCGATGACCTCCTCGGGCGGGGCGGGGTCGTCGTCGCACAGGTTGTAGACCGCCCCCGAACAGGGTGTCTGGATCGAGGCCATCAGCGCCCGCGCGATGTCCAGGACATGGATGCGCGAAAACACCTGCCCCGGCTTCACGATGCGCCGCGCGCTGCCGTCGCGCACCTTGGCAAAGGGACCGCGCCCGGGCCCATAGATCCCCGCCAGGCGAAAGATGTGCAGGGGCAGGCCGTGGGCGCGCGCCAGCGCCTGCCAGTCGGCTTCGGCCTGCACGCGCTCGTGCCCGCGCCGGGTGCTGGGCGTCAGGGGCGTATCCTCGTCCACCCAGCCGCCCCGATGGTCGCCATAGACCCCGGTGGTCGAGAGATAGCCGAGCCATGCCGGGCGGGCGCGGGCAAAGGCCGGAGCAAAGGCGGCAAGCGTGGGGTCGCGCCCCTGTTCCGGCCCGGCCGAAACCAGGATCGCATCGGCGCGGCCGATTTCGTCGGCGATGCGGGCCGCGTCGCGGTCCCACAGCAGGGGCTCGGCCCCGGCGTCGCGGACCCGGCCCGGCGCGGCGCGGGTGGTGCCCAGGACCTCCCACCCCTCGGCCCGCAGCATGGGCGTCAGGAAGCCGGCGGAATAGCCGTGGCCCAGGACCAGCGCCCTCATGCCGGGGCGGTCTCGGCGCGGGCGCGCAGGATCTCGGCGGCGATGGCAAAGGATCGGTGCCGCGCCGCGCGGTCGTAGATGTTGCCGACCAGGATCAGCTCGTCGGGGCGGTGGCGGGCGATCAGGCGGTCTAGTTCGGCGGCCACCGTCTGCGGCGAACCGACCGCGCTGACCGACAGCGCGTGTTCGACCGTGGGCAGGATGCGCACCGGCACCGCGTCCAGGATGTCGTCGACCGGGGGCGGCAGCAGCCCCGGCATCCCCAGCCGCAGCCGGGCGAAGCTGATCATCTGGCTGGTCCGCAGCCGCTGTGCCTGTTCGTCCGTGTCGGCGGCGATCACGTTCACCGCCAGCATGAACCGCGGCCGTTCGCCGAACTCGGTCGGCTGGAACCGCGCGCGGTAAAGCGCCAGCGCCTCGTCCAGGTCGCCCGGGGCGAAATGGCTGGCAAAGGCATAGGGCAGACCCAGCGCGGCCGCGAGGCTTGCGCCGTAAAGCGAGGACCCGAGGATCCAGGCCGGCACGTTCGTGCCCTCGCCCGGATGCGCCGCCACCGGGGCGCCGGGGCGGTGTGGGCCCAGATAGCGCAGCAGTTCCACCACGTCGTTCGGAAAGTCCTCGTTCCGCGACTGGCCGCGGCGCAGCGCGTGCATGACGGCGCCGTCGCCGCCGGGCGCGCGCCCCAGCCCCAGGTCGATGCGGGGGCCGTGGATCGTCGCCAGCGTGCCGAATTGTTCGGCAATCGCCAGCGGCGCGTGGTTGGGCAGCATGATGCCCCCGGCGCCCACGCGGATGGATTTCGTATGCCCTGCCACATGGTCGATCAGCACCGCGGTCGCGGCGCTGGCGATGCCCGGCATGTTGTGGTGTTCGGCCAGCCAGAAACGGTGATAGCCCCAGCCCTCGGCCGCCTGGGCCAGCGCGACGGAATTGGCGATGGCCTGCCGCGCGTCCGAGCCCTCGGCGACGACCGCCAGATCAAGTATCGAGAATTGCATGGCGAATGCTCCTTTGTCCTGACAAATAGGGACGCGCGCCCCGGCTTGCCAGCCCTGCGCGGCGCTGGCACTCTGCCCCGAAACAGGAGAATGCGCATGACGATCGCCAACCGGCAGTTGCCCGTCGAAACCCCGGACCCCGTCGAGCGGATGCTGTTCGACGATCCGGCGGAAGCGGTCGAGCGGCTGGTGGCGCTTTACGACCGCGCCTCGGGCTTCCTGCTGGACCGCTTCCTGAAGACGCTCGAAGGCCAGCCGCCGCGGGCGCGCTATCGCGCCTTCTACCCCGAGGTGCGGATGGTCGTCCCCAGCCACACCAAGACCGACTCGCGCCTGTCCTTTGGCCATGTCGCGGTGCCGGGGGTCTATGCCACCTCGATCACCCGGCCCGACCTGTTCCGGGGCTATCTGACCGAACAGATCGGCCTTTTGATGAAGAACCACGGCATCGGCGTCCATGTCGGCGAAAGCGAGACGCCGATGCCGGTGCACTTCGCCGTCGCCACGAAAAGCGACCTGAACGTGCCGCAGGAAGGGGTGCTGAACTTTTCCCTGCGCGACGTCTTCGACGTGCCGGACCTGAACACGATGAACGACGACATCGTGAACGGGACCGGGGGCACGAACCCCGACGGCAGCCAGCCGCTGGCGCCCTTTACCGCGCAGCGCGTGGACTATTCGCTGGCGCGGCTGTCCCATTACACCGCGACCCTGCCCGAGCATTTCCAGAACTTCGTCCTTTTCACCAATTACCAGTTCTATGTGGACGAATTCGAGGCTTTCGCCCGCCGCGTGCTGGCCGACCCGGGCTCGGGCTATACCGCCTTCATCGCGCCCGGCAACCAGATCCTCGAACGTCCCGAGGACGTGATTGCGACGGGGGCCAAGACCCCGCAGATGCCGGCCTATCACCTGAAGCGCCCGGACGGCGACGGCATCACCCTGGTCAATATCGGCGTCGGCCCCTCGAACGCCAAGACGGCGACCGACCACATCGCCGTGCTGCGCCCCCATGCCTGGCTGATGGTCGGCCATTGCGCCGGGCTGCGCAACAGCCAGTCGCTGGGCGATTTCGTCCTGGCCCATGCCTATCTGCGCGAGGATCACGTGCTGGACGACGACCTGCCGGTCTGGGTGCCGATCCCCGCGCTGGCCGAGGTCCAGGTCGCGCTGCAGGAGGCGGTGGCCGAGGTTACGCGGCTGGACGGCTATGACCTGAAGGCGATCATGCGCACGGGAACGGTCGCCACCATCGACAACCGCAACTGGGAACTGCGCGATCAGTCCGGGCCCGTCCAGCGCCTGTCGCAGTCCCGCGCCGTGGCGCTCGACATGGAAAGCGCCACCATCGCGGCGAACGGATTCCGGTTCCGGGTTCCCTATGGCACGCTGCTCTGCGTCAGCGACAAGCCCCTGCACGGCGAACTGAAACTGCCGGGCATGGCCACGGATTTCTATCGCACGCAGGTCGCGAACCACCTGATGATCGGCATCCGGGCCATGGAAAAGCTGCGCGCGACCCCCCTGGAACGCATCCACTCGCGCAAGTTGAGGTCGTTCAACGAGACGGCCTTCCTTTAGAATCGGCCCAGGCTTGCCATTTCGCCGCGTTTGCTGGGGAAAACCGCCGAAAACTCTTGAAATGCGCGCGAAAAGCTTGTGTAGCGGCATTCGTGCCGCCAAGGTGGCGTCCGAAATTTCCCCCAACGGGAAAAACCGAGGAGACAGAACATGGCTCAGGCCGCTTCGAAACCGATGACCAAGACCCAGCTCGTGGCCACCCTGGCCGAGGAAATGGGCAGCGACAAGAAGACCGCTGCCGCCGCGCTGGACGCGCTTTCGGCCGTCGTCTCGAAAACCGTCGCCGAAGGCGGCGCCCTTACCCTGCCCGGCATCGGCAAGGTCGCCTGCCGCGCACGGCCCGAACGCCAGGTGCGCAATCCCCAGACCCAGGAAATGATGACCAAGCCCGCCGACAAGGTGGTCAAGATCACCATCGCCAAGGCGCTCAAGGACAGCGTGAACGCCTGATTTCCCGGCATCCGCATCCACAAGGGGCCGCGCAGCATTGCGCGGTCCTTTTCATTTGCGCCGCGCGGCGGCTGCCGCCTTTCCCCTTGCGCCCGCGCCGCCATCTGCTAGCCCGAAGGGAAACGCAGGGGGCGGGCATGGACTTCAAGGCCATTCTGATGGGCTTCGGCTTTGCGCTGATGTGGGCCTCGGCCTTCACCACGACGCGCATCATCGTCACCGCCGCGCCCCCGCTGACCGCGCTGGTCATCCGCTTTGCCCTGTCCGCCGTGGTGGCCATCCCGCTGGCGCTGGCCATGGGGCAAAGCCTGCGGCTGAACCGGGCGGAATGGCGCACCGTCATCATCTTCGGCATCTGCCAGAACGCCCTGTACCTGGGGCTGAACTGGGTCGCGATGCAGCATGTCGAGGCGTCGGCCGCGGCCATCATCGCCTCGATGATGCCGCTGATCGTGGCCTTCCTGGGCTGGCTGCTGTACTCCGAGCGGCTGCGGCCGATCGCGGTGGCGGGGCTTGTCGCCGGCGTCCTGGGCGTCACCATCATCATGGGGGTGCGGCTGCGCCACGGGCTGGACATCCCCGGCCTGCTGCTGTGCCTGGCGGGGGTCGTCGCGCTGACCGTGGCGACGCTGGCCGCGCGGGGCGCGGGTGGCAGCCGGAACATGATGACCATCGTGGCCATGCAGATGGCCGTGGGCGCGGCGGCCCTGCTGGTCCCGGCCCTCGTCCTTGAGGCGGGCCGGCCCGTAGAGTGGAGCGCGGCGCTGCTCTGGTCCTTCCTTTATACCGTGCTGGCGCCCGGAATCGGCGCCACCTGGATCTGGTTCCTGCTGGTCAACCGGGTGGGCGCGGTGCGGGCCGCGACCTTTCACTTCCTGTCGCCGATCTTCGGCGTCGCCATTGCGGCGGCGTTGCTGGGCGAACGCTTCGGGGCATCGGACGTGATCGGCGCGGTGATTGTGGCGGCGGGCATCCTGATGGTCCAACTGGCCCGCATCCCGCAGCCGGCGGCGGTGCCGGGCGGGGCGGCGCAGCCGCGGCGCTGACGCCGCGATCCCCGGCGCCCGTGGACCCAGGCCCCGAGCCGGTGCGTTGTGCCCGGCAGCAGGCTTGATTTTCACGCAATGTTCCACATCTTCGCATGATGCGCGCCGAACCCCTTTTGTTCCCGACCGAGGCCGGTCTGTTCTGCCCCGAGGGCGGATTCCACATCGACCCGGTGAAGCCGGTCGAGCGGGCGCTGATCACCCACGGCCATTCCGATCACGCCCGCTGGGGCCATGGCGCCGTCCTGGCCACGCGCCAGACGCTGGATATCATGCGCCTGCGCATGGGCGAGGATTGCGCCGGCTCGATGCAGGAGGCGCAGGGCCCCACGCGCATAGGCGGGGTCGAGGTCGCCTTTCATCCTGCGGGCCATGTGCTCGGCTCGGCCCAGATCGCGGTGACGGGGCAGGGCCAGCGGATCGTCGTCTCGGGCGACTACACCCGCCAGCCGAACCCGACCTGCGCGCCGTTCGAGCCCGTTTCCTGCGACATCTTCGTGACCGAGGCGACCTTCGGCCTGCCGGTGTTCCGCTTTCCAGACCCGGCGACGCAGGTGGAAAAGCTGATCGCCAGCATGGCCGAGTTCCCCGACCGTCCGCATCTGGTCGGCGCCTATGCGCTGGGCAAGGCCCAGCACCTGATCGCCCTGATGCGCGAGGCGGGCTATGACGCGCCGATCGCCATCCACGGCGCGCTGAAGGTCCTGTGCGATTATTATGCCGCCCAGCGGGTGGAACTGGGCGAGCTGATCCCCGCCACGGCCGACGCGGTGCCGGCGCAACTGGTGATCGCCCCGCCCTCGGCCTTCGCGAGCCTCTGGGTGCAGCGGTTCCGCGACCCGGTGATCGGCTTTGCCTCGGGCTGGATGACGGTGCGGGCACGGGCGCGCCAGCGCGGGGTCGAACTGCCCCTGATCCTCAGCGACCATGTCGACTGGCCCATGCTGACGGGCACCCTGACCGAACTGGCCCCGGCCGAGGTCTGGGTCACCCATGGCACCGAGGACGGCGTCATCCGCTGGTGCGAGCTGGCGCAGATCCCCGCCCGCCCGCTGCGGCTGGTCGGATACGAGGACGAGGCCGAGGAATGAAGGCTTTCGCCGCCCTGCTGGAGCGCCTGGCCTTCACGCCCGCGCGGAATGCGAAATTGCAGCACCTGCAGCATTACCTGGAACGCACGCCCGACCCCGACCGGGGCTGGGCCTTGGCGGCGCTGACCGGCGATCTGGAACTGCGCCGCGTCACCCCCTCGCTGTTGCGGGGGCTTGCGGCCGAGCGCATCGACGACCAGCTTCTGGCGCTGTCCTATGACTTCGTGGGCGATCTGGCCGAGACCATCGCCCTGGTCTGGCCCGAAGGGGCCGAGGACGATCCGCCATTGTCCCAGGCGGTCGAATTGCTGCAGACCACCGGCAAGGCCGGATTGCCCGGCGCCATCGCGGCCATGCTGGACCGGCTGGGACCGTCCGAGCGGCTGGCCTTCCTGAAGCTCGCCACCGGCAACCTGCGCGTCGGCCTGTCGGCACGGATGGCGCGGATGGCGCTGGCCGGGATGGGCAGCCCCTCGGTCGCGGATCTCGAGGAGATCTGGCACGGGCTCGCGCCGCCCTATGGCCCGCTGTTTTCCTGGATCGGCGGTGGCGCGCGGCCCGAAAGTGCGGCGCTGGCACCGTTCCGGCCGGTGATGCTGTCGACGCCGACCGACCTTGACGAATTGCGCGCGCTGGACCCGGCCGATCATGTCGCCGAATGGAAATGGGACGGCATCCGCGTGCAGGCGGTCAGCGAAGGCGGCGTCCGGCGGCTTTATTCCCGCACCGGCGAGGATATCTCGCATGCCTTTCCCGACGTGGTCGAGGCGATGGCGTTCGAGGGCGCGGCCGATGGCGAACTGCTGGTGCGCCGCGACGGGCAGGTGGCGCCCTTTGGCGATCTGCAAAAGCGGCTGAATCGCAAGGCAGTGGGCCGGGCGCTGCTGGCGAGCCATCCGGCGGGCCTGCGGCTTTACGACCTGCTGGTCTGGCAGGGCCGCGACCTGCGCGGCCTGCCGCTGGCCGAGCGGCGGGCAGTGCTGGAAAGCCTGGATTTTGGCGAGCGCATCGACATCTCGCCCTGCCTGGCGTTCGCGACCTGGGACGATCTGGCGGCGCTGCGCGCCGATCCGCCGGCGGCAGTGATCGAGGGCGTGATGATCAAGCGCCGCGACAGCACCTATGTCGCCGGGCGGCCGCGCGGGCCCTGGTTCAAATGGAAGCGCGACCCGATGGTCGTCGATGCCGTGCTGCTTTACGCGCAGCGCGGGCATGGCAAGCGATCGGGCTTTCATTCGGACTTTACCTTCGGCCTGTGGGCGGGCGACGAACTGGTGCCCGTCGGCAAGGCCTATTTCGGCTTTACCGACGCCGAACTGCGCGAACTGGATCGGTTCGTACGCGCCAACACGACCGAGCGCTTCGGTCCGGTCCGGGCGCTGGCGCCCAAGTTGGTGGTCGAGGTGGCGTTCGAGGGGCTGAACCGATCGACCCGCCACCGTTCTGGTGTTGCCATGCGCTTTCCCCGTATCAGCCGCATCCGCTGGGACAAGCCCGCCGCCGAGGCCGACCGGCTGCACACGCTCGAGGCGATGCTGTGATCCTGCCGCCGTTATTTCACGACTGGTTCGCCCGGCAGGGCTGGCAGCCCCATCCGCATCAGCTGGCGTTGCTGGCGGCGCAAGGCGACAGCCTGCTGATCGCGCCGACCGGCGGCGGCAAGACGCTGGCGGGGTTCCTGCCCTCGCTGGTGGAGCTTGCGCAGGCGGCGGGGCCGGATGGGTATTTGGAAAACGGTGAAAGCGGCAGGGGCGGGCTGCATTCGCTTTACGTCTCGCCCTTGAAGGCACTGACGGCGGATATCCGGCGCAATCTGGCGCGTCCGGTGGCCGAACTGGGGCTGGCGATCCGCGTCGAGGACCGCACCGGCGACACTGGCCAGACCCAGCGCCGCCGCCAGCGCGTGGACCCGCCGCATGTGCTGCTGACCACGCCCGAAAGCCTGGCCCTGATGCTGAGCTATCCCGAGGCGCCGGCGATCTTTGGCGGCCTGCGCCGGGTGGTGCTGGACGAATTGCACGCCCTGGCCGAAAGCAAGCGCGGCGACCAGCTGATGCTGGGGCTGGCGCGGCTGCGGCGGCTGTCGCCCGCGCTGCGGGTGACGGGCCTGTCGGCCACGGTCGAGGATCCGCAGGCGCTGGCGGGCTTCATGGCGGGCGCGCGTCCCGTCGAGATCGTCGAGGCCGATCCCGGCCCCGACCCCGACATCGCCATGCTGGCGACCGCCCGGCCCGCGCCGTGGGCCGGCAGCGGCGGGCGCTATGCCATCCCCGAGGTGCTCGAGGCGGTCAAGGCGGCGCGCACCACCATCATCTTCATCAACACCCGCGCCCAGGCCGAGGTGTTCTTTCAGGCGCTTTGGGCCGCGAACGAGGAGAACCTGCCCATCGGGCTGCATCACGGCAGCCTGGCGCGCGAACAGCGCGCCCGGGTCGAGGCGGCGATGGCGGCGGGCGCATTGCGGGCCGTGGTGGCGACCGGCAGCCTGGATCTGGGCATCGACTGGGGCGCGGTCGACCTGGTGATCCAGATTGGCGCGCCCAAGAACGTCAAGCGCCTGGTGCAGCGCATCGGCCGGGCGAACCACCGCTACAACGCGCCCTCCAGGGCGCGGATCGTCCCGGCCAACCGCTTCGAGCAGATCGAATGCATCGCCGCGCTGGAGGCGGTGCGCGCGCGCGCGCTGGACGGCGATCCCCGCGGGCCGGGGCCGCTGGACGTGCTCTGCCAGCATATCCTGCTGAGCGCCTGCGCGGGGCCCTTCGAGGCCGATGCCCTTTATGCCGAGGTGGTGACCGCCGGTCCTTATCGCGGCCTCAGCCGGGCCGACTTCGACGCCTGCCTGGATTTCGCGGCGACCGGCGGCTATGCGCTGCGCGCCTATGACCGCTGGCAGCGGCTGATGCTGAAGGGCGGGCTGTGGCATCTGCGCGATCCGCGGGCGACGAAGCTGTTGCGCATGAACGTCGGCACCATCGTCGAGGCCGAGATGCTGAAGGTCCGGCTGCGCGGCCGGGGCGGCGCGCCCTTGGGCGAGGTCGAGGAGTCCTTCGCCTCGAGCCTTGTTCCCGGCGACAGCTTCCTGATCGGCGGCAGCGTCGTGCGCATGGACGCGCTGCGCGAGATGGTGGTCGAGGTGACGCCCGATCCCCGGCGCGAGCCCAAGATCGCCGTCTATTCCGGGCTGAAGCCCGCCATGTCCACCCAGCTTGCCCATCGCGTCCTGGCGCTGATCGGCGATCCGGCCCGCCATGCGGTCCTGCCGCCCGACACCCGCGACTGGCTGGCCTTGCAGGCCCGCTTCAGCCGCTTGCCGCGCCCGGGCCTGCTGCTGTCGGAAAGCTTTCCCCATGCGGGCCGCAACTATTTCGCGCTTTACGGTTTTGCGGGCCGTCATGCGCTGCAGACGCTGGGCCTGCTGGTCACCCGCGAGATGGAGGAAGAGGGGCTGGGCCCCCTGGGGTTCCTGTCCACCGATTACGCCCTGCTGGCCTGGTCGCTGGACCCGGTGCTGGACCCGGACCCGCTGCTGGACGTCAGCCGGTTGCGGGCGGGCCTGGGCGACTGGCTGGGCGAGAACGCGGTGATGAAGCGGACGTTTCGCAATGTCGCCACCGTGGCCGGGCTGATCCAGCGCAACACCCCCGGCCTGCGCAAGAGCGGGCGGCAGGCGACCTTTTCCAGCGACATCCTTTACGATACGCTGCGCCGCTATGATCCCGGCCACCTGATGCTGCGCGTGACGGCGGAGGAGGCGGGCCGGGGCCTGGTGGATTTCGGCCGGGTCGAGGAGATGCTGGCCCGCTCGCCCCTGCGCGAACATCGGGTGCTGGACCGCGTCTCGCCCTTGGCCGCGCCGATGATGCTGGAACGCGGTCGTGTGCCGATCCGGGGCGAGGGGCGCGAGCGGCTGGCGCGGATCGAGGCCGAGGCGCTGATGCGTGAGGCCGGGCTGGAGGCCCTGACGTGAGCGGATATGGGTTCGAGTATCACGGCCTGCGGCTGGTGGCCCGCGGCTCGGGCGCACTCTGGTGGCCCGAGGGGCGCTGGCTGGTCATCGCCGACCTGCATCTGGGCAAGTCCGAGCGCATGGCCCGGCGCGGCGGGCCGCTGCTGCCCCCCTATGAAGGGCGCGCCACGCTGGAGCGGCTGGCGGCCGAGGTGGTGGCGCTTGAGCCCGCCGCGATCGTGAGCCTGGGCGACGGGTTCGACGACATGGCGGCGGCGGGCGCGCTGGACGAGGCGATCGCCAGGGGGCTTGCGGACCTGGCACGGGGCCGGGACTGGATCTGGGTGCTGGGCAACCACGATCCCGAGGCGCCGGCCGGCCTGCCGGGGCAGGCGCAGGAGGCGCTGCGTCTCGGCCGCGTCGCCTTGCGCCACGAACCGGGGCCGGGCCCCGATATCTGCGGCCATTATCACCCGGCGGTCCGCCTGGCAGGCGAACGGCGGCGGGCCTTTCTACTGGGGGCGGATCATCTGATCCTGCCGGCCTTCGGGGCCTATACCGGCGGGCTGGCCTGCGACGATCCGGCCTTGACCGCGCTGGTCCCGCGCGGGCTGGCCATTGCCTGCGGTCCCCGGCCCATCGTCCTGCCGGTGGGACTGTCCCCCCTGCGCCGCTGAGCGGCAAAGAAAAAGGGCCGCGCAAGGCGGCCCTTTGCTGTTCATGACGCGCTGGGATCAGAACCGGAAGTTCACGCCCACCTTGACGTTGTTGTATTTCGCGGTCGCCTCGGTGGTCAGGTCGCCGACCGAGATGCCTTCCTTGCCGAAGCTGGCATATTCATATTCGCCGGTGACCGACCACTTGTCGTTCAGCTGTTTTTCGACGCCCAGACCGACCACATAGCCGGTGTGCTTGTAGCCTTCCTCGACACCGTTGACTTCATAGTCCACATCGGCGCGGGCAACACCGGCGATACCATAGATCAGGGTATCGGGACGCACGGCGTAGCCGGTCTTGAGGCGCAGGGCCAGGACGCTATTGATCTCGGACTTGGCTTCATAGGCAACACCGCCGAGTTCGCCCGAGATGTCGTCCTTGATGCTGCCGCCTTCATAGGACAGTTCCGGGCCGAAAACCCAGTTGTCGCGCTGCCAGCGATAGCCCAGGCGCACGCCGGCATTGGCACCGCTCAGCTTCAGTTCGCCCACATCGCCCAGAAAATCGTCATCGGACCCATCGACGCCCGAAGCGCTGAGGCCAACGCGATCCTTGCCGCTGAAGGCATAGCCCAGGGTCAGACCGGCATAGCCGCCCTGCCACGAACCGACCGGCGTTTCGATGACGACCGGCGCCGGAGCGGTTTCGACAACCGGGGGAACATAGCCACCGGCATGCGCTGCCGCCGTTCCAAGGATCAGGGTCGAGGCCGCAAGGGCAACGGATTTCATCGTCATCTTGTCATCTCCTGGGTCGCGTGCGCCTGCGAATCGTATGGCCGGCGCGCATATGTGCTGGGCTTCTTTTCATACGGAGGTAGTCCCGCCTCCGCCCGGGTGCAACAAGGCACGAACCTGAGATCGAAGCCAAGATCCGAGGCGCGTCCAAACTGCAACATTCTCGCCCTGGTTGCATAACAAAACCGCGACTGAAACGTGAGATTTGAACGAACCGGTTCAGATGTCCAGGTTTTCGACACTCAGCGCATTTTGTTGAATAAAATCCCGGCGCGGTTCGACGACATCGCCCATGAGCTTGGTGAAAATATCGTCAGCCTCGCTCAGATCCTCGATTCGCACTTGCAACATCGTGCGCGCCGCGGGGTCGAGCGTGGTTTCCCACAGCTGTTCGGGATTCATTTCGCCCAGACCCTTGTAGCGTTGCAGCGACAGGCCCTTTTCGCCTTCCAGGAAGATGGCCTGCAGCAGACTCAGCGGGCCATGGATCGGGATGTCGCGATCCTTGCGGATCAGATGCGCGGTCTGGCCATAGATTTCGGTCAGGCCTTCGGTCATGGCGCCCAGCCGGCGGCTTTCCCCGCTGCGCAGCATCGGCCCGTCCAGGGTGCGGCTTTCCTCGACCCCGCGCAGCAGGCGGGTCAGGCGGATGCCGGCGTCCTGGGTCGGGCGGCCAGACCAGCCGCGTTCGTATTCCTCGGCGATCATGTCCAGCCGCGCGGCGATGGCATTGGCAACCCCCTGCGCATCGGCATCGACCCGGCCCGGGACCAGCGCGCCGGCGATGGCGGCCTGCTCGGTGATATGGGCGGGGTAGTGCGTCGGATAGGCGCGCAGGATGCGCCGTGCGGTCCGCGCCTCGTCGACCACGCGCGCCAGGTCCGCGCCGGCGATGGTGTCGCCGTTGCCCAGCCGCAGCGTGGCGCCGTCGATACCCTGCTCGATCAGGTAATCCTCAAGCGCCGCCTCGTCCTTCAGATAGACCTCGGACCGCCCGCGCGAGACTTTGTAAAGCGGCGGCTGCGCGATATAAAGATGCCCGGCCTCGATCAGCTCCGGCATCTGCCGGAAGAAGAAGGTCAGCAGCAGGGTGCGGATATGGGCGCCGTCGACATCGGCATCGGTCATGATGACGATCTTGTGATAGCGCAGCTTGCCCAGGTTGAATTCGTCCCGCCCGATGCCGGTCCCCAGCGCGGTGATCAGCGTGCCGACCTGGTCGCTCGACAGCATGCGGTCAAAGCGCGCCCGTTCCACGTTCAGGATCTTGCCGCGCAAGGGCAGCACGGCCTGGTTCTGGCGAGAGCGGCCCTGCTTCGCGGACCCGCCGGCCGAGTCGCCCTCGACGATGAACAGCTCCGACAGCGCGGGATCCTTTTCCTGGCAATCGGCCAGCTTGCCGGGCAGGCTGGCCACGTCCATCGCGGTCTTGCGCCGGGTCAGCTCGCGCGCCTTGCGGGCGGCCTCGCGGGCCAGGGCGGCCTCGATGATCTTGCCCAGGATGGATTTCGCCTCGGCCGGGTTTTCCTCGAACCACTCGGACAGCTTCTCGACCACCAGCCCCTCGACCGCCGGGCGCACCTCGCTGGACACCAGCTTGTCCTTGGTCTGGCTGGAGAATTTGGGATCGGGCACCTTGACCGACAGCACGCAGGTCAATCCCTCGCGCGCGTCGTCGCCGGTGAAATCGACCTTCTCGCGCTTTGCCGCGCCGCTGGTCTGGGCATAGGTGTTGATGACCCGCGTCAGCGCGCCCCGGAAGCCCGCCAGATGGGTGCCCCCGTCGCGCTGCGGGATGTTGTTGGTAAAGGGCAGCACGGTTTCGTGGTAGCTGTCGTTCCACCACATCGCCACCTCGACGCCGATGCCGTTGCGCTCGCCGGTGATGAAGATCGGGTCGGCCATGACCGGCGTCTTGGAGCGGTCGATGAACTTCACGAACTCGCGCACGCCGCCTTCGTAGAACAGCTCGGTCCGCAGCGGCTCGGCGGGGCGCTCGTCCTCCAGGATGATGCGCACGCCCGAGTTCAGGAAGGCCAGTTCGCGCAGCCGGTTCTCCAGCGTCTTGAACACGAAGTCGCGGTTGGAAAACGTCCCGTCGGCCCTGTCTTCCTTCGAGGAGGCCAGGAAGCGCACCTCGGTCCCCTTGTCGCCGGGCGCAGCATCGCCGACCACGCGCAGATGCTCGACCGTGTCGCCATGCTCGAAGCGGGCGAAATGCTCCTTGCCGTCGCGCCAGATCCGCAGTTCCAGCCAGTCCGACAGTGCGTTGACCACGGAAACCCCGACCCCGTGCAACCCGCCCGAGACCTTGTAACTGTTCTGGTCGAATTTGCCGCCGGCATGCAACTGGGTCATGATGACCTCGGCTGCCGAGACGCCCTCGGTCGGGTGCATCCCCACCGGAATGCCGCGGCCGTTGTCGCGCACGGAAACGCTGCTGTCGGCGTGGATCTTGACGCGCACGAAATCGGCATGACCGGCCAGCGCCTCGTCGATGCCGTTGTCCACGACCTCATAGACCATGTGATGAAGGCCCGAGCCGTCGTCGGTATCGCCGATATACATGCCGGGACGCTTGCGCACGGCTTCCAGGCCCTTGAGAACCTTGATGGAATCGGCGCCGTATTCGGAGGGCTGGGGGGCGGGTTCGTTCATGGTCTTCTTATCCTGCCTTGGGCTTGCATCTTATAGGGGCAAAGCCGGGGAATGTCACGGGAAAGCCACAGGATTTGGTATCTGCCAGTCTTGTCATCCGGGACAGGACGCCCAGCTTCCTTGTTGTCCAAATACCCGTGGCGACGGTTCCCACAAGCGCCCCCGTCGGTGCCTTCGCGGTTTCGCAAGTACTCATGCAGCAGCGGCGGCGGCGCGGTGGCATGTGGGTATTTGGGCAACAAGGAAACGACAGTCAGTCTAGGCCATCCTGATCCAGCAGGGTGCGGCCGTCGCGGCTTTCGATCTCGATCACCCACAGGTCGGGGTCGCGGGCCACGTCGCGGGCGATGCGGGCGTCGACCTCGGGCTCGGGGCCTTCGGACAGGCGCTGCCAGGGCCGTCGGTCCGTCTCGAAGTCCCATTCCCGGCCCCACAGGCTGGCCTGTCCGTCCAGGGTGGTGCATTTGACCATGACGCTGCCTGCGGTGTCGTCGCCGTGCCGGGTGACATAGGCCGGGATGCCCGCCAGCCCCAGCCGCCGCAGATAGGCCGCGACCCAGATGCCCGCGGCCAGCCGGGCTTCAGCCATCCCTGGCCTCAGGCATCGCCGTCGCGGAAATCAAGGCCCATCTCGTCATAGCGCTCGGCCTCGTCCAGCCAGTTCTCGCGCACCTTGACCTGCAGGAACAGGTGCACGGGCCGGCCCATGAACTCCATCAGTTCAGCGCGGGCGGCCTGGCCCACGGCCTTGATGGTCTCGCCGCCCTTGCCCAGCACGATGCCCTTGTGGCCGGGGCGCGCGACATAGACGATCTGGTCGACGCGGGCCGAGCCGTCCTTCTTTTCCTCCCAGCGCTCGGTCTCGACCGTCAACTGGTAGGGGATCTCCTCGTGCAGGCGCAGCGTCAGCTTTTCGCGGGTGATCTCGGCGGCGATCATGCGCATGGGCAGGTCGGCCACCTGGTCCTCGGGGTAAAGCCAGGGACCCTCGGGCACCTCTGCGGCCAGCCAGTCCATCAGGTCGCCGCAGCCATAGCCCTTCTCGGCCGAGATCATGAAGGTCCTGGCAAAGCCGAAGGTCTGGTTGACCTCGGCCGACAGCGCCAGCAGCGCCTCGGCCTTGACGCGGTCGATCTTGTTGATGACCAGCGCGACAGGGGTCTTCCCGGCATGCTCGCGCAGCTGGTCGATGATCGCCCGGGCGCCGTCGGTCAGGCCGCGATGCGCCTCGATCAGCAAAAGGATCACGTCGGCGTCGGCGGCGCCGCCCCAGGCCGCCTTGACCATGCTGCGGTCCAGCCGGCGGCGCGGGCGAAAGATGCCGGGCGTATCCACGAACACCACCTGCGAGCCCTCGTGCATGGCGATGCCGCGGATGCGGGCGCGGGTGGTCTGCACCTTGTGCGTCACGATCGAGACCTTAGCCCCGACCATCTGGTTCAGCAGGGTGGATTTCCCGGCATTCGGCTCGCCGATCAGGGCGACGAAGCCCGCGCGCGTTTCGGTCATGTGGTTCCTTCGATCTGCTCGATCATGGCCGCGGCGGCGGCCTGCTCGATGCTGCGTTTCGTTCCCTTGCCGCTAGCCGTGGCCTCGCGCCCGTCGTCCAGCCGCACGACGATCTCGAACTCGGGGGCGTGATCGGGCCCCGAGCGGGCGGCCTGGACATATCGCGGCGGGCCCATGCCCTGAGCCTGCGCCCATTCCTGCAGCGCCGTCTTGGCATCGCGGGCGTCGTCGTCGACGTTCTCCAGCCGGTCCGCCCAAAGCCGCAGCACCACCCGCCGCGCCGCCTCGAAGCCCGCGTCCAGATAGACGGCGGCGATCACCGCCTCCATCGCGTCGGCCAGCAGCGCCTCCTTGCGCCGGCCGCCCGACATCATCTCGGACCGGCCCAGTTTCAGCACCTCGCCCAGGCCGATCTGGCGGGCGACGGCGGCGCAGGTCTCGCCCTTGACCAAGGCGTTGTAGCGGGGCGCAAGCTGGCCCTCGGTCGCAGCCCGGTCGGCCGAGAACAGCGCCTCGGCCATGGTCAGCCCCAGCACGCGGTCGCCCAGGAATTCCAGCCGCTGGTTGTCGGGCCGCGTCGCGGTCGAGATCGAGCCGTGGGTCAGCGCGCGCACCAGCAGTTCGGGCCGGGCGAATTCATGACCCAGCCTTTCGGTAAAGGTGCGCAATTCGGCGGATATCTTCATCGTTCAATTCTGCCACGGGCCGGGGGAGCGGCGCAATCTTGTCAGTTCACGGCCTTGAAGAAGCGGTCGCCCCGCCAGGTCCAGAAATACAGCAGCGACTTGCCGGCCGAGGAGAACATGATCCGGTCGGCGCGGCCGATCAGGTATTCGGCCGGCACCATGCCGACGCCCCCGGCCGAGGCCGGCCAGCGCGAGTCGCCCGAATTGTCGCGGTTGTCGCCCAGGAAGAAATACTGCCCCTCGGGGACGACGAATTCCGGCGTGTTGTCGCCGGGTCCGTTGTCGGTCAGGTTCAGCACGTCGTGGCTGACGCCGTTCGGCAGCGTCTCGGTCAGGCGCTCGGCCACGCAAAGCCCGTCCTGGGCCGGGCGGATCTGCGCGGGGCAGGGCTGGCTGCCCTGCGGGCCCTGGGGGCGCTGTTCCTCGGTGAACTCGCCCGCCGGGACCTGGGGCGCGGCCGCGCCGTTGATGTAGAGGACGCCGTCCCTCATCTGGATGCGGTCGCCGGGCAGGCCGATCAGGCGCTTGATGAAATCGTCGCCCCGGGTCGGGTGGCGGAACACCACCACGTCGCCGCGCTCGGGCTCGGAGGCCAGGATGCGGCCGGTGATCGGGCACAGGCCGAACGGGCAGGATACCGCGGAATAGCCGTAGGCCATCTTGTTGACGAACAGGAAATCGCCGATCAGCAGCGTGTCCTTCATCGACCCCGAGGGGATCCAGAACGGCTGGAAGAACAGCGTGCGAAAGACACCCGCGATCAGCAGGGCCCAGAAGATGGTCTTGACGGTTTCCCAGATGCCCCCATCCTTGCGGGCGTCGCTTTTGGCCATGGCCGTTCCTTCCTGCGAAAGTCGCGCGTTCATGGGACGCGCGGCCCGTCAAAGTCAAGCCGTCGCGCTGATGCTCACGGCGTCGGGAATGGCCTCGATGACCACGAAGGCCTGCGCCCAGGGGTGATCGTCGGTCAGCGTGACGTGGACGCGGGCGACATGGCCCGGGGGCGTCATCGCGGCCAGCCGTTCCGCCGCCCAGCCGGTCAGCTGCATCGTCGGCTGGCCCCCGGGCAGGTTCGCCACCGCCATGTCGCGCCAGGCGATGCCCATGGCGAGCCCGGTGCCCAGCGCCTTGGAGCAGGCCTCCTTGGCGGCCCAGCGCTTGGCCAAGGTCGGCGCCTCCAGATGGCGGCGCGTCGCCAGCGCCAGTTCGCGCTCGGTAAAGACGCGGTGGCGAAAGCGGTCGCCGTGGCGCGCCAGCACGCCCGCGATGCGGTCGATGTTGGCAAGGTCGGTGCCGATGCCCAGGATCATCGCCGGGTCGCGCCGCCGCATGGGTCTTTGGAAAACAGAGACATCACGGGCGCACCGCGTCCATGCAGCGCCGCATTTCGCGGATTGCCGGGCCGAGGCCCAGAAAGACCGATTCCGCGATCAGGAAATGGCCGATGTTCAGTTCGCGCAGTTCGGGGATGGCGGCGATGGGGCCGACGGTGTCGAAGGTCAGGCCATGGCCGGCGTGGACCTCGAGCCCCAGCAGATGGGCCTGGGCCGCGCCCTGGCGCAGCGCCGCCAGCTCGGCGTCGCGTTCGGGCAGCCGGCCTTCGGTGTCGAGATCGCAATAGGCGCCGGTATGCAGCTCGACCACGGCGGCCCCGATGCGGGCCGCGGCTTCGATCTGGCGGGGCTCATGGCCGATGAACAGCGACACCCGGCAGCCCGCCTCGCGCAGCGGGGCGATGAAGTCGGACAGCATGGATTCGTTGCCCGCCACGTCGAGGCCGCCTTCGGTCGTGCGCTCCTCGCGCTTTTCGGGGACGATGCAGACGGCGTGGGGACGGTGGCGCAGCGCGATGGCCTGCATTTCCGCCGTCGCCGCCATTTCCAGGTTCAGGGGCAGGCGCAGGCTGTCCATCAGCCGGTCGATGTCGGCGTCCGAGATATGGCGCCGATCCTCGCGCAGGTGGGCGGTGATGCCGTCGGCGCCCGCCTCCTCGGCCAGCTTCGCGGCGCGGACCGGGTCCGGCCAGGGCGTGCCGCGCGCGTTGCGGATGGTGGCGACATGGTCGATGTTCACGCCGAGGCGCAGCATGGTTTCCCCCTTGTGGTCCTGCCGCAGGTCTAGACCGTTGCGGGCACGGGTGCGAGTCCCGATGCGGCGACCCACCAGTCCGGGCGCGCGGCGGCGATCCGGTCGCGGGCCGCGCGCGCGGCCGCCCCGTCGGGAAAGATCCCGAAGCAGGTCGCGCCCGATCCCGACATGCGCGTAAGCAGGGCGCCCGCGTCGCCAAGCGCGGCCAGGCAATCGGCAATCCGGGGCATCAGCGCGATGGCGGGTGCCTGCAGGTCGTTCCGGCAGGTGGCGAGGAAATCGACCAGCGCCGCGCTGTCGGGAAACTCCGGCAGCGCGGCGGGCATGGGCGGGTTGTCGCGGCGTTCCAGGCGCTGGAACACCGCCGGCGTGGCCAGCCCCGCGCGAGGATTGACCAGCACCAGGTGCAGGGGCGGCAGCGGGGGCAGGGGGGAAAGCTTCTCTCCGACGCCCTGCATGCGGCAGGGCACCCCGGCCAGGCAGACCGGAACGTCGGCGCCCAGGACCTCGGGTCGCGGCACCCGCGTGCCGAGCGCCCGCAGCACCGCCGCCGCGTCGGCCGAGCCGCCGCCGATTCCCGAGGCGACGGGCAGGTTCTTTTCCAGCATGATCGCCACCTCGTGCCCGGCCAGCCGCGCCGCGCGCAGGCACAGGTTGTCGGGGTCGTCGAGCCCATGGGCAAAGGGGCCGGTGACGGTCAGCGAGAGGGGGCCCGGCGCCAGCGTCACCACATCGCCCAGGTCCAGGAACACCACCAGCGAATCCAGCAGGTGATAGCCGTCCGCCCGCCGGCCGGTGACATGCAGGGTCAGGTTCAGCTTGGCGGGGGCCTTTTCGCGGCGCATCATTCCTGTTGCTGCGCGGCCTCCGAGGGGACGGGGTCGGGCGCGGGCAGCTTGCCGCCATGGGCCTTTTCCTCGGCCAGGACGGCGTCGAGGCCCCGGTCCAGCTTGGCGCGGATGCGGTGCGCCTCGGCCTCGGTCTCGGGCTCCAGGCTCAGCGCGCGGTGCCACTGGATCTCGGCCTCGCGCTTGCGGCCGACCATCCAGTAGATGTCGCCCATGTGGTCGTTGACCAGCGAATCGTCCGACATGGCGGCGACCGCTTTTTCCATCGGGGCCACGGCCTCGGCATAGCGGCCCATGCGGTAATAGGCCCAGGCCAGCGAATCCAGGATATAGCCGTCGTCCGGCCGCAGATCGACCGCGCGCTGGATCAGGGTCAGCGCCTCGTCCAGCTTTTCGCCCCGGTCGACCAGGCTGTAGCCCAGATAGTTCAGCACCTGCGCGCTGTCGGGGCGCAGCTTCAGCGCTTCGCGGAAATCGGCTTCGGCCTTGTCGAACTGGCCGGCGCGTTCCAGCGCGATGCCGCGCGCGTAAAGCGGGAACCAGCGCGCCTCGCCGGCGTCCGGGCCGACCAGCGACAGCGCCTTGTCATAGGCCGGGATCGCCTGGGCGAACTTGTCCTGCTGGCGCAAAAGGTCGCCAAGCGCGATCCAGCCCTGCGCCAGTTCGGGATGGGCGGCGGTCAGCCCCAGCGCGGCCTTTTCCGCATCGGCCAGACGCTCGGCCCGGGCCAGGGCGTCGATCCGCGCCAGTTCCGCGATGGGGCGCATGTCGCCCAGGTCGCGCAGCGCCTCGAATTCCTGCTCGGCCAGATCGAACTGGCCGAAGCCCTGCAGAAGCTGGGCCGACAGAAGATGCGCCTCGCCCAGGTCGGGCGACAGATAGGCGGCCAGCCGCGCGTGGATCAGCGCCAGCGGGTCGGGCTCCTCGTTCGTGGCCAGCACGCTGGCGAAGGTCAGGAACACCTGGGCGATGCCGTCGGCCGGGCTGCGGATCGAATCGAAGGGCAGGGTCTGGCCCTGCGCCAGCCGGTCGCGCAGCGCCACGAGCTGCGGCTCCTCGGCAAAGCCGGGGGTGCCTTCCAGCAGGGCGACGGCATCCCGGTTGCGTTCCAGCTGCGACAGGATCTGGGCCCGGGCGACCACGCCCAGGATATGGGCGCCGGTCTGGGGATCGGACAGCAGCGCCTCGGCGCCTTCGTAGTCGCCGACCTTGGCCTTGGCCAGGGCCAGGTGATAGTTGACCATGGGCCGGGCGCCGCGCACCTTGCCCAGTTCTTCGAAGGCAGAGAGCGACTGCCGCGCGTTGCCGGCCCCAAGCAGCGCCCAGGCCCGGATCATCTTGTCCAGCAGGACCGCGCCGCCCGGCGTCGCCTCGGCCATGCCGTCGTCGGGCGCGGGGGGCGGGGCGCGGTCAATGGCGTTGACGAGATCCTGCCAGCGTTCGGTGCGCGCCAGCTTGGTCCGCTGCATCAGCCCGGCCAGTTCGGTCGCGCGGCCCTGGTCGGCCATGGTCACGGCAAGCGCCGCGGCGCGCTCCATCTCTCCGGCGGAAATCAGCGCGACCAGGGCGCTGTCCTGCAGGAAGGGATCGGTGTCGTCCTGCGCCAAGGCCTGCAGGTAATAGTTCGCGGCGCTGCGATAGTCGTTGGCGATGGCTGCCTGCCGCGCCGCCAGATAGGGACCGGAAAGGCCCCGCACCTCGGGCGTGGGCGGCGTCGGGGCGGTCGTGGCGCGGGCCGGGCGGGGCAAGGGCGCCTCTTGCGCCAGGACCGGGGCGGCTGGCGCCGCCGTCGGCATCAGCGGCGCGGCGGTCAGCGCGATCAGCGCCAGGGGGATCAGTCTTTTCGTCACGGCAACGGCCCACATTCCGGCAATTTGCGTGAACCTAGCCCCGATGGCGGGGCAGGGCAACGCCGCCGGTCGGCATGCCCCGCGCCTTGCGATCACATATTCGGGTAGTTCGGCCCGTCTCCGCCTTGAGGCGTGGTCCAGACGATGTTCTGGCTGGGGTCCTTGATGTCGCAGGTCTTGCAATGCACGCAGTTCTGAAAGTTGATCTGGAAGCGCGGGCCCTCGGGTCCCTCCAGCACCTCATAGACCCCGGCCGGGCAATAGCGCTGCGCCGGCTCGGCATAAAGCGGCAGGTTCACCGCGATGGGGATCGAGGGGTCCTTCAGCTTCAGGTGGCAGGGCTGGCTTTCCTCGTGGTTGGTAAAGGAGAACGCCACGTTGGTCAGCCGGTCGAAGCTGAGCTTGCCGTCGGGCTTGGGGTAGTCGATGGGCTTGAAATCGGCGGCCTTGCCGGTGGCCTGCGCGTCGGTCTTGCCGTGCTTCCAGGTCCCCATCGGGTTCCAGCCGGTCAGGCCCGCCACCCACATGTCAAAACCCCCCAGCGCCAGGCTTGCCGACAGGCCAAGCCGCGACCAGAGCGGCTTGACGTTGCGCACGGGCTTGAGGTCCTTGGCGATGGCGCCGCTGCGGACCTCGGCTTCGTAATCGGTCAGCTCGTCGCCCATCCGCCCCGCGGCGATGGCCGCCGCCGCCGCCTCGGCCGCGGCGATGCCCGAGAGCATGGCGTTGTGGTTGCCCTTGATGCGCGGCACGTTGACCATGCCGGCCGAGCAGCCCAAAAGCGCCGCCCCCGGAACGGTCAGCTTGGGGATCGACTGCCAGCCGCCTTCGGAAATCGCCCTCGCGCCATAGGCCACGCGCTTGCCGCCCTCCAGAAGATCCGCCACCAGCGGATGGTGCTTGAAGCGCTGGAACTCCATGTAGGGGTAAAGATAGGGGTTTTCATAGTTCAGGTGAACGACGAAACCGACCAGCACCTGGTTGCCCTCGAGGTGATAGATGAAGCTGCCGCCGCCGGCGTTCTTGCCTAGGGGCCAGCCCATGGTGTGGGTGACGGTGCCGGGGCGGGCCTTCTCGGGGTCGATCTCCCAGATCTCCTTCATGCCGATGCCGTATTTCTGCGGTTCGTGCCCGGCCGAGAGGTCGTATTTGCCGATCAGCTCCTTGGCGAGGCTGCCGCGCACGCCCTCGGCGATCAGGACGTATTTGCCGCGCAGCTCCATGCCGGGCTCATAGGCCGGGCCGGGGGTGCCGTCGGCCTCGAGCCCCATCTCGCCGGCGACGACGCCCACGACCCGCTCGCCCTCGTAGACCAGCTGCGAGCAGGCCATGCCGGGGAAGATCTCCACCTCCAGCGCTTCGGCCTGTTCGGCGAGCCAGCGGCAGACGTTGCCCATGCTGACGATATACTTGCCGTGGTTCGACATCAGCCGCGGCATCGGCCAGTTCGGCACCCGCACCTGGCCCTGTTCGCCCAGGATGAAGAAATTGTCGGTCGTGACCTCGGTGGTGACGGGGGCGCCCTTGGCCTTCCAGTCGGGGATCAGCCGGTCAAGGCCCACGGTGTCCAGAACCGCGCCCGACAGGATATGCGCGCCGATCTCGGAGCCCTTCTCCAAGAGCACCACAGAGAGTTCGGGGTTGATCTGCTTCAGCCGGATTGCCGCCGATAGCCCCGCCGGACCGCCCCCAACGATCACGACGTCGTAATCCATCGACTCCCGGACGATCTCCGACATGGCTTGGTCCCCCTGCTCCTAGCTCGCGTTCGGGGGCAATCCCTATCCCGGAACGCCGGGCTGGGCAATGAAAACGCGACGCTCCATGACCGGGTTGCGACGCTTTCGCGCGGGGCCGGGCAAGGCGGCGACGGCGGGTCTTGAAACGTTGGGCCAATCGCGCCACGATGCATCCGGTTTCAGCGGACGCCCCCGGCCGACGGTCGGGGGCGTCCGCACACCTTGAGGATCGCGCAGATTGGGGCTGCCCTGGGGGCGGCGGAAGGACCGGAATGGAAAAGATACCGATGACCCGTGCGGGCTACGACCAGCTGGACGAGGAATTGCGCGAACTGCGCGCGGTCGAGCGTCCCGCCGTGATCCGCGCCATCGCCGAGGCGCGCGAGCATGGCGATCTGTCCGAGAACGCCGAATACCATGCCGCCCGCGAAAAGCAGAGCTTTGTCGAGGGCCGCATCAAGGAACTCGAGATGATCATTTCGCGCGCCGAGGTGATCGACCCGTCGCGCCTGTCGGGCAGCGTCAAGTTCGGCGCCACCGTCACCCTGCTGGACGAGGACACCGAGGAAGAGCGGACCTATCAGATCGTCGGCGAATCCGAGGCCGACCTGGAACGCGGCCTGCTGAACATCCGTTCGCCCCTGGCCCGCGCCCTGATCGGCAAGGACGAGGGCGACAGCGTCGAGGTCGTCACGCCCGGCGGGGGGAAATCCTATGAGATCATCGCGATCCGCTATGTCTGAGACCCGCAGCGCAAGGATGGCCGCATGAACGGGCTGCAATCGCTGAGCCGGCTTGCCGCCGGACAGGGCCGCGACCGGCTGGTGACCCTGGGCGCCGCCGCAAGCCTCGTCTGGCTGGCGCTGGTCGCGATCCTGGCCTGGGCCGGCGGGGGCGAGGCGACGGCCGAGGCGGCCGGGCCGTCCCTTGGCGGCTGGCTGCTGCGCGCCCTGGGCGTGGTGCTGCCCCTGGCGCTGATCTGGTTCGCCGTCTGGTCCGCCCGCAGCCTGGCCGTGCTGCGCGCGGAGGCCGAGGAGCTGCGCGCGCTGCTTGGGCAGATGCGCACCTCGGAGCCGGGCGACGAGCCGCTGCCCGAGATGCGGACGCAGCCCCTGGCCCAGTCCCACTCTCAGGCCCACTCTCAGCCCCAGCCGCGCCCCGTGCCGCGCCCGGCGGCGGTTCCGCCCCGCCGCCCCGCGGCCCAGCCCCTGGCCGCCCAGGCCCCGCGCCCGGCCGAGACGCCCCCCGCGCCCGAGCTGACCGCGGCCGAGGTCTTCATGGCGCTGAACTTTCCCGACGGCCCCGACGACCACGAGGCGATTCGCTGCCTGCGCCTGGCGCTGTCGCACCCCGAGCTTGCCCGGCTGATCCGTGCCGCCCAGGACGTGGTGACGCTGCTGGCCAGCCGCGGCATCTATATGGACGACATCCAGGTGCCCGAAACCGACCCCGCGCTGTGGCGCGCCTTTGTCCAGGGCGCGCGCGGCGAGGCGGTGGCGGGGCTGGCCGTGGTCGACGATGCCCAGGCCCTGGCCGGCGCTGCCGAGATGATGCGCGCGGATGCGGTGTTTCGCGACGTGGCGCAGCATTTCATGCGCCATTTCGACCGCCTGCTGGGCCAACGCGCCGAAACCGACGGCGACACCGTCCTGGCCGTCCTTGCCGAGACGCGTTCGGGCCGGGCCTTTACCCTGCTGGGCCAGATCACCGGGGTTCTGGGCACGCCCGGGCCCGCGCCCGAGGCAGGCGGGGATCAGCCCGCCGTCTCCTGAACCGGGCGGCGCAGCACATGGGCGGGCGGGCTCCAGGGCCAGCCCAGCCGTTGGCGGGCGACGGGGCGAAAGCCCATTGCCTGCCAGGCCGCGAGGCCAGGCTTGTTTCCGGCCTCGACCTCGACCCGCAGGGCGGGATGGCCGCGCGCCCGGGCATGGGCTTCGGCGGCTGCCGCCAAGGCACGGGCCACGCCCCGCCGGCGCCACCCCGGCGCCACGGCGCAGCCCTGGATGACCAGATCCGTCGTCGCCGGGCCGCCGCGATACAGACGGGCGCACAGCGCGCGCAGCCGCCCCGCCACGGGCCCGAAGGCATCGGCATAGCCCGCGGCCCGGCCTTCCAGAAAGGCGCCGCGACCGTCCACCAGTCCCGCCATTCCGACCAGCCGCCCTGACGGCGCCAGCGCGACCAGCCCCAGGTCCGGCCGCATCAGCGCCCGCACCAGCGCCACGCCCCGCGCGGGCCGCGTGGGCAGCGGTTGCAGCAGGTGGCCGAACTGTCGCCAGTAAAGCCGCGCCGCCGCGCCCTGCAGGGCCGTCGGCACGCCCGTCAGGATGCGAAAGGCGGGCGGGGTGGGCATGATCCCTCTCTTGCGCGGGGGACGCGCTTTGTCCAATCTGGCGCCGATCCTTATGCCCGCAGTGCACGCAGCCAGACAATGACCAAAGCTTCCCCGGACCCGGACGACCCCGCGCCGGTCCTGACGCCCGAGGCGCGCCGCGTCCTGGCCCGCACCCGGGGGCAATGCCTGCGCCACGGGCTGATCCAGTCGCTGCCCTTTCTGCTGGTGCTGGTGCCCTTCGGCCTGCTGTTCGGCGTGGTGTCGGACGCGGCGGGGTTCGATCTGCCGCAGGTCATGGGCTTTTCCGTGCTGGTGCTGGCGGGCGCCTCGCAATTCACCGCGGTGCAGCTGATCGCCGATCATGCGCCGACCATCGTGGTGATCCTGTCGGCCCTGGCGGTGAACCTGCGGCTGGCGATGTATTCCGCCTCGCTGGTGCCTTGGCTGGGCCAGGCGCCGACCCGCTGGCGGGCGTTCCTGTCCTATGTGCTGATCGACCAGACCTATGCCCTGGCGATCCAGCATTACGAGGCCAATCCCCGCCTGCGGCTGGACCAGCGGATGGCCTATTTCACCGGCACGGCCATCGGCTGCTGCGTGCCCTGGTTCCTGGCCACGGCGCTTGGCTTCACGCTGGGCCGGGCGATCCCGGAAAGCTGGGCGCTGGATTTCGCGGTGCCGATCACCTTCCTGGCGATGGTGGCGCCCATGCTGCGCAGCCCCGCCCATATCGCCGCCGCCGGAGTGTCGATCCTGGGCGCGCTGGTCTTCAGCGTGCTGCCCTCGGGGCTGGGCATCCTGGTCGCGGCGCCCCTGGCGATGGCGACGGGCGCCTGGGTCGAATGGCGGATGGAACGCAAGGGAGCCGCGGCATGAGCTTCGACGCCAAGATCTGGCTGGTGATCCTGGCCCTGGGGGCCGGCACCTATCTGATCCGCTGGTCGTTCCTGGGCGCCATCGGCAGCCGGCCGATTCCGTCCTGGGCGGCGCGGGCGCTGCGCTATACGGCGGTGGCGGTGTTGCCGGCCATCGCGGTTCCGCTGGCGCTGTTTCCGGCGGCGACCGGCGGGCGGCCCGACCCCGCCCGGCTGACCGCGGCCATCGTCACGCTGGCGGTGGGCGTTCTGACGCGCAACATGCTGGCGGCCATCCTGGCGGGGATGGCCACGCTGTTCGGGATGCTCGCCCTGATGGGCTAGGGCCTAGTTCCGGGCGTGCAACTGCCCGTCGGGGCCATAGCCCGCGATCACGCCGTTCTTCTGCCGCAGCAGGACGTTGTGGTTGTTGGCCGGATCGCCGTCCATGTGCTTCTTGCTGGTCACGCCCGGCAGGGTCAGGAACCAGCGCCGCAGCTTCAGCGGCGAAAAGCCGGTGGGCGCGCCCTGGAACCCCGGCACTTGGCGCAGCACCTGCCCGGTCGCGACCGCGCAGAAGCTCTTGTTGACCGAACCGTGCTGTTCGGCGGCGCGGATCGCGGCATCGGCCACGGCCAGCGGCACCTGGACCGTATCCTCGGCCACCCAGAAGGTTTCGCGCGCGTGGTAGTCGATGTAGAAGTTCTTGAAGTTCGGCGTGATCCCGTAAAGCACGTCGTTGCGTTCCGGGATCGCCGGATGGTTCCAGCTGCCCGCCGGGTCGAAGATCACTCGCTGGCTGCCATTGATGAGCAGCGCGGAATGGCCGCCTTCGCCGCGCGGGATGCCGATCACCGTCAAGAGCGAGATCGAGGGCGGCTCGTTCGAAACATAGCGCGCCTTGCGGATCGCCTCGTCTGTGTCCCAGACATTGTCGGCGCCGCAGGCTGCTAGCGCAGCCGGCAGGGCCAGCGCGAGGAAGGCACGTCTTTGCATCGAATGCTCCGAAGGATCAGCTGTTCGCCAGCGCCAGGAAGATCAGCACCGCGATCGACAGCCCCACGACCCAGGTCGAGACCCTGATGAAACCGGCGAACGTCTTCTGATGATCGCTGATGTCCATCGAGCCGTGCTTGTGTTCGGTGACTTCGTGATGCGAGGCCATGGTTCCTCCCCCGGGATTCTGCGCTGCGTCGCGCCTTGGATAGCCCAAGCCGGGGGGGCTGTCACGCCCCCCAAAGGGTGGCGCCCTGCTCGGTCTGGCCCACGGGCCACACCCGGCCCGCCGCGCGCAGGTGGTTGATGTGGCCCACCGCCTCGGCCAGGGCCAGCCCGAACTCGGGCTTGCCGATCACCCGGCGATACAGCAGGTCGAAGCAGCCGACCGTGGTGCGCGGCGCGCCCGCCAGCCCGGCGGCCAGCCGCTCCAGCGCGGCGCGCTGGTTGTCGATCAGCTGGCGCAGCCGGGTCGGCAGCCCGCGATAGGGCAGCCGGTGGCCGGGCAGGATCAGCTGGTCGGGCCGGGCGTGCTCGGCCAGCCGGGCGCAACTGGTCAGCCAGCCGCCGATCGGGTCGCCCTCGGGCTCGTTCGGATGCACGCCGAGATTGGGCGAGATCGAGGCCAGAAGCTGATCGCCGCCGATCACCAGATCGTCGTCCTGCGACCACAGGGTGACATGTTCGGGGGCGTGCCCCTCGCCCATGCGGACGATCCAGCGCCGCTCGCCGAAGGCGATCTCGTGCCCCTCGGCCAGGCGGCGATAGCCGGGCGGCAGGGGTGCCGAGAGGTCCGCCATGTTGAAGGGCCGTTCCGCGGCCCGCTCGGCGATCATATCGGGCGGCATCCCGGCTTGGCGCCAGAACGCCAGCGCCTGCGGCGTCGGGCGGTCCTGCACGTCCAGGATCGACATGCGCGCCGTCAGCCAGGCGGTGCGCGAGGTCCACAGCTCGACCCCGTGGCTTGAACGGAACCAGCCGGCCAGCCCCATGTGGTCCAGATGGTGATGGGTGGCGATCAGCCGCGTGACCGGCGCGCCGGCCAGCGGCCCCTGCATCAGCGCCTGCCACAGTGCGCGGATGCGCGCGGTGTCGATGCCGGTGTCGACCAGCGTCCAGCCATCGGCGTCGCGCAGGGCATAGCAGTTGACGGTGTCGGGCTTGAAGGGCAGGGGCATCTGCATCCACAGGACGCCCGGCGCGATCTCTCGCGCCTCGCCTTCGGCCGGGGGGATATGGGGTTCGCTGCGGATCACCCGGCCATCTGGCCCGCCAGCAGGGCATCGTCAAGGGCCCCGAGATCCGCGCCCCCGGCCCGCACCGCCGCCAGGTCGGCGCAGAACTGCGGCAGGATGCGGTTGACATGGACCCGCGCCAGCGTGGCTGGCCCCCCCTCCACCGCCGCGCGCAGGTGGTAATGCGCGCCCAGCACCCGGGCGAAGGCCATGAGATAAGGCACGGCGCCCGCGAAACGGTCCTCGGGTGCAAGCTCCAGCAGGTCCAGCGTCGCCTCGCGCAGGGTCTCGGCGGCCTGCCAGACCTCATGCGCCAGATCGGGCTGCCGGGCCTGTGCGGCCTTGGCGCCGTCCAGGATCTCGTCCAGCAGCGCCGTGGCGGCGGCCCCGCCGTCGGCCAGCTTGCGGCCGACCAGGTCCATCGCCTGGATGCCGTTCGTGCCTTCGTAGATCGCGGTGATGCGCACGTCGCGCAGGTATTGGGCGGCGCCGGTTTCCTCGATATAGCCCATGCCGCCGTGGACCTGGACGCCCATGTCGGCCACGCGGATGCCGACATCGGTGCCATAGGCCTTGGCGATGGGGGTCAGGAAGGCCGCCCGCGCCGCCCAGTCCGCGCTGCCGGTCGCCCGCGCCATGTCGATGGCGACGGCGCAGCCCAGGCAGATCGCGCGGGCGGCAAAGACCTCGGCCCGCGCCTCGGCCAGCATCCGGCGCACGTCCGGGTGGCGGATGATCGGGCCCATCTGGTTGCGCTCGGCCGCATAGGCGACGGCCTGCTGCAAGGCCGCCTCGGCCTGCGCCACGCCCTGGATGCCGACGCCCAGGCGGGCGCAGTTCATCATGGTGAACATCGCCGCCATGCCCTTGTGTTCCTGGCCGACCAGCCAGCCCTTGGCGCCCTCGAAGCTCATCACGCAGGTGGGCGAGCCGTGGATGCCCAGCTTGTGTTCCAGGCTGACGACGCGCAGGTCGTTCGGGACGCCGGGCCTGCCGTTTTCGTCGGGGATGAACTTCGGCACCATGAACAGGCTGATGCCGCGGGTGCCGGGTGCGCCGTCGGGCAGCCGGGCCAGGACCAGATGGCAGACGTTTTCCGTCACGTCGCTGTCGCCCCAGGTGATGAAGATCTTCTGCCCGGTGATGCGATAGGTCCCGTCCCCGGCGCGCTCGGCCCTTGTGGTCAGCGCGCCCACGTCGGAACCGGCCTGCGGCTCGGTCAGGTTCATCGTGCCCGACCATTCCCCCGAGGTCAGCTTGGGCAGATACAGGGCCTTCAGTTCGTCGCTGCCGTGATGCTCCAGCGCCTCGATCTGGCCCTGGGTCAGCAGCGGGTTCAACTGCAGCGCCAGGCAGCCCGAGGCGACCATTTCGTTCACCGCCATGTTCAGTGCCTGCGGCAGGCCCATGCCGCCATGGTCGGGGTCCGCCGACAGCCCGATCCAGCCTCCGTCGGCCAGCGCACGGAACGCCTCGGCGAACCCGGGGCTGGAGCGGAGCGCGCCGTTTTCCAGCCGCGCCGGGTGCAGATCGCCCGCCCGGTTCATCGGCGCGATCACGTCGGTGGCCAGCCGGGCGGCGCCGGTCAGGATCGCCTCGACCGTCTCGGGGGTGGCCTCGGCGAAACGCTCGGTTTGCGCAAGCTGGGGAAAGGCCACGACCCGGTTCAGGATGAAGGCGATCTGATCGACGGGCGCGCGATAGGTCATGGCTGGCTTTCTCCCCCTCTGGCGCCTTGGCAAATCGGCCCCGGGCGCGTAATTGGTCCCCGAAACCATATTATGGGCGCGCCCTGCGCCAGCAACCCGAACCCGACGTAACGATGCAGACCCGCCTTCTTGTCCCGGACGATCAGGGCCTGGCCGAGGCCAGCGCGCTGCTGGCGCGGGGCGAACTGGTCGCCATGCCGACCGAGACGGTCTATGGTCTGGCGGGCGACGCCCGCGACGGCCGGGCGGTCGCCCGCATCTACGAGGCCAAGGGCCGGCCGAGCTTCAACCCGCTGATCGTGCACCTGCCCGACCTGGGGGCGGCCGAACGCATCGCGGTGCTGGACGATGCCGCGCGCGACCTGGCCGATGCCTTCTGGCCGGGCGCGCTGACGCTGGTGCTGCCGCTGCGGCCCGGGTCGGGCATCGCGCCCCTGGTGACGGCAGGGCTGGACACGGTGGCGATCCGGGTGCCGGCGCATCCTGTGGCGCAGGCGCTGCTGCGCCGCTTCGGCGGGCCGCTGGCGGCGCCCTCGGCCAACCCCTCGGGACGGATCAGCGCGACCACGGCGGCGCATGTGGCCGATCCCCTCACGGGCCTTGGCGGGCGCATCGCGGCCGTGCTGGACGCGGGGGCCTGCCCGGTCGGGGTGGAATCGACGATTATCGGCTGGCAGGACGGCCGACCCGTGCTGCTGCGCCCCGGCGGCCTGCCCGCCGAGGCGATCGCCGCCGCGCTGGGTGGGCCGGTGGCCACCCCCCGGCTGGACCCCGCGGCGCCGAATGCCCCGGGCCAGCTGACCAGCCATTACGCCCCGCGCGCCAGCCTGCGGCTGAACGCCACTGCGGCGCGCCCGGGCGAGCTGCTGATCGGCTTTGGCCCCGTTGCCGGAGAGATGAGCCTGAGCGAGGGGGCCGACTTGGCCGAGGCGGCGGCGCGGCTGTTCGAGCTGCTGCACCAGGCCGATGCCCAGGGTCGGCCCATCGCCGTCGCGCCGGTGCCCGACACGGGCCTCGGCGCCGCGATCAACGACCGGCTGCGGCGGGCGGCGGCGCCGCGCTAGGGCGGGTTCAGGCGTGGCCGGCGTTCGGCGACAGCGCCAGCGGGTCGATCCCCATGCCCATCAGCGCCGCGCGCCACTTGGCGGCATTGTCGGTGCCGAAGATGATCTCATCGTACTGGTCCGAGGTCAGCCAGCCATTGTCCAGGATCTCGCTGTCAAGCTGCCCCGGCCCCCAGCCCGCGTAACCCAGGGCCAGCATCGCCGGCTGCGGGCCGCGCCCCTGGGCGAAATCCTCGAGGATGTCGCGGGTCGTGGACATGGCCAGCGTCGCGCCGATGCGCATCCGGTTCTCGCCCAACTCGGCGCCCTCGGAGACGCGGTGCAGCACGAAGCCGCGCCCCGGCTCGACCGGGCCGCCGAAGCGGACGGGAATGTCCATCGCATCGGGGCCGGCGTCGATTCCAAGCTGCGCCAGAAGGTCCGAAAACCCCACGTCGGGCATCGCGCGATTTACCACCAGCCCCATCGCCCCTTCATCGGAATGGGCGCAGACCAGGATCACGGAATGCTCGAAACGCGGATCGCGCATGCCGGGCATGGCGATCAGCAGCTTGCCGGTCAGATTGCTGGAAGGGTGCACGGGAACTCCTTTACGCTTGCAACAAAGATCGGCGCAGAGGACCGCTTTCGCAAGACCCTGCCGGATTTGTGACTTCACCCCCGCCCCCGGGGGCGCCTATGAATGCAGCCATGAAAGCCCTTGCCCTGCTGCTCCTCATGCCCTGTTCCGCCCTGGCCCAGGATGTCCCGCCCCCCGGCCTTGCCTCGGCCGAGCTGATGGCGGGCTGGGTCACGCCCCAGGGGCACCGCATGACCGCCCTGCGCCTGCGGCTGGAGCCGGGATGGAAGACCTATTGGCGCAGCCCCGGCGACGCGGGCGTGCCGCCGCGCTTCGACTGGGGACAGTCGCAGAACCTGGGCCGGGTGGATCTGCACTGGCCGCGCCCCGAAGCCTTTGAATCGGGCGGAGAGCGCACCTTGGGCTATCACGACGAACTGGTCCTGCCGATCGAGGTCGCGCCGCAGGATCCGGCACGGCCGGTTGACCTGCATGCCCGGGTCGATTTCGGCCTGTGCGACGACATCTGCGTTCCGGCCGAGGTGGCCTTGCGGGCGCCGCCGCCCGGTCCCGGCCCCGACCCGGTGATCCAGGCCGCGCTGGAGCGGATGCCGGATCAGGCCCCAGACCAGCCGCCCTGCCGGATCGAGCCCATCGCCGACGGGATGCGGGTCACCGCCCGGTTCGACGCGACGGCCCCCGAGGTCGCGATGGAGCTTGAGGGAGAGCCGGGGGGCGCCCCGGTCTGGGTGTCGCAGCCCGAACTGTCGCGGCAGGGCGATATCCTGACCGCCGAGGCCGATTTCGTGGCCGAGACCGGCAAGCCCTTTGCGCTGGACCCTGCGGATCTGCGCCTGACCCTGATCGCCCCGGACACGGCGCTCGAATACCGCGGCTGCACGCCCGGCTAGGGCTCGAGCCGGGCCGCGATGGATAGAAGGTCGGCCCAGGCCTCGCGCTTGGCCAGCGGCGTGCGCAGCAGATAGGCGGGATGGGCCATCGGCAGGGTGGGCAGGCCGAAGGCTTCGGTCCACTGGCCGCGCAGCTTCAGGATGCCCTGCCGGTTCAGCGCGGCCATGCAGGGCGTGTTGCCCATCAGCACCAGCAGGTCGGGCTGGATCAGCTCCACATGGCGGCGCAGGAACGGCAGCATCATCGCCATCTCGGCCGCCTCGGGGCGGCGGTTGCCCGGCGGCCGCCAGGGCAGCACATTGGTGATGTAAAGCGCGCGCTCGGCATCGACGGCCTGACGCGACAGGCCGATGGCGCCGAACATCAGGTCCAGAAGCTGGCCCGCGCGCCCGACGAAGGGCCGGCCCTGGCGGTCCTCCTCCTCGCCCGGGGCCTCGCCGATGATCATCACGCGGGCACCCGGACTGCCGTCGGCGAAGCAGAAGTTGCGCGCCCCCTTTTTCAGGTCGATGCCGTCGAAGGCCTCTTGCGCGGCGGCAAGCTCGGCCAGGGTCCGGGCGCCGGCGGCCATCGCCTCGGCCAGGGCGGCGTGGTCCTGGGCGGGATCCTCGGGCAAGGCCAGGGGGGCCTGAACGGCCGCCGCCGGCGCAGGGGGCGCGGCGCGGTCGGGCATGTCGTAGCGGTCGATGGGGGCGTCCAGGCATGGCTCGTCCGCGCCCAGCTCGGCCTGCCATTGCAGAAGAGCCAGCGCGGTTTCCGCGTCGAGCGCGAATCCCCGATAGGTCGGATCGGCCGTCATGCGCGCAAGCTAGGGCGCGCGGCCGTCCCGGGCAAGGCGCCTCGCATTTGGCGCCGGCCTTTGCGCCGGGGGCTTGAACTTGACGCAGCGGGACGCCCCGGATAGGCGATCTTGCGAAACGCCAGCTGCACAAGAGGATGCCTGAGATGACCACCCATTCCCTGCTGATCCTGCCCGGCGACGGCATCGGTCCCGAAGTCATGGCCGAGGTGCGCAAGGTCATCGGCTGGTTCCAGACGAACAAGGGCATCGCCTTTGACGTCAGCGAGGATCTGGTGGGCGGCGCCGCCTATGACAAGCACGGCAAGCCCCTGGCGGACGAGACGATGGAAAAGGCCCAGGCCGTCGATGCGGTCCTGCTGGGCGCCGTGGGCGGGCCGAAATACGACAACCTGGATTTCAGCGTCAAACCCGAGCGCGGCCTGCTGCGCCTGCGCAAGGAGATGGACCTTTACGCCAACCTGCGCCCGGCGCAATGCTTTGACGCGCTGGCCGATTTTTCGTCGCTGAAGCGCGAGGTGGTGGCGGGCCTCGACATCCTGATCGTGCGCGAACTGACCTCGGGCGTCTATTTCGGCGAGCCGCGCGGCATCCACGCCGATGACAACAACCCCGAGAACGAGGGCGGCCGCGTCGGCATCAACACCCAGCGCTACACCAGCGGCGAGATCCGCCGCGTCGCCCGCGCCGCCTTCGAACTGGCCAAAAAGCGCGGCAACCGGGTCTGTTCGATGGAAAAGGCCAATGTGATGGAATCGGGCATCCTGTGGCGCGAGGAAGTCCAGTGGGTGCACGACAACGAATATCCCGAGGTCGAACTGTCGCACATGTATGCCGACAATGGCGCCATGCAGCTGGTGCGCAATCCGCGCCAGTTCGACGTGATCGTGACCGACAACCTGTTCGGCGACATTCTGTCCGACGCGGCGGCGATGCTGACCGGCAGCCTTGGCATGCTGCCCTCGGCCAGCCTTGGCGCGCCGATGGCGAACGGCCGGCCCAAGGCGTTGTATGAACCCGTGCACGGCTCGGCCCCCGACATCGCGGGTCAGGGCAAGGCCAACCCGATCGCCTGCATCCTGAGCTTTGCCATGTGCCTGCGTTACTCCTTCGATCTGGGGGCCGAGGCCGACCTGCTGGAGCGCGCGGTCGAGAAGGTGCTGGTCGACGGCGTGCGCACCGCCGACCTGATGGGGGCCGAGGGCGGCACCCCGGTGTCCACCGCACAGATGGGCGACCGCATCGTCGAGGCGCTGGCGGCGCTGTGATCCGCCCCGGCGCCGCTCCTCGGGCCGGCGCCGGAACGCGGCCTTGCATTTGCGCCTGTCCGGCGCGGCTATCTGAATGGGGGATGTGATGGCGGTCGATCCAGACGGTTTCCTTCGCCGCCTTTTCCGCGCGGCAGTTGAGAGCGCCGATCCGGCGCGGGTTCTGGCGCGGCATCTGCCGGAGCGGCCCCGGGGCCGGGTGGTCGTGGTGGGGGCGGGCAAGTCCGCCGCCGCCATGGCCCGTGCGGTCGAGGCGGAATGGCCCGACGTGACCGGCGTGGTCGTGACCCGCTACGGCCACGCCGTGCCGACACGCCGCATCGAGGTCATCGAGGCCGCCCATCCCGTTCCGGACCAGGCGGGGGCCGAGGCCGCGCAGCGCATCCTGGCGGCGGTGCGGGGGCTCGGACCCGACGATCTGGTTCTGGCGCTGATCTCGGGCGGGGGCTCGGCGCTGATGACGGCGCCGGCGCCGGGCCTGACGCTGGACGACAAGATGCAGGTGAACCGGCTGCTGCTGGCCTCGGGGGCGCCGATCTCGGTCATGAACCGGGTGCGGCGCAGGCTGTCCTCGGTCAAGGGCGGGCGGCTGGCGCTGGCAGCGGCCCCGGCAAGGATGGTGACGCTGGCGATCTCGGACGTGCCGGGCGACGATCCGCTGGCCATCGCCTCGGGGCCGACGGTCTGGGACCCCGAGGCGGGGGCGGATCTGTCGGACGTTGTGGCGCTGCTTGGTCCCGACTTGCCCGAGGCGGCGCGGCGCCTGCTGCTGCAAGCGCCCGCGCCCCTGCCGGAATTCCAGGCCGATTACCGGCTGATCGCGACGCCCCTGATGGCGCTCGAGGCGGCGGCTGCGGTGGCGCGGGCCGAGGGCGTGACGCCCCTGATCCTGGGCGACGCGATCGAGGGCGAGGCGTCTGCCGCCGGTCAGGTCATGGCCGGGATCGCGCGTTCGGCCGCCCTGCACGGGCTGCCGGTCGGAGCGCCGGCGGTGCTGCTGTCGGGGGGCGAGACGACCGTGACCATCGGTTCGGCCAAGCCCGGCAAGGGTGGGCGGAATACTGAGTTCCTGCTGGCCTTGGCCGTGGCGCTGGATGGCCAGCCGGGCATCCACGCGCTGTCGGGCGACACCGACGGCATCGACGGGTCCGAGGATGCGGCGGGCGCCATCGTCACCCCCGACACGCTGGCCCGGGCCCGTGCGGCGGGGCTTGATCCGCGCGCGATGCTGGCCGGGCACGACAGCTACAGCCTGTTCGCGCGGATAGGCGATCTGGTCAGCACCGGACCCACCCTGACCAACGTCAACGACTTCAGGGCGATCCTGGTCGGGTAAGGAGGCCGGGGTTTTTCCATGCTTGACGGCATCCGCCGCAAATTCTATGGAAGCGCAGGCACAGGGGTTTAGCTCAGTTGGTAGAGCATCGGTCTCCAAAACCGAGGGTCGTGGGTTCGAGTCCCCCAACCCCTGCCAGCCGGTTTTCCGTCGCAGGATGATCCCCGCACCGTGAAACCCGGAGCCGAAACCAGGACATGGCCCTGACGATCCATCTTGGCGCGCACAAGACCGCCTCGACCCATCTGCAGCAATCGCTGAAAGTCGCGCAGGATGCGCTGCAGGCCGGCGGCGTGTTCCTGGCCGACCCCTCGATGCTGCGCGACGAGGGGCCGATTCCCCTGGCGCAGGCCCTGGCCGAAGGGCCGGGGCGCGCGGGCGACAAGGCCAGCCGCGAGGCGCTGGCGCGGTTGCGCGACGCCTGCCCGCATCTGCTGATCTCCGAGGAAAACATCCTGGGCGGCACCGCTCGGGGCAAGCTGTTTTCGCCCCGAGGGCTGATCTATCCCTTTGCGGTGCGGCGGGTGCGCCAGGTCATCGCCCTTGCGGGGGGCGGGCCCGCGACGCTGTTCCTGGGCCTGCGCGACCCGGCCAGCTTTCTGGTCTCGGCCTTTGCGCTGCAACTGTCCTTCGGCAACGAGATCGTGCTGTCGGACTATCTGGGCGGCCGCAACCCGGCGCGGCTGGGCTGGGCCGGGCTGGTCCGCCGCCTGGCCGAGATCCCCGAGGTCGCGCGGCTGGTCGTCTGGCGCTACGAGGATTATGCCTCGCTGCGCCCGCAGATCCTGGCGCGGATGCTGCCTCAGGATCTGGCCCGGGCGGTGCCGGACCCGGCGCCCGCCAACGAAAGCCTGACCCAGCCGGGCTATCTCTGGTTCCGGCGTCAGGCCATGCCCGACAGCGACGCCGACCTGCGCATCCTGGTGCAGCGCGCGCGGCGGCGCTTTCCCCGCTCGGCCGGCCATCCGCCGCTGCGGCTGCTTGGCGAGGCGGTCCATGCCCGGTCGCAGGCGTTCTATGCCGCCGAGATCCAGCGCCTGCGCACCCTGCCGAAGGTCGAGTTCCTGGAGCCGGCCGCGCGCCGCGACCAAGACGACGCTTGAAATGGGGGCGTCCCCGGGCTAGATGACGCGCTGCAAGACCGAAGGGATCGTCATGGCCAACCCCGTCCAGTTCATCAGCCAGGTACGCGCCGAAGTCGGCAAGATCAGCTGGCCCACCCGCCGCGAGGTCATCACGACCACGATCATGGTCTTTGTCATGGCGACGCTGGCCTCGATCTTCTTCTTCCTGGTGGACCTGGCGATCAAGTCCGGCCTGTCGGGAATCCTGCACCTGGTCGGCTAGGGGCTTGCATCGAACGCCATCCGGGGGTATGTCCGCCCGACCTGCCCGAAACGCGGCGTGCATCGATTCGGTCGTGCGCGCCGATTTCAATTTGGGCCGAAAGCATCGGCCCTGATCCGGATGACGGACCGGGCAGCGTGGAAATTCAAGGGTCTGGCGCAAGCCCGACGGGAAGAACAGGGGTCGATCGAGACATGGCAAAGCGTTGGTATTCGGTCAGCGTCCTGTCGAACTTCGAAAAGAAGGTCGCCGAGGCGATTCGGCAGGCGGCCGTCGAAAAGGGTCTGGAAGAGCAGATCGACGAGGTCCTGGTCCCCACCGAAGAGGTGATCGAGATTCGTCGCGGCAAGAAGGTGACGTCGGAACGGCGCTTCATGCCGGGCTATGTGCTGGTGCACATGGACCTGTCGGACCGGACCTATCACCTGGTGAACTCGATCAACCGCGTCACCGGCTTCCTGGGCGCCCAGGGCAAGCCGATGCCGATGCGCGACGACGAGGTGAACGCCATCCTGCACCGCTCGGGCGAGGGCGGGGCCGAGGTCGCGCCGCGCAACCTGATCCGGTTCGACGTGGGCGAAAAGGTGAATGTGACCGACGGCCCCTTCGAGGGCTTCTCGGGCATGGTCGAGGAAGTGGACGAGGTGGCGAGCCGCATCAAGGTCACGGTCTCGATCTTCGGCCGGCCGACGCCGGTCGAACTGGAGTTCACGCAGGTCGCCAAGACCGCGTGATTGTTCGCGGGAGGCTGCGTCCCCCAAGGGGCAAGGCCGCAACCGCTAAGTCGGCCCGAACCCGGGCGTGATGATAAGGAGAAGGCCAGATGGCCAAGAAAGTTGTCGGCAGCCTCAAGCTGCAAGTCAAGGCGGGTCAGGCGAACCCGTCCCCGCCGATCGGCCCCGCCCTGGGCCAGCGCGGCATCAACATCATGGAATTCTGCAAGGCGTTCAACGCGCGCTCGCAGGAAATGGAGGCCGGCTCGCCGGTTCCGGTCGTGATCACCTATTACGCCGACAAGTCCTTCACCTTCGAGATGAAGACGCCCCCGGCCTCGTTCCTGCTGAAGAAGGCCGCTGGCCTGAAGCCGGTCGGCAAGCGCAACCGCGCCAAGGGTTCGGACAAGCCCGGTCGCACGACCGCCGGCACCGTGACCGCCAAGCAGGTGCGCGAGATCGCCGAAGCCAAGATGAAGGACCTGTCCGCGAACGACATCGAAGCCGCGATGCAGATCATCCTCGGCTCGGCCCGTTCCATCGGCATCGAGGTGAAAGGCTAAGTCATGGCTAAGATTTCCAAGAACAAGGCCGCCGCCCGCGCCGCTTTCGCCGGCAAGTCGAACCTGCCCATCGAGGAAGCCGTGGCGCTGGTCAAGGCCAACACCAAGGCCAAGTTCGACGAGACGGTCGAGATCGCGATGAACCTGGGCGTCGACCCGCGCCACGCCGACCAGATGGTCCGCGGCGTCGTGACCCTGCCCAACGGCACCGGCAAGCACGTTCGCGTGGCCGTCTTTGCCCGTGGCGCCAAGGCCGATGAAGCCAAGGCTGCCGGCGCCGAGATCGTGGGTGCCGAGGACCTGATGGAAACCATCCAGTCCGGCAAGATCGAATTCGATCGCTGCATCGCCACCCCGGACATGATGCCGCTGGTCGGCCGTCTGGGCAAGATCCTGGGCCCGCGCAACCTGATGCCGAACCCCAAGGTCGGCACGGTGACGATGGACGTGAAGGCGGCCGTCGAAGCTGCCAAGGGCGGTGAAGTGCAGTTCAAGGCCGAGAAGGCGGGCGTCGTGCACGCCGGCGTCGGCAAGGCCTCGTTCGACGCCGCCAAGCTGGTCGAGAACATCCGCGCCTTCGTCGATGCGGTGAACCGCGCGAAGCCTTCGGGCGCCAAGGGTACCTATGTCAAGAAGGTCTCGATCAGCTCGACCATGGGTCCGGGCGTGTCGCTGGACCTGACGTCGACCGCCGCGCAGTAAGCGGCAAGAATTTCGCCGGGAGCGATCCCGGCGGATGGCGGGGCAGCGATGCCCCGTCCTGTCCGAGACGGAGGGTGCCGACCCGATACGCTATCTGGCCGGCTTAATGTCCTTCCCGAGACGGGATCAAGACCATTTTCCGGGCTCGCTCCGGGGGATCTTGGGACTGTCACGGACCCGTTCCTGCCGCTGTTCTGGCGACAGGAAAGTGAGAGCCGGGGGGAAACCCCCATACTTGGAGTGAAACCGTGGATAGAGCGCAGAAAGAGCAGTTGGTCGAGGAACTCGGCCAGATCTTCGAAGCCTCTGGCGTCGTGGTGGTTGCCCACTACGAGGGAATGACGGTTGCCCAGATGCAGGACCTGCGCGCGCAGATGCGCGAAGCTGGCGGGTCCGTACGCGTTGCCAAGAACAGGCTCGCCAAGATCGCCCTGGATGGAAAGCCTTGCGCCAGCATCGCCGACTATCTGACGGGCATGACCGTGCTCGCCTTCTCCGAGGACCCTGTGGCTGCGGCCAAGGTCGCGGACAAGTACGCCAAGGGCAACGACAAGTTCGTGATCCTGGGCGGTGCGATGGGCGACACGGCGCTTGACCCTGCCGGTGTGAAAGCCGTGGCCCAGATGCCGTCGCGCGAGGAGCTTATCGCTTCGATCGTGTCCTGCATCGGTGCCCCTGCTGCCAACATCGCGGGCGCGATTGGCGCTCCTGCTTCCAACATCGCGGGCATCCTCTCGACTCTGGAAGAGCGCGAGGCCGCCTGAGGCAATCCCCATTCCCGCGTGGGGTTGAAACCCCGACGTTGGAACACTTAATGGAAAGAACGGAAAAATGGCTGACCTGAAACAACTCGCCGAACAAATCGTGGGCCTGACCCTGCTGGAAGCCCAGGAACTGAAAACCATCCTGAAAGACGAATACGGCATCGAGCCGGCCGCCGGTGGCGCCGTCATGATGGCCGGTCCGGCCGCCGGTGGCGCTGCTGAAGCCGCCGAGGAAAAGACCGAGTTCGACGTCGTCCTGACCGACGCCGGCGCGAACAAGATCAACGTGATCAAGGAAGTTCGCGGCATCACCGGCCTGGGCCTGAAAGAAGCCAAGGACCTGGTCGAAGCCGGTGGCAAGGTCAAGGAAGGCGTGTCCAAGGCCGATGCCGAGGAAATGAAGAAGAAGCTCGAAGCGGCTGGTGCCAAGGTCGAGCTGAAGTAATCCGGGCCGCACCGCATGGTGCTGTCCGATTAGTTTCGGAACGAAACAGGCAGGGTCCGGGGCTTTCCCGGTCCCTGCCGAACCTGTCTTGAAGGACGGTTTGCCCATCAGACCTTCCTTCAGGGCATGTTCGGGGTTCGGGAGCCGCGCGGTGGGACGGGCGGCACGAATGGAACCCCACCCCTCATTCGCCGCCTTGCGCCGGTCGGGCCCCGACGGCCGCTGCAAGCGAAAGACGAAAGGTAAGACCCCTGATGGCGCAAGCTTATGTCGGCCAGAAACGCATCCGGCGTTACTATGGCAATATCCGCGAAGTTCTTGAGATGCCGAACCTCATCGAGGTTCAGAAATCGTCCTATGACCTGTTCCTGCGGTCGGGCGAGGCCGAGGGCCACCAGGATGGCGAAGGCATTCAGGGCGTGTTCCAGTCGGTGTTCCCGATCAAGGACTTCAACGAGACGGCGACGCTGGAGTTCGTGAAATACGAACTCGAGCGCCCGAAATACGACGTGGACGAATGCCAGGCGCGCGACATGACCTATGCCGCGCCGCTGAAGGTCACGCTGCGCCTGATCGTGTTCGATGTCGACGAGACCACCGGCGCCAAGTCGGTCAAGGACATCAAGGAACAGGACGTCTACATGGGCGACATGCCCCTGATGACGCAGAACGGGACGTTCATCGTGAACGGGACCGAGCGGGTCGTCGTCAGCCAGATGCACCGCAGCCCCGGCGTGTTCTTCGACCATGACCGCGGCAAGACGCACAGCTCGGGCAAGCTGCTGTTCGCCTGCCGGATCATCCCCTATCGCGGCTCGTGGCTGGACTTCGAATTCGACGCCAAGGACCTGGTGTTCGCGCGCATCGACCGCCGCCGCAAGCTGCCGGTGACGACGCTGCTTTACGCCCTGGGCATGGACCAGGAGGGCATCATGGATGCCTTCTACGACACTGTGGACTACAAGCTGCAGCGCGCCGGCCGGGGCCAGGACGCGGGCTGGATCACGCGCTTCTTCCCCGAGCGCGTGCGCGGCACCCGTCCGAGCTATGACCTGGTGAACGCCGAGACCGGCGAGATCATCACCAAAGCCGGCGACAAGGTGACGCCGCGCCTGGTCAAGCAGCTGGCCGAGCAGGGCGACATCAACCTGCTGTTGCCCTTCGACAAGATCGTCGGCCGCTTTGTCGCGAAAGACATCATCAACGAAAAGACCGGCCTGATCTATGCCGAGGCGGGCGACGAGATCACCGCCGAATACGACCGCGACGGCGAACTGGCGGGCGGTCTGCTGAAGGTGCTGCTGGACAACGGCATCGAGGATGTCCCGGTGCTGGACATCGACCATGTCAACGTCGGTCCCTACATCCGCAACACCATGGCCGCCGACAAGAACATGAACCGCGACGGCGCGCTGATGGACATCTACCGGGTCATGCGCCCGGGCGAGCCGCCGACCGTCGAGGCGGCCTCCACCCTGTTCAACAGCCTGTTCTTCGACAGCGAGCGCTATGACCTCTCGGCCGTCGGCCGGGTAAAGATGAACATGCGCCTGGACCTTGACGCGCCGGACACCCAGCGCACGCTGCGTCACGAAGACATCATCGCCTGTATTCGCGGGCTGGTGGAACTGCGCGACGGCAAGGGCGAGATCGACGACATCGACCACCTGGGCAACCGCCGGGTGCGCTCGGTCGGCGAGTTGATGGAGAACCAGTACCGCATCGGCTTGCTGCGCATGGAGCGCGCGATCCGCGAGCGCATGTCGGGCGTCGAGATCGACACCGTGATGCCGCAGGACCTGATCAACGCCAAGCCCGCCGCGGCCGCGGTGCGCGAGTTCTTCGGCAGCTCGCAGCTGTCGCAGTTCATGGACCAGACCAACCCGCTGTCCGAGGTGACGCACAAGCGCCGCCTGTCGGCGCTTGGCCCGGGCGGTCTGACCCGCGAGCGCGCCGGCTTCGAGGTGCGCGACGTTCACCCGACCCACTATGGCCGGATGTGCCCGATCGAGACGCCGGAAGGTCAGAACATCGGCCTGATCAACTCGCTGGCCACCTTCGCCCGCGTGAACAAGTACGGCTTCATCGAGACCCCCTATCGCAAGGTCATCGAAGGCAAGGTCACCGACGACGTGGTCTACATGTCCGCGACCGAGGAGATGCGCCACACCATCGCCCAGGCGAACGCCACCCTGGACGAGGAAGGCAGGTTCGTGGACGAACTGATCTCGACCCGGCAGGCGGGCGACTTCATGCTGAACCCGGTCGATGCCGTCGATCTGATCGACGTCTCGCCCAAGCAGCTGGTGTCGGTCGCCGCGGCGCTGATCCCGTTCCTGGAAAACGACGACGCCAACCGCGCGCTGATGGGCTCGAACATGCAGCGCCAGGCGGTTCCGCTGCTGCGGGCCGAGGCGCCCTTTGTCGGTACCGGCATGGAAGCGACCGTGGCGCGCGACTCGGGTGCGGCCATCATGGCGCGCCGGGGCGGCATCATCGACCAAGTCGACGCGCAGCGGATCGTTATCCGCGCGACCGAGGATCTGGGCGCGGGCGACGCGGGCGTGGACATCTATCGTCTGCGCAAGTTCAAGCGGTCCAACCAGTCCTCGACCATCAACCAGCGCCCGCTGGTCAAGGTGGGCGACAAGGTGGTCAAGGGCCAGGTCGTGGCCGACGGTCCGTCGACGGACCAGGGAGAACTGGCGATCGGCCGCAACGTGGTCGTGGCCTTCATGCCCTGGAACGGCTACAACTATGAGGACTCGATCCTGATTTCCGAGCGGATCCACCGCGACGACGTGTTCACCTCGATCCATATCGACGAATACGAAGTGGCGGCCCGCGACACGAAGCTGGGCCCGGAGGAGATCACCCGCGACATCCCCAACGTCGGCGAGGAAGCGCTGCGCAACCTCGACGAGGCCGGCATCGTCTATATCGGCGCCGAAGTCGGTCCGGGCGACATCCTGGTGGGCAAGATCACGCCCAAGGGCGAAAGCCCGATGACGCCCGAGGAAAAGCTGCTGCGCGCGATCTTTGGTGAAAAGGCCAGCGACGTGCGCGACACCTCGCTGCGTCTGCCGCCGGGTGCCTATGGCACCATCGTCGAGGTCCGGGTGTTCAACCGCCACGGCGTCGACAAGGACGAGCGCGCCCTGCAGATCGAGCGCGAGGAAGTCGAGCGCCTGGCGCGCGACCGCGACGACGAATTGGCGATCCTGGAGCGCAACATCTATGCGCGCCTGAAGTCGCTGATCCTGGGCAAGGAGATCGTCAAGGGGCCGAAGGGCATCCGCGCCGGCGTCACCGTCGACGAGGATGTGCTGGGTCAGCTGTCGCGCGGCCAGTGGTGGCAGCTTGCGGTCGCCGAGGAGGAAACCGCCAAGGAGGTCGAGGCGCTGAACCAGCAGTTCGACAGCCTCAAGCGCGCGCTGGACAACCGCTTCGAGGACAAGGTCGAAAAGGTCCGTCAGGGCGACGACCTGCCCCCGGGCGTGATGAAGATGGTCAAGGTCTTCGTCGCCGTGAAGCGCAAGCTGCAGGCGGGCGACAAGATGGCCGGTCGTCACGGCAACAAGGGTGTCGTGTCCAAGGTGGTCCCGATCGAGGACATGCCCTTCCTGGCGGATGGCACCCCGGTCGACCTGGTGCTGAACCCGCTGGGCGTGCCGTCGCGCATGAACGTCGGGCAGATCCTGGAAACCCACATGGGCTGGGCGTCGCGCGGCCTTGGCATCAAGATCGACGAGGCGCTTCAGGACTATCGCCGCAATGGCGACATGGCCCCGGTGCGCGAGGCGATGAAGATCGGCTATGGCGACGAGTTCTATGCCGAGACCTTCTCGGACATGGATGACGAAACCCTGATCGAGCATGCCGATGCCGTGCGCGGCGGCGTTCCGATCGCCACGCCCGTCTTTGACGGCGCCAAGGAAGGCGACGTGAACGACGCGCTGCGCCGGGCGGGCTTCGACACCTCGGGCCAGTCCATCGTCTTTGACGGTCGCACCGGCGAGCAGTTCGCCCGCCCGGTCACCGTCGGGATGAAATACGTCCTGAAGCTGCACCACCTTGTCGACGACAAGATGCATGCCCGGTCGACCGGCCCCTACAGCCTCGTGACCCAGCAGCCGCTGGGCGGCAAGGCGCAGTTCGGCGGTCAGCGTCTGGGTGAGATGGAGGTCTGGGCGCTGGAAGCCTATGGCGCCGCCTATACCCTGCAGGAGATGCTGACGGTCAAGTCGGACGACGTGGCCGGCCGGACCAAGGTCTATGAAAGCATCGTCAAGGGCGAGGACAACTTCGAGGCCGGCGTGCCGGAATCGTTCAACGTGCTGGTCAAGGAGGTCCGGGGTCTGGGCCTCAACATGGAACTCCTGGATGCCGAGGATGACGAGTGAGGGCGCGCCAGCGCCCCACTTCGCCCCCTTTGCGCCCCTAGTCAGGAATAGAAAATGAACCAGGAACTTGCCCATAATCCGCTGAACCCGCTGGCTGCGCCGCGGCAGTTCGACGAAATCAAGATCTCGCTGGCCTCGCCCGAGGAAATCCTCGCCTGGTCTTATGGCGAGGTGAAGAAGCCCGAGACCATCAACTACCGCACGTTCAAGCCCGAGCGTGACGGTCTGTTCTGCGCGCGCATCTTCGGTCCGATCAAGGACTACGAATGTCTGTGCGGCAAGTACAAGCGCATGAAGTATCGCGGCCTGGTCTGCGAGAAATGCGGCGTCGAGGTCACCCTGCAAAAGGTCCGGCGCGAGCGCATGGGCCATATCGAGCTGGCCGCCCCGGTCGCGCATATCTGGTTCCTGAAGTCGCTGCCCTCGCGCATCGGGTTGATGCTGGACATGACGCTACGCGATCTGGAACGCATCCTGTACTTTGAAAACTACGTCGTGATCGAGCCGGGTCTGACGGACTTGTCCTATGGTCAGCTGCTGACCGAGGAAGAGTTCCTGGACGCGCAGGACCAGTATGGCGCCGACGCCTTCACCGCCAATATCGGCGCCGAGGCGATCCGCGAGATGCTGGCCAACATCGACCTGGCCGCCACCGCCGAGCAGCTGCGCGAGGAGCTGAAGGAGGCAACCGGCGAGCTGAAGCCCAAGAAGATCATCAAGCGGCTGAAGATCGTCGAGTCGTTCCTTGAGTCGGGCAACCGGCCCGAGTGGATGGTGCTGACCGTCATTCCGGTCATCCCGCCGGAACTGCGCCCGCTGGTGCCGCTGGACGGCGGCCGCTTCGCGACCTCGGACCTGAACGACCTCTATCGCCGCGTCATCAACCGCAACAACCGCCTGAAGCGGCTGATCGAACTGCGCGCGCCCGACATCATCGTGCGCAACGAAAAGCGGATGCTGCAGGAGTCGGTCGATGCGCTGTTCGACAACGGCCGCCGCGGCCGCGTCATCACCGGCAACAACAAGCGCCCGCTGAAATCGCTCTCGGACATGCTGAAGGGCAAGCAGGGTCGTTTCCGCCAGAACCTTCTGGGGAAACGGGTCGACTTCTCGGGCCGTTCGGTCATCGTGACCGGTCCCGAGCTGAAGCTGCATCAGTGCGGTCTGCCGAAGAAGATGGCGCTCGAGTTGTTCAAGCCGTTCATCTATTCGCGGCTTGAGGCGAAGGGGCTGTCGTCCACCGTCAAGCAGGCCAAGAAGCTGGTCGAAAAGGAACGTCCCGAGGTCTGGGACATCCTGGACGAGGTGATCCGCGAGCATCCGGTGCTGCTGAACCGCGCGCCGACGCTGCACCGCCTGGGCATCCAGGCGTTCGAACCGATCCTGATCGAGGGCAAGGCGATCCAGCTGCACCCACTGGTCTGCTCGGCCTTCAACGCCGACTTCGACGGCGACCAGATGGCCGTGCACGTCCCGCTGTCGCTTGAGGCGCAGCTGGAAGCGCGCGTCCTGATGATGTCGACGAACAACGTTCTGTCGCCCGCCAACGGCGCGCCGATCATCGTGCCGTCGCAGGACATGGTTCTGGGTCTGTACTACACGACCATGGAACGCGAAGGGATGAAGGGCGAGGGCATGGTGTTCACCAACCTCGAGGAAGTCGAGCACGCGCTCGCCTCGGGTTCGGTGCACCTGCATGCCCGAATCACCGCGCGCCTGGCCCAGATCGACGAGAACGGCAACGAGGTCATCAAGCGCTTCGAAACCACGCCGGGCCGCCTGCGGCTGGGCGCGCTGCTGCCCAAGAACGCCAAGGCGCCCTTCGAGCTGGTGAACCGCCTGCTGCGCAAGAAGGACATCCAGAACGTCATCGACACCGTCTACCGCTACTGCGGTCAGAAAGAGTCGGTGATCTTCTGCGACCAGATCATGGGCCTGGGCTTCCGCGAGGCGTTCCGCGCCGGCATTTCCTTCGGCAAGGACGACATGGTCGTGCCGCCGACGAAATGGGAGCTGGTCGAGGAAACCCAGGACCAGGTGAAGTCCTTTGAGCAGCAGTACCTGGACGGCCTGATCACCCAGGGCGAAAAGTACAACAAGGTCGTCGACGCCTGGTCCAAGTGCAACGACCGCGTGACCGACGCCATGATGAAGACCATCTCGGCCACCAAGAAGGACGAGAACGGGGCGGAGCTCGAGCCGAACTCGGTCTATATGATGGCGCACTCGGGCGCCCGGGGTTCGGTCAGCCAGATGAAGCAGCTGGGCGGCATGCGCGGCCTGATGGCCAAGCCGAACGGCGAGATCATCGAGACGCCGATCATCTCGAACTTCAAGGAAGGCCTGACCGTTCTTGAATACTTCAACTCGACTCACGGTGCCCGGAAAGGCCTGTCGGACACGGCGTTGAAGACGGCGAACTCGGGCTACCTGACCCGCCGCCTGGTCGACGTGGCGCAGGACTGCATCATTCGCGACCACGACTGCGGCACCGACCGGGCGATCACCGCCTCGGCCGCGGTCAACGATGGCGAGGTGGTCAGCCCGCTGTCGGAACGCATTCTGGGCCGCGTCGCGGCCGAGGATGTCCTGGTTCCCGGCGAGGATGTCGTGATCGTTCGCAAGAACGAGCTGATCGACGAGCGCAAGGCCGACGAGATCGAGCAGGCGGGCGTGCAGAACGTGCGCATCCGCTCGGCCCTGACCTGCGAATCCGAGGACGGCATCTGCGCGCTCTGCTATGGCCGCGACCTGGCGCGCGGCACGCTGGTCAATATCGGCGAGGCGGTGGGCATCATCGCGGCGCAGTCGATCGGCGAGCCGGGCACCCAGTTGACGATGCGGACCTTCCACATCGGCGGCATCGCGCAGGGTGGCCAGCAGTCCTTCATCGCCGCGGCGCAGGAAGGCACGGTGGCTTTCGAGAACGAAAGCACGCTGGAAAACGCCAATGGCGAGCTGATCGTGATGAGCCGCAACATGCAGCTGCACATCAAGTCGGCGACCGGCGACACCCTGGCCAGCCACAAGCTGTTCTACGGCTCGAAACTGTTCGTGCGCGACGGCGATGCGGTCACGCGCGGTCAGAAGATGTTCGAATGGGACCCCTATACCCTGCCGATCATCGCCGAGAAGGCGGGCGTGGCCAAATACGTCGACCTGTTCACCGGGCTTTCCGTCCGGGACGAGACCGACGATGCCACCGGCATGACGCAGAAGATCGTCACGGACTGGCGCTCGGCCCCCAAGGGCAACGAGCTGAAGCCCGAGATCATCATCGTCGATGCCGATGGCGAGCCGGTGCGGAACGAACAGGGCAACCCGGTCACCTATCCGATGTCGGTCGACGCGATTCTGTCGGTCGAGGACGGGCAGGAGATCAAGGCCGGCGACGTGGTGGCGCGGATCCCGCGCGAAGGCGCCAAGACCAAGGACATCACCGGGGGTCTGCCCCGCGTGGCGGAACTGTTCGAGGCCCGTCGTCCCAAGGATCATGCGATCATCGCCGAGCTGGATGGCTATGTGCGCTTTGGCAAGGACTACAAGAACAAGCGCCGCATCACCATCGAGCCCGCCGACGACACGCTGGACGCCGTCGAATACATGGTGCCGAAAGGCAAGCACATCCCGGTGCAGGAAGGCGACTTCGTGCAGAAGGGTGACTACATCATGGACGGCAACCCGGCGCCGCACGACATCCTGCGCATCATGGGGATCGAGGCCCTGGCCGACTATCTTATCGACGAGGTGCAGGACGTCTATCGACTGCAGGGCGTGAAGATCAACGACAAGCACATCGAGGTGATCGTTCGCCAGATGCTGCAGAAGATCGAGATCCTCGACAGCGGCGACACCACGCTGCTGAAGGGCGAGCACGTCGATCGCGACGAGTTTGAGGAAGAAAACGCCAAGATCGAAGCCAAGGGCGGCCGTCCGGCTGCGGGCGAGCCGGTGCTTCTGGGCATCACCAAGGCGAGCCTGCAGACCCGCAGCTTCATTTCGGCCGCGTCCTTCCAGGAAACGACCCGCGTGCTGACCGAGGCCGCCGTGCAGGGCAAGCGCGACAAGCTGGTGGGGCTGAAGGAAAACGTCATCGTCGGCCGGCTGATCCCGGCCGGGACCGGTGGCGCCACCGCCCGCATCAAGCGGATCGCGACCGAGCGCGACAACGAGGTGATCGAGGCCCGCCGGGCCGAGGCCGAGGCCGCCGCCGCGCTGATCGCGCCCGAGGAGTCCTCGGCCGAGCAGGCCGGCGAGTGATCGCCCCGACATGATCGAAAGGCCCGGGTGCGCAGCCCGGGCCTTTTTTCATGGCGCGCCCACGGGTGGCGCGGTTCCATGGGTATTTGGAAAACGGTGAACTGCCGAGGCCTTGCGTGGTGGCGCGGGGGCGCATCGCGGCGCGGACACCATCGTGGGTTCTGGTGTTTTGTCGCGGGCTTGCTTATCGCTGGGCGAAACGGCCGGAACGAGCATGCGCACCCCTCTGCTTTCCCCCTTTCGCAAGACCCGGCCGCCGTCCGAGCCGCGCATTGTCCGGGCCGGGCCGTCCGACAATCTGCGCGGGACCATGCTGATGGTGCTCAGCATGGCGGCGTTCACCTGCAACGACGCGGTGATGAAGGCCGTGACCCAGACCCTGCCGCTGTACGAATCCGTCGCGTTGCGGGGCATGGCGGTGCTGGCGCTGATGGTGGCCGCCGCGCTGGTGCAGGGCGACGGGCTGCGGCTGACCGTGCCCCGGGGCGATGTGGCGGCGCTGGTGATCCGCACCGCGGCCGACATCGTCTCGACCCTGCTTTACCTGCTGGCGCTGCGGCAGATGGCATTGGCCGATCTGTCCGCCATCATGCAGGCGCTGCCGCTGGCGGTGACGCTGACCGCGGCGCTGTTCTTTCGCGAACGGCTGGGCTGGCGGCGGCTGTCGGCCATCGGGGTCGGTTTCCTGGGGGTCCTGCTGATCCTGCGGCCGGGAACCGGGGCCTTCGACACATGGTCGGCGGTGGCGCTGCTCTCCATGCTGCTGATCGTCGTGCGCGACATCGCCACGCGGTATTTCTCACGGCAGGTCGGCAGCGGCACGATCGCCTTTCATGCCGCGCTTGCGGTGATGCTGTCGGGGTTCGTTCTGGGCGCGGGCGAGGACTGGCGGATGCCCGACCTGCCCGAGGCGGCGCTGCTGCTGCTTTCGGCCGGGTTCCTGACCGTGGGGTATCTGACCGCCGTCGCCACGATGCGGGTGGGCGAGATTTCCTTTGTCGCCCCCTTCCGCTATACCTCGCTCGTCTGGGCGATCCTGCTGGGGCTAGCGCTGTTCGGCGAGTGGCCGGACGGCTGGACCTGGGTGGGATCGGCCCTGGTGGTGGGCGCGGGGCTATACGCGATCCTGCGCGAGCGGCAATTGAGGGGCAGGGGATGACACGGATACAGATGCTGGGCCTGTGCCGCTTTTCCTACCTGGGCGGGCGCGGCTTTCAGGTCGAACACGAGAGCCTGGAGGACCGGCGGGCGTTCCTTTACGACCCCGAGCGGCTGGCCCGGCGCTGGTTCTGGTTCGAAAACGTCACGCTGCCCGGGCTGGTGGCGCAGACCGATCCCGATTTCACGCTGGTGCTGATGACGGGTTCGGACCTGCCGGAACCCTATCTGTCGCGCCTGCGCGAACTGACCGAGCTGATGCCGCAGTTCAAGCTGGCCCTGGTGCCGCCGATGGACCGGCACCTGGACGCCTGCATGGCGGCGATCCGCCCGCACCTGGACCCCGATGCCGAGATCGTCGGCCATTTCCGCCAGGACGACGACGACGCGGTGGCGGTCGACTACATCCAGCACGCACGCCGCGATTTCGCCATGATGCGGCCCCTGTGGAAGGCGCGGCGGCGCCTGTCCTGCGACTACTCCCGCGGGCTGGTGCTGAAGGCGACGGGGCAGGGGATCTCGGTCGAGCCGCGCATGATCTACAATGCCGTGGCCGGGCTGACCGTCTATCTGCCGCCCGATGCCGAACGCAGCATCATGCATTTCCCGCATTGGAAGATCGGCCTGTCGATGCCCGGCGTGACCCTGCCCGGCAAGGTGATGTTCGTGCGCTTCCTGAACCACGACAACGATTCCGGCGCCATCGGCGCGGGCTATGCCTGGGAAGGCGACCCCGATACCTGGCAGGCGCTGCTGGCCGAACGGTTCCGCATCGACCTGCCGACGCTCGACCGGGCGGCACGCGACTTCGGCCTGCCCGGCGCGGCCCGCCCGCACTGGGGGCGCTAGGCGGGCGCTGTTGACTCGTCCCGCGATTCCCCCTATACGCCCCACACCCGGCGGGATTCCGCCCGGGTAGCCCAGAACCATCATGGTGACGATCCGGGCCGGATTTGCCCCGATCCTCTGGAAATTCGACCCGTCCTTTCCCCAGGGAACAGGATGGGTCGTGGCGTTTCGCGATGGGCGCGAACGTCGTCGAGAAGTGGCGCAGCAATCGCTGCGAGTATTGACGAAAGCAAGACGGGGAACCGAATGCCGACGATCCAACAGCTGATCCGCAAGCCGCGGCAGCCGAAAGTGCAGCGCTCGAAGTCGCAGCACCTGCAAGGGTGCCCGCAGAAGCGCGGCGTGTGCACGCGCGTCTATACCACGACGCCGAAGAAACCGAACTCCGCCATGCGGAAGGTCGCCAAGGTGCGGCTGACCAATGGCTTCGAGGTCATCTCCTACATCCCGGGCGAAAAGCACAACCTGCAGGAACACAGCGTCGTGCTGATCCGTGGCGGTCGTGTGAAAGACCTTCCGGGTGTCCGTTACCACATCCTGCGCGGTGTGCTGGACACCCAGGGCGTCAAAGACCGCCGTCAACGCCGTTCGAAATACGGCGCGAAGCGTCCGAAGTAAGGAGAGTCCGACATGTCACGTCGTCACGCCGCTGAGAAGCGCGAAGTCCTGCCCGACGCCAAGTATGGCGATCGCGTGCTGACCAAATTCATGAACAACCTGATGGTCGACGGCAAGAAATCGGTCGCCGAGCGCATCGTCTATTCGGCGCTGGACCGCGTCCAGGGCAAGCTGAAGCGCGAGCCGATCGAGGTCTTCCACGAAGCCCTCGACAACGTGAAACCCTCGGTCGAGGTGCGTTCGCGCCGCGTCGGCGGTGCCACCTATCAGGTTCCGGTCGAGGTTCGCCCGACCCGCCGCGAGGCCCTGGCCATCCGCTGGCTGATCACCGCGGCCAAGAACCGCAACGAGCACACCATGGAAGAGCGTCTGGCCGGTGAATTGGCCGATGCCGTCAATGGCCGCGGCACCGCCGTGAAGAAGCGGGAAGACACCCACAAGATGGCCGACGCCAACAAGGCGTTCAGCCACTACCGCTGGTAACGGAAGGAAAGCCCTTAATGGCACGCGAATATCCGCTGGAGCGCTACCGGAACTTCGGGATCATGGCCCACATCGACGCGGGCAAGACCACGACGACCGAGCGCATCCTGTTCTATACCGGCAAGTCCCACAAGATCGGCGAAGTCCATGACGGCGCCGCGACCATGGACTGGATGGAGCAGGAAGCCGAACGCGGCATCACCATCACCTCGGCCGCGACCACGACATTCTGGCAGCGCCACGAAGACACCGATTATGTCGAAGACCAGTCGCAGCGCTGCCGCTTCAACATCATCGACACCCCCGGCCACGTCGACTTCACCATCGAGGTCGAGCGCTCGCTGGCGGTTCTGGACGGCGCGATCTGCCTTCTGGACGCCAACGCCGGCGTCGAGCCGCAGACCGAAACCGTGTGGCGTCAGGCTGACCGCTACAAGGTTCCGCGCATCGTCTTCGTCAACAAGATGGACAAGATCGGCGCGGACTATTTCAACTGCGTGCGCATGATCAAGGACCGCACCGGCGGCACCCCCTGCCCGATCGCCCTGCCGATCGGCGCCGAGGACAAGCTGGAAGGCATCGTCGATCTGGTGAAGATGGAAGAGTGGGTCTGGAAGGGCGAAGACCTCGGCGCAAGCTGGGTCCGTCAGCCGATCCGCGAGGAACTCCAGGACCTGGCCGAGGAATGGCGCGGCAAGATGATCGAGCTTGCCGTCGAGCAGGACGACGCCGCCATGGAAGCCTATCTCGAGGGCGAAGAGCCCGACGAGGCGACCCTGCGCGCGCTGATCCGCAAGGGCACGCTGTCGCTGTCCTTCTTCCCGGTCACCGCCGGCTCGTCCTTCAAGAACAAGGGCGTGCAGCCGCTGCTGAACGCCGTGGTCGACTATCTGCCGGCGCCGACCGACGTTCCCGCCTACCTGGGCTTTGCTCCGGGCGACGAGACCGAGACCCGCAACATCGAGCGTTCGGCCGATGACAACCAGCCCTTCTCGGGCCTGGCGTTCAAGATCATGAACGACCCCTTCGTCGGTTCGCTGACCTTCACGCGCATCTATTCGGGTTCGCTCAAGAAGGGCGACCAGATGCTGAACTCGACCAAGGGCAAGCGCGAGCGCGTCGGCCGCATGATGATCATGCATGCGATCAACCGCGAGGAAATCGAGGAAGCCTTCGCCGGCGACATCATCGCGCTGGCGGGTCTGAAGGACACCACCACGGGCGACACGCTGTGCGACCCGAACAAGCCGGTGGTTCTGGAGACCATGACCTTCCCCGAGCCGGTGATCGAGATCGCCGTCGAGCCGAAGTCGAAGGCCGACCAGGAAAAGATGGGCCTCGCCCTTCAGCGCCTGTCGGCCGAGGACCCGTCCTTCCGCGTCGAAACCGATCTCGAATCGGGCCAGACCATCATGAAGGGCATGGGCGAACTTCACCTCGACATCCTGGTCGACCGCATGAAGCGCGAGTTCAAGGTCGAGGCGAACATCGGTGCGCCGCAGGTGGCCTACCGCGAAACCATCAGCCAGCCGGCCGAGATCGACTACACGCACAAGAAACAGACCGGCGGCACCGGCCAGTTCGCGCGCGTGAAGCTGCAGATCACCCCGACCGAGCCGGGCGAGGGCTATTCGTTCGAAAGCAAGATCGTCGGCGGTGCCGTGCCCAAGGAATACATCCCGGGCGTGGAAAAGGGTATCAAGTCCGTCATGGACTCGGGCCCGCTGGCCGGCTTCCCGGTGATCGACTTCAAGGTCGCGCTGCTTGACGGTGCGTTCCACGACGTCGACTCCTCGGTCCTAGCCTTCGAGATCGCCTCGCGCGCCGCAATGCGCGAAGGTCTGAAGAAGGCCGGCGCCAAGCTGCTGGAGCCTATCATGAAGGTCGAGGTGGTGACGCCCGAGGAATACACGGGTTCGATCATCGGCGACCTGACCAGCCGTCGCGGCATGGTTCGTGGTCAGGACACCCGCGGCAACGCGAACGTCATCGACGCCTTCGTGCCGCTGGCCAACATGTTCGGCTACATCAACAACCTGCGCTCGATGTCCTCGGGCCGGGCGGTGTTCACCATGCAGTTCGACCATTACGAGGCCGTGCCGCAGAACATCTCGGACGAGATCCAGAAGAAATACGCCTGATCGGAACGGCGGGGCCCCGGCCCCGCCTCTCCACGTTGAGACAACAAGAATCCTAAGGAGCCCTGCTCATGGCAAAGGCAAAGTTTGAACGGACGAAACCGCACGTCAACATCGGGACGATCGGGCACGTTGACCACGGCAAGACGACGCTGACGGCGGCGATCACGAAATACTTCGGCGAATTCAAGGCCTATGACCAGATCGACGGTGCGCCGGAAGAACGCGCGCGCGGCATCACGATCTCGACCGCGCATGTGGAATACGAATCCGAGAACCGCCACTACGCGCATGTCGACTGCCCCGGCCACGCCGACTACGTCAAGAACATGATCACCGGCGCGGCGCAGATGGACGGCGCGATCCTGGTGGTGAACGCCGCCGACGGCCCGATGCCGCAGACGCGCGAACACATCCTGCTGGGCCGCCAGGTCGGCATCCCCTACATGGTCGTCTACCTCAACAAGGTCGACCAGGTGGATGACGAGGAGCTGCTGGAGCTGGTCGAGATGGAAGTGCGCGAGCTTCTGTCCTCCTACGACTACCCCGGCGACGACATTCCGATCATCAAGGGCTCGGCGCTGGCCGCTCTGGAAGGCCGCGACCCGGAAATCGGCGAGAACTCGATCCGCGCGCTGATCAAGGCGGTGGACGAATACATCCCGACGCCCGAGCGCGCCATCGACCAGCCGTTCCTGATGCCGATCGAGGACGTGTTCTCGATCTCGGGCCGCGGCACCGTGGTGACCGGCCGTGTCGAGCGCGGCGCGGTGAACGTGGGCGACGAACTGGAGATCGTGGGCATCCGCGACACCCGCAAGACCACCTGCACGGGCGTCGAGATGTTCCGCAAGCTGCTGGACCGCGGGGAAGCCGGCGACAACATCGGCGCGCTCTTGCGCGGCGTGGACCGTGACGGCGTCGAGCGCGGCCAGGTGCTGTGCAAGCCGGGCTCGGTCAAGCCGCACACGACCTTCGAGGCCGAAGCCTATATCCTGACCAAGGAAGAGGGCGGCCGCCACACGCCGTTCTTCGCGAACTACCGCCCGCAGTTCTACTTCCGCACCACGGACGTGACCGGGACGGTGAAGCTGCCCGAGGGCACCGAGATGGTGATGCCGGGCGACAACCTGAAGTTCGAGGTCGAGCTGATCGCCCCGATCGCGATGGAAGAGAAGCTGCGCTTCGCCATCCGCGAAGGCGGCCGCACGGTTGGCGCGGGCGTCGTGTCGAAGATCCTGAAGTAAGCGCCGGGGCGGGGTCGCAAGGCCCCGCTCGCGCGCCAGAGGCACCGCCGGGTGATCCCCGCAAGGGGATATCGCGGCGGCATGAGCCCGTCCCGCAGGGGGCGGGCTTTCGCGTGGGGGAAGGAGGCGTTGGGTCGGGGTGGATTTCGCCTGACATTGCGGCAGGCATCGGCAAAGCGGGTGTGACCAATGGCTTGGAATGACAAGGTCTTCGACAATCTTGAGCAGATCTATTGGTCGCTGGACAAGGTGGGTCTGCGGCCCGTCAAAGGGAAGATTACAGAGGATGGGCAGGGCTATGTCTTGCCACGCGATCTCCTTCGGCCAGGAGCGGCATTCTACTGTCGGGCGCAAAGCAGTATCGAATGGAAAAGCACACTTCGCGGCAAAGAGGAGTTGCTGAACCAGATCCTTGAAATTGCGTTTGCGATCGCCCCGTGCGCTTTTCTGAACGAAGCGTTCTTTGCTCCTCTAGGGTTCGCTGCAGATGGCCGGATCAGGACAATAGGGCGCGAAGTGCTGGCACGGCATGCAGCCCTGGTTCCCCGGCAGTTCACCCAGCATGACGGTTTCTATGTTGCGGCCAACGCCGTGGTCATGATGGAGATGAAGCTGAGGGCGCGCACTTCGATCGAGCAATATCTGAAGTACTGCACGCTGGTTGCCATGGAAGAACTAACGCACGGTCCGAGAGAGCATCTGGGCCTGGTCTATCTAGTGCCTGCTGCCTCGGTCACGCGCACAAGAAAGGATCTGGGCTTGGACGATCAGGATGCGCTGAAACGCCTTTGGCAGGATCCGCGTGCCTATACCGACAAATCAACCCTGCTGGAACTGCTTGACCGACATATGGAGGCAATCCGCGATGTCGGGGAGAGGTTGCGCACGGTCGTCATCACATGGGACGATTTTCACACGGTGGTAAGACGATTCCTTGAAGCGGCGTCTCGAAGCGGCGATGAGACGCTGGAAAACCTGATGCAAGGTATCTTGGAGCAACTGGAAACAACCCCGGGCTGCGGCCTACGCGGCACCACGTAGTTGCAATTTGCAGCCAGCCGAACCCCGCTTGACGCGCCGGCGGTTTTCCTGCATAGGACCGCATCGCCGCCGTTTTCTCGAGAATCGGGCGGCATCCTGGGCCGGGCCGCCAACCAAGGCGGCCTGCCTTCGTTTTATACGGTCCGACGCTGGCGGGGCATGGTGCGCTGTCAGCCTCTCGACTGGAACTCCCCGTCAGAGGGATGACTATGCAAAGTCAGAATATCCGCATCCGGCTGAAGGCTTTCGATTACCGCGTCCTGGATGCCAGCACGCAGGAAATCGTGAACACCGCCAAGCGCACCGGCGCCCAGGTCCGCGGTCCGATTCCGCTGCCCAACAAGATCGAGAAATTCACCGTTCTGCGCGGCCCGCACATCGACAAGAAATCCCGCGATCAGTGGGAAATCCGCACGCACAAGCGTCTGCTGGACATCGTCGACCCGACCCCCCAGACCGTGGACGCCCTGATGAAGCTCGACCTCGCCGCCGGCGTGGACGTCGAGATCAAGGTGTAAGGAGGCTGACATGCTGCGGACTGGTGTAATTGCCAAGAAGCTGGGCATGACCCGGCTGTTCCTGGAAGACGGGCGTCAGGTGCCCGTGACCGTCCTGCACGTGGACAACGTGCAGGTCATTGCTCAGCGCACGGCCGAGAAAGACGGCTATGTCGCGCTGCAGCTTGGCGCGGGCGAGGCGAAAGCCAAGCGCACGACCGCCGCGCTGCGCGGCCACTTCGCCAAGGCGAACGTCGCCCCCAAGCGCAAGATCGCGGAGTTCCGCGTTGCGGCCGAAAACCTCGTGAACGTGGGCGAAGAGATCATCGCCGACCACTATTTCGCGGGCCAGTATGTCGACATCGCCGGCACCTCGATCGGTAAGGGCTTTGCCGGTGCGATGAAGCGCCACAACTTCGGCGGTCTGCGCGCCTCGCACGGCGTGTCGATCAGCCACCGCTCGCACGGTTCGACCGGCCAGTGCCAGGACCCCGGCAAGGTGTTCAAGGGCAAGAAGATGGCCGGCCACCTGGGTGCCGTGCGCGTCACCACCCAGAACCTGCAAGTCGTGCGCACCGACGCCGAGCGCGGCCTGATCATGGTCAAGGGCTCGGTTCCCGGTTCGAAAGGTGGCTGGGTCACGATCAAGGACGCCGTGAAGAAGCCGCTGGCCGAAACCACGATCTTCCCCGCCGCGACCCGCTCGAAGGCCAAGGAAGCCGCGCGTCTGGCCGAAGAAGCCGCCGCTGCCGCCGCCGCCGAGGAAGAAGCCGCCCGCAAGGCCCAGCTCGAGGCGGAAGCCGCGGCCCAGGCCGCTGCCGAGGCCGAAGCCCAGGCTTCGATCGAGGCCGACAAGGCTGCTGCCGATCCGAACGCCGCGCCCGAAGGAGATGAGAAATGAAACTCGATGTGATCACGCTCGATGCCGGCAAGGCCGGTGACATCGACCTGAGCGATGACATCTTCGGGCTGGAACCGCGTGCGGACCTGCTGCACCGCGTCGTGCGCTGGCAGCGCGCGAAGGCGCAGGCGGGCACCCATTCGGTGCTGGGCAAGTCGGATGTCAGCTACTCGACCAAGAAGATCTATCGCCAGAAAGGCACCGGCGGCGCCCGCCACGGTTCCCGCAAGGCGCCGACCTTCCGTCACGGCGGCACCTACAAGGGCCCGACCCCGCGCAGCCACGCCTTTGACCTGCCCAAGAAGGTTCGGGCCCTGGGTCTGAAGCACGCGCTGTCGGCGAAAGCCTCGGCGGGTGAGCTGGTCATCCTGGACAGCCTGAACCTGGCCGACGCCAAGACCGCCGCCGTCGCGAAAGCGGTCAAGGAAAACGGCTGGAAGCGCGTGCTGGTGATCGACGGTGCCGAAGTGAACGAGAACTTCGCCCGCGCCGCCCGCAACATCGAGGGCGTCGACGTGCTGCCCTCGATCGGTGCAAACGTCTATGACATCCTGCGTCGCGACACGCTCGTGCTGACGCGCGCCGGTGTCGAAGCTCTGGAGGCTCGCCTGAAATGAGCGTGAAACCCGAACATTACGACGTGATCGTCAAGCCGCTGATCACCGAAAAGGCGACGCTGGTGTCCGACGCCAACGCCTATGTCTTTCAGGTGGCCAAGGATTCGAACAAGCCCGCGATCAAGCAGGCTGTCGAAGCCCTGTTCAACGTCAAGGTGAAGGCCGTGAACACGACTATCACCAAGGGCAAGACCAAGCGCTTCAAGGGCCGCCCCGGCGTCCGCTCGGACGTCAAGAAGGCCTATGTGACGCTGGAGGCTGGCAACAGCATCGACGTGTCGACCGGCCTCTGATAGAAGCCTGCGAATCGACGGCCCCGGCAGCGGGGCCGTTCAATTTTTGACTGAAACGGACCAGCTACGGTCCAAAGCAACGGAAGACAGAGAGCATGGCACTCAAGTCGTATAAGCCGACGACGCCTGGCCAGCGTGGGCTGGTTCTGATCGACCGTTCGGAGCTTTGGAAAGGGCGCCCGGTCAAATCCCTCACCGAAGGGTTGACCAAGAACGGCGGCCGGAACAACACCGGACGGATCACGATGCGCCGCAAGGGCGGGGGCGCGAAGCGTCTTTATCGTATCGTCGATTTCAAGCGCACCAAGTTCGATGTTTCGGCGACCGTCGAGCGGATCGAATACGATCCCAACCGCACCGCCTTCATCGCGCTGATCAAATACGAAGACGGCGAGCAGGCCTATATCCTGGCCCCGCAGCGTCTGGCCGTCGGTGACAAGGTCATCGCCGGTTCCAAGGTCGACGTGAAGCCCGGCAACGCGATGCCCTTCAGCGGCATGCCGATCGGCACGATCGTCCACAACGTCGAGCTGAAGCCCGGCAAGGGTGGCCAGATCGCGCGTTCGGCGGGCACCTATGCCCAGTTCGTCGGCCGTGACGGGGGCTATGCCCAGATCCGCCTCAGCTCGGGCGAACTGCGCCTGGTCCGTCAGGAATGCATGGCCACCATCGGCGCCGTGTCGAACTCGGACCACTCGAACCAGAACCTCGGCAAGGCCGGTCGCAACCGCCACAAGGGCATCCGTCCCAGCGTGCGCGGCGTCGCGATGAACCCGATCGACCACCCGCATGGTGGTGGTGAGGGCCGGACCTCGGGCGGTCGTCACCCGGTCACCCCCTGGGGCAAGGGCACCAAGGGCAACAAGACCCGCACGAACAAGGCGACCGACAAATATATCCTGCGGTCGCGTCACGCGAAGAAGGGGCGTTAATCCATGGCACGTTCAGTTTGGAAGGGCCCCTTTGTCGACGCCTATGTGCTTCGCAAGGCGGAAAAGGCCCGCGAATCCGGCAAGTCGGATGTCATCAAGATCTGGTCGCGTCGCTCGACCATCCTGCCGCAGTTCGTCGGCCTGACCTTCGGCGTCTACAACGGCCACAAGCACATCCCGGTCGCCGTGACCGAGGAGATGATCGGCCAGAAGTTTGGTGAATATTCGCCGACGCGGACCTATTACGGTCACGCCGCCGACAAGAAAGCGAAAAGGAAGTAATCGTCATGGGTAAGGAACAAAATCCGCGCCGCGTGGCGGAGAACGAGGCGTTCGCCAAGACCAAGATGCTTCGCACCTCGCCGCAGAAGCTGAACCTGGTCGCGGCGCTGATCCGCGGCAAGAAGGTTGAGAAGGCCCTGGCCGACCTGACCTTCTCGCACAAGCGCATCGCCGTCGACGTCAAGAAGTGCCTGCAGTCGGCCATCGCGAACGCCGAGAACAACCACAACCTCGACGTCGACAACCTGATCGTCGCCGAGGCCTGGGTCGGCAAGAACCTGGTCATGAAGCGTGGCCGTCCGCGCGCCCGTGGTCGTTACGGCAAGATCATGAAGCCGTTTTCGGAAATCACCATCAAGGTGCGTCAGGTCGAGACCATCGAAGCCGGGGAGCGTGCGTAATGGGTCAGAAAGTCAACCCCATCGGGATGCGTCTTCAGGTCAACCGCACCTGGGACAGCCGCTGGTACGCGGACGACAAGGACTACGGCAATCTGCTGCTGGAAGACCTGAAGATCCGCGACTTCATCCATGAAGAAGCCAAGCAGGCCGGCGTCAGCCGCGTCATCATCGAGCGCCCGCACAAGAAGTGCCGCGTCACGATCTATGCCGCGCGCCCGGGTGTCATCATCGGCAAGAAAGGCGCCGATATCGAGACCCTGCGCAAGAAGCTGGCGAACTTCACCGCCTCGGAACTGCACCTCAACATCGTCGAGGTCCGCAAGCCCGAGCTGGACGCCCAACTGGTCGCCGAGTCGATCTCGCAGCAGCTGGAACGCCGGGTGTCGTTCCGCCGCGCCATGAAGCGCGCCGTGCAGAACGCGATGCGCATGGGCGCCCTGGGCATCCGCGTGAACGTCGCCGGCCGTCTGGGCGGTGCCGAGATCGCGCGCACCGAATGGTATCGCGAAGGCCGTGTGCCGCTGCACACCCTGCGCGCCGACATCGACTATGCGCTGTCGGAAGCGACCACCCCCTATGGGATCATCGGTGTGAAGGTCTGGATCTTCAAAGGCGAGATCATGGAGCATGACCCGCAGGCCCGCGACCGCCGCGCCACCGAGGCGCAGGACGGTCCGGCTCCGCGCGGTCCGCGTCGTGACCGCGACGCGCGCTAAGGAGTAGTCAAAATGCTGCAACCGAAACGGACCAAGTTCCGCAAACAGCACAAGGGCCGGATCCACGGCGAGGCCAAGGGCGGTTTCGCCCTGAACTTCGGCTCGTTCGCGCTGAAGGCCACCGAGCCCGAGCGCGTCACCGCCCGCCAGATCGAAGCGGCCCGCCGCGCGATCACCCGCCACATGAAGCGTCAGGGTCGGGTCTGGATCCGGATCTTCCCGGACGTGCCGGTTTCCTCGAAACCGACCGAAGTGCGGATGGGTAAGGGCAAGGGTTCGGTCGATTACTGGGCGGCCCGCGTCCATCCCGGCCGCATCATGTTCGAGATCGACGGCGTGTCCGAAGAGATCGCGCGTGAAGCCCTGCGCCTGGGGGCGAACAAGCTGCCGGTGCTGAGCCGCATCGTCGCCCGCGAAGACTGGTAAGCCCGTCGCGGCCATGTCAGATCAGCGCCCCGCCCGGGAAACCGGCGGGGCGTTTTCCTTGGGAAATACGCGAATCTGCTTGCCAAGACGGGGCCGGGCCTGTATGGGCAAGCCTTCATCACGAAACTCCACCGGAATCAGGGTTGCCCTGGCAGCAGGGGCCCTCCGGTGATGTTGAAAGGACTAGGCGCATGAAAGCGCAGGAACTGAAAGACAAGACGCCGGATCAGCTGAAGGAACAGCTGCTGTCGCTGAAAAAGGAAGCGTTCAACCTGCGCTTCCAGCAGGCCACCGGCCAGCTCGAATCGACCGCCCGCATGCGCGCCGTTCGCCGTGACGTCGCCCGTGTGAAAACCATTCTGAACCAGAAAGCGGCCGATGCCGCGGCGTCGAACTAAGGAGCCGGTCCATGCCCAAACGCATCCTGCAAGGCAAGGTCGTCAGCGACAAGAACGAACAGACCATCACCGTCCTGGTCGAGCGTCGCTTCAAGCACCCGCTGCTGCACAAGACCGTGCGGTCGTCCAAGAAATACCGCGCCCACGACGCGGAGAACCAGTTCAAGGTCGGTGACACCGTTCGCATCGTCGAATGCGCGCCGATCTCGAAAACCAAGCGCTGGACCGTTCTGACCGAGACCGCGGAAGCGGCCCAGGCCTGATCTGACCAGATTAATCGAAACCCTGGGGCCGGTCCTTCCGGTCCCCAAAGGTCGGGAGTAACCCAATGATCCAGATGCAGACCAATCTGGATGTCGCTGACAACTCCGGCGCTCGCCGGGTGCAGTGCATCAAGGTCCTGGGTGGTTCGCACCGTCGCTATGCGTCGGTGGGCGACATCATTGTCGTTTCCGTCAAGGAAGCCATTCCGCGCGGCCGCGTGAAGAAAGGTGACGTCCGCAAGGCCGTCGTCGTGCGCACCGCCAAGGAAGTGAAGCGCGAGGACGGCACCTCGATCCGCTTCGACCGCAACGCCGCCGTCATCCTGAACAACCAGGGCGAGCCGGTCGGCACCCGGATCTTCGGGCCGGTCGTGCGCGAGCTGCGCGCCAAGAACTTCATGAAGATCATCTCGCTCGCGCCGGAGGTGCTGTAATGGCTGCCAAGCTGAAAAAGGGCGACAAGGTCGTCGTGCTGGCCGGCAAGGACAAGGGCAAGCAGGGCGAGATTACCGCAGTGTTCCCGAAAGAGAACAAGGCGGTCGTTGACGGCATCAACATCGCCATCCGTCACACCCGCCAGAGCCAGACCTCGCAGGGTGGCCGCGTGGCGAAAGCCATGCCGATCGACCTGTCGAACCTCGCGCTGCTGGACAAGAACGGCAAAGCGACCCGGGTCGGCTTCCGCGTGGAAGACGGCAACAAGGTCCGTTTCGCCAAGACCACCGGAGACGTGATCTGATGCTGGACCAAGCCAATTACACGCCGCGCCTGAAAGCGCAGTTCCGCGAAACCATTCGCGCTGCGATGAAGGAAGAGTTCGGCTACAAGAACGACATGCAGATCCCGCGTCTGGACAAGATCGTCCTGAACATGGGCATCGGCGAGGCCGTCAAGGACACCAAGAAGGTCAAGCAGGGCGCCGAGGAGCTTTCGCTCATCGCCGGCCAGAAGGCCGTCATCACCAAGGCCAAGAAATCCATCGCCGGCTTCCGCGTCCGCGAGGAGATGCCGCTGGGTGCCAAGGTGACGCTGCGCGGCGACCGGATGTATGAATTCCTGGACCGCCTGATCAACATCGCGCTGCCCCGCGTCCGCGACTTCCGCGGCGTCAAGGGCACGGCTTTCGACGGCCGCGGCAACTATGCCATGGGCCTGAAGGAGCACATCGTTTTCCCGGAAATCAACTTCGACAAGGTCGACGAAGTTCTGGGGATGGACATCATCATCTGCACCACCGCGAAGACCGACGCGGAAGCGAAGTCGCTGTTGAAGCATTTCAACATGCCGTTCAGCAACTGATCGCGGAGGGAAGAAGATATGGCTAAGAAATCCATGGTCGAGCGCGAGAAGAAGCGCGAGCGTCTGGTTCAGAAATACGCCGCCAAGCGCGCTGCCCTGAACGAGGTGATCCACGACCAGTCCCGCCCGATGGAAGAGCGCTTCAAGGCCAGCCTGAAACTGGCTGAACTGCCGCGCAACTCCTCGGCCACGCGTCTGCACAACCGGTGCGAACTGACCGGTCGTCCGCACGCGTATTACCGTAAACTGAAACTGTCGCGGATCATGCTGCGCGAGCTGGGCTCGTTCGGTCAGATCCCCGGCATGGTCAAATCGAGCTGGTAAGGGGGCAACATGTCGATGAACGATCCGCTCGGCGATATGCTGACCCGCATCCGCAACGCTCAGATGCGCGGCAAGTCGACCGTCCGCACGCCTGCGTCCAAGCTGCGCGCTTGGGTTCTGGACGTGCTGAAAGCCGAAGGCTACATCCGCGGCTATGAGGAAACCACGACCGAAGCCGGTCACAAGGAACTGGAAATCAGCCTGAAGTACTACGAAGGCACTCCGGTCATCCGCGAACTGGCCCGCGTTTCGAAGCCCGGCCGCCGGGTCTACGCTTCGGTCAAGGACATCCCGCAGGTCCGCAACGGCCTCGGCGTCTCCATCGTCTCGACGCCCAAGGGCGTCATGTCGGACGCAGCAGCACGCAACGCCAATGTCGGCGGCGAAGTGCTCTGCACCGTGTTCTAAGGAGGGCAGAGATGTCTCGGATTGGTAAAAAGCCGGTCGCTCTCCCCAAGGGCGTGACCGCAGAGATCAAGGGCCAGACGATCGAGGTGAAGGGGCCGAAAGGCACCCGCAGCTTCACCGCGACCGATGACGTGACCCTGGCGCTGGAAGACGGTTCGGTGAAGGTGACCCCGCGCGGCGCCTCCAAGCGGGCTCGCCAGCAGTGGGGCATGACCCGCTCGATGGTCGAGAACCTGACCGTCGGCGTCAGCACCGGCTTCAAGAAAGAGCTTGAAATCCAGGGCGTGGGCTACCGCGCCTCGATGCAGGGCAAAACCCTCAAGCTGGCTCTGGGCTATTCGCACGACGTGAACTTCGAAACGCCTGAGGGCGTGACGATCACGGCGCCGAAGCAGACCGAGATCGTGGTGGAAGGCATCGACCAGCAGCTGGTCGGCCAGGTCGCCGCGAACATCCGCGAGTGGCGCCAGCCCGAGCCCTACAAGGGCAAGGGCATCCGCTACAAGGGCGAGGTCGTCTTCCGCAAGGAAGGCAAGAAGAAGTAAGGGGCGCATGAAATGGCACTGAACAAGAAAGAGCTGTTCCAGAAGCGCCGCCTGCGCGTGCGGAACAAACTGCGGGCCATCGCCAACGGCCGCCCGCGGCTGTCGGTCCACCGGTCGTCCAAGAACATCAGCGTCCAGCTGATCGACGACATCCGGGGGATCACCTTGGCTGCGGCCTCGTCCCTTGAAAAGGACCTGGGCGTGGTCGGCAAGAACAACGTCGAGGCCGCCGCAAAGATTGGCGCGGCGATCGCCGAACGGGCCAAGCAGGCCGGGGTCGAGGAAGTCATCTTCGACCGGGGCGGCTTCCTGTTCCACGGCAAGATCAAGGCGCTTGCCGATGCAGCCCGCGAAGGCGGCCTGAAGTTCTGATCTTGCGGGCGGCGCGTTCCGAAAGGGCGCGCCGCCCCGATGATCCGGGGGCTTGCGCCCACCAGGATTGGACTCAACGGGCGCGGACCGCGCGCCATCGTATAAGGAATGCCTGATGGCAGAACGTGAAAACCGCCGGGGCCGTCGCGAAGAGCGCGAGGAAACCCCGGAATTCGCGGACCGTCTGGTCGCGATCAACCGCGTCTCGAAAACCGTCAAGGGCGGCAAGCGCTTCGGCTTCGCGGCGCTCGTCGTGGTGGGCGACCAGCGCGGCCGCGTCGGCTTCGGCAAGGGCAAGGCCAAAGAGGTCCCCGAGGCGATCCGCAAGGCGACCGAGCAGGCCAAGCGCGGCCTGATCCGCGTCCCGCTGCGCGACGGCCGCACGCTGCACCATGACATCGAAGGCCGCCACGGCGCCGGCAAGGTCATCATGCGCACCGCCGTTCCGGGCACCGGGATCATCGCCGGCGGTCCGATGCGCGCCGTGTTCGAGATGCTGGGCGTCCAGGACGTCGTGGCCAAGTCGCAGGGTTCGCAGAACCCCTACAACATGATCCGCGCCACCATCGACGGCCTGAAGAAGGAAGCCTCGCCCCGCAACGTCGCCCAGCGTCGTGGCAAGAAGGTGGCCGAGATCCTGCCGCAGGACAACAAGCCGGCTGAAGCCGCCGTCGAAGCGTAAGGGAGAGGACACATGGCCAAAACCATCGTCGTCAAGCAGATCGGCTCGCCGATCCGCCGCCCCGCCATCCAGCGCGAGACGCTGAAAGGCCTGGGCCTGAACAAGATGAACCGCACCCGCGAGCTGGAAGACACCCCGGCCGTGCGCGGCATGGTCGCCAAGATCCCGCATCTGGCGGTCATCATCGAAGAGCGCGGCTGAGCCGCCGCCCTTCGGGTTTGTCGAAGAACAGAATGCGCGCCTCGGGTTCTCCGGGGCGCGCGTTTTTCATGACCGGGGGGAGGTCCCCGGGACCCGTTAACCCTTTGCTAAGGGATCGCCGCTAGGCTTGGCCGGATCGCGCCCCGCATAGGAGGTCGGCCGTGTCGCGCAGAGTCGCCTGTTGCCTGTCGCTTATCCTGGCCCTGCTGGCCCAGGCTGCGGCCGCCGGTCCCTGGCCCCGGGCCGAGGATGCGGTCTTTGTTGCGCTGTCGACCGAACGTGACCGCGACGACAACAGCTATTCCAGCCTCTATGCCGAATACGGGCTCAGCCCCCGCAGCACGCTGGGGTTCGAACTGGGCCACAGCAACGCGGGCGAAACCAGCGCCATGGTCTGGTTCCAGCGCGCGCTGGACCGTGGCAGGGGGGCGGATCGCATCGTCCTTTCGACCGGGACGGGCGCCATCCGCCGCGACGGCGAACTGATTCCCCAGGCTCAGGTCGGTGCGGCCTGGGGCAGGGGCCTGGACAGCGTGCCCGGCCTGCGCCGCATTCCCGGCGGCGGCTGGCTGGCGGTGGACGCCCGCGTCAAGGTCGCCGGCGCGATGAAGGACCAGGCCGAGATCGAGGCGCTGGCCGCCCAGGGCGCAGGCCTGCTCAGCTACCTGACGCCGGAAACCGTCGCCAAGGCCGAACTGACGCTGGGCTGGCACGCGACCGACGGGCTGATGCTGGTGAACCAGCTGCGGCTCGAGGAGCGCGACGACACCGGCTTCTCCTCCAAGCTGGTGGTGTCGGTGGTGGGGGACCTGCTGGGGCCGGCCAAGCTGGAGCTGGGGGTGATCGGCCCCCTGTCGGGACAGGGCGAACAGGCCATCAAGATCGGCACCTGGTTCGAGTTCTGACCCCTGGCTTGACCCAGGGGCGCGCAGCCGCTAGAAGCCGCCGGTGCCCTTGCGGGCATCCGACTCAAGCCAAGCAAGAAACGCCGTGTCCGCCCCCTTCGCTTCATGGGGCGCTTCCGGCTTCAGGAGAAGCGATATGAAACTGCATGAACTGCGCGACAACGAAGGCGCCAACCGCAAGAAGAAACGCGTCGCGCGCGGCCCCGGCTCGGGCAAGGGCAAGACCGCCGGCCGCGGCATTAAGGGCCAGACCTCGCGTTCGGGCGTCGCGCTGAACGGCTACGAAGGCGGCCAGATGCCGCTGTACCGCCGCCTGCCCAAGCGCGGCTTCACCAAGCCGAATCGCCTGGACTTCGCGGTTGTGAACCTGGGTCAGATCCAGTCCTTCATCGACGCGGGCAAGCTGGATGCGAAAGCCGAAGTGACCGAGGACGCGCTGGTCGCGGCCGGCGTCACCCGCCGCAAGCTGGACGGCGTCCGGGTGCTGGCCAAGGGCGAACTGACCGCGGCCCTGACCCTGACCGTCGCCGGCGCCTCGAAGGCGGCCGTCGAGGCGATCGAGAAGGCGGGCGGCAAGATCACCCTGACCCGCCCCGCGAAAGAAGACGCCGCCGAGACCGCCTCGGCCGAATAAGCTGTTGAAGGGCGCGCCCGCGCCGCATAGATAGCTGGCAAGTTTTCCAAGGCGCCGCGGGATCGGGAAACGATCCTGCGGCGCTGCCACGAAGGGGCACGATATGGCGTCAGCCGCAGAACAGATGGCCGCGAACCTGTCCTGGGGCGCGCTCGGCAAGGCGACCGAGCTGCGCCAGAGGATCTGGTTCACCCTCGGACTTCTCATCATCTACCGCCTCGGCACCTATATCCCGGTGCCGGGCATCGACGGCGCGGCCTTGCGCAACTTCATGGACCAGGCGCAGGCCGGCATCGGGGGGATCCTCTCGATGTTCACCGGCGGCGCGCTGGGACGGATGGGCGTCTTCGCGCTGGGGATCATGCCCTATATCTCGGCCTCGATCATCGTGCAGCTTCTCGCCTCGATGGTGCCCTCGCTGGAGCAGCTCAAGAAGGAAGGCGAGGCCGGCCGCAAGAAGATCAACCAGTATACCCGCTACGGCACCGTGGCGCTGGCGCTGTTCCAGGCCTGGGGCCTGGCGGTCAGCCTGGAACACGGCAACCTCGCGCACGAGCCGGGGCTGTTCTTCCGCGCCTCGGTGGTCATCACCCTGGTCGGCGGCACCATGTTCCTGATGTGGCTGGGCGAACAGATCACCGCGCGCGGCATCGGCAACGGCATCTCGCTGATCATCTTCGTCGGCATCGTCGCGGAAATCCCGGGCCACCTGGCGCAGTTCCTGGCGCAGGGCCGCTCGGGCGCGGTCTCGACCCCGGTGATCCTGGGCGTGATCGTGATGGTCGCGGCCGTCATCGCCTTCGTCGTCTTCATGGAACGCGCGCTGCGCAAGATCCACATCCAGTATCCTCGCCGACAGGTGGGCATGAAGATCTATGACGGCCAGTCGTCGCACCTGCCGATCAAGGTGAACCCGGCCGGCGTGATCCCGGCGATCTTCGCCAGCTCGCTTCTGCTGCTGCCGGTCACGATCTCGACCTTCTCGGGCAACCAGACCGGCCCGGTCATGTCCACGATCCTGGCCTATTTCGGTCCCGGCCAGCCGCTGTATCTGGTGTTCTTCTGCGCGATGATCGTGTTCTTCGCGTATTTCTACACGTTCAACGTCAGCTTCAAGACCGACGACGTGGCCGAGAACCTCAAGAACCAGGGCGGTTTCATCCCCGGCATCCGTCCCGGCAAGCGGACCGAGGACTACCTCAGCTATGTCGTCAGCCGCGTTCTGGTCATCGGCTCGGCCTATCTGGCCGCCGTCTGCCTGCTGCCCGAGATCATCCGCCACCAGCTGTCGATCCCGTTCTATTTCGGCGGCACCTCGGTCCTGATCGTGGTCAGCGTGGTGATGGATACGATCAACCAGGTGCAAAGCCACTTGCTTGCCCATCAATATGAAGGTCTGATCGAAAAGTCGCAATTGCGGGGCAAGCGTGGAAAGACCGGGGCAGCCAAGCCCCGCAAGGCGCCAGCCCGCCGCTAAGCCGCTGAAAGGGAAGAGGGACCGACATGGCGATCAACATCATTCTGCTGGGGCCCCCGGGTGCCGGCAAGGGCACCCAGGCCCGCCGGCTGATCGAGGAACGCGGGCTGGTGCAGCTGTCGACCGGCGACATGCTGCGCGAGGCCCGCAACTCGGGGACCGAGATGGGCCAGCGCGTCGCCAAGGTCATGGACCGGGGCGAACTGGTGACCGACGACATCGTCATCGGGCTGATCCGCGAAAAGATCGGGCAGGGCGGCAAGGGCTTCATCTTCGACGGCTTCCCGCGCACCCTGCCGCAGGCCGACGCGCTGGAAAGCCTGATGGCCGAGGAGGGCCAGCAGATCGACGCTGTGATCGAGATGCGGGTGGACGACGGGGCGCTGGTCAGCCGCATCTCGGGCCGCTTCACCTGCCACGACTGCGGCGAGGTCTATCACGACGTGACCAAGCCCACCAAGGTCGAGGGCACCTGCGACGTCTGCGGCTCGCACGACCTGCGCCGGCGCGCCGACGACAATGCCGACAGCCTCAAGACCCGGCTGATGGAATATTACAAGAAGACCTCGCCGCTGATCGGCTACTACTGGTGCAAGGGCAACCTGCACGTCGTCGACGGCCTTGCCGAAATCGACGAGGTCGCCTCGGACGTGGCCCGGGTCCTCGACGACCTCCCGGCCAAGGGTTGACGACAGGCTGTGAATCCCTTAATCCGCAGCATCTCGCATGAGAATCACCTGACTTCAGGTGGCCGTTGAAGGCCCGAAGGCGATGCTTTCGGGTCTTTGGTTGTGAAAAAAGGTTCCGGCGTTACGGAATCGCAACTTTGAAAAGGAAGAACGCGTGGCTCGTATTGCTGGCGTCAACATTCCGACCGGGAAACGCGTCCCGATCGCACTGACCTATATCCACGGGATCGGCCCGAAGTTCGCCGATGAAATCATCTCGGCCGTCGGCATCGACCCGGCCCGCCGCGTGAACGACCTGTCGGACGCCGAAGTCCTGCAGATCCGCGAATACATCGACGCGAACCTGACCGTCGAAGGCGACCTGCGCCGTGAAACGCAGATGAACATCAAGCGCATGATGGACCTCGGCTCCTATCGCGGCCTGCGCCACCGTCGCGGCCTGCCGGTTCGCGGCCAGCGCACCCACACCAATGCCCGCACCCGCAAGGGCCCGGCGAAGCCCATCGCCGGCAAGAAGAAATAAGGGGGAACGGACATGGCACGCGATAAAACCCGCATCAAGCGCAAGGAACGCAAGAACATCGCCACCGGTGTGGCGCATGTGAACTCGTCCTTCAACAACACCAAGATCCTGATCTCGGACGTGCAGGGCAACGCCATCGCCTGGTCGTCGGCCGGCACCATGGGCTTCAAGGGCTCGCGCAAGTCGACCCCCTACGCCGCCCAGATGGCCGCCGAGGACGCGGGCAAGAAAGCCCAGGAACACGGCGTCCGCTCGCTGGAAGTCGAAGTCCAGGGCCCCGGCTCGGGCCGCGAATCGGCGCTGCGCGCGCTGGCCGCCGTCGGCTTCAACATCACCGCGATCCGCGACGTCACCCCGATCGCGCACAACGGCTGCCGCCCGCCGAAACGCCGCCGGGTCTGATCCTTCGGGATTTTGACGCGTTCCGCGCGGGGCTGTCCCGTGCGGGCGCGCTTTTCGCATTTCACCTCGGGCGTTTCCGGCCACCGGTCATGGGCTGGGAACAGGTATGGAGGCAAACGCATGATCCACAAGAACTGGGCCGAACTCATCAAGCCCACCCAGCTTGAAATCAAGCCGGGGGCCGATTCGTCCCGCGTCGCGACCGTCATCGCGGAACCGCTCGAGCGCGGCTTCGGCCTGACGCTGGGCAACGCGCTGCGCCGCGTGCTGATGTCCTCGCTGCAGGGCGCGGCCATCACCTCGGTGCAGATCGACAACGTGCTGCACGAGTTTTCCTCGGTGCCGGGCGTGCGCGAGGATGTGACCGACATCGTCCTGAACCTTAAGGGCGTCACGCTGAAGATGGACGTGGACGCGCCCAAGCGCCTGGCCCTGTCGGCCAAGGGCCCGGGCGAGGTCAAGGCCGGCGACATCCAGGAAACCGCCGGCATCACCATCCTGAACCGCGACCATGTGATCTGCCACCTGGACGACGGCGCCGAGCTGCACATGGAACTGACCGTCGCGAACGGCAAGGGCTATGTCGCGGCCGACAAGAACCGTCCCGAGGACGCGCCCATCGGCCTGATCCCGATCGACGCGATCTTCTCGCCGGTGAAGCGAGTCAGCTATGAAGTCCAGCCCACCCGCGAAGGCCAGGTGCTGGATTATGACAAGCTGACCATGAAGGTCGAGACCGACGGCTCGCTGACGCCTGAGGACGCCGTGGCCTATGCCGCGCGCATCATCCAGGACCAGCTTTCGGTGTTCGTGAACTTCGACGAGCCGGAAAGCGCCACCCGCTCCGAGGCCGAGGACGGGCTGGAGTTCGACCCGCGCCTGCTGAAGAAGGTCGACGAGCTGGAGCTTTCGGTGCGTTCGGCGAACTGCCTGAAGAACGACAACATCGTCTATATCGGCGACCTGATCCAGAAGACCGAGGCCGAGATGCTGCGGACCCCGAACTTCGGCCGCAAGTCGCTGAACGAGATCAAGGAAGTGCTCTCGGGCATGGGCTTGCACCTCGGCATGGATGTCGTGGACTGGCCGCCGGAGAACATCGAGGATCTGGCCAAGCGTTTCGACGACCAGTTCTGATCGAAGACCGGGGGCGGCATACGCCCGGTGTACGGCCTGTGTACGCACGGTGCACGCCTGGCACGCCCCCGGAAACGCCGCAAGGCACTGGGCAATTCCGCCCCAAGGAGAGTGGCCCGCCACGCATGGGCCGCCGGACAAAGCAAAAGACGTCATAGGAGAATCATCATGCGTCACGCCCGCGGATATCGCCGCCTGAACCGTACCCACGAACACCGCAAGGCGCTGTTCGCCAACATGGCCGGCTCGCTGATCGAGCACGAGCAGATCAAGACCACGCTGCCGAAAGCCAAGGAACTGCGCCCGATCGTCGAGAAGCTGATCACCCTGGCCAAGCGCGGCGACCTGCACGCCCGCCGTCAGGCCGACGCGCAACTCAAGCAAGATCAGCATGTTGCGAAGCTGTTCGAGGTGCTGGGCGCCCGCTACAAGGACCGTCAGGGCGGCTATGTCCGCATCCTGAAGGCCGGCTTCCGCTATGGCGACATGGCGCCGATGGCGATCATCGAGCTGGTCGACCGCGACCCGGCCGCCAAGGGCGCCGCCGACCGCGCCCGCATCGAGGCCGAATCGGAAGCCGAAGAATCCTAAGATCATTAATCCTTTCTTAGGGTTACCCAAGCTATGATGCCCGTGACCGGCGATCCCGGTCGCGGGCTTTTTTGCAACAGTGCGCTGTACCTTCGCGCGGGAATTCGACGGTCAATGCCAGGGAAAGGACGCGACAAGGATGGGTATGAGCCAGGTTTTGCAAGGAAAACACCGCCAGCGGCCCCCTGCGGGGCCTAGGTCCGGATTCCGGGCCTTGGTCCAGCCAAATTCACCCCAGAGTAGAGAAGGGTTAAAACACCCCTCGCCAGACAGGCAATGCTTGAATACAGTAACGGCTATGCCATTTTGGCCCTAAGCACCGAAAAACTCAATCTGTATCATTAGTCATGTCGTCTCGCGCGGAAATCAATGCAGCCCTAGCCAAGCTCAAGAAGCTGGCGCCGGCCGGCTATTTTGTCGGCCTGCACATCCGTTTTGCTGCACCTCTGATGCAGTTCCAGACCTACAACAAGGAATGGTCGAATCGGTACGCCGAGCGGGCCTATGCCCTGCGCGACCCCACCATCGCCTGGGGTTTCTCGACGACCGGCGCCTGTCGCTGGAGCGTGCTGCCGATCCCGGACCCGTTCTCGATCCTGCAGGACGCCGCCGACCACGGCCTGAAATACGGGCTGGCCGTCGCCTACGGTCCGATCAAGTCGCGCACGATCGCGGCCTTTGCGCATGACAAGCGGGAATTCACGGATGACGAGATCGAGGTGATCTCGGCAACGATACGACGGCTCCACGACATCACAGAGCCGCCGGAGAGCCTGACCAAGGCTCAACAAGAGGCCCTTCGGTGCATCGCAGAGGGTGATCGTCACGCAGCGGCGGCTGCCAAACTTGGTATCACGGAAAGCGCATTCAAGGCACGTCTCATATCGGCGCGCGAACGTCTCATGGCGCGTACGACTGCCGAGGCGCTGCAAAGGGCCAAGGATTACCGCTTGCTATAAAAACGGTCCGCCCTGACTGCGGTACCACCTGGGGGCCACCACCCACCACAACCCCAGGAGACTACCATGCAGACCACCACGCTTTCCTTCGCCAACCTGCATAACCACGGCGAGCTTTTTGCAAATATCTTCCGCGCGCGGAAACAAAGCTTCATCGTCCAGAAGCGCTGGGACCTGCCCCAGACGGACGACATGGAGTTCGACCAATACGACACCCCGATGAGCCGGTGGGTCGCCATCCACCAGAACGGCCAGGTCCTTGCCGGAGTCCGTCTGACGCCCACCACGGCGAAATGCGGCATGTATTCCTACATGATCCGCGACGCGCAGCTTGACCTGCTGGGCGGCTCGATTCCCCAGAACCTGCTGGACGGACCGGCCCCGGTCGATCCCGGCACCTGGGAAGCCAGCCGTCTGTTCGTCGATCACAGCATCGCGCAGCGCGAACGCCGCCGCGTCCACCTGAACCTGGTCCATGAGATGACCAATTCCGCGCGTGCGCTGGGGGCGACCCGGCTGGTCTGCCTGGTCGCCTCGACCTGGCCGCGCTGGCTCTCGCCCTGCGGCCTTGATGCGCAGGCGATGGGCCCGGTGGTCTGGATCGACGACGGTTACTTCCAGTGCGTGTCGATCAATCTTGCGACCAAGATGCACTAGGTCGCGAATGCGGGGGGCTTTCGCCGGTCATGCGGGCGGCGTAGACTGCCGGCCGCATGGCTGACCTGTTCGACACCGCGCCCGACGAGGGCGCCCCCGCCCCGCGCGAGGCGAACCGCCCGCTGGCCGATCGCATTCGGCCGGCGCGCCTGTCCGATGTCGTGGGCCAGGGCAAGGTGCTGGGGCCCGAGGGGCCGCTGGGCGCCATGCTGGGGTCGGGCAGCCTGTCCTCGCTGATCCTGTGGGGCCCGCCGGGGGTCGGCAAGACCACCATCGCGCGGCTTCTGGCGCAGGAAACCGACCTGGCCTTCGTGCAGATCTCGGCCATCTTCTCGGGCGTGCCGGAACTGCGCAAGGTCTTCGACGCCGCCCGGCTTCGCCGCAGCCAGGGCCGCGGCACGCTGCTGTTCGTCGACGAGATCCACCGCTTCAACAAGGCGCAGCAGGACAGCTTCCTGCCGCATATGGAGGACGGGACCATCGTCCTGGTGGGCGCCACCACGGAAAACCCCAGCTTCGAGTTGAACGCCGCGCTTTTGTCGCGCGCCCAGGTGATCGTGCTGGAACGGCTGAGCCTGGCCGACCTGGAGCGTCTGGCCCAGCGGGCCGAGCGCGAACTGGGCCGGGCGCTGCCCCTGACCGCCCAGGCACGCGAACGGCTGCTGGAGATGGCCGATGGCGATGGCCGCGCCGCCCTGAACCTGATCGAGCAGGTGATGGCCTGGAAGGTCCAGGGCAAGCTCGACACCGACCAGCTGGCGCAGCGGCTGATGCGGCGGGCGGCGAAATACGACAAGTCGGGGGATGAACATTACAACCTGATCTCGGCGCTGCACAAATCCGTGCGCGGCAGCGACCCGGACGCGGCGCTTTACTGGTTCGCGCGGATGCTGGAGGGGGGCGAGGATCCCCGATACCTTGCCCGCCGCATCACCCGCATGGCGGTCGAGGACATCGGCCTGGCCGACCCGGCGGCGCAGCGCCATTGCCTGGATGCCTGGGCGCTTTACGAACGGCTGGGCTCGCCCGAGGGGGAACTCGCGCTGGCCCAGGCGCTGATCTATCTGGCGCTCGCGCCGAAATCCAACGCGGGCTATGTCGCCTACAAGGCCGCGCGCGACCTGGCGCGGCGCACGGGCAGCCAGATGCCGCCCGCGCATATCCTGAACGCGCCGACCGGGCTGATGAAGGATCAGGGCTATGGCGCGGGCTATCAGTACGACCACGACGCCGAGGATGCGTTTTCCGGCCAGGATTACTTCCCCGAGGGCATGCGGCGTCCCGTGCTTTATGCTCCGGTCGAGCGCGGCTTTGAACGCGACCTGAAAAAGCGCGTTGAATGGTTCGCCGGTCTGCGCCAGAAGCGGCGGACAGAGGGCAAGACATGAACAATTTTCTGCAAGTGGCCGTCGGCGGGGCCGTCGGCGCGACCGCGCGCTACGGCGTGACCATCCTGGCCGGGCGGCTGACCACGCTGCCCCTGGGCACGCTGGCGGTGAACGTCACGGGCTGCTTTGCCATGGGGCTGCTGGCCGCGGGCCTGGCGTTCCGGGGCGGTCAGCACCTGGCGCCGCTGCTGCTGACCGGCGTGCTGGGCGGCTATACCACCTTTTCGGCCTTTTCGCTGGACACGCTGACCCTGTGGGAACGGGGCGCCGCGGCGCTGGCCCTGGGCTATGTCGCGGCCTCGGTCCTGTTGTCGCTGATGGCGGTGACGGCGGGCCTGGCCCTTGGCCGGGGGATCTTCGCATGAGCGTGCAGGTGATCCGCATCGGCGCGGACGAGGGCGAGCAGCGCCTGGACCGCTGGCTGAAGAAGCGCTTTCCCCAGCTGACCCAGGGCGCGGTCGAAAAGATGTGCCGCACCGGCCAGCTGCGCGTCGACGGAGGCCGGGTCAAGGCCAACACCCGGATCGAGGCCGGGCAGGAGGTGCGCATCCCGCCGATCCCCGAGGGCAGCGCGCCCCCGCCGGCGGCGAAGCCCCGCGTCAAGCAGTCCGATGCCGAGATGATCCAGTCGGCCGTGCTGTGGCGCGACGACCATATCATCGCGCTGAACAAGCCGCCGGGCCTGCCCTCGCAGGGCGGCTCGGGCCAGGGCGACCGGCATGTGGACGGGCTGACCGAGGCCTTGATGTTCGGCTACAAGGACCGGCCGAAGCTGGTGCACCGGCTGGACAAGGACACCTCGGGCGTCCTGCTGCTGGCGCGCACCGACCGCATCGCCCGATCCCTGTCCGAGGCGTTCCGGCACCGGCTGACCCGCAAGATCTATTGGGCGGCCGTCGCGGGCGTGCCGCATCCGCGCATGGGTTCGATCAAGTACGGCCTGGTCAAGGCGCCGGGCCGCGGCCGCATGGGCGAGGGCGAGAAGATGGTCGCAGTCCACCCCTCGGAGGTGGCCGCGACCGAGGGCGCCAAGCGCGCCCATACCGACTACGCCGTGCTGTCGGCCCTGGGCGGCCGCGTATCCTGGGTGGCGATGGTGCCCGTCACCGGCCGCACCCACCAGCTGCGCGCCCATATGGCCGAGATCGGCCACCCCATCGTCGGGGACGGCAAGTACGGCGGCTCGGGGCAGGAAAACCTGGGCGACGGCTGGGGCGCCCAGCTGGGCGGCGAGATCAGCCGCAAGCTGCACCTGCACGCCCGGCTGATCCGGTTCGAGCATCCGATCACCAAGAAGCTGGTCACCGTCACCGCCCCCTTGCCCGACCACATGGCGCGCACCTGGCAGACCCTGGGCTGGTCCGAAAGCGACGTGCCCGAAGACCCGTTCGAGGAGGCATGATGCGCCTGGTCCTGTTCGACGTCGACGGCACGCTGGTCGACAGCCAGCACGAGATCGTCGAGGCGATGAACTTGGGCATCTCGGGCGCGGGCCTGCCCGAGCTTGCACCCGAGGCGATCCTGTCCATCGTCGGCCTGTCGCTGCCGGTCGCGGTGGCGCAGCTGTTGCCGGGCGCGGGGCCGGACCTGCACGACCGCGTGGTCGAGGGCTATCGCGCCGCCTTTGTCGCGGCGCGGGCGGCGGGCCGGCATCCGCCGCTTTATCCCGGCGCGCTGGACTGCCTGGATGCGCTGGCCGCGCTGCCCGGCGTGACCCTGGGCATCGCCACCGGCAAGCCGATGCGCGGGCTGACGGCGATCCTGGCGGCGCATGGGCTGGAGCGGCGCTTCGCGACCCGGCAGTCGGCGGACGGGCATCCCTCGAAACCCCATCCGGCGATGCTGGAAAGCGCGCTGGCCGAAACCGGGGTGCCGGCGGGGCGGGCGGTGATGGTCGGCGACACCAGCTTCGACATGGAGATGGCGCAGGCCGCCGGCATGACGGGCTTTGGCGTCGACTGGGGCTATCACCCGGCCGAGCGGCTGCACGCGACCGGGGCCGTGCTGGTCGCGCCCGATTATCCCGCGCTGACCGCCGCGCTGCTGGACTGGGCCGAGGAGCGCGCCGCATGAGCGAATGGAAAGCCCGGCGGTTCTGGACCGCCGCCGATGTGCAGGACACCGGCGCGGGCTGGGAAGTCCGGCTGGACGACCGGGCGCTGCGCACCCCGGGCAAGCAGCCTCTGGTGCTGCCGACCGAAGGCCTGGCCCGGGCGGTTGCGGCGGAATGGGACGCGCAGGTTTCGGTGATCGACCCCAACACCATGCCGCTGACCCGTTCGGCCAATTCCGCCATCGAACGGGTGACGCCCCAGTTCGACGCGGTGGTGGCCATGCTGTCGGATTATGGCGGCACCGACCTTCTGTCCTATCGCGCCGAGGCGCCCGAGGCCCTGGTCGAGGCCCAGGCCCGGGGCTGGGACCCGCTGATCGACTGGGCCGCGACCGAATTGGGCGCGCCCTTGCGCATTACCCACGGCGTCCTGCCCGTGCCCCAGGACGAAGGCGCGCTGCTGAAATTGCGGGCAGAGGTTTCGGCGCTGGACCCGTTCGGGCTGACGGCGCTGCACGATCTGGTCACCTTGCCGGGTTCGCTGATCCTGGGGCTTGCGGTGATCCGCGGCCGGCTGGATGCCGATCAGTCCCACGCCCTGTCCCGGATTGACGAGGAATTTCAGGCCGAACGTTGGGGCCGCGACGACGAGGCCGAGGCCGCGGCCCGCGCCCGGCTGGACGCGCTGCGCCATTCGCAGCGGTTCTGGCAACTCAGCCGCGTGAACCCGGCGGTTCGGCTTATTCCTTGACGCCCTGCCCGGCTTCGGCACAATGCCGCTTATGGGGGCAATGCTCTTGTCCCTCGGCTCAACCGGGCTAGCCTGTCCAGCCCCAGATTCTGCGCGCCCCCATCCCAGGGGCGCAGGAACAACAGTGAGGACTCCATGAAGAAATCTGCACTCTTCGGCACGGTCACCGCCTTCGCCCTTGCGGCGTCCGGGGCCATGGCTGCTGAAGGCGACACGCTGAAAGAGGTCAAAGCCCGCGGCGTGCTGAACTGTGGCGTGAATACCGGCCTGGTGGGCTTTGCCGCACCCGACGCAAACGGCAACTGGTCGGGCTTCGACGTGGCCTTCTGCAAGGCCATGGCGGCGGCGGTGCTGGGCGATGCGACCAAGGTCAAGTTCGTGCCGACCACGGGCCAGACCCGGTTCACCGCGCTGTCCTCGGGCGAGGTGGACATCCTGGCGCGCAACTCGACCTGGACCTTCCAGCGCGACACCGACCTGAAGCTGGATTTCATCGGCGTGAACTATTACGACGGCCAGGGCTTCATGGTGCGCAAGGACCTGGGCGTGTCCTCGGCCAAGGAGCTGGACGGCGCCACCATCTGCATCCAGACCGGGACCACGACCGAACTGAACCTGGCCGACTATTTCAAGGCCAACAACATGACCTACCAGCCGGTCAACATCGACAGCAACGCCGAGGGTGAACAGCAGTACATGGCCGGCGCCTGCGACGCCTATACCACCGACGCCTCGGGGCTGGCGGCGACGCGGGCGGCCTTCGCCGACCCGGAAAACCACATCATCCTGCCCGAGATCATCTCCAAGGAGCCGCTGGGGCCGGCGGTGCGCCACGGCGACAACAACTGGGGCGACATCGCGCGCTGGACGCTGTTCGCGCTGGTCGCGGCCGAGGAATACGGCGTCACCTCGGCCAACATCGACGAACTGGCCAAGTCCTCGCAGAACCCCGAGGTGCAGCGCCTGCTGGGCACCACGGACGACCTGGGCAAGATGATCGGGCTGGACGCCGAATGGGCCCGGCGCGCGATCAAGGCCGGCGGCAACTATGGCGAGATCTTTGCCGCCACCATCGGCGAACAGACCCCCATCGGCCTGGCGCGCGGGCTGAACGCGCAGTGGACCCAGGGCGGGCTGATGTACGCGATGCCCTTCCGCTGATTGCTGCCGAACGGGACGGGTGGGGCCATGACCCCGCCCGTTTCATTCCGACGCCGGCAAGAATACGGGCACAAGACCCGGCGGCCGGCCAACAGGGGGTAACATATGGCAACCTATCCGGGCGCGGCCAATCCGCCTTTTCGTCTGTCGATGCTGATTTACGACCGCCGCTATCGGTCGCTGACGATCCAGGCGGCGGTGTTCATCGGGGTCATGCTGCTGGCAAGCTGGCTGATCGACAATACGCTGAGAAACCTTGCCATCATGGGCAAGACGCTCAGCTTCGACTTTCTGTTCCGGCGTGCCGGCTATGACATTCCCCAGCAGCTGATCCCCTATACCTCGGACGACACGCATCTGCGGGCGACCGTCGTGGGCCTGCTGAACACCTTGCAGGTGACGGTGCTGGGCTGCATCGCCGCCACCGTCGTGGGGGTGCTGGTGGGGGTGCTGCGGCTGTCCTCGAACTGGCTGATCGCGCGGCTGATGACCGTCTATGTCGAGATCTTCCGCAACATCCCGCTGCTTCTGTGGATCCTGGTGATCCTGGCGATCTTTACCGAGGTGATGCCGCCCCCGAACGCCTATCGGGGCGAGAATCCGGCCGCCGGCATGATCCTGTTCGACATGGTGGCGCCGACGAACCGCTATACCGCGATCCCCTCGATCGGCATGACGAATCCGCCGGGCTCGATCCAGATGGGGCGCGAGGCGATCAGCTGGGCGGTCCCGATCTATGCCCTGGCGATCCTGGCCGCGCTGATCGGGCGGCATCTGCTGCGGGCGCGCGCGCAGCGCATCCAGGACGCGACCGGCCGGCGGCCCGCGACCTGGTGGATCACGCTTGCGCTGTTCGCCCTGCCGCTGGGGGCACTGACCTGGTGGTTCGGGCTGCACCTGATCCCGCCGGTGCTGCGCGGCTTCAACTTTGCCGAAGGCATCAACCTCGACAACAGCTTCGTGGTGCTGTGGCTGGCGCTGACGCTGTATACCGGGGCCTTCATCGCCGAGATCGTGCGCGCGGGCATCCTGGCCGTCAGCCGCGGGCAAAGCGAGGCGGCCTTCGCCCTGGGCCTGCGTCCGGGGCGCACCATGTCGCTGATCGTCCTGCCGCAGGCGCTGCGGGTCATCATCCCGCCGCTGATCTCGCAATACCTGAACCTGATGAAGAACAGCTCGCTGGCGATCGCCGTGGGCTACATGGACCTGCGCGGTACGCTGGGCGGCACCACGCTGAACCAGACCGGGCGCGAGATGGAATGCATGGTCCTGCTGATGGGGGTCTATCTGATCCTCAGCCTGATCATCTCGGGCGGGATGAACGTCCTGAACGCCCGCGTCAGCCTGAAGGAGCGTTGAGATGAGCGAGACCCACGCCCAGACCGCGGCCTTCGTGCGCGACACGATGCTGCCGCCGGCGCCGCCCCCGGTGGCCGAGCGGGGAGTCATCAAGTGGCTGCGCGAGAACCTGTTCTCGGGCCCGCTGAACATCGTCCTGACAGTGCTCGGGCTGGGGATCGTCTGGCTGGTCGTCAGCACCGTCGGTCCCTGGCTGTCCCATTCGGTCTGGAACGCCGAGGGCATGGCCGACTGCCGCCGGATCATCGCCGAAACCTGGGGACCCGATGCCCACGGCGCCTGCTTTGCGCTGATCAAGCACCGCTGGAACCAGTTCGTCTTCGGCTTCTATCCGCCGGCGCTGTACTGGCGGCCGGTGCTGGCCTTCGGGCTGCTGTTCCTGGCCTTGGCGCCGGTGCTGTTTTCCGACAGCCGGCGGGCGCGCTGGACGGTCGTGGGCCTGGCTGTCGTGCTGAGCTTCGTCATCGCCTGGATCCTCGGCGCCCCCGCCGCGGCGCTGGCCGGCATGGCAGTCCTGATGCTGGCCTGGGCGCTTCTGATCGAGACGCGGCCGGCCTGGGCGCTGCTGGCAAGCTGCGTCTATCCCTTTGCCGCCGTCTGGCTGCTGTGGGGCGGCTCGCTTTGGGGGCCGGCGATGGCGCTGGCGGGCTTCGGCCTGGGCTTTGCCGTCTGGCGGGCCCTGGCGCGGTTCGGCATGTTCGCCTTTTTCGCGGCGGTGGCGGCGGCGGTCGTCTGGTGGCTCTGGCTGTCGGGCCCGGTGGCGCAGGCGCTGGCCGGGCTGGTGCCGCTGCGGCTGCAGCCGGTCAGTTCCGACCAGTTCGGCGGCTTCGTGCTGTCGATCACCATCGGCGTCTCGGGCATCGCGCTGTCCTTGCCGCTGGGGATCATCCTGGCCCTGGCGCGGCGGTCCGACCTGCCGGTCGTCAAGATGTTCGCGGTCATGTTCATCGAGTTCATCCGCGGCGTGCCGCTGATCACGCTGCTGTTCGTGGCCTCGCTGCTGCTCAACTACTTCCTGCCGCCGGGCACCAGCTTCGACATCATCCTGCGGGTCATCATCATGGTGACGCTGTTTGCATCCGCCTATATGGCCGAGGTGATCCGCGGGGGCCTTGCCGCCCTGCCCAGGGGCCAGTACGAGGCCGCCGACGCGCTGGGGCTGGACTATTGGAAGGCGCAGCGGCTGATCGTGCTGCCGCAGGCGCTGAAGATCTCGATCCCCGGCATCGTGTCGACCTTCATCGGCATGTTCAAGGACACCACGCTGGTGGTCTTCGTCGGCCTGTTCGATCCCCTGAAGGCCATGTCCGACACCATCCGCGCCAGCTTCGAATGGAAGGGCGCCTATTGGGAGCCCTATATCTTCGTCGGCGCGATCTTCTTCATCCTCTGCTTCGGCATGTCGCGTTACTCGATGTATCTGGAACGCCGGCTGAAGCGCGACCATCGCTGAGGAGCATCCCATGCAGACCCAATCCCAGACCCAGTCGCAGTCCCAGCTTGGCGGCCCCGCGATCGAGATCGTCCGGCTGAACAAGTGGTACGGCACCTTCCATGTCCTGCGCGACATCGACCTGAGCGTCGCGCGGGGCGAGCGCATCGTGATCGCCGGGCCCTCGGGCTCGGGCAAATCCACGCTGATCCGCTGCATCAACCGGCTGGAAGAGCACCAGTCCGGCCAGATCATCGTGGACGGGACCGAACTGACCAACGACCTGAAGAACATCGACAAGGTGCGCTCCGAGGTCGGCATGGTGTTCCAGCACTTCAACCTGTTCCCGCACCTGACCATCCTGGAGAACTGCACCCTGGCCCCGATCTGGGTGCGCAAGATCCCTCGGCGCGAGGCCGAGGAAACGGCCATGCATTTCCTGACCAAGGTCAAGATCCCCGACCAGGCGCACAAGTACCCGGGCCAGTTGTCGGGCGGCCAGCAGCAGCGCGTGGCGATCGCCCGGTCGCTGTGCATGAAGCCGCGCATCATGCTGTTCGACGAGCCGACCTCGGCGCTCGACCCCGAGATGATCAAGGAGGTGCTGGACACGATGATCGAACTGGCCGAGGAGGGGATGACCATGCTGTGCGTGACTCATGAAATGGGCTTTGCCCAGGCCGTCGCGCATCGCGTGATCTTCATGGACCAGGGCCAGATCGTCGAGCAGAACACCCCGCGCGAGTTCTTCAACAACCCCCAGAGCGAGCGCACCAAGCTGTTCCTGAGCCAGATCCTGGGGCATTGAACGCGGCACCGCCGCGGGGGGACTTCGCGTCCCCCGCCCGCCGCCATGCGGCGGCCTCCCCCTGCGGGATATTTCCACAAGAAAGAAGCCGGCGAAGGCGCAGGCAGTTGCCCGGCGGCAGGGCGGCGGGCTATGGTCGCGCGAAAGACCTTGGAGGCTGCGGATGAACCAGACCATTTTCCTGCTGCTGGGCGTTCTTGGGCTGGCCGGCATCGGCTCGCTCGTGTCCAGCAACGACGATGACGAAGGCCCCGAGGCGCCGGGCGATCCCTTTGGCGGGCGCGACGTCATCGAGGGCACCGACGAGGCCGACACCATCGTCGGCACGGCGGAGGACGATGCGGTCCAATCCTTTGCCGGCGACGATTCCGTATCCGGGGGCGCAGGCGACGACTGGATCTGGACCGGCTACGGCTCGGATACCGTCAGCGCCGATGCGGGCGACGACAAGGTCTTTCTGGGCGGGGACAGCGATGTCTATGGCGCGCTGGACCTGGGTGCGGACGAAGGCGACGACACCATCGACGGGGGCTCGGGCGACGACACCATCACGACGAACCTGGGCAACCATTCGATCACCGGCGGCGATGGCGACGACAGCATCACCGACAACGGCGGCACCGCCCATATCGACGGCGAGAACGGGGACGACCTGATCCTGTCGGCCGACGATTCCACGGCGGATGCGCGGGACACGCTGCTGGGCGGGGACGGCGACGACACGATCCACGCCGGCGGCAACGACCTGGTGGACGGCGGGGACGGCAGCGACCTGATCATGCTGCGCAGCGATGCCGGCGGCGCCGCGGACGTGACCTATGACGGTTCGGACAGCCTGACCGTTACCCTGGCCGAGGATTACACCGGCGCCGAGGATTATGAGCTGGTGCAGGACGGCAGCAACGTGCAGCTGGTCGTGGACGGCAGGGTCCTGGCCGTGCTGCGCGACACGCTGGTCGCGGATGTGGGCACCGTCACCCTGGTGCGAGAGGCGGTCTCGGGCTGATACGGGAAGGGGCGCCGCACGGGCGCCCCTGGTCCTGTCACATCGCCGATTTCAGCGATTCCTCGAGATAAAGCTCGCGCAGCCGGGTTGCGACGGGGCCCGGCGTGCCGCTGCCCAGCTTCACCCCGTCGATTTCCACCACCGGCAGCACGAAGGCCGAGGCCGAGGTGAAGAAGGCCTCGTCCGCCGCCTGCGCCTCGGCGATGGTGAAGGGGCGCTCCTCGATCTGCATCTGCGCCTCGGCCGCATAGCGCAGCAGCGAGGCGCGGGTGATGCCGTGCAGGATGTCCTGGGACAGACCGCGGGTGACGATCTTGCCGTCCTTGACGATATAGGTGTTGTTCGAGGTGCCCTCGGTCACGAAGCCGTCCTCGACCAGCCAGGCGTCGTCGGCGCCCTGGGCCTTGGCCTCCATCTTGGCCATCGAGGGATAGAGGAGCTGCACCGTCTTGATGTCGCGCCGCGACCAGCGCAGGTCGGGAACCGAGATCACGCGCAGCCCGGTCCTGGCCTGCGGATTGTCGGCGAGGCCCGGCTTGGACTGGGTGAACAGCACCACCGTCTGGGGCGTGTCCTGGGGCGGGAAGGCAAAGTCGCGGTCGCCCGCATTGCCGCGCGTCACCTGCAGATAGATGATGCCTTCGTCGATGCCGTTCAGGTCCACCAGCTTGCGGTGGATCGCCAGCCATTCCTCGTCCGACAGCGGGTTGCCCATGCCCAGTTCCGTGAGCGAGCGCGAGAGCCGCGCCAGGTGGCCGGGAAAGTCCAGGAGCTTGCCTTGCAGCACGCTGGTCACCTCGTAGACCCCATCGGCCATGACGAAGCCGCGGTCGAAGATCGAGACCTTGGCCTCGGCCTCGGGCAGGTAGTCGCCATTGAGATAGACGGTGCGGGTCATCCTGATCTCCTTTCGCAGGGGTTTGGGGCGTCCTGCGCCGAAAGGGCCGGGGCGTCAAGCGCCGCTTGGGATGCAGATGCAGAATGGGCTTGATGCAGACGCAGCAATTATCTATCCATTTGCATATAGAGATTGAAACATCATTGCCGAAAGGGTGCCGATGTCCTTCCGTATCCAGCCAAGCCCCCCCGCGCGCCTGAACCGCTGCCAATTGTTCGGCCCGGGCTCGCGCCCGGCGCTGTTCGAAAAGATGGCTGCCTCGGCGGCCGATGTCATCAACCTCGACCTTGAGGATTCCGTCTCGCCCGACGACAAGGAGCAGGCGCGGCGCAATGTGATCCAGGCCATCGGCGACGTGGACTGGGGGGCCAAGACGCTGTCGGTGCGGATCAACGGGCTGGACACGCCCTTCTGGTATCGCGACGTGGTGGACCTGCTGGAACAGGCGGGTGAGCGGCTGGACCAGATCATGATCCCCAAGGTCGGCAATGCCGCCGATGTCTATGCCGTGGACGCCCTTGTCACCGCCGTCGAGGCCGCCAAGGGGCGGCAAAAGCGCATCGGGCTGGAGGTCATCATCGAATCCGCCGCCGGCATCAGCCACGTCGAGGAGATCGCCGCCAGCAGCCCGCGCCTGCAGGCGATGAGCCTGGGGGCGGCCGATTTCGCGGCCAGCATGGGGATGGCGACCACCGGCATCGGCGGCACGCAGGAAAACTATTACATGGCGCATGAGGGGGCACGCTATTGGTCGGACCCCTGGCATTGGGCGCAGGCCGCCATCGTCGCGGCCTGCCGCACCCATGGCGTCCTGCCGGTCGATGGTCCCTTCGGCGATTTCAGCGACGACGACGGGTTCCGCGCGCAGGCGCTGCGGTCGGCCACGCTGGGCATGGTCGGGAAATGGGCGATCCATCCCAAGCAGGTCGCGCTGGCGAACGAGGTGTTTTCGCCCAGCGACAAGGCCGTGACCGAGGCGCGCGAGATCCTGGCTGCGATGGAGGACGCCCGGTCATCCGGGGCCGGCGCCACGGTGTACAAGGGTAGACTGGTTGACATAGCGTCCATCCGTCAGGCACAAGTGATCGTGCGGCAGGCAGAGTTGATCAGCGCCTGATCGCCACGGAATACCTGGGCGGCCATTCGGGGAGGCTTGGCCGCCATGCCAGGGGAGGAGCAGCAGGCCTTGCGCAAGCAGGGCCTGTTGTTTTTGGTCCCGCCGGGTGTTCGCCGCCCCGCAGGGCGATTGTCATAGAACGTTGATTTGTCGGTTACAATGGCCTGCGACAGGATGCCGCATCCTGCCCGAAGCCGTCGCCCGACCGTCGCGCCGGGCCTAGTCGCGGCGGCGCGCTGTCGGCGCGGGCGGGGTGCCGCGCGGGTCGGGCCGCGGCCGGCGAATCGGCAGGGGTGATTCGGCCATGGCCGGCCTGACGCCTTCGGGTGCCCCCGGCAGGGCCACGGTCTGGGCCGCCAGGCACTGGTCGATCAGCGCTCCGGCACGCGACCGGGCGAGCGGGCGGGCTGGGGAAAAAATCCCCGGATCGGGCAGGTCTTTCATCCATGGCGCCTTTTCGTCTTCGAAAGCCGGGTCAGTTACGGGCAAGCGGGGGAAACCGCAAGTGGTCTGACCTATCCGTGAACGGCCTGCGTCACGAGACGCGGCGTCGCGGCCAGCAGTTCGCGGGTATGGGGATGGGCGGGCCGGTCCAGCACCGTCGTGGTCGGACCGCTTTCCACGATCTGTCCCTGCCGCATCACATGAACCCTGTCGGTGATCTGGCGCACCACCGCCAGGTCGTGGCCGATGAACAGATAGGACAGGCCGTGGCGCACGCGCAGCCGCACCAGCAGGTCAAGCACCTGGGCGCGGACGCGGACATCCAGCGCGCTGACCGCCTCGTCCAGCACGATCAGGCTGGGCCGGATGATCAGCGCCCGGGCCAGCGCGATCCGCTGGCGCTGGCCACCGGAAAACTGGTGGATCCGCCGGCGCATGGCATCGCCCGGGATGCCCACGTCGAACAGCGCCTCGGCCACCTGCTCGCGCCAGTCGGGGGGGCGGCCGGTCAGGTGAAAGGGCTCGGCCACCAGACGCTCGACGCGCCAGCGCGGGTCGAAACTGCCGAACGGGTCCTGCAGGACCACCTGGACACGGGCGCGCAGCGCGTTGGGCATGCGGGGCGAGACGGGCTGGCCGTCCAGCAGGATGCGGCCGCCCTGCACGGGTTCGAGGCCCAGGATGGCGCGGGCCAGCGTGGATTTGCCGCAGCCGGATTCGCCGACCAGCCCTACGGATTCGCGCTCGAGCACGGTCAGGCTGGCCCCGTCCACGGCCCGAAGGCGGCCCGGCCCGCTGGCGCGCAGCCCGGCGCGGGGCAGGGCATAGTCGCGCACCACGTCCCGGACCTCCAGCAGGGGCCGGGGGCCGGGCTGGGTCAGCACCAACCGCGGCTGATGGGCGGCCGCCGCCAGCAGTTCGCGGGAATAGCGCTGCCGGGGACCGGCAAAGAAATCGGCCGCCGGGGCGGTTTCGACCAGCTGGCCGCGTTCCAGCACGGCGATGTCCTGCGCCAGTCCCTGGACCACGGCCAGATCATGGGTGATCAGCAGCAGCCCCATGCCCTGGTCCCGCACCAGCCCGGCCATCAGGTCCAGGATGCGCGCCTGGGTCGTCACGTCCAGCGCGGTGGTCGGCTCGTCCGCGATCAGCAGGTCGGGGCGCAGCGCGATGGCCAGCGCGATGGCGACGCGCTGGCGCTGTCCGCCCGACAGTTCGTGCGGATAGAGCGTCAGCGGAAAGCGGGGACCGGGCATGCCCACGCGGTCCAGCGTCAGCCGGGCCTTCTCCAGCGCCTTGTCGCGATGCAGGCCCAGGTGCAGGCGCAGCGTCTCGGCGACCTGGTCGCCGATGGTCATCAGCGGGTTCAGCGCGGTCATGGGTTCCTGAAAGACCATGCCGATGCGCCGGCCCCGGATGCGGCACAGCGCGCGTTCGGGCAGGGGAAGGATGTCCTGGCCGTCGATCTCGACCCGGCCCTCGGGCGTCATGCCGCGGGGCAAAAGGCCGATCATCGCCAGTGCCGCCAGCGACTTGCCCGAGCCGCTTTCGCCGACGAGCGCCGTGATCCGTCCCGGCGCCAGGTCCAAGTCCAGGCCCTGCAGCAGCGCCTGCCCGCCCAGCGTGACGCCCAGGTTTCGGACCCGGATCACCGGGCGCGCTCCCGCCGGGGGTCCAGCGCGTCACGCAGTCCGTCGCCCAGCAGGTTCAGCCCCAGCACCGTCAGCATGATGGCAAGGCCCGGCACGATGGCGACATGGGGGGCAAGCGCGGTCAGGGTCTGCGCCTCGGCCAGCATGCGGCCCCAGCTGGGGGTGGGGGGCTGCGCGCCAAGGCCGACATAGGACAGGCCCGCCTCGGCCAGGATGCCCAGGCTGAACTGGATCGTGGCCTGCACGATCAGCACGGGGGCGATGTTGGGCAGGACGTGCTGCAGGCTGATGCGGGCCGCGCCCTTGCCCGCCACCCGGGCGGCGCGGATGTAATCCAGCGTCCAGAGGGGCAGCGCCGCGCCCCGCGCCACGCGGGCAAAGACCGGGACGTTGAAAATGCCGATGGCGATGATCGCGTTCAGCGCGGACGGTCCCAGCGCCGCCGTGATCAGGATCGCGATGACGAGGCTTGGGAAGGCAAAGACCAGGTCATTGGCGCGCATCACCGCCTCGTCGATCCAGGTGCCGGGATGGGCGGCGGCCAGAAGGCCTAGCGGCAGGCCCAGGCCCAGCCCGATGCCCACCGCGACCAGGGCCACCGCGATGGACACCCGGGCGCCGACCATGACCATCGACAGCATGTCGCGGCCCAGCTGGTCCGTCCCCAGCCAGTGCCGGCCCGAGGGCGGTTGCAGCTTGTCCGCGATGGCAAGCTGGGTCACGTCCCCCGGCGTCCACAGGAAGCTGAGCCCCGCCGCCAGCAGCGCAAGCCCCGTCAGCGCAAGGCCAAGGATCAGCGACCCCCTCATGCGCGGCGCAGCCGGGGGTCGACGGCGGCGTAAGCCAGGTCGACCAGGAATGTCACCAGGATCACGGCCGCGACCAGCACCAGCACCGCGCCCTGCACCACGACCAGGTCGCGCTGGGTGATGGCCTGAAAGATCAGCCGGCCGAGGCCGGGCAGGTAGAACACGTTCTCGATGATGATCGCGCCGGCCAGCAGAAAGGAGAACTGCATCCCCAGGATGGTCAGGACGGGGATCGACGCATTCCTCAGCGCATGGCGCAGCAGCGCCTGGCGCGGGCTCAGCCCCTTGGCGCGGGCGGTGCGGACATAGTCCTGGCCCAGCGTCTCGACCAGGGCCGCGCGCAGCACGCGCGCCAGGATCGCGGCCTGAGGCAGGGCCAGCGCGATGCTGGGCAGGATCAGCGCCCGCAGCGCGGCCAGCGGATGATCCCAGCCTGGGAAGCCGCCCGCCGGCAGCCAGCGCAGGTTCACCGCAAAGACCAGGACCAGCAGCATCGCGAACCAGAAGTTCGGCAGCGAGATGCCGATCTGCGCCCCGGCCATCAGCGCCGTGTCGGCGACCCGGCCGTGGCGGGCGGCCGACAGAGTGCCGACGGGAAAGGCGATCGCCACCGCCACCGCCAGCGCCATCAGCGCCAGGGGCAGCGAGACCTGCATCCGTTCCAAGATCATGCCGCCCACCGGCGTCTTGTAGGTCAGGCTTTGGCCCAGGTCGCCGGTCAGGACGCCGCCCAGCCAGCGCGCGTAGCGCAGCGGCCAGGGCAGGTCCAGGCCCATCTGCTGGCGCAGCGCGGCCAGGGTGTCGGGCTGCGCGCCGGTGCCCAGCATGAAGCTGGCCGGATCCCCCGGCACCAGCGCCACCACGCCGAAAATCGCCGCCGAGGCCACAGCAAGGCTGAGGCCCAGCACGATCAGGCGGCGGATCAGATAGCGGCGCATGGCGGCAGGCTAGACGTGCGGCCGTGCCGGGTAAAGCGGGCTGCTGTCTTTCAGGGCAGTTCCAGCTTGCCGATCAGCGGTAGGTCGTCGCCGGGATCGACGCTGTGGCGTTCGATCATGCGGTGGACCTGCGGCGGCTCGGGGCCGCAGTGCAGCCGGTGCAGGTCCTCGTAGCTTTCGAAATCGGCCTTGGTGCGGCGCAGGTTGTGGCGGACGTATTCGTCCCAGGTGGCGATGTGATAGCTTTCCGACCACATCTCGGGGTGCTCCAGATCGCGCAGCAGCGCCCAGTTGCGCGCGCCGTCGCGGCGGCGGATGTCGCGCCGCCGGGCCATCAGGCGCAGGAATTCGGGCACGTCCTTCTGGTCGATGCGATAGTCGATCAGAATCATGATCGGGCCCGACCGTCCGCGCAGGTCCAGCTTGAGTTCCGGTTCGCGAAAGCGGTTCACGGGGTCCAGATCCAGCGTGCCGAATTCGGGCACCCGGAACCAGTGGCCCAGGATCGCGCCCAGGATCAGCGGCACGGCGGCACAGGCCAGCGCCGCGTCGATGCCCTGGTCCGATGCGATGGCGCCCCAGACCCAACTGCCGATGGCCATGCCGCCGAAGGTCGCCGTCTGGTAAAGCGCCAGCGCCCGCGCCACGACCCAGCGCGGCGTCGAAAGCTGCACCGTCACGTTGAACAGCGACAGCGCCAGCACCCAGCTTGCCCCGGCGGGCAGCATGGCCAGCGCATGCATCCAGACGTGATCGGTGAAAGCCAGCACCAGGGCCGACAGCGCAAAGCCGGCAAAGGCGATGCGGACGATGTTTTCGTTGTTCAGCCGCTCGCGGATGCGGGGGTTGACCAGCGCGCCCGAGATCGCGCCCAGGCCGTAGCAACCCAGCAGCAGGCCGAACAGCAGCGAGCCGCCCTCGGGGTGGCTTTTCGCGACCAGGGGCAGCAGCGCCAGGATCGAGATCGCGGCAAAGCCGAACAGCGCGCCGCGCGACAGCACCCGCACCAGGTTCGGCGACAGCGCGACATAGCGCAGCCCGGCGCCGACGGCCGACAGGAAGGGCTCGCGCGTGGTCAGCCGTTCGGGCGTGCGGGGATGCCAGCGCAGCAGCGCGCCCAGCAGCGGCACATAGCTGGCCGCGTTGACCGCGAATGCCGCCGCAGCGCCGAAGGCCGCGGTGATGATGCCGCCCGCCGCAGGGCCCACGCTGCGCATCAGGTTGAAGCCGACCGAGTTCAGCGTGACGGCGGCGGGCAGATCCTCACGCGGGACCAGGTCGCCCATGCTGGCCTGCCAGGGCGGGTTGTAGACCGCCTGTCCCACCCCGATCAGGAAGGTCAGCGTCAGCAGCAGAACGGGTGTCATCCAGCCTTGCCAGGTCAGCACCGCCAGCACCAGCGAGACCGCCGCCATGAAGAACTGCGCCCCCAACAGCAGCGTGCGGCGGTCGAAATTGTCGGCCAGCGCCCCCGAAGCCAGCGCAAACAGCATGATCGGCAGCGTGTTCGATGCTTGCACCAGCGCGATCAGCGTGGCCGAATCGGTCAGTTGCGTCATCATCCAGGCCGCGCCCACGGCCTGCACCAGACCGCCGAAGTTCGAGATCAGCGTGGCGCTCCACAGCAGGCGGAAGTCGCCATGGCGAAAGGGGGCAAAGGCGCTTTTGCGGGGCTTGGCTTGCATCGGATCCAACGTGGCTGCGCAGCAGACCTTAGGCAGGCCTGCCGGCGGGGGCAACCGGGGCGATTCTGGCCCAGGACAGCGCACATTGCCCGGCTAGTTGTGCGTTCATCGAAGAAGTTTTCAAGAAAATGTTAAATCGTCGAATAATCATGCACGATCCTGCGGCAGAACGCCGCAGATCGGGATTTCATTTCCTTGCCATGCGCTATCCTTGGGACAATCTCTGGCGAAAGGTGCGCGGACATGAAGATCGTTGTTCTGGGAGCGGGCGTCATCGGCGTCACCTCGGCCTGGTATCTGGCCAAGGCGGGGCACGAGGTCACAGTCGTCGACCGCCAGGCCGGTCCCGCGCTGGAAACCAGCTATGCCAACGCGGGCGAGATCTCGCCCGGCTATTCCTCGCCCTGGGCGGCGCCGGGCGTGCCGCTGAAGGCGCTGAAATGGATGTTCCAGCGCCACGCGCCCCTGGTCCTGCAACCGCGGCTGGACATGCACCGGCTGGGCTGGATGGCCCGGATGCTGGCGAACTGCACCCATGACGCCTATGTGGTGAACAAAAGCCGCATGGTCCGCATCGCCGAATACAGCCGCGACTGTCTGGGCGCGCTGCGCGCCGAAACCGGCATCCATTACGACGAACGCACCCAGGGCACGCTGCAGGTGTTCCGCAAGCAGGAACAGCTGGATGGCGCCGGCAAGGACATCGAGGTGCTGCGCGCCGACGGCGTTCCCTTCGAAGTGCTGGACCGCGCCGGCTGTGTCGCCGCCGAACCGGGGCTGGCCGGCGCGGCCGACCGCATCGTCGGCGGGTTGCGCCTGCCCGGCGACGAGACCGGCGATTGCTTCAAGTTCACCAACCGCCTGGCCGAGATGGCAGCGGCGGCCGGCGTCACCTTCCGCTGGGGCGTCGACATCCGGGCGCTCGAGGCCGAGGCCGGGCGCATCACCGGCGTCCTGACCGACCAGGGCCGGATCACCGCGGACCGCTATGTGCTGGCACTGGGCCCCCATTCGCCGCAGCTGGTGCGCCATCTGGGGCTGAAGCTGCCGATCTATCCCCTGAAGGGCTATTCGCTGACCATCGACATCCTGGACGAAAGCCGCGCGCCCGTCTCGACCGTGATGGACGAAACCTACAAGATCGCCATCACGCGCCTGGGCGACCGCATCCGCGTGGGCGGTCTGGCCGAGATCGCGGGCTACGATCTGAGCCTGAACCCCCGCCGGCGCGAGACGCTGGCGAAGTCCGTCACCGAACTGTTCGGCGGCGCGGGCGATCCGGCCCAGGCGACGTTCTGGACCGGGCTGCGGCCGATGACGCCCGACGGCACCCCGATCGTGGGGGCGACGCCGATCCCGAACCTGTATCTGAACACCGGCCACGGTACGCTGGGCTGGACCATGTCGGCAGGCTCGGGGCGGCTGCTGGCCGACCTGATCTCGGGGCGCACCCCCGACATCGAATCCGAGGATCTGGGCTATGCCCGCTATCTCAGGGGCGCCAAGGCCCGCCTGAACGCCCGGATGAAGCCGGTCCACGCCTGAGGGCGTACCACCGCAGGAAACGCTGCCCGGCGCGGGGGGTTCCGCAGCCGCGCCGGGAACGGGCCAAAACCCCCGTGCAGCCAGCGATTGCGCAACAGTTCTGACATAATGCGCGCGTTCACAAAGGCTTGTCCTTGACGCCACCGGGCCGCGAAGGACTGTTGAGAGGATTCGATGCGCAAGGGGCCTCTGCTCGGCCCCGTGTTGCGCGTCCCGACGAATCGCAATGCTGCCAGCGGTCGCGCGCGCCCCGCGCCGCGCCGCCTTACAAAGGGGAACAACCATGCGAATAGCTTCGCTGCTGCTGGCCACGGTCCTGGGCCTGGCGGCCTGCGCGCCCTCGGCCCCGACGGTCACATCGAACCCGGCGGTCGCCTCGGGCGTCTACGGTGCGCGCACCGACAGCGGCCCGTCCGGCGAGCCGATCGAGATCCATGCCGTCCGCAAGGCCTATCTGACCGACCGCAACACCCGCCAGCGCGTCGCCTACAACGGTCCCGAGGAGCCGGGCACCATCGTCGTCGATCCCTACGCGCGCTTCCTGTACCACGTCATCGCCCCGGGCGAGGCGATGCGCTATGGCGTTGCCGTGGGCCAGGCCGGCAAGAACTTCCAGGGGACGGCCACGATCAACCGCAAGCAGGCCTGGCCCAGCTGGACGCCCACCGCCAACATGGTGCGGACCATGCCCGACCTTTACGGCCCGCTGAAGAACGGCCTGGGCGGCGGGATCGACAACCCGCTGGGCTCGCGTGCGCTCTATCTCTACAAGGGCGGGCGCGACACGCTGTATCGTATCCACGGCACGATGGATCCGTCCTCGATCGGCAAGGCGACCTCGGCCGGCTGCATCCGCATGTTCAACCAGGACATCATGGACCTGTTCGAGGAAGTGCCGACCGGCACCCCAGTCAAGGTTCGCACCCAGGCCGAAAGCCTGGCGCTGGAGGGTCCCCTGGTCGAGATGCCGGACGGCTATCTGCAACCGGCTGGGGCGGCGCAGACCGCGAGCCTGCCGCGCTGACAGGCAGCACCCGGCCCGATCGCACCCCGGCCCGCGCGGCCGGGGTGTTTTCGTCTGGCGGGACGGGTTCCGGCGTGGCAGATCATTCGCACAGATCCTACAGGAGCGACCGATGTCCCAGCAGACCGATTCCCAGCCCGCGTCTTTGGCCGATTTGGCGGCCATCGACGAACGGACCCAGCCTTCGGCGCTGCGCCTGCTGGACGACAAGGCGCTGGCCGCCCTGCTGCGAGACCTGCGCGCCCTGAAGGCGGCCCCGGCCGAGCCTGCCCGGCAAAAGGCCGTGGCCAAGGCGATTCGCCGCGCCGCCGACGAAAAGCGCGGCCGCAAGGCCGATGCGGCACCCGCCGGGGCCAAGCCGGCAAAGGTGCCGGCCGCCAAGGCGGCGAAACCAGGCAAGCCCGACAAATCCGCCAAGGCCGAGGAAAAGGCCCGCAAGGAGGCCGAGCGCGCTGAAAAGAAACGCGTGAACGCAGCCGAGCGCGCCGAAAGAAAGGCCGCCAAGCAGGCCGAAAAGGCGCAGCGCAAGACCGCGAAGCCCGGGGCGGGGCCCGCCAAGCCCGGCAAGAAGGGCAAGGCCGGCAAGGCGCAGAAGGACGCCTGAGGCGTTTTCAACCGCGCTTTCCTTTGCTATCGCAAGGCAAGACCTGCCGCCGAGGAATCGATGCTCCGTCTGGCCCTTGCCCTGATCGCGATCCTGTCCGTCGCCCCCGCATCCGCCTATGAGGCGCTGGATGCCCTGCATGGCATCCCGGCGCCGCGCCCGTCGTCCAAGTCCCGCTGCACCGACGATGCGCGGCTCTGCATCTCGGTGTCGAACTATGTTCCCGATGTCTGCTCGACCATCGAGCGGGCGGCGGGTCAGAACGGGCTGGACCCGCATTTCTTTGCCCGCCTGCTGTGGAAGGAAAGCCTGTTCGAGGCCAATGCCGTCAGCCCGGTCGGCGCGATGGGCATCGCGCAGTTCATGCCGGGCACCGCCGATCTGGTGGGGCTGGACGATCCCTTCAACCCGGCCAAGGCCATCGCCGCCTCGGCCCGCTACCTGCGCAAGCTGGCAGACGGCTTCGGCAGCGTCGGGCTGGCCGCCGTCGCCTATAACGGCGGCGAGAACCGGGCCGCGCGCTTCCTGTCCCAAGGCGGCAACCTGCCATGGGAAACGCAGGACTATGTCCAGGCGATCACCGGGCTGACCGCCTGGAACTGGCGCGAAAAGCCCGCCAGCAACCCCGACCTGCGCCTGGACAAGGAGCGTCCGTTCTATGCTGCCTGCGTGGATCTGGCCGGGCGGCGCAAGCTGCGCGAGTTCCAGACCCCGGACCATGCCTGGCCCTGGGGCGTCATCGTCGCCACCCATGCCAGCCAGTCCGGCGTGACGGGGCAGGTGGCGCGGCTGAACAAGGTGCTGCGCCCGATTCTGGGCGGCAAGCGGGTCAGCTATGTGCGGCGCCGCGTCTCGGGCGGGCCGCGCAAGGTCTATACGGCACAGATCGGCTATTCGTCCAAGAACGAGGCCTTTGCCTTTTGCACCCGGCTGCGCAGCTTTGGCGGCCGCTGCATCGTGCTCAAGAACTGAACGCCCGGCACCCGTTGCCGGCATCGCATGGGAATTTGGAAAACAGAGAGAACCTGGCGCGCGCCCGGTCTTCACCGTTCTTCAAATACCCGAATCCGGCGGTGCCGCTAGTCGCTCCAGCGGACCTCGCCGAGATCGTTGGCCGGCATGGGCGCGTTTTCCCACAGGCCCTGGATCTGGGCCTTGGCGACGCCGATCTTGGGCAGCTGGAACAGGAAGGCGTTGGCATGGTCCTCGGCCAGGATCTGCTGGGCCCGTTTCAGCAGGTCCGAGCGCGCGGCGGGGTCGGTCGCCGCGTCAAGCCGCGCCATGGTGTCGTTGAAGGCGGGATTGGCATAGTTGAAATAATAGTCCGGCCGGGCATAGATGCCGATATCCATCGGCTCGACATGGCTGATGACGGTCAGGTCGTAATCGGCGTTCTTGAACACCTGCTCCAGCCATTGCGCCCATTCCATGTTGGTGATCGTGGTCTCGATCCCCACGGCGCGCAGTTGGGCGGCGATGATCTCGCCGCCGCGGCGGGCATAGGGCGGCGGCGGCAGGGCCAGGCGCAGGGTCAGGTCGGTCGCGCCCGCCTCGGCCAGGAGTGCCCTGGCGCGTTCGGGATCATGGGCGGAAAGCCCCGTCAGGTCGACGTAGTCGGGGTGATGCGGGGCGAAATGGCTGCCGATCGGCGTGCCATGGCCATACATCGCACCGTCGATCAGCGCGTCGCGGTCGATGGCATGGGCGATCGCCTCGCGCACGCGCCTGTCGGCCAGGGCGGGGGTCTTGTGGTTCATGGCCAGGATGGTCTCGCCCTCGGTCGTGCCGACAAGCACCTTGAAGCGTGGATCGGCCTGGATCTGGGGCAGCGTCTCTGGCGCGGGATAGATCGGGAAGGCGTCGATATCGCCCGCCATCAGCGCCGCAAAGGCCGCGCTGGGATCGGGGATGAAGCGGAAGGTCGCCTGCCGGATCGCGGGCTTCGGGCCCCAGAAGCCGTCGAAGGCTTCGAGCGTGACGTGATCGCCCCGTTTCCATTCGGCCAGGCGGAACGGGCCGGTGCCCACGGGCCGCGTCGCTGCCTGGGCGGCGGTGGCGGGATCCAGCATCACCGCGTCGCCCCAGGCCATCTTGAAGGGGAAAGCGCCGTCGGGGGCGGAAAGCGCGACCCGCACGGTCTGCGGGTCGGGCGCGGTCACGGTCTTGATCCCCGCGAACAGGGCCTTTTGCGCGTTGGTGCTTTCGGGCGCGCGGGCGCGATCCAGCGAAAAGATCACGTCCTGCGCGTCAAAGCCGCTGCCGTCGTGAAAGGTTACGCCCGGCCGCAGGTGAAAGACATAGGTCCGACCGCCGTCCTGGACCTCCCAGCCTTCGGCCAGGGCGGGTTGGACCGTGCCGTCAGGGGCGATCCGGGTCAGGCCCTGAAAGATGTTGCCATAGACCACTTCGTCGACCGCCGCCGCCGCGTTCGCAGTCGGGTCCAGGTTCGGGGGTTCCAGCACCATGCCCAGGGTGATGCTGTCTTGCGCCATGGCCCCGCCCGCAGCAAGGCCAAGGGTCAGAGACAGCATGAAACGGATGGTCATGGCAGGCCTTTCGCAAACAATGCGCGGCTCAGGCGCGCTTTTCGGTCAGTTGCTGGACAAAGCCCGCGCAAAGCAGCCAGAGCGAGGTCAAAAGCAGGCCCCAGCGCGCAAAGCTTTCCGGGTGGAAATCGACCATCACGGCCCAGACCGCGAAGACCACCCAGGCCGCGCAGACCGGCAATGATATCGCGCGCCAGCGGCGGGTGCGGACGGGATGGATGAACTTGACGTTGGTGAACATGGTCACGGTCAGCGCCACCACGATCAGCAGGATCACCCAGAAGCTGGGTTTCAGCGCGAACAGCACCAGCACCACCATGTTCCAGCAGGCCGGAAAGCCCGCGAAGGAATAGTCGCGCGTCTTCATCCGTGTGTCGGCGAAATAGATCACGCTGCCGTAGGTGATGGCGATGATCGCGATCCAGCCAGTCCAGCCGGGCAGCAGCCCCGACATGAAAAGCGCATAGGCCGGGATGAACACATAGGTCAGGTAGTCGATGATCAGGTCCATCAGGACGCCGTCATAGGTCGGCCAGTTCTTCTTGACCTGGTAGCGCCGAGCCAGCGGCCCGTCTACGCCGTCGACGATCAGCGCGATGACCAGCCAGAGGAACATCGACGACCATTCCGCATTGGCGGCGGCCAGCAGGGCAAGCATCGACAGGACCGCGCCGGTGGCGGTCAGAAGATGCACGGACAGGGCTTTGACGCGAGGTTTCATCCCATGGTTCTGTCACTGAAAGGTCATGTTCGCAAGTTCGTGAGCGCCGAGCGGCGGCCTCATGGCGCGGGACAGGCGATCAGGACACGAATTCCTCGACCCCGTAGCCCTGCAGATACAGAAGCGCCGTCAGATCGCCATGGTTGATGCGCAGGTCGACCTGGGCCGCGACGACGGGCTTGGCGTGCAGTGCGACGCCGGTGCCCGCAAGCTGCAGCATCCCCAGATCGTTCGCCCCGTCGCCCACGGCAATGGCGTCGGCCGGGGTCAGGCCGCGTGCGGCGGTGATGTCTTGCAGCGCCTCGATCTTGGCCTCGCGGCCCAGGACAGGCAGGCCGACATGGCCGGTCAGCACGCCCTGGTCGGCCAAAAGCGTGTTCGCGCGGTGTTCGTCAAAGCCCAGCGCGGCGGCCACCGGCCCGGTAAAGACCGTGAACCCGCCCGAGACGAGCGCCGTATACGCCCCTTGCGCCCGCATGGTCGCGACCAGTTCGCGCCCGCCGGGGGCAAGCGTGATGCGGTCGTCGAGCACGGCGCCAATGGCTGATTCGTCCAGGCCCGCCAGCAGCGCGACGCGGGCGATCAGCGCCTCGTGAAAGTTCAGCTCTCCGTTCATCGCGCGGGCAGTGATGTCGGCCACGCGTTCGCCGACGCCTGCGAAATCGGCCAGTTCGTCGATGCATTCCTGGCGGATCATGGTCGAATCCATGTCGGCCAGCAGAACCGCCTTGCGCCGACCCTGCGTGGGCTGGATCGCAAGGTCGAAGCCCTTGGCCTGCAAGTTTTCCCACACCTGCCAGAAGTTCGCCGGGCGCACGGCGACGGGAAATTCGGCCGCGATGCCGTGGTTCAGCCAGATCGCGTGGCCGCCGCCCCAGATCAGGCGCAGTTCCTCGACCAGGGCGGTGCCAAGATCGGCGCGCCCGGGGGCGGCAAGGACGGTGATGGTGAACATGGGGACCCTCAGGGATTGGTTCTGCGCCGGTTCTGCGCGCAGCACTAGCCAAAGCGCCTGCCCGGATCAATGCGGCGGAATCCTGCCATGATCCTGTCGCAAGCATCCCTTGCACATTTTCCTTGCGGGAATCCGCGGCGGGTTGTAGAGGCGTCCTTGGGACACGCCGCCCCAACGCGGCGCTATCTAGCTGGAAGGCTACACATAATGAGCATGACTGCCCCGGCCGCGCGTCCGGCCAATCCGCGCTTTTCCTCGGGCCCCTGCGCCAAGATCCCCCAATATTCTCTGGACATGCTTGCCGACGCGCCGCTGGGCCGCTCGCACCGTGCGGCGGTGGGCAAGGCGAAGCTGGCCGAGGCCATCGACCTGACCCGCGAGGTCCTGGGCGTGCCGGCCGACTATCGCATCGGCATCGTCCCCGCATCCGATACCGGCGCGGTCGAGATGGCGCTGTGGTCGCTGCTGGGCGCCCGCCCGGTCGAGATGCTGGCCTGGGAAAGCTTCGGCGAGGGCTGGGTCACGGATGTGGTCAAGCAGTTGAAGCTGGACGCCACGGTGCGCAAGGCGCCCTACGGCCAGATCGTGGATTTCGCGCAGGTCGATTTCGACAGCGACGTGGTCTTTACCTGGAACGGCACCACCTCGGGCGTGCGCGTCCCGAACGGCGACGCCATTCCGGCCGACCGCGCCGGGCTGACCATCTGCGACGCGACCAGTGCCGCCTTCGCGATGGAACTGCCCTTCGACAAGCTCGATGTGGTGACGTTCTCCTGGCAGAAGGTGCTGGGCGGCGAGGGCGCGCATGGCATCCTGATCCTGTCGCCGCGCGCGGTGGAACGGCTGGAGAGCTATACGCCAGCATGGCCGCTGCCGAAGATCTTCCGCATGACCAAGGGCGGCAAGCTGATCGAGGGCATTTTCAAGGGCGAAACCATCAACACGCCTTCGATGCTGTGTGTCGAGGATTACCTGGTGGCGCTGAAATGGGCGAAAGGCCTGGGCGGGCGCAAGGCCCTGATCGCGCGGGCCGAGGCCAATGCGAAGGCGGTGCGCGACTTCATCGCCACGCGTGACTGGATCGCCGACCTGGCCGAGGACCCGGCCACCGCCTCGACCACCTCGGTCTGCCTGAAGTTCACCGATCCGCGCATCAAGGACGGCGCCGCCTTTGCCAAGGCCGTCGCCAAGCGGCTGGAGAAGGAAGGCGTGGCGCTGGACGCCGGCGCCTATCGCGATGCGCCGGCCGGACTGCGGATCTGGTGCGGCTCGACCGTCGAGACCTCGGATGTGGCGGCGCTGATGCCTTGGATCGAATACGCCTTCGAGTCCGAGATCGCGGCGCAGGCCGTTCCCGCCTGATCTGCCGGACCGGGGGCGCTGCCCCCGGACCCCCGGGATATTTAGACAAGAAAGAATGATCGTTGCGGGGCCCGTGGGTCCTGCCCGTTCCTGCATATCCAGAGGATAGAGAAATGCCCAAGGTTCTTGTTTCGGACAAGCTGTCGGAAACCGCCGTCCAGATCTTTCGCGATCGCGGCGTCGAGGTGGACTACCTGCCGGATCTCGGCAAGGACAAGGAAAAGCTGGCCGAGGTGATCGGTCAGTACGACGGGTTGGCGATCCGCTCTGCCACCAAGGTGACGGCGAAGCTGCTGGAGGCCGCGACCAATCTGAAGGTGATCGGCCGCGCCGGCATCGGGGTCGACAACGTCGATATTCCGGCCGCCTCGAAAAAGGGGGTGATCGTGATGAACACGCCCTTCGGGAACTCGGTCACCACGGCGGAACATGCCATCGCGCTGATGTTCGCCGTGGCGCGGCAACTGCCCGAGGCCAGCGTTTCGACCCATGAGGGCAAGTGGGAAAAGAACCGCTTCATGGGCGTCGAGGTCTTCAACAAGACGCTCGGCATCATCGGTGCCGGCAACATCGGCAGCATCGTGATCGACCGGGCGCTGGGGCTGAAGATGAAGGTGCTGGCCTATGACCCCTTCCTGTCCGAGGAGCGGGCCAAGGAACTGGGCGTGAAGAAGGTCGAACTGGACGAATTGCTGGCCAAGGCCGATTTCATCACCCTGCACGTGCCGCTGACCGAGAAGACCCGCAACATCCTGTCGCGCGAGAACCTGGCCAAGACCAAGAAGGGCGTGCGCATCGTCAACGCCGCGCGCGGCGGGCTGATCGACGAGGAGGCGCTGGCCGAACTGCTGAAGTCGGGCCATGTCGCCGGCGCCGCGCTGGACGTCTTCGCGACCGAGCCCGCGACCGAAAGCCCGCTGTTCGGCCTGCCGAATGTCGTGGTGACGCCGCATCTGGGCGCCTCGACCACCGAGGCGCAGGAGAACGTCGCCCTGCAGGTCGCCGAGCAGATGTCGGACTATCTGCTGACCGGGGCGGTGCAGAACGCGCTGAACATGCCCTCGGTCACGGCCGAGGAGGCCGCGACCATGGGGCCGTGGCTGAAACTGGCCGGGCACCTGGGCACCTTCGTCGGCCAGATGACCGACGAGCCGATCAAGGCGATCAACGTGCTTTACGACGGCACGGCGGCCGAGATGAACCTGAAGGCGCTGAACGCGGCGGTGATCGCGGGCGTGATGAAGGCCACGAACCCGGACGTGAACATGGTTTCGGCACCCGTCATGGCGGCCGAGCGGGGCGTTCAGGTCGCGACCACGACCCAGGCCAAGACGGGCGTGTTCGACGGCTACATCAAGGTGACCATGGTCACGGACACGCGCGAGCGCTCGATCGCGGGCACGGTCTTCAGCGACGGCAAGCCGCGCTTCATCCAGATCCGGGGTATCAACATCGACGCCGAGATCGGCGAGCACATGCTGTATACCCGCAACAAGGACGTCCCGGGCGTCATCGGTGCGCTGGGGACGACGCTGGGCGATCTGGGCGTCAACATCGCGAACTTTACCCTGGGCCGGACCAAGTCGGGGGACGACGCCATCGCCATCCTGTATCTGGACGAGCCGCTGAAGCCCGAGGTGGTCGACGCCCTGAACGCGACCGGCAAGTTCATCCAGGTGCGTCCGATCAGCTTCGAGGTCTGAGCGCGGCTTGCCGCTTGCACTCGTGGCCCCCGGGAGTAACGTCCCGGGGGCCGTTCTTTTGGGGGATATCATGCGCACCTATGTCATCGGCGACATCCACGGGCAGCTTGAACTGCTGATGGCCCTGCACGAACGGATCGCGCGCGACGACGCGGCCCGAGGCGGGGGCGGCCATCTGGTCCATGTCGGCGACCTGATCGACCGCGGGCCGGATTCGCGCGGGGTCGTCGATTACCTGATGCGGGGCCAGATGGCGGGGCGGCCCTGGACGGTGCTCAAGGGCAACCACGACCGCTTTCTGCCGCGCTTTGCGGCCCAGCCGGACTGGATCGACCCGGGGCTGGCCTCGGGGCGGCACTGGCTGGATCATACGACCCTGGGGGCCGGGCCGACGCTGGCCTCCTATGGGGTCGAACGGGGCGACAGGCCCCATGCCGCGGTGCTGGAGGACACGCTGAAGGCGGTGCCCGAGGCGCATCTGCGCTGGCTGGACCAACTGCCGCTGTTCCACAGGCTGCCGCAGGCGGTGATCGTTCATGCCGGCATGCGGCCCGGCGTTCCGCTGGAGCGCCAGACCGAGCATGACCTGCTTTGGATCCGGCAGGGGTTCCTGGACGATGCCAGCGATCACGGGGTGCTGGTGGTGCATGGCCATTCCCCGGTCGACCGCGTCACCCATTTCGGCAATCGTCTGGCCGTCGATACGGGCGCCGCCTATGGCGGGGCGCTGAGCGCGGTCGTTTTCGACGACGACGGCCTGCATGACCTGACCGAGGAGGGCCGGGTCCCGATCCATCGCACGGCGCTGCCGGCCTGAACGGGGGCGTCGCGCCTGCGGTGGACAGGCCCCCGCGTTTCGGGGTATGAGCGCGGCGAAGCAGGATATCGAGATGCGCATTCCGTCCAAAACGGCGAAATACAGTCTGGGCCAGGTCGTACGGCACCGCGAACATCCGTTCCGGGGCGTGGTGTTCGACGTCGATCCCGAATTCGCCAACACCGAGGAATGGTACGAATCCATTCCCGAGGAATCGCGCCCGTCCCGCAACCAGCCTTTCTATCATCTGTATGCCGAAACCGAGGCGACCTATTACGTTGCCTATGTGTCCGAGCAGAACCTGGTCCCCGACATCTCGGGCGAGCCCCTGGAGCATCCCGAGGTCGACGAGATGTTCGGCGAATTCCAGGATGGCCGCTATCCGCTGCAGTTCGGGCTGAACTGACGGCCGTGCCGCGTCGCGTCAGCTGGGTCGGGCGGTGTGGACGGCATCCTTCCATCCAGGGGTCGCGGGTTCGCCGCCCTGCGGGTCGCCCACGGGGACGATGAAGGCCAGGAAGTTGCGCCGGCCTTCGCGGAAGTAGCTGAGCGAGGCGGTCAGGTCCTGGATCAGGTACCAGCCGAATCCTCCTTCGGGCAAAAGGAACGTCGCCTCGGGTGCGGCGGGATCGTCGCCGACGAAGGGCAGGTCGCGGGGGTCGAGGCACTGCGGGGGCAGGGGCTTGCCGTCGTCGGTCACCGCGCAGGCGATGCCGCCGACATGGCGCACGATGCACAGGTGGATCAGCGGCGGATGGAGCGCGCTGCCCGGGCGGGGGGCGTCATCCCGGCCGCCGTGCTTGCAGATGTTGTTCAGCACCTCGGCCAGGGCGAGTTCGACCTTGGCGATCACCTCCTCGGCGGCGCTGCCCAGAAAGCGCTGGCGCATGTAGACCAGCGCGTCGCGCACCGTCAGGGGGTCGGCGCGGAAGATCTGATGGAACATCGGATGGCGCCCTGGCGGCACGCTGCGCAGATGCCGGAAATGTTCAGGGCGCAGGGTCATTCGGCCGGCCCCGCCACATGGCCCGGCGCGGCCCCGGGGACCGGGGGCGGGGCAAGATGAATGGTCAGGATCGTGTCCATCCGGGTCAGGCGGAACACGCGTTCGACGTTCGGGGTCACGCCCACGAGGTCGAGCGAACTGCCCGGCGGCATCGCCTTGTAGATCGCGATCACCGCGCCCAGGCCGGAACTGTCCATGAAGTCCACCGGCCCAAGGTCCAGCGTCACGCAGGGCCCGGCATCGGCGACCAGGTTCCTGACGCGGTCCTTGAAGGCGGTGGCCACGGCGGCGTCCAGGCGCTTTTCTTCGACGCGTATGATCACGCCGTTTTCACGGGGCAGCAGGGTCAGTTGCATCTTTAAGATCCGGGTCCTTGTTCCATGTCCAAGGCTTAGGGGCGAAAGGTTAGCATTCCGTAAGCCTGGCCCGAGTTTTCCCTTGGGACGAGCAGAAAATACCTTGCCTTTTATCCGCCTGCCCGCTTTGGGGTTGTCCGTTGATCCCCCTGTCGCGGGGGCTTAGTATAGAGGGGCCGGTCCCGCATTTTTCGGGGCGGGCGCTGGGGGGTTCATGCGCTCTGCCGATCTGTCCTTCGTGGCGCTGGCCTGCCTGTCGGCAGGGGCGGCCCTGGCCGGCGATCCGGCCGAGCTGCGATGTCAGAGTTCGGGGCCGGCGGCGACCAGGCTGTGCGATGCCCTGACCGGGATCGTCCGGCAGATCGATGAGCCCGCCGTGCTGACCCTGACGGCCGAGGACGTGGCCCCGAACCACTTGCGCGCCACGCTGACCATCCTGCGCGACGGTCGTTCCTGGACCCGCGGACCGGCCGAACTGACGATCATGGATCGCACGCCGATCCCACAGGACAGCATCGAGACTTTTGCCGCCACCCTGCTGAAGGGGGCGGGATTGTAGGTTAACCATGGACAAGGATCATTTTCATGACCAATTCGACAGCACAGATCCGGGCCCTGCACCGGGAAGTTGCGGATGCGCCGGCCCATGCCGGAACGCCCTATCGCATGACCCTGGGGGACGAATTCCAGGGCAGCCTGCGTCTGGGCGACGCTGATTGGGTGCGGGTGGACCTCAGGGCGGGCACCTATATCGCCACCCTTGACGGCGCCGACCCCCAGGCCCTAAGCGACCCCTACCTGCGCCTTTACGACGCCAGCGGCACCCTTGTCGCCCAGGACGACGATTCGGGTTCGGGGCTGAATTCGCGCCTGACGGTGACCGTGGCCACCGCCGGCACCTATTATCTGGAGGCGGGGTCCTATGAGGCGAGCCGAGCGGGGGCCTATAGCCTGAAGATGACCGATGCCGTCTACACCATCCCGCAGATCGCGCAGCAGCTGACCGACGGATACTGGCAGTCGATCGGAGCGTCGCGGCGTGCGTTCGACGTCGCCCCGGGACAGGTGCTGAACGTGGACATCTCGGGCCTGGACGGGCCGGGGCAACGGCTGGCCCGCGCCGCGCTCGAGGCGTGGACGGACGTGACCGGGGTCCGCTTCGACACCACGCCGGCGGCCGGCCAGCCCGTCCACATCACGCTGGATGATGCAAGCAGCGGCGCCTATTCGCAGTCGTTCACGCTGGGCGGGGATATCGAAAGCTCGTCGGTCAACGTCGGGCAGGACTGGCTGGCATCCTATGGCACCGCCTTTGCCGGCTATTCCTTCCAGACCTACATCCACGAGATCGGCCATGCCCTGGGCCTGGGCCATGCCGGCAACTACAACGGCTGGGCCGAATACGGATATGACAACCTTTACGTCAACGACAGTTGGCAGGCCTCGATCATGTCCTATTTCCACCAGGACCAGAACACCTTCGTCGATGCCAGCTTCGCCTGGGTGATGACGCCGATGATGGCCGACATCGCGGCCATGCGCACGCTTTACGGCGCGGCAAGCCTGCGGCCCGGCAATACCGTCTATGGCGAGAACAGCACTGCGGGCGGCAACTACCAGCGGGTGTCCAACCTGCTGGAAACCGGCGCGCGCCGCGAGATCGCCTTCACCATCGTCGACACGGGCGGCGTGGACACGCTGGACCTGTCTGGGGACAGCACGAACCAGGTCGTCACCCTGGTCTCGGGCGGCATATCCCATGCCTACGGGCTGCGCGGGAACATCTCGATCATGGCCGGAACGGTGATCGAGAACCTGGCAGCGGGATCGGGCAACGACATGCTGACCGGCAACGCCGCAAACAACCGGATCTGGGCCGGCGCCGGGAACGACCGCCTGTGGGGCGCGCTGGGCGACGACTGGCTGTCGGGGGGCGCGGGGCGCGACACGCTGAATGGCGGCGCCGGGAACGACACCTATGTCGCCGAGGCGCAGGACGCCATCCTCGAGGCGGCGGGCGGCGGGCGCGACACCGTCAGCAGCCTGTCGGTCAGTTATGTGCTGGGCGCCAATCTCGAGAACCTGGTCCTGACCGGCGCCGCGGCCCGGAATGGCACCGGCAATGGGCTGGCGAACGTGCTGACGGGCAACAACCTGGCCAACCTGCTCCGCGGCGGCGGCGGCGCGGACACGCTGCGGGGCGGCAACGGTGCCGACAGGCTGGCGGGAGAGCAGGGCGCCGACCACCTGTTCGGAGGAGCCGGCAACGACATCCTGTCGGGCGGCTCGGGTGCAGACCTGCTGAGCGGCGGGGCCGGGGCCGACACTTTCTTCTTCGACCATGGTGCCGACGTGATCCTGGATTTCCAGGACAATCTGGACACGATCCGGGTGGACGATGCGTTGTGGGGCGGCGCGGCGCGCAGCGTGGCGCAGGTCCTGCGGATGGCCACGGTGGTCGATGGCGACCTGGTCCTCGACTTCGGCGGCGGGCACCGGCTGACAGTCGCCGACCTTGCCCGCCCCGGGCTTCTGGCCGACGACCTGATCATCGTCTGAGACGGGGGCAGGGGCGGGATCTCTGTGCCGCCCCTTGCCTTGCATTTTGTTCAGGCACGGCTGCCTTTCGCATGGGCATTAAGGAACTGGAACCATAGGACTTCTGTTGCCCCTGTGGACACTGTCTGCCCAACTGCGAACACCATGGGCAGTGGTGAGGGAAGCCGGGGATAGAATGTATTATAATGAGATGATCGAAGGCGGGCAGGTGCGGGCGCCCTATGCCATGCTCTCGGATTGGGTCGAGACGATGCCCCGCGAAATCCGCCAGATGAAGCAGGCCGAGGCCGAGGCGCTGTTCCGCCGCATCGGCATCACCTTTGCCGTCTATGGCGAGGGGGGCGACCCCGACAGGCTGATCCCCTTCGACATGATGCCGCGGGTGTTTCTGCAAAGCGAATGGCGCAAGCTGGAACGCGGCATCAAGCAGCGCGCGCGGGCTTTGAACGCCTTCCTGCGCGACGTCTATTCGCGGGGCGAGATCGTCCGCGCCGGCCGCATCCCCGCCCGGCTGGTCTATCAGAACGAGGCCTATGAAAAGGCTGTCGTCGGCGTCGTGCCGCCGCGCGGGGTGTTTTCCCATATCGTCGGCATCGACATCGTGCGCACCGGCCGCGACGATTTCTATGTGCTCGAGGACAACTGCCGCACCCCCTCGGGCGTCAGCTACATGCTGGAGAACCGGGAAATCATGATGCGCATGTTCCCGGCGCTGTTCCGCTACAACCGGATCGAGCCGGTGGACCAGTATCCCGAGCTGCTGCGCCGCACCCTGGCCTCGGTCGCGCCGGCGAAATGCGACGGCACCCCCACCATCGTCATCCTGACGCCGGGCCATTTCAACAGCGCCTATTACGAACACAGCTTCCTGGCCAATCTGATGGGCGTCGAACTGGTCGAGGGCAGCGACCTGTTCGTGGACGGCGGCTTCGTCTACATGCGCACGACCCAGGGGCCGAAGCGCGTGGACGTGATCTATCGCCGGATCGACGACCCGTTCCTGGACCCCTTGTGCTTCCGCAAGGATTCCATGCTGGGCGTGCCGGGGCTGATGGATGTCTATCGCTCGGGCGGGGTTTCCATCGCCTCGGCCCCCGGCGCGGGCGTGGCCGACGACAAGGCGGTCTATACCTTCGTCCCCGAGATGATCCGCTTTTACCTGGGCGAGGAGCCGCTTTTGCAAAACGTCCAGACCTGGACCCTGTGGAAGGACGAGGATTACCGATACGTCATGGCCAATCTCAAGGATCTGGTGGTCAAGGAGGTGCACGGCTCGGGCGGCTACGGCATGCTGATCGGCCCGCGGTCCAGCGCCGAGGAAATCGCCCAGTTCGCCGAGCGGATCAAGGCCAACCCCGGCAACTACATCGCCCAGCCCACGCTGGCGCTGTCGACCAGCCCGACCTTTGTGGACGAAGGCATCGCGCCGCGCCACGTCGACCTGCGCCCCTATTGCCTGTGCGGCGACCGGATCGAACTGGTGCCCGGCGGGCTGACGCGCGTGGCCCTGCGCGAAGGGTCGCTGGTGGTGAACTCGTCGCAGGGCGGCGGGGTCAAGGACACCTGGGTCCTGTCGGAATAAGGAGGGTCAGCCAATGCTCAGCCGCACTGCCGCCAACCTGTTCTGGATGGGCCGCCACCTGGAGCGCGCCGAAACCGCCGCCCGCCTGCTGGACGTGGGCCAGCGCATTACCCTGCTGCCGAATACCGAGGAAGGCTATCGCAACGAATGGGAATCGCTGCTGCGGTCGGCGGGCGCCCGGGGCGCCTTCGCCAGCCGATATGGCGATGCGATCAACCAGGACAATATCGTTTCCTGGCTGTTCTTCGATTGCGACAACCCGTCCTCGGTCGCGTCCTGCATCGAACGCGCGCGCGAAGGCGGGCGGATCGTGCGCACCGCCCTGACCAGCCAGGTCTGGGACGCGCTGAACACCGCCTATCAGGAACTGCGCGATCTCAAGCGCCAGCCGCGCGAGACGGTGGACACCGCCATGCTGACCGACTTCACCACCCGCCACGGCTCGACCGTGCGGGGGGCGATCAATGCCACGCAACTGCGCAGCGACGGGTGGCATTTCATCAACCTGGGCTATTCGCTGGAACGGGCGGACGCCACCTCGCGGCTGCTGGACGTCAAGTATTTCGTCCTGCTGCCGCGGGTCGAGTTCGTGGGTTCGGGCCTGGACAATTACCAGTGGCAGGTGATCCTGCGGGCGCTGTCGGCGCATCGGGCGTTCCACTGGGCCTATGGTGGCGACATCACCGCCAGCAAGGTCGCGGATTTCCTGATCCTGAACGGAGAAAGCCCGCGGTCGCTGCTGACATCGCTGTACGAGGCGGTCTGGAACCTCGACGGGCTGGTGCGCCGCTATGGCGAGGGGGTTCCGGCCACCGCCTCGGTCAAGGCGCGCCAGACGCTGGAATCGCTGATGGCGCGCGACATCGACGCCATCTTCGACGAAGGGCTGCACGAATTCCTGACCTGGTTCATCGGCGAAATCGGCGCCATCTCGGACGCGGTGCACGACGATTATTTCAGCGGCCGAATGTAAGGGGGGAGCGTCATGAAGCTGAAGATCACCCACGAAACCCGCTATAGCTACGACACTCCGGCGCAGGCGCTGGTCCAAAGCCTGCGGCTGACGCCATCGGTCTATGAAGGCCAGCGGGTCGGAGACTGGCAGATCTCGGTTTCGGGGGGGCAGCGCGGCGCTGCCTTTCGCGACGGGGCGGGCGACTGGATCGAGGGCTGGACCGTGCGCGGCCCGGTCGAGGTCGTGACCGTGACCATCGACGGGCTGGTCGAGACGCGCGACACGGCGGGCGTCCTGCGCGGCCACCGCGAATGGGTCAATCCGCTGGTCTATCTGCGCGACACGCCCGCCACCCGGCCCGACGACGCGCTGCGCGCCCTGGCCCGTTCGGTCGAGGGCGAGGATGCGCTGGACCTGGCCCACAAGCTTTGTGCCGCCGTGAACCAGGCCATCGAATACCGCCCCGGCGTGACCGAGGCCGCGACCTCGGCCGCGCAGGCGCTGGAATTGGGGCAGGGGGTCTGTCAGGACCATGCCCATGCGCTGATCGCCTGCGCCCGCGTCCGCAACCTGCCCGCGCGCTATGTTTCGGGCTATCTGCATTCGCGCGAGGATGGCGAGCCGCACGACGCCGCCCATGCCTGGGCCGAAATCCATGTCGGCTCTCTGGGCTGGGTGGGCTTTGACGCGGCCAATGCCTGCTGCCCCGACGACCGCTATGTGCGGCTGGGCTCGGGCCTGGATGCGCAGGACGCGGCGCCGGTGCGCGGCATGGCCTTCGGCCAGGGTGTCGAGGCGCTGGCCGTCCGCGTCCATGTCGAGGAAGTGCCCCCCGGCCCCGGCCCCGGCCAAGCCCAAGCCCAGTCCCAAGGCCAGGGCGAGAGCCCGTCGCAGGACCAGGCCCAGTGGCAGGACCAGCAATCGGGCCAGCGCCAGCAATAGGCGTTTTCGCCCGGTTGCCAAGGACCGCCCGCGGACCTATCAGTCGCCCATTCCGGAGGGTGCGGGCGATGACCTATTGCGTGGGCTTGAAATTGAAGGCGGGGCTGGTTCTGTTGTCCGACACGCGGACCAATGCCGGGCTGGACAATATCTCGACCTATCGCAAGATGTTCTTCTTTGAACAGCCCGGCGACCGGATCATCGCCATCATGACGGCGGGCAGCCTGTCGGTCACCCAGACCACGCTGGGCCGCCTGCAGGAGGCCATCGACGACCCCGAGGCGGATGAGACCACCTCGATCATGAAGGCCGGCTCGATGCTGCAGGTGGCGACGATCATCGGCGACACGCTGAACCGCACCCGGCGCGAGATCGCCGAACAGACCCGCGACCTTGAACAGCAGGCCAGCGCCAGCATGATCCTGGCCGGCCAGCGCCGGGGCGGCGAGATGCGGCTGTTCCTGATCTATCCGCAGGGCAATTTCATCATGGCGACCGAGGACACGCCCTTTCTGCAAATCGGCGAGCACAAATACGGCAAGCCCATCCTGGACCGGGTGGTGACGCCCGACACCTCGCTGGCCGATGCGCAAAAGGCGGTGCTTCTGTCGATGGATTCGACGCTGCGGTCGAACCTGTCGGTGGGGATGCCGCTGGATCTTGCGGTGATCGAACGGGACGACCTGCGGCTGACCCACCGCCGCCGGATACTGGACGGCGACCCCGCTTTCATGGAAATGTCGGCCGCGTGGTCTGCGGCCCTGCGGGAAAGCTTCGTGAAGGTGACGATCTAGGGGGTCCGGCCGGGCGGCGAGCAAGGAAAGGCGTTCATGGCATTGGATCTGGCCCGTCCCCCGATGGAGGCATTCCACATGCCTTCGCTGCATCCGGGCATCTTCTACCTGCCGCCGCGTCCGGGCTGGATCATCCGCCCCGCCCCCGCCGCCAGCCTGCGCCTGTTCGCTGCCAGCGACAGCAACGCCCTGCTGGAACTGCAGCAATCGACCATCGACGGGCAAGAGGCGCGCCTGCTGGGCAGCGCCATGGAAATCAACGCAAGCCCCGTCGTGCTGACCGGGGCCGAGTTCTGGGGCAGCTATGCCCGGATCGCCGGCCGCTACTGGCTGAACGGCGCCTCGGGCGACCGGCTGCGGATGAAATACGACCTGGCCAATCCCGGCAAGGCGCGGCAGGAACGCACGACCATCGCCTTTCGCCACGCGCAGTTCGGCGCCTCGTTCCAGATTCCGGTCTGGCGCCAGGACAGCGGCGATCTCGACATCGCGATCCAGTTGAAGAACGGCTTCAACTATTTCCATTTCACGGCCGAGACGCTGGGCAGCCTGGCCCATTTCGCCCAGGACCAAGGCGGCCGCCCCATCAACCTGCACCTGCCCGAGGGGGAGCTGCGCGGTTTTGTCGGCCGCTTCATCGCCGCGATCTTTCCCGAACTCGCGCCCAGGGTGCGCCTGGTCCATGCGCCGCAGCCTTACGCGGCGGTTCGGTCGGTCTATAACCACCGCCATTACCTGTACCAGGTGCGCGACGACCGGGTGACGCAGGCGGCGGCGCAGGCGCTGGATCCGCGCTGGACCGCGCTGCGGTCGGAAACCATGTATCGCAAGGCCGTGTCGATGGCCTCGTTCGACAGCAGCCTGCGCCTGCTGCGCGACCATGCGCTGCGCCGGGTTCCGGCCGGGCTGGCCGCCACGATGCCCCGTCTGGTCTGGATGGGCCGGGACAGCTCGGGCCAGGCTGCGCGGCTGCGCCCGCTGACCGGGCACGAGCCGCTGCTAGAGGAGCTTTCCGCCCGCGGGTTCGAGGTGGTGAATTTCGAACATCTGGGGCCGCTGGAACAGGTGGCGGCGATGCAGGGCGCCGACATCGTGATCGCGCCGCACGGGGCGGGGCTTGCCAACATGGCCTATGCCCGCCCCGACACCACCGTGATCGAGATCGGCCACCGCCAGACCCAGCTTTACCGCTGGGGGGACTTCCTGCCCCTGGCCCATGTCTCGCGCTGCAACTACACGACGGTCTTTGCCGATATCGCGGGGGCAGGGGACCCCGATGCCGTGCCGCCGATCTCCCAGGGATTGCTGGGGGTGCATGTGGGGCGGCGCGCGACGGACCGCATCATCCGGCTGATCGACCGCGATCTCGAGCGTCGTCGCCGCAAGCAGACGGCCCGCGCCTCAACCGGCTGAGCCGAGCATCCCCCGCAGTTCATAGACCAGGTCCAGCGCCTCGCGGGCCGTCATCTCGTCGGGGTTCAGGCCGCGCAGCCGCTCCTCGACCGCCGAGGCGGGCTGGGGCTGCGCGGGGGCCGGGGGGGCGGGCGGCGCCGCGCGAAACAGCGGCAGGTCATCCAGCAGGGCCACCGGACGCGCCCCTTCGCGCGCGCCGCTTTCCAACTGGTGCAGGATATCGCGGGCGCGCTCGACCACCGACGCGGGCAGGCCGGCCAGCCGGGCCACCTGCACGCCATAGCTGCGATCCGCCGCGCCCTTCCTGACCTCGTGCAGAAAGATCACCTCGCCTTCCCATTCGCGCACGGCGACGGTCGCGTTCTCGACTCCCGGCAGCTTGGCGGAAAGTCCGGTCATCTCGTGGTAATGGGTGGCGAACAGCGCCCGGCAGCGGTTTTTCGCGTGCAGATGCTCCATCACCGCCCAGGCGATCGACAGCCCGTCCCAGGTCGCGGTGCCGCGCCCGATCTCGTCCAGGATCACCAGCGCGTGGTCGTCGGCCTGGTTCAGGATGGCGGCGGTCTCGACCATCTCGACCATGAAGGTCGAACGGCCCCGCGCCAGGTCGTCGGCGGCGCCGACCCGGCTGAACAGCTGGCTGACCAGCCCGACATGGGCGCGCGTCGCCGGGACGAAGGCGCCGGCCTGCGCCAGGATGGCCATCAGCGCGTTCTGGCGCAGGAAGGTCGATTTCCCCGCCATGTTCGGCCCGGTCAGCAGCCAGATGGCGGGCGTGGCCCCGGTGGTCAGCGCGCAGTCGTTGGCCACGAACGCCTCGCCCTTGCGCTTGAGCGCGTGTTCCACGACCGGGTGGCGGCCGCCTTCGACCAGGAAGGCCCGACTGTCGTCCACCTCGGGGCGCACCCAGCCCTCGCCGGCGGCGATATCGGCAAATCCCGCGGTCAGGTCGATCTCGGCCAGCGCCCGGGCGGCCTGGCCGATGGGTCCGGCGCGGTCCAGCACGGCGCGGGTCAGGCGGCCAAAGATCTCGCGCTCGATCTCCAGGGCGCGGTCGCGGGCGTTCAGGATGCGGGTTTCCAGCTCCGACAGCGAGACGGTGGTAAAGCGGATCTGGTTCGCGGTGGTCTGGCGGTGGATGAAGCGGTCGGGCATCGCCAGCATCCGCTCGGCATGGGTCGAGGTGGTCTCGATGAAATAGCCCAGCACGTTGTTGTGCTTGATCTTGAGGCTGGTGACGCCGGTTTCCGCGATATAGTCGGCCTGCATCGCGGCGATGACGCCGCGCCCCTCGTCGCGCAGGCGCCGGGTTTCGTCCAGAACCGCGTCGTGGCCGGTCGCGACAAAGCCGCCGTCCCGCGCCAGCAGCGGCGGTTCGGCCACCAGGGCGTCGTCCAGCAGGTCGATCAGCGCGTCATGTCCGGTCAGATCGCGCGCGGCCTCGGCCAGGACCTGCACGCTGTCGTCGCCCAGCAGGGCGGCGATGGCCGCGCCCTGGGTCAGACCGGCGCGGATCGCGGCCAGGTCGCGCGGCCCGCCCCGGTCCAGCGCCAGCCGGGACAGGGCGCGGTCCATGTCGGGGGCGCGGCGCAGCGCCTCGCGCAGGTCGGCGGTCAGGCGCGGATCGCGCGCAAGATGCGCCACCGCCGCCTGCCGGGCATGGATCACCGCCAGATCGCGCGACGGCGCGCTGATGCGGCGTTCGAGCAGGCGCGCACCGCCCGCTGTCACCGTCCGGTCGATGGAGGCCAGCAGCGATCCCTCGCGCCCGCCCGACAGCGCCTGGGTCAGTTCCAGGTTGCGCCGGGTCGCCGCGTCGATCTGCATGGCGCCGCCCGCCGCCTCGCGCACCGGGGGGCGCAGCAGCGGCATGCGGCCCTTCTGCGTCAGGTCCAGGTAATCGGCGATGGCCCCCATAGCCGCCAGTTCGGCGCGGGAAAAGCTGCCGAACCCTTCAAGCGTCTCGACCCCGAACAGCGCGGCCAGCCGGCGCGTCGCGGCGGTGCTGTCGAAACTGCCCGGCGGCAGTTCGGTCAGCGCGGCCCCGGCCTCGGCCGCGATCTCGGTCAGCCGGGCGCCCTGGGGCACCAGCAATTCGCGCGGGGCGTGGCGCGCCAGTTCCGGGGCCAGCCGCGGCTCGGGGCAGGGCATGACGCGAAACTCTCCGGTCGAGATGTCGACCCAGGCCAGCGCGCAATCGTCGCGCACCGTGGCAAAGGCCGCCAGGAAGTTGTGGCGCCGCGCCTCGAGCAGGGATTCCTCGGTCAGGGTGCCGGGGGTGACAAGCCGCACCACGTCGCGGGCGACGACGGATTTCGCGCCGCGCTTCCTGGCCTCGGCCGGGTCCTCCATCTGCTCGGCGATGGCGACGCGGAAGCCCTTGCGGATCAGCGTCAGCAGATAGCTTTCGGCGGCGTGGACCGGGACGCCGCACATCGGGATCGGCTGTCCCAGATGGGTGCCGCGCCTGGTCAGCGCGATGTCCAGCGCCGCCGAGGCGGCCACCGCGTCCTCGAAGAACATCTCGTAGAAGTCGCCCATGCGATAGAACAGCAGCGCACCGGGGTTCGCCTCGCGGATCGCGAGATACTGGGCCATCATCGGGGTCGGTTGGTCGTTCATGCGCTGCCCTGTCCTGCCGGCCCAGCCCTTCTAGGCGATGACCGGCGCGATGCAAGCGGCCCGAAACCAGACCATAAATTCACGGTGACAGGATTGCCGTCTTGCGGCATCGTGGACAAAAACAATTTATCCTTGGGGACGGCGGATGAAACCTTTGATATTCGTCATATTTATTGCCATTGCCGGACATGCTGCGCAGGCTGCCTGCCCGGACCAGTCGCTGATGCGCAATGCCGCGCGCGGCTGGATCGCGGGCCAGCGGCTGCCCGACCCGGTCGTCGCCACGATGGCGGACGCGCGCTGTGCCTACGCGCCCTTCCGCGACGTGCTTGCGGCCGAACTCGGCCCGCCCGTCGGGGTCAAGGTCGGTTTCACCTCGGCGGCGGTGCAAAGCCGCTATGGCATCAGCGAGCCCATCGCGGGCGCGCTGTTCGCCCCCATGCTGGTCGGCGACGGCAGCCGGCTCAGCCTGCGGGGCGCGCGCAGCCCGCTCTATGAGGCCGATCTGGTCGTGACCGTGGGCGACGCCGCGATCATGCACGCCCGCACCCGGGCCGAGGCGGCGGCCGCGCTGCGCGACGTGCGCCCCTTCATCGAACTGCCCGACATCGCGCTGCGCCAGGGGGTGGTGCCGACCGCGCCGCTGATGGCCGCCTATGGCGTCACCCCCTGGCGGGGCGTCCTGGGTCAGGGCGTGGCCCTGGCCGACCTGGCCGACCCGGTGGGGGATCTGGCCCGCATGACCATCGCCCTGAAGGTCGATGGCAGGACCGTCACCACCGCGCAGGGCAGCGCGCTGCTGGGCCACCCGCTGGATGTGGTGCTGTGGCTGGTCCAGCGCGGCGGGCAGGATCTGACGCCCGGCATGATCATCTCGCTGGGGTCGTTCGGCACTCTTGGCCCGGCCCTGCCCGGCCAGCGGATCGAGGCGGAATACGACATAGCCGGGCATCCGATGCGCGCCTCGGTCACGCTGGTGCCCTGATACCGCCCGGCCTGCCGCGGGCAGCGCGCCGGCGTGCGGATAAATCCTTTGCCTTGCGCGGCTTCCTGTCGCAACACTGTCACCCGAGGCGGCTAGGTCGCAGCCAGCCGCCCAAGGGGCGCGTTCAGGAACGGAGTTGACCACATGACCATTCAATCGACGGCTGCGGGCCTTGCCGCGCTGACCCTGCTGGCCGCCCCGGGCGCGGCCTCGGCCCAGGACCTGGCCGCGCTGGAGGCGGCGGCAAAGGCCGAAGGGATGCTGACCACCATCGCCCTGCCGCATGACTGGTGCAACTACGGCGGCGTGATCGAGGGTTTCAAGGCGAAATACCCCGAGATCAAGGTCAACGAACTGAACCCCGACGCGGGCTCGGCCGACGAGCTTGAGGCGATCCGCGCCAACAAGGACAACAAGGGCCCGCAGGCGCCCGACGTGATCGACGTCGGCCTGTCCTTCGGCCCGCAGGCCAAGGCCGAGGGGCTGATCCAGCCCTACAAGGTCGCGACCTGGGATTCGATCCCGGACGATGCCAAGGACGCCGACGGCTATTGGTACGGCGATTATTACGGCGTCATGGCCTTCGGCGTGAACTCGGACCTGATCGACACGGTGCCGAAGACCTGGAAGGACCTGACCAAGCCGGAATACGCCAATGCCTTCGCGCTGGCGGGCGATCCGCGCGCCTCGGCCCAGGCGATCATCTCGGTCATGGCGGCGGGCATCGCCAATGGCGGCGAGCCGGGCGAGGCTTCGGGCCAGAAGGGCATGGAGCTGATGGCCGAGGTGAACAAGGCCGGCAACTTCGTCCCGGTCATCGGCAAGTCGGCGACCATCGCCCAGGGCGCGACGCCCATCGTCACCGCGTGGGATTACAACCTTTTGTCCTGGCGCGACGGGTTGAACGGCAACCCGCCGGTCGAGGTGGTGATCCCCGAGGATGGCGTTGTCGCAGGCGTCTATGTCCAGGCGATCTCGGCCTATGCGCCGCATCCGAATGCCGCCAAGCTGTGGATGGAATACCTGTATTCCGACGAGGGGCAACTGGGCTGGCTCAAGGGCTATTGCCACCCGATCCGCTTCAACGACCTGGTCGCGCAGGGCAAGGTGCCGCAGGAACTGCTAGACGCGCTGCCCCCCGCCGCAGCCTATGAAAAGGCGATCTTCCCGACGCTGGAGCAGCAGGAGGCCAACAAGAAGGTCGCGACCGAGGGCTGGGACGGCGTCGTCGGGGCCGCGGTCAAGGAATGATCCATCGGCCCCGCCCCCAGCGGGCGGGGCCAGTCGGACGGGGACAAGATGAGAACGGGCTGGAACTGGCTGGGCGTCCTGCCCTTTTTCGCCTTCGCGCTGTTGTTTCTGGTATTGCCGACGATGAACATCGTCATCGGCGCCTTCCAGACGCCGCAGGGCGGGTTCACGCTGGCCAACCTGGCCGGGCTGTGGTCACCGCGCATCGTGGACAGTTTCACGATCTCGATCCAGATCTCGCTGGCCTCGGCGGCGCTGGGTTGCCTGATCGGCTTTGCCATGGCGGCCGCCGTGGTCATGGGCGGCCTGCCCGGCTGGATCAAGGCGCCGCTGATGACATTCTCGGGCGTCGCCTCGAACTTTGCCGGGGTGCCGCTGGCCTTCGCCTTCATCTCGACGCTGGGGCGGGTCGGGCTGGTGACCATGCTGCTGCGGCAGTGGTTCGGCATCAACATCTATGCCATGGGCTTCAACCTGCTGTCGTTCTGGGGCCTGACGCTGACCTATCTGTTCTTCCAGATCCCCTTGATGATCCTGATCATCACCCCGGCGCTTGAGGGGCTGCGGCGCGAATGGCGCGAGGCGGCCGAGGTGCTGGGCGCCTCGACCTTCCAGTACTGGCGCATGGTGGCGCTGCCGATCCTGTTCCCGTCGCTTCTGGGCACCTTCGCGCTGCTCTTTGCCAACAGCTTCGGGGCAGTGGCGACGGCCTATGCGCTGACCGGCTCGTCGCTGTCCATCGTGCCGATCATGCTGTTCGCGCAGATCCGGGGCGACGTGCTGCAGGACCCGCATCTGGGCTATGCCATGGCCTTTGGCATGATCGTCATCACCGGGCTTGCGAACCTCGCCTATGTCGTCATGCGCGCCCGCGCCGAGCGGTGGCTGCGATGAGACGGGTCTGGTCCTGGGCGGCGCTGATCCTTGGCGCGCTCTATTTCCTGCTGCCGCTGATCGGCACGGTCGAATTCTCGCTGCGGATGCGGCGCGGAGAATATTCACTGGACGCCTACCGATCGGTCCTGTCGGACCCTGCGTTCCGGCAAACCTTCGGCTATTCGGTCATGATGGCGCTGCTGACCATCGTGCTGGGGGTGCTTCTGGTGGTGCCGACCGCCTATTGGGTGCGCCTGCGCCTGCCGCGCCTGCGCCCGGTGATCGAGTTCATCACCCTGCTGCCGCTGGTCATCCCGGCGATCGTCGTGGTCTTCGGCTATATCCGGCTTTACAACACCAGCTCGATCCTGCCGCTGACCGGCACGGCGGGCGGGACCAACCTGCTCTTGCTCTGCGGCTATGCCACCCTGGCGCTGCCCTATATGTACCGCGCGGTGGACACCGGGCTTTCGACCATGGACGTGCGCTCGCTGACCGAGGCCGCACAATCGCTGGGCGCGGGGTGGGCGCGCATCATCGGCCGGCTGATCCTGCCCAATGTGCTGGGCGCGGTGATGTCGGGGGCGTTCCTGTCATTCGCCATCGTCATCGGCGAATTCACCATGGCGGCGCTGCTGAACCGCCCGGCCTTCGGCCCCTACATGCAGCTTCTGGGCGCGAACCGCGCCTATGAACCCGCGGCGCTGGCGGTGATCGCCTTTGCCGCCACCTGGGGCTGCATGGGGCTGATGCAACTGATCTCTCGCCTCGCGGGCGTGCGAAGGACCCAAAGATGAGCTTTCTGACCCTGGACCACCTGCAAAAATCCTTCGGGCCGACCAAGGTGGTGCATGATTTCAGCCTGTCCGTCGAAAAGGGCGAGTTCGTGTCCTTTCTGGGCCCCTCGGGCTGCGGAAAGACCACGGTGCTGCGCATGGTGGCGGGGTTCGAAAGCCCCAGCGCCGGGCGCATCCTGATCGACGGGCAGGACGTCACGCGGGCGCGCCCGAACCAGCGCCGCATCGGCATGGTGTTCCAGGCCTATGCGCTGTTCCCGAACCTGACGGTCGCCGAGAACGTGGGCTTCGGGCTGAAGGTCGCGGGCGTGGCCCGGGCCGAGCGCGCGTCCCGCGTGGCCGAGATGCTGGAACTGATCGGCCTGCCCGACCTGGGCGGGCGCTATCCCTGGCAGCTGTCGGGCGGTCAGCAGCAGCGCGTGGCGCTGGCCCGAGCCCTGGCGCCGCGCCCCCGCGTCCTGCTGCTGGACGAGCCCTTGTCGGCGCTGGACGCCAAGATCCGCGTGTCCCTGCGCAACCAGATCCGCGAGATCCAGCGGCAGTTGGGCATCACCACCATCTTCGTCACCCACGATCAGGAGGAGGCGCTGTCGATCTCGGACCGCATCGTCGTCATGCATCAGGGTGTGGCCGACCAGACCGGCACCCCGCGCGAGATCTACGACCATCCGGCGACGGATTTCGTTGCGGGCTTCGTGGGCACCCTGAACCGCTTCCCGGCCGAGGTGGTCGATGGCGCGGCGGGCCATCTGCGCGTGGCGGGGGTCGACGTGCGGCTGGATCACGCGGTTCCGTCCGGCCCGCTGACGCTGGCCGCGCGCCCCGAGGGGCTGGTGCTTGGCGACAGCGGCATCCCGGCCGAGGTGGCGGGGGCCGAGTTCCTGGGCTCGGTCCAGAGGCTGCGGCTGCGCGTGGCCGGGCAGGATGTCGTCGTGGACCGTTTCAACGCCCCCTCGGCGCGGCTTCCCCAGCCGGGCGAAGCCGTCCATATCGCGGCTCAGGGCAGCCGCTGGCTGGTGCTGGCAGGTGCCGCGACCCCCTGATCCTGTCCAAAAGGATAGCTCTTGTTCCGGCGACATTCGGCTTACACCGGCAGATATGTGCCGACGGGATTCGGCAGCCCCGTCACTGGGCCAGGGCGGATTGTATAAAGATTTTTCAGGAGCGAGTAATGGCAGTTATCGACGGAACCGATGGTGCGGATACCCTGATCGGAACCCCTGACGACGATACGCTGACCGGCGGCGCGGGCAATGACATCCTAGATGGTGGTGCGGGCGACGACCTGGTGAGGGGCGGTGAAGGGGCCGACAAGCTGTACTGGAACGGCTCGGCCGATGGCACCGACCGAGACGTCTATGTCGGCGGCGACGACCACCAGCCGGTCTGGGACGAGAGCCATACGCATGTCACCTCGGTCGCCGGTTCCGAGAATTATACCTTTGACCCCTACAACCACAACGGCGGCGATTCGCTGGGCCTGAACCTGGGCACCTCGGAAGGGCTGACCGTCACCTATTCCAACACCGAAGACGGCCAGGCGACCGACGCGCTGGGCAACGAGATCTCCTTTGACGGGATCGAGCGTGTCTATCTGGGCGATGGCGACAACCTGGTCGATGCCCGCGGCGCGCAGATCCTGTACCACGACGGGCTGAACAGCCAGGGCCAGCCGATCCATTCGGTCGGCATCCGCCTGTATTCCGGCGCGGGCGAGGACACGATCCACGGCAGCACCGGTACCGACTATATTCAAAGCGGCGGCGGCAACGACGTGGTTCACGGCGGCGAGGGCAACGATGTCATCGAGACCGGCAGCGGCGACGACGTGGCCTATGGCGAGGGCGGCGATGACGGCTTTCGCTGGGGCAACGGCAACAGCAACGCCTCGGTCGGCAATGACATTTACGACGGCGGCGCGGGCTTCAATACGCTGAATGCCTGGCAATGCACCACGCCCGACGCAAATGGCGTCAGCGCGGGTGTGCATCTGGTCTTCGACAGTTCGAGTTCGGGCGATATCGACGCACTGGGCGGGGTTGACGGGCATATCCGTTTCCTGAACATGCAGAACATGCGCACCGGCAACGGCAACGACGTGATCGACGGGTCGAACGCGAACGTGGACGGCTATCGCGTGTTCGCCGACTGGGGCGACGATTCCATCATCGGCAGCAATGGCGACGACACGCTGGAGGGCGGCTGGGGCGCCGACACCATCAGCGGCGGCCAGGGCAATGACTTCATCTCGATGACGGGCGACATCTTTTCGGGGCGCAACGTCTATGACGCCTCGTCGGATACGCTGGTCCTGCAGGATGGCTTCGGCGCGGATTCGGTGCGGGCGTTCTCGCTGGGCGGGGATCGCGACAGCGACGGCAACCCCGCGCCGGCCGACCGGCTGGATGTCAGCGACCTGCATGACGCTGACGGCAACCCCATCAAGGTGGACGATGTGGTGGTGCGGGCCGATACCGACCAGTATGGCAATCCCTATGCCGTCATTTCCTTCCCGAATGGCGAGGAACTGTGGCTGGCTGGGGTCGATCCCGACAGCCTGACCCGCGAAAAGCTGGTGTCGATCGGCATCCCCTGCTTCTGCGCCGGCACGATGATCCTGACGGCGCGCGGAGAGGTCGCGGTCCAGGACCTGCGCGCGGGCGACCTGGTCGTGACCCGCGACAACGGGCTGCAACCGATCCGCTGGATCGGCAGCCGGGCGCTGGACCGCGTCGACCTGGCGCTGGCGCCCAGGCTGAACCCGATCCGCATCCGGGCCGGCGCGCTGGGGCAGGGGCTGCCGCGGCAGGATCTGCTGGTCTCGCCCCAGCATCGGGTGCTGGTCCGCTCGACCATCGCGAAGCGCATGTTCGGCGCCGCCGAGGTTCTGGTCGCCGCGCGCCAGCTGACCGCCATCGAGGGGATCGAGGAGCTTCGCGTCGACACGGTGGAGTATTTCCACATCCTGTTCGACCGGCACGAGATCGTCCTGTCGAACGGGGCCGAGACCGAATCGCTTTACACCGGGGCCGAGGCGCTGAAGGCCTTGGGCGCCGCGGCGCGCGACGAGATCTTTGCCCTGTTCCCGGAACTGCGCGAGACGCCCGCCCCGGCGGCCCGTCCCTTCGTTCCCGGCGCCAAGGCCCGGCAGATGGCGGAACGGCACCAGCGCAACCACAAGGAACTGGTCGCGCGCTGAACCCTTCGGGCGACAGGGCCGCGATGCCCCGTCGCCCCTTTGGCCCGACAGGACCCCGGCAATCCTGCAAATCACGGCGATTATTTCATTGTTGGCCGTCGGCCTTCGCCCCATTCTGACGGCGATGCCGATCGAAAGGATGATGGCCATGTCCGCCCGACCCGAGCTCACGCTTTTCGCTGCCGTGCCCGCCGGGCGTGCGGCCGATGGCCGCCTGCTTCTGGATGACAAGTTCGTGTCGGGGATGGCGCTTCATGCCGCGCAATGGGCGGGGCCGGTCCGCGCCGTCCTGCGTGAGACGCGCGCAGAGGGGCTGCCCTTTGCCTCGGCCGTCGATCCGGCGTCGCTGCCCTTCCAGGCGACCCTGCTTGCCCCGGATGCGCCGCTGGAATCCGCATTGCGCGACGGGCCGGGGCTGGTGCTGTGTTCCGCCGACGTGACCGAGCAGCTGGCCCTTGGCCCGGCCGCGCGGGCGCGGGGCCTGTCGGTGGTCTATGGCATCGAATACACGCTGGACACCCGGATGCAGGTGGCGCGGCTGGACCGCAGCCGGGGTCCGGCCCGACGGCTGTGGTCCATGCTGTGGAACCTGCGCCAGGAGCGGCACCGCCGCGCGGCGCTGCGGGCGGCGGACGGCATCCAGATGAACGGCTTTCCCGCGGATCGCGACTATGCCGGCCTGAACCCGCTGCCGCTGCGCTATCTGGACAACCGCATGACGCTGGACATGATGGCGGCCCCGGCGGACATGCAGGCCCGCCGCGACCGCCATGCCCGGGGCGAGCCCCTGCGGCTGATCCATTCGGGCCGGCTGGAGCCGATGAAGGGCGGGCACCTGCTGGTTCCCCTGGCCCGCGCGTTGCAGGCGGCGGGGGTGGCATTCACGCTGGACATCTATGGCGCCGGCAGCCTGCAGGACGACATCGCCGCAGGCATCGCGTCCGGCGGGCTGTCGGACCGGGTCAGGCTGCACGGACCCGTGCCCTTCGAGACCCGGCTTGTGCCTCTGTCGCGCCAGACGGCCGATGTTTTCGTCAGCTGCCATGTGCAGTCCGACCCGTCCTGCACCTATCTCGAGGCGATGGGCTGCGGCCTGCCCGTGGTGGGCTTTGCCAACCGGATGCTGGCGGCGCTGGTCGCCGACAGCGGGGGCGGCTGGTGCGCGCCGATGGGGGACTTGTCGGCCATGGCCGCGCTGATCGGTGGGCTGGAGCGCAACCGCGCGTCGCTGCTGGCTCGGGCGGATGCGGCGCTGTCCTATGCCCAGGGGCACGATTTCGCGGCCGAGTTCGACGCCCGGATGCGTCACCTGGCGCAGGCGTTCAGCCGTTTGGGCCGGAGCGCCTCTGCCGCAGGGCAGCCACGGCATGGCCTGGCAGGATCGTGAAGCCCTTGGCATAGCGCAGCGCCAGCCGGCGGGGGTTCGACAGCGCCCGCCACAGCCATTCCATCCTGGCCTGCCGCACCAGCCGGGGCGCGCGCTTCTGGTGTCCCGACAGGAAATCCAGCCCCGCCCCGATCGAGGCGAAGCCCACGGTCCCCAGCGCATCCCGCGCCCGGATGGCAAAGCGTTCCTGGCGCGGCGCGCCAAGCGCCAGAAAGCACAGCCGCGCGCCGGATGCCCGGATGCGGTCGATGATCTGGGCGCCCTCCTCTCCGTCCGGGTCGAAGGGAAAGCCCGGCGCATGGGTCAGCGCGACCGTCAGCCCCAGCACGCGGTCCTGCATGGCGCGGGCGGCCAGGGCCAGCGATTCATCGCTGCTGCCGATCAGCGCCACCGGCAGGCCCAGGCTTGCGGCCTCGGCCGCCAGGGGCAGCACCAGGTCCGAGCCGGGCGCCAGCTGCACCGGGCTGCCGGCCAGCCGCGACAGCCACACGATAGGGTTGCCGTCGGCGCAGACCAGGTCCTGGGCCGCATAGGCCCGGCGGAAGGCCGCATCCTCGGCCAGCCGCTGCAGGTGGTCGACGTTGATCGTGGCCAGCGCAAAGCCCTGGCCCCGGCTCAGGCGGGTGCGGACCTGCGACAGCAGGGATGCGGAATCTGGACAATTGATCCGAACGGCATTGCCGTCGGGAAAGCTGAAATGCATGATGTGGAACTATCCGGCCTTGACTGCGGGCAGGATGGGTCGCGCGGGCCGGGAATGCAATCTTCTTTCCGCCCGGATCCGCAACAGGCCGCACCGCTTCGGCCAAGGGAGACAGGGTTTTGCCCGCATTCGCACTGCTGATGCTGCTGATCTGGCCGGTGGTCACCGCGGTGATCTTTTCGCGCATGGACCACCAGCGCGCGCTGGTCTGGACGATGCTGTCCGGCTATCTGATCCTGCCCCCGCTGATCGAGATCGACCTGCCGCTGTTTCCCGGCATCAACAAGGCGATGATCCCCGCGCTCTGCGCCGGGCTGATGCTGTTCCTGAGCCGCGACCAGCGCCGCGACGACCCGCATCCGCCACCCATGGGCCTGGTCGTCAGCCTGCTGCTGGTGATGAACTTCACCAGCCCCATGCTGACCACGATCACCAATCCCGACACGCTGTATGACGGCATCAACGTGCGTCCGAACATGTCGATCACCCAGGGGATGGGCGACACGATGGTGCTGTTCATGCAGCTGCTTCCGTTTCTGATGGGCTACAACGTGCTGTGGAACCAGCGCGGAGCCGAGCTTTTGCTGAAGGCGCTGGTGACGGGGATCCTGTGCTACAGCGCGCTGATGCTGTTCGAACTGCGCTTCAGCCCGCAGACGAACATCATCGTCTATGGCTATTTCCAGCACGACTTCATCCAGACCATCCGCTATGGCGGCTATCGACCCATCGTGTTCCTGGAGCATCCCCTGTGGGTCGCGCTGATCACCATGTGGGCGTTCCTGGCGGCCATCGCCCTGGCGCGGGGCAATCCGACCGGGCGCAACATCCTGATCGCTTGCTATCTGGGCTGCATCGTCCTGCTGTGCAAGTCCGCCGGCGCGCTGATCCAGACGCTGATGGCCGCGCCCCTGGTGGCGCTGGCCCGGCCCCGGCTGATGGTGCTTGTCGCAGCCCTGGTCGCCACGGTGGCCTTTACCTATCCGACCCTCAGGGCAACGCCGTTTTCGCCCATGCAGGGCATCCTCGACACCGCGATGGCCATCTCGCCCGAACGGGGCCGGTCGCTGGAGTTTCGCCTGACCAACGAAGAGCAGCTTCTTGAGCGTGCGTTGGAACGGCCCCTGTTCGGCTGGGGCGGCTGGGGGCGGCCGCTGTTCTACGATCCCTACGACGGGCGGCTCAGCTCGGTGCCGGACGGGCAGTGGGTGATCTGGATCGGGGCCAAGGGGATCTACGGCTATCTGGCGATCTTCCTGCTGCTGCTGGTGCCGATCTTCACCATGCTGCGGGCCATGCCCAAGGGCGGCGGGGGGCCGGTGCGGCAGGAATACCTGTCGCTGGGCTGCCTGTCGCTGATGCTGGCGATGAACTGCCTGGACCTGATTCCCAACGCGACGCAGACGCCCATCACCTGGCTGGCCGCGGGCGCCCTGCTGGGCAATGCCCGAAGGCTGCTCGTCGGCGTCGAAGCGACGGGCACATCGGCCGCGGTCCCGCAGTATCTGCCTAAAAAGGCAGGCATCCAGACGGTTTTATAGGTTGGTCAAAGGACCCGGATTCGCTATCCCCTGATACGCGCAACAGTTGTTAAATTAATTTCTGCCAGAAACGACGTGTCCACATTGAAGAGGCATGACATGGCCTTCGACGAAAGTCAGATTTCCGAAACCGATATCGCTATCGTCGGGATGGCGGCCCAGCTTCCTGGGGCGTCCAATGTCGCGGAATATTGGGACAATCTGTGCCGGGGGGTGGAATCGATCCAGCGCATCCCCCAGGCCGAGCTGATCGCGCGGGGCGAATCGCGGGCGCGGCTGTCGGACCCGAACTATGTGCCGGCGGCGGCGATCCTGGGCCAGTACGACGAATTCGACGCGGAATTCTTCGGCCTCTCGCCCAAGGAAGCCGCGATCATGGACCCCCAGCACCGCAAGTTCCTGGAAACCTGCTGGCACGCGCTCGAGGATGCGGCCCATGTCCCGGACCGTTTCGCGGGCAACATCGGCGTCTGGGCAGGCTGCGGGATGGGCAGCTATTTCTACTGGAACGTCTGCTCGAACCGCGACCTGGTCGATGGCGTCGGCCATTTCCTGCTGCGCCACACCGGCAACGACAAGGATTTCCTGTCCACCCGCGTCAGCCATGTCTTCGATCTGACCGGCCCGTCGATCAACGTGCAGACGGCGTGCTCGACCTCGCTGGTGGCGATCCACATGGCCTGCCAGTCGCTCAACTCGGGCGAAACCGACATGGCGCTGGCCGGCGGCGTCACCATCGAGATGCCGCATGGTCTGGGCTATCTCTACAAGGAAAACGAGATCCTGTCGCCCGACGGCCATTGCCACGCCTTCGATCACCGGGCGCAGGGCACGGTGTTCGGCAGCGGCGCGGCCGTCGTGGTGCTGCGCCGGCTGCGGGATGCCATCGCCGACGGCGACCATGTCTGGGCCGTCATCAAGGGCAGCGCGATCAACAACGACGGCGCGGCCAAGGCCGGCTACCTGGCGCCCAGCGTCGAGGGCCAGGCCCAGGCCATCGCCGAGGCGCTGGTGATGTCGGGCGTCAGCTCGGACAGCATCGGCTATGTGGAATGCCATGGCACCGGCACCGCCCTGGGCGACCCGATCGAGGTCGCGGCGCTGAACCAGGCCTATGCGCGGGTGTCCGACGGCACGCGGCAGGGGCCTTGCCGCATCGGCTCGGTCAAGACCAACATCGGGCACCTGGACACGGCGGCGGGTAGCGCCGGGCTGATCAAGTCGGCGCTGGCGGTCCATCACGGCCGCATCCCCGCCAGCCTGGGCTATGAGGCGCCGAACCCCGCCATCGACTTCGAGGGCGGGCCGTTCCAGGTCAACGACCGCCTGGGCGACTGGCCGGTTGCGGGCCTGCGCCGGGCGGGCGTCAACTCGCTGGGCGTGGGCGGCACCAACGCCCATTGCATACTGGAACAGCCCCCGGCGCCTGTGGCGGCCGAGGACTCCGACTGGCCCTTCCATATCGTCGCCGTGTCCGGGCGCAGCAAGGCCGCGGTCGATGCCAATGGCGCGGCGCTGGCGGCCTGGCTGCGGGCCAATCCGGGCGTCGACATGGCCGACCTGTCCTTTACCCTGACGCAAGGGCGGCGCCAGTTCGACCGCCGCCGGGTGCTGGTCGCCCATGACGCGGCCGAGGCTGCGGCACTGCTGGACGGGGGCGACAACCGGCTGGTGTTCGACCATCAGCTGGTGGCCGAGGGGGCCGAACCGGTGTTCATGCTGCCGGGCGGGGGTGCGCAATACGCCGGCATGGCGCGCGGCCTTTACCAGACCGAGCCCGTGTTCCGCGAATGGATGGACCGCGGCCTTGACCACATGGCGCAGGCGCATGGCACGGACCTGCGCGCGCTGTGGCTGCCCGAACCGGGGGCCGAGGCCGAGGCGGACCGCCGGCTGCTGCAGCCCTCGCTGCAACTGCCGCTGCTGATGATCACGGAATACGCGCTGGCGCAGCTGTGGATCAGCTGGGGCGTGCGGCCCACGGCGCTGATCGGCCATTCCATGGGCGAAAACACCGCCGCCTGCATCGCCGGGGTCATGAGCTTCGAGGATTGCATCGGCCTGGTCCGGCTGCGCGGGCTGCTGTTCGACCGCGTGCCCGCCGGCGGGATGCTGTCCGTGCCGCTGGAGCCGGTCGAATTCCAGACCGAACTGGATGCGCTGGGACTGGACCTGGCGGCGGTCAACGGCCCCTCGATGTCGGTCGTCTCGGGCCCCGATGCGGTGCTGGACCAGTTCGCCGCCCGCATGGCCGCGCGCGAGGTCGAATGCCAGCGCATCGCCATCTCGATCGCGGCCCATTCGCGCATGCTCGAAGGCATCCTGGCCGAATTCCGTGCCTATCTGGCCTCGATCCCGCTCAATGCGCCGCAGATCCCGATCATCTCGAACCGCAGCGGCCAGCCGCTGACCGAGGCCGAGGCGACCAGCCCCGATTATTGGGTCCAGCACCTGCGCGGCACGGTGCGCTTCGCCGACGGCATCGCGCATCTGGCGCAGAACCCGGACCGCATCTTCCTTGAGGTCGGGCCGGGCCGGGCCATGCAGGCCATGGCCAAGGCGCATCCTGCGGTCAATGCGGGGCAGGTCATCTCGACCCTGCGCCACCGCGACCACGCGACGGCGGACGACGCCTATTTCATGGCGGCGCTGGCGCGGGTCTGGGCCTGCGGCGGCCATATCGACTGGGACCAGATCTGGGGCGGTGCGCGGCGTCGTCGGCTGTCGCTGCCGGGTTACCAGTTCCAGCGCAAGCGCTATTTCATCGAACGCTCGACCACGGCGGTGGCCGAGGCCGAGGCGGAACTGGCCCGGATCGAGGATCCGGCCGCCTGGGGATGGCGCCCGGCCTGGAAGCTCGACTCGCCCGCCATCGAGATCGGGCCCAAGGGTCCCATCGCATCCCAGCGGCGCAACTGGCTGGTCTTTGCCGACGATCTGGGCATCGGCGACCGGCTGGCGGAACTGCTGCGCGGGCTGGACCAGGGCGTGGCCGTGGTCTCGATCGCCGACACCTTCGCCGACAAGGGCGAGGGGCGCTTTACCCTGCCCGTCGAATCCGACCGCGAGGGCTATGAGATGCTGCTGGCCGCGCTTGCGGCGCAGGATCGCGTGCCCGACCGCATCCTGCATCTGTGGTCGCTGACCCGCGGGGTCAGCTTCCGCGCCGGGTCCAGCCTGCTCAACAGCCAGCTGGAACGCGGCTATTTCAGCCTGCTGCATCTGGCGCAGGCGCTGGGAACCGAACTGCCGGATGCCCGGCTCGACCTGATCGCAGTCTGCAACGACGCGCTGCAGGTCGCGGGCGAACCCGCCAGCGCGCCCGAAAAGGCCTGCGCCGCCGGTCCGATCCGCGTGTTGCCCCATGAAATGCCCCAGGTTTCGGCGCGGCTGGTCGACATCCGCCTGCCCGACCGCAAGGGGCAGGACGCCGCCGCGTCCATGCTGCTCGAGGAGGCGCTGGCGCCGTCGGGCGCGGCGTTGGCCGCCTGGCGCGACGGGCGCCGCTTTGAACAGTCGCTGGAACGCGTCGCCCTGGCCGAGGACGGCATGGCGGGCATCCCGGACGGTGCCGTCTGCCTGATCACCGGGGGCTTTGGCGGCATCGGACAGGCCATCGCGCGCGAGCTTGCGCCGCGCGGGGTGAAGCTGGCGCTGACCACGCGCGGGCGGACGGACGCCGCGCCCGTGACCGCCGCGGTCCGGCACCTGGAATCGCTGGGCGCCCAGGTCCTGGCGATCCGGGCCGATGTGACCAGCGCCGAGGACATGGCCCGCGCCGCGGCCGAGGTGCGCGCGCGCTTCGGTAGCCTTGACGTGGTGCTGCATGCGGCGGGCGTGATCCGCGACAGCCTGATCGCCGCCAAGACCGACGACGAAAGCTGGGATGTGCTGGCGCCGAAGCTGCTGGGCACCCGCGCCCTGGCCGAGGCGCTGGCGGACGATCCGGCCAAGCTGACGGTGCTGTTCGCCTCGACCAGTTCGGTGATCGCGCCGGCGGGGCAGGCCGATTACGTGGCGGCGAACGAATACCTGAACGCGGTCGCGCGTTCTGCGCCGGCGGCGCTGGGTCGGGTGGTCGCGGTCAACTGGGGGGTCTGGGCCGATGCCGGCATGGCCGCGCGGGCGCTGGGTCTGGACCAGGCGCCGCCCGCCGGCGCCGTCGTCGACCGGCCCCTGCTGGATCAGGTCATGCCCATGCCGGTCGGGCGCGAATTCCGCACCGCGCTTCGCATGGAGCACTGGATCATCGGCGGCCACAAGACCGCGCAGGGCCAGGCGCTGATGCCCGGCACCGGCTGGATCGAGCTGGTGGCCGAGGCGGCGCTGGAATCGGGCCTGTCGCTGCCGTTTGTCATCCGCGACCTGGAGTTCCAGCGCCCCGTGCTGGTCGATGACACCGCCCTTGTCACCACCCGGGTCGAGCCGGCGGGCGACAGCCTGCGGGTGACGATCCTGGACGACCCGCAGGGCGCGCCCAATGTCACCGCCCTGCTGGCCCCCCTGCAAGAGGCCGCGCCCGCGCCCCTGGAAACCACCGGCCCGTGGGACAAGGACGGACAGGGTGCGGCGCTGCCTTCGGCGCAAGAGGGGCAGATGGACTTCGGCCCGCGCTGGAAGGTGCTGCGCCGTTTCCGCCTGTCCGCGGGCGAGGGCCTGGCCCAACTGGCGCTGGACCCCGAGTTCCGTTCCGATCTGGATCAGGGCTGGCTGGCGCATCCGGCGCTGATGGACATCGCCACCGGCTGGGCCATGGCGCTGATCCGCGGCTGGGGCCCGGGGCACCTGTGGGTGCCGATGGGCTATCGCTCGATCCGGCTTTACCGGCCGCTTCCGGCCGAGGTGGTCAGCCGCATCCGCAATGCCGGCGAGAACACCGATGCCCTGGGCATGGCGCAGTTCGACATCACCCTGGCCGCGCCCGACGGCACCGTCTGCGCCGAAATCCGCGGCTTTGCCCTGCGCAAGCTGACGGCGGCGATCAGCGCCCAGCCGCGCCGGGCGCAGGCGGGCCGCAGCATGTCGCCGGCCGAACGGCGGCTGCACCACAACATCAGCCAGGGCATCCCGGCGGCGGTCGGTCCCGCGATGCTGTCGCGTGCCATCTCGACCGGGCTGTCGCAGGTCTATGTCTCGTCGCTGGACCTGAACGCGCTGATGGCCGAGGCGGCGGTGGTCACCGATGCCGCCCCGGCCGAGGGCGGGTTCGAGCGGCCCGACCTGGACAGCGATTTCGTCGAACCCACGCCTGGCACCCAGGCGGAGCTTGCCGCCATCTGGTCCGAGCTTCTGGGCATCGCCCAGGTCGGCGCGGCGGACAGCTTCTTCGACCTGGGCGGCCATTCGCTGATCGCGGTGCGCATGTTCGGGCAGTTGCGCAAGAAATTCGACGTGGACCTGCCGATCTCGACCCTGTTCGAGGCGCCGACCATCGCCGAACTCGCCGCCCTGGTCGAGGAACGGACCGGCCCCCGGCTGCCCGTCGCGGACAATGTCCGCACCCTTCCGGCGGCCGAGGGTCGTGCGCGGCGCCGCTTCCTGGTCGACATGGGCGGGCGGGGCGACGGCACCCCCTTCTTCATGGTGGCCGGCATGTTCGGCAACGTGATGAACCTGCGTCAGCTGGCGCAGCGCCTGGGGGCGGACCGCAAGTTCTACGGGCTTCAGGCCCGGGGGCTTCTGGGCGATGACAAGCCCCACGAAAGCTTTGCCGATGCCGCGCGCGACTATATCGCCGAACTGCGCGAGGTGCAGCCGCAGGGCCCCTATCTGCTGGGCGGCTTTTCGGGCGGCGGGCTGACGGCCTATGAAATGGCGCGGCAGCTGCGCGCCTCGGGCGAGGAGGTGGCGATGCTGGTCATGCTTGACACGCCGCTGCCCCTTCGCGAACCGCTGAGCCGCAAGGACCGGCTGCTGATCCGCCTGGCCGAGACGCGCGAGGGCGGTTTCGGCTATATCCGCCAATGGGTCGGCGACCGCATCCGCTATGAAGTCAGCCGGCGGGCCAAGACCCAGGCGCTGGAGGCCGGCGCCCAGGCGGCCGAAGGGGCCTTCCACGATCTGGCGATCGAGGCGGCCTTCCTGTCCTGGTTGCCCGGCATGACGCTGACGGAGTGGGACGGGCCGGTGGCCATGTTCCGCCCGCCGCTGGATCCCCGCTTCCGGGTTTCGGGCGGGCGGCATGTGACCTCGGCGCGGGAATACCTGCTCGAGGATAACGGCTGGGGGCCCTGGATGCCGAAGCTGCGGGTGATCGAGGTGCCGGGCGACCACGATTCGATGGTGCTCGAGCCGAACGTCCGCCGCATGGCCAGCGTCCTGCGCGAACTGCTGCGCGATGCGGACGGCGAGGCCTCGGCCCGCGCCCAGGCGGCGGAGTAGGGCCATGGCGGGAACGCAAACCCCTGCGGTGCAGGTCGTCGTGCTGAACTGGCGCACGCCCGAGTTGTCGCTGAATGCGGCCGATGCCGCCTTGCGCGAACTGGCGGAGATGGACGGCGGCGTGACCATCGTCGACAACGATTCGGGCGACGGCTCGTTCGAACGGATCCGGGCCGAGGCGGCGGCGCGCGGCTGGCCTGCCGACCGCGTGGCGGTCGTGCAATCGGGCTGGAACGGCGGCTTCGGCGCCGGCAACAACCACGGCATCCGCCAGGGCCTGCCCGACGGGCGGCGGCCGGATCTGGTCTATCTGCTGAACTCGGACGCCATTCCGCAACCGGGCGCGATCCGGGCGCTGGTCGACTATCTCGGCCGGCACCCGGAGGCGGGGATCGCCTGCTCGCGCCTGCGCGGCACCGATGGCGAACCGCACCTGACCGCCTTTCGCTTTCCCTCGGCCGCCGGCGACTTCGAGGCGGCCAGCCGCAGCGGCCCGGTGACGCGACTGTTCCGCGACCGCGTGGTGGCCATGCCGCAGCCCGTGACATCGGGTCGCGTGGACTGGTCTGCCGGTGCGTCCATGATGATCCGCATGGACGTGCTGGACCGGATCGGGTTGTTCGATGAAGGTTTCTTTCTTTATTTCGAGGAAACGGACCTGTGCCGGCGCGCCGCCGATGCCGGATGGCAGACGCATTACGTCGTCGAAAGCGAGGTCGAGCATATCGGCTCGGCCAGCACGGGGATGAAGACATGGCAACGGGTGCCGGATTACTGGTACGACTCCCGCCGCCGCTATTTCGAAAAGCACCACGGCCGTGCGGGCGCCCTTTGGGCCACCGCGGCGAACCTGGCGGGCGAGGGGGTCTGGCGCCTGCGCTGCCTGGTCCAGCGCCGCGACACCGGGGTTCCGCCGGGCCATCTGGGCCAGCTGACGCGCCACGCCTTGCGTCGCCAGCCAAGGCCGGTTCATGTTGAAAAGGGTAAGCCATGACGCAATTTTCCGCGATTCTGGTCGGTAACGAGCTGCTTTTGCGCCACGCGGCCGAGACCTTGCTGGCCCGCGGGCACAGCATCGCCGCCGTGGTGACGCGCAACCCCGAATTGCAGGCCTGGGCGCGCGGCGCGGGCCTTGCGGTCGAGGACCAGGACGCGCCGATGCCGGCGGATGCGCCCGCGGCCGACTGGCTGTTCAGCGTCGCGAACCTGTCGATCCTCAAGCCCGAGATGCTGGCGCGCGGGCGCAAGGGGGCGATCAACTTCCATGACGGCCCCCTGCCGCGCCTGGCGGGGCTGAACGCGCCGGTCTGGGCGATCATCGGGCAGGAACCGCAGCACGGCGTCACCTGGCACATGATCGAGGGTGGCGTCGACGAAGGCGACATCCTGGCGCAGGTCCTGTTCGACATGCGCCCGGACGACACCGCGCTGACGCTGAACGCGCGCTGCTTTGCCCGCGCCGCCGAAAGCTTCCCCGAGGTCGTGGCCCAGCTTGAGGGCGAAGGCCCGCGCCGGGTGCCGCAAGACCTGTCGCAGCGCAGCTACGTTGGTCGCGACAAGCGTCCCGAGGCCGGCGGGGTCATCGACTTTTCCCAGCCCGCCGGGCGCATCTGCGCGCTGGTCCGGGGCCTGGACCACGGTGGCTACTGGAACCCGCTGACCGAGGCCAAGGTCAGGCTGGCGGACGGGCGGCTGCTGGGGGTGACGGCCTCGGCCGGGACCGAACCCGCGACCGCCGCGCCCGGCACCGTCCTGGCCCATCATGGCGAGATCGCGACCATCGCCACGGGCGACGGTGCGGTCCGGCTGATCTTTCGCGGTGATCTGCCCACCCTGGGGACGGTGATCCCGCCGCTGTCGCCAGAGGGTCGCGCCCATCTGACGGCACTGGCCGAGGCGGCCGCCCGCCACGACGGCTGGTGGCGCAGGCGCCTGGCCCGGATGAGCCCGGCCGTCATCCAGGGCGAGCCCTCGGGCCGGGTGGAGCGGATTGCCTTGATGCCCGGAGCCTCGGACCAGCGGGTGGCGCTGGCCGCGGCGCTGCTGGGGCGGCTGGCCGCGCAGCCGCAGTTCGATCTGGCGCTGCTGCCCGCCCAGACGCCGCGCGACCCGCTGGTAGCCGGCTGGCAGCCGCTGGCGGTCGAGGCGCGTTCGGCCATGACTTTGGCCGATCTCGCCGCGCAGCTTGCCGACCGGCAGGCCGAGGCCGGAAAACGGGGATACTTCCTGGCCGACCTGATCCAGCGCGCGCCCGAATTGCGCGATGCGGCGACGCCCGACCTGGCGATCAACCTGCGCGACCTGGAACCCGTTGCGGGCGCGGCCCTGACTGTGGCCCTGACCGAGGGTGGCGCGGCCCTGCTGCACGACCCGGACCGCGTCAGCCCGGCCCAGGCGGGTCGCATCGCCCGCGCCCTGGACGCCGGCCTGGCTCTGCCCGGCGACACGGCGTTGCGTGACATCTCGCTGCTGGACGCGGCCGAGCTGCGGGACCTGCTGGTGACGCGCAACGACACCCTGGTGGACGTGCGCCTGGCCTGCATCCACGAACTGATCGCCGAACGGGCCTCGGCCGATCCTGATGCGCCCGGCCTGATTTTCGAGGACCGGGTGCTGACCCGTGGTCAGCTGGACCGGGCGGCGAACGCGCTTGCTGCGCGGCTGGTGCAGATGGGCGTCGGTCCCGACCAGCCGATCGGGCTGTTCGCGAAGCGCTCGCCCGAACTGGTGATCGGCGCGCTGGCGATCTGGAAGGCGGGCGGCGCCTATGTGCCGCTTGACCCCGACTATCCCGCCGACCGGATCGAGCTTTACATCCAGGACAGCGGCGCCCGGGTCGTTCTGGTCCAGGACGGGCTTGCCGACCGGCTGCCGACGCATGGTGCACAGGTTGTGACCATTCCGACCGACCTGCCGCATGGGCTGGTCGCCGCGCCCGCCACGGGCGTTCAGCCGCAGAACCTGGCCTATCTGATCTACACCTCTGGCTCGACCGGCCGGCCCAAGGGGGTGATGGTCGAACACCGCAATGTCGCGAACTTCTTCGCCGGCATGGACGCGGTCATTCCCCATGCCGAGGGGGACGGCTGGCTGGCCGTCACCAGCCTGTCCTTCGACATCTCGGTGCTGGAAATCTTCTGGTCGCTGGCGCGCGGCTTGCGGCTTGTGATCGCGGGCGAGGAATCGCGGCTGGCGGTGTCCAGCGCCCCCGCCCAGCCGCGCCGCGACGTGCAGGGCGGCATGGCGTTCAGCCTGTTCTATTGGGGCAACGACGACGGGCCGGGGCCCAAGAAATACCAGCTTCTGCTGGATGGCGCGCGCTTTGCCGACCAGAACGGCTTCGTCGCGGTCTATACGCCCGAGCGCCATTTCCACGCCTTTGGCGGACCCTATCCGAACCCCGCAGTGTCCGGTGCGGCCGTCGCGGCGGTGACAAAGAACATTTCCGTGCGCGCCGGCAGCTGCGTGCTGCCGCTGCATCATCCCGCGCGGGTGGCCGAGGAATGGGCGGTGATCGACAACCTGACCGGCGGCCGGGCGGGACTGGCCATCGCCTCGGGCTGGCAGCCGGACGACTTTATCCTGCGCCCCGAAAACGCGCCGCCGACCAACAAGGCGGCGATGATCCAGGGCATCGACCAGCTGCGCCGGCTGTGGCGCGGCGAGGCGGTCGAATTCCCGCGCAAGGATGGCACACCCTTTGGCGTCGTGACCCAGCCGCGCCCGGTGCAAAGGGACCTGCCGCTGTGGATGACCGTCGCCGGCAACCCCGACACCTGGGTCGAGGCCGGGCGTCTGGGCATGAACGTCCTGACCCACCTGCTGGGCCAAAGCATCGACGTGGTGGCGCAGCGGATCAAGGACTATCACGCGGCGCTGCGCTCGGTCGGGCATGACCCGGCGAACTTCACCGTCACGCTGATGCTGCACACCTGCCTGGCCGAGGATCGCGAGACGGCGCGAGAGATCGCCCGCGAGCCGATGAAGAACTACCTGCGCAGCGCGGCCGCCCTGGTCAAGCAATATGCCTGGGACTTTCCGGCCTTCCGCAAGCCCGAAGGGATGACCAACCCCATGGCCATCGACCTCGGCTCGCTCAGCGAGGAGGAACTGGACGGCATTCTGGAATTCGCCTTCCTGCGCTATTTCGAGGATTCGGGCCTGTTCGGCTCGCTGGACGATGCCATTGCCCGGGTCGAGCATCTGAAGACCATCGGCGTGGGCGAGGTGGCCTGCCTGATCGACTATGGCATCGCGCCCGAGCAGGTCGTCGCGGGCTTTCCGCTGCTCGCGCGGCTGCGGGCCGAGGTGAACCCGGTGGAGGCCGAGCTTGACCCGCGCGATTTCTCGATCGCCGCGCAGATCCGCCGGTGGAAGGTGACGCACCTGCAATGCACCCCCAGCATGGCGCGGATCCTGGTGTCGGACCCGGTCGTGGCCGATGCCATGGCGGGGCTGAAATGCATGATGGTCGGGGGCGAGGCGTTGCCCCCCGCGCTGCTGGCCGATCTTCGCAAGGCGACGGGCGCGCGCATCCTGAACATGTATGGCCCGACCGAGACGACGATCTGGTCCACCGTGGCCGACGTGACCGAAGCGGCCGAGGTGACGCTGGGCCGGCCCATTGCCAACACCCAACTGTATGTGCTGGACCCCGAGGGCGTGCCGGTGGCTCCGGGCGCCCAGGGCGAACTGTGGATCGGCGGGCACGGGGTGACGCGCGGCTATTGGCAGCGCCCGGACCTGACCGAGGCGGCCTTCCGCCCCGATCCCTTCGTTCCGGCGGATCGCGGCGCGCCCTGGGGTGCGCGGATCTATCGCACGGGCGATCTGGTGCGCTGGCGTGACGACGGCGGGCTGGACTACATCGGCCGCGCCGATCATCAGATCAAGCTGCGCGGCTTCCGCATCGAACTGGGCGAGATCGAGGCCGCCCTGGCCGACCAACCCGGCGTGCGCGAGGCCGTCGCCCTGGTCCGAGAGGACACGCCCGGCGACAAGCGCCTGGTGGCCTATGTGACGGGCGATGCGTCGCTGGCGGAAAAGGCACTGCGCGAGGCGCTGGTGGCGCATCTGCCCGCCCATATGGTGCCGGGCCGGATCATCCGGCTGGACCGGATGCCGCTGACCCCGAACCGCAAGATCGACCGCAAGCAGCTGCCGGTGCCGGGCGCCGCTGGTGCCGCCCCCGCCGCGACCGCGGTCGCACCGGCCGTCGAGGCCGCGGCCGCGTCCTCGGCCGCCGCTTCCACCGAGGAACTGGCTTCGGCGGTCCATGCGCTTTGGTCCGAGGTGCTGGGCGTGCCCCAGATCGGCGCACGGGACAATTTCTTTGCGCTTGGCGGCCACTCGCTGCTGGCGATCCAGCTGCACCGGACCATGCGCGACCGTCTGGCCCTGCCGCGCCTGGGGGTGACGGACATCTTCCGCTTTCCGGTGATGGGCGATTTCATCCGCCATGTCGCCACGCTGGCCCCGGCCAACAGCGCCTCGCCGGTGCCGGCGTCGGCCCCGGTGGGCGCGCCAGCGGCTCCTGCCGCGGCGCCAGCACCCGCCGCCGCCGCAGAGACGCCGTCCGGGCAGGGCGGCGACGATGCCATGGCCCGGCGCCGGGCCTTGCGGGCGCAGCTGCGCGGGGGCCGGTGAACCCCGAACAGGCGCTGCGCGATCTGGCGCTGCGCCTGATGCCGCCGGGTTTCGGTTGCGCTGTCCTGTCCTTGGCGCAGGACCCCGATCCGCTGCTTCCGGCCGAGGAGGTGGCGATGGCGCGCGCGGTCGCCAAGCGCCGGCGCGAATTCGCCTTGGGCCGCATGGCCCTGCGCCGGGCCTTGGCCGAGGCGGGCCACGAGAGGCCCGCGTCCGTCCCGATTGCGCAGCGTCCGGACCGACGCCCGGACCTGCCGCAGGCGCAGCGCGCCAGCCTGTCGCACAGCGGCGCGCATTGCATCGCCATCGCGGCCCCCCCGGGCGGGCCTTGGGTTGGCGTGGATATCGAACCCCTGGACCGTGCCCCGCCCGAAGGGTTGTCCGAGGTGGTCATGCCCTATCGCATGGCAAACCCAGCCCCGCTGCTGGTCTTTTGCGGCAAGGAGGCGATGTTCAAGGCGCAATATCCGGCAAGCGGCCGGATGCTGGATTTCTCGGCCGTGCCGGCGGTGGTGCGCGGCGACCGCATCCGGGCCTGCCTGGGGCATCGCCTGATCGGCGGCCGCTGGGGCGTGGCCGCTGGCTATTACCTGGCGATCAGCCTGTGGCGCGGGTGAACAGCGCCGCCAGCCGCCGGGCCGATTCGCGAATGTCGTGACGGGCCGTGACCCGGGCCAGGGCCGACTGCCCCATCTCGGACAAAGCCTGCGGCGCGCAGGCGGCGGCGTCCAGCATCGCCTGGGCCAGCGCATCGGCATCCCCCGCCGGAACCAGCCAACCATCCTGTCCGGGCCGGACCAGTTCGGGGATCCCGGCGATATAGGTGCCGATCACGGGGCGGGCGCGGGCCATGGCCTCCATCAGCACGACGGGCAGGCCCTCGGCAAAGCTGGGGGTGACCAGGACGTGGGCCGCGTCGATGGCGTCCCGGACGCCCGTTTCATCCTGCCAGCCCAGCAGCGAGACCGCGGGCTCCATGCCCTCGGCCGCGATGACCTGCTGGACCAGCGGGCGCAACTCTCCGTCCCCGACCAGCGACAGGCGCAGGGCAGGGTTTTCGCGCCACGCCTGGGCAAAGGCCCGGATCATCAGGCCAAAGCCTTTTTGCTCTGCAAAGCGGCCTACGGCGACCAGGTGCAGCGGCCCCTGTGGCATGGGCGCCGGGTCGCGCCAGCGGTCCAGATCCAGGCCGCAATGAACGACCCGGACCTTGTCCAGGTCCGCCGAATCGGCCCAGCGATACATCTGGGACCGGCCAAAGCTGCTGACCGTCACGCAGAACTCGGACAGGGCCAGCTTGCCCCCAAGGTCAAGGGGCTGGGGGCGGTCGAACTCCTCGGGCCCATGCACCGTGAAGCTGAAGGGCGGCCCCCCCAGCAGCCGCGAAAAACCCGCGACCCGCGCAGAGTTCGTGCCGAAATGGGCGTGGATGTGCTGCAAGCCCAGGGCCTTGGACCGCGCCGCGATGCGGGCGCCTTCGGCCAGATAGATCAGCTGCCGCGCCAGGCTGGATTCGCCCGCCTGCGCTCGGGCATGGGCCCTGGAAACGGCACGGCGCAGTTGCCCGGCATTGGCGCCCGCCGCGCGGGCCAGGTCGCCCAGCAGGCGCGGGCCGCCCGCCTCAAGGATGCGTTCGGTGCGGTCGTGTTCCTGGCGGTCGGCCGGGTCCTTCAGGGCTTGGGCTTCGCCCCGCATGGAAAACCGATGGATGTCGAAACCCAGGGCTTCCAGCGCCGCAATCTCACGCCGGATGAAGCTGTGCGAGGGGCGGGGGTAGGTGTTGACGAGATAGCCGATTCGCAAGGCTGTAAACCTTTATCAAACACCCGAGGCACGCAGAAGCGGCGATTTAAGCTGGTTTCTGCCTAGCAAACCACGCCGTTAGGCGAATCCAGGCCTTGATAGGCCATGATACGAAAAGAGTAGAGATTCCGTAGCATTTCGGGTTTATATTGGCAAGACAACCCTGAGTAGGTCTTGGAGGCTCCGCTGAGCGGCATTGTTACCATAGCAATCGTGATCGCGATGGTCTGCGCCGCCTGGGGCATGTTCGCCCTTGAGTTGTCGCTGCTGGCGGCGCTGGGGCTGTATTCGCTTAGCGGTACGCTGGCGCTGCTGTTCCTGGCATGGCGCCGCTATCGGTGCATGGAATATCACGAAAAATAGAAAAGGGCGGCCAAGGCCGCCCGATCGTGGCTTAGTAGCCGGTGCAGCGCACCACAACGCCGACTGTTCGCGCGATGATCGACAGGTCCCCCGCGAAGCTGAGGTCTGCGGCATATTTCGCGTCGAAGGTGGCCCGGGCGGCAAACGTGCTGTCGTTACGATCCGAGATCTGCCACAGCCCGGTGACGCCGGGCCGCAGGTGGTAATAATCCGCGCCAGGATACAGCTGCGCCTGGTCCAGCATCATCGGGCGCGGGCCCACGATGCTCATGTCCCCGATCAGGACGTTCCACAGCTGCGGCAGTTCGTCCAGCGAGGTCTTGCGCAGGAAGCGCCCGGCCGGGGTGATGCGCGGGTCCTTCTTCAGCTTCTGGGTCGCGTCCCATTCCGCCTTTGCGGCCGGATTGGCGGCCAGGTATTCGGCCAGGCGCGCATCGGCATCGACCACCATGGTGCGCAGCTTCCACAGGCGGAAGGCGCGGCCCGAGCGGCCCACCCGCATCTGCGAATAGAAGGGCTTGCCACCCTGGAACGCCACGATCAGCGCCAGGATGAGGACGACCGGCAGGACGATGGGCGCTGCCAGAAGAAGCGCCGCGATATCCAGCGGACGCTTGATGAAACGGGCATAGGCAGAGCTTACGCCGACGGGTTCGGGAGTTGCGGTGGAAGTGTTTTGCAGAATGGAAACAACGGGGTCCAAATCAGCTTGCGCAACAAAACTATGGATGTGCTGCATTTCTTTAACCTGTGTAATCGGTACATCGGGCAGTATAGCCGCGACTTTTAATAAAACTAGAACGAAATGCTGTGTTGCCCAAAAGGATAGGTTGGTTTGTTTTCAAAGACTTATGAATGTTTTTGGGCTGAGGCGCGGACCCGGGCAGCATGCCCCGCTGCAAAGCCTCGGTTGCGTTTGAAAAGTTGAAACAACCTTGAATTGAATTGGCTTGTCGCGGGCCGGCCATTCCCCCACACTCGCCAGAGTCGGGTTATCAATTTGGAGTTGTATTTTGACGAGTGTCCTGCAGTTTCTTGCCGAGGGAATCACGGCTTTCTATCTGGGTCACAGCCTTGTCAGTCCCACCCTGCCCGAGATGATGCGCGACGTGACCAAGGCCACGATCCAGTATCAGATCATCAACGGCGCGCCCCTCGAGGTGCAGTGGAAGGAAAGCGCCGTGGCACAGGGCGTTGATGGGCGCTCCTGGATCCCCGACCATCCGGTCGACGTTCTGGTGCTGACCGAACGGGTGCCGCTGGCTCCGACCATCGAATATCACGACAGCGCGGGCTATGCGGCGCGCTGGGTCAAGCTGGCGCTGGACGCCAACCCCCGCGTGCAAAGTTATCTTTACCAGACCTGGGACGACATCGACGACGCGCAGACCGGGACGACCCGGACCTGGCGCGACCGGATCCTGTCGGATCTGCCGCAATGGCAGGGGATCGTGGACAAGGTCAACGGCGGACTGCCGGCGGACGCCGCGCCCATGCAGTTGATCCCGGCCGGCCTGGGCATGGTGCGGCTGCATGACGCCATCGCCGAGGGGCGGGTGCCCGGGGCCGATTCCATCCGCGACTTCTTTCGCGACGACATCCATCCGACCGATGCCGGTTTCTACTATGTCACCATGATCCATTATGCCGTCCTGACCGGGAAAAGCCCGGTCGGCCTGCCGCGGCAACTGATGGGCGAATACGGGGCCTATCCCCCGGTTCCCAAGGATCAGGTCGAGGTCCTGCAGCAACTGGCGCAGGAAACGGTCGCGGCCTTCGACAAGCCCGACTAGCGGCCGCGTGCCCAGTCCTGGTCGTTGCGGCCCAGCCGCACCGCCAGGGCGACGGCGGCATAGGTGGCAAAGCCCAGGGGATCGGCCGCGGCAAGGCGCAGAAGCTCGACCTTGCCGGGGCGGACATGGCCCTGGCGCGACAGCAGTTCGGGGTAAAGCCGGCCAAGCTCGGCCACGCCATTGTCCTGGCGGCGGCGGACACGGACCAGGGTGCCGAAGCCCTCGACGATGGTCCAGTAGAAGGGCTCGTCGATCAGGATGCGTTCCGATTCGTCGAATTGCAGCCGGGCGTAGGTGTCGTCCGAGATGATCTGCGGGAACGCCCCCCAGCGGGCCCGGCCCGCGGCATTGACGCCGTACTGGCCGGCCCCCGTGACCGTCCGGGCGACAAAGGGCAGGGTCTGCCAGAACCGGCCGTAGCGGCGCGACACCCAGCTTTTCGCGGGCGCCACGACCAGCCTGCCGCCGGCATAGCGCGGCTCGGGCACGTCCAGCACCTCGATCATGCGCGACAGAAGGCGGGGCGCCATCCGAAGGTCCGCGTCCAGATAGCAGCGGATGCCCGGGCCGGCGCAGGCGTCGCCGTGGTTCAGCGCGCCGATCTTGCCGCCTTGGGCCAGTTCCTCGACCCGCAGCGACCAGCCGCGTCGGGCGAAGTCGTCCGTGCGGGCGCGGGCGCGGTCGGCAGTATCGTCCTGGCAGCCGTTGGCCACGACGATGACCTCGACCGGCCCGGCGTAGTCCTGGGCCAGCAGATTGTCGAGGCAGCCGTCGATATAGGCCGATTCGTCATGGGCGGGGATGATGATGGTGCAAGGGGTCATTTGTATTCGATCAATCCGGCGCGGCGGCCTGCCAGGCGGTTCAGGTGGAATTCCAGCAATCCCCGCGCCTCGGCGAACTTGCCCAGCATGGTCATGCCGGCCCGGCGCCAGCGGTCGCGGGGGTTGGGGTCGCGCAGCGCCATGCGGGCGACCTGCAGGGGATAAAGCGCCAGCAGCAGCCAGGCCCAGGGCGTCAGCAGCGCGCCCAGAAGGATGGCCAGGGGCAGCGCCAGGGCCCACAGGACCGCGCGCCGCGTCTCGCGCCGCCAGAACCCCTCGGGTCCATCGCGATAACGCCACGAGACCTCGGCGAAGGCGTGCCCGGCGCGGCGCGACCGACGCCACCACTGGCCAAAGCGCGTCATCGCCGCGTCGTGGATCGTCATGGGCGCGTCCAGCCGCCGGATGGTCCAGCCGGCCCGGGCCATGCGCAGGCACATCTCGGGCTCTTCGCCGGCGATCAGCGTGGGATCGAAGCCGCCGATGTCCGTCAGCGCCGCGCGCCGGACCAGCATGTCGCCCCCGACCGCGCGGGCGGGGCCCACCGGCGTGTTCCATTCGTCGTCGCAGATGCGGTTGTAGATCGAGCGGTCGGGGAACAGCTCGCGCCGGCGCCCGGCGACGATGGCCAGGCGCGGGTCGGCGGCCAGCGCCGCCAGCGCAGTGTCGATCCAGCCCTGCTCGACCTCGCAGTCGCCGTCGACGAACTGGATGAAATCGGCCTCGGCGACCAGCGCAAGGCCCGCATTGCGCGCCCGGGCGGCGGTAAAGGGACGCGTCATGTCCAGCCGCACCACCTCGGCCCCCAGCGCCTCGGCCCGGGCGGCGCTGTCGTCGGTCGACCCGGAATCGACATAGATCACCCGCCCGACCTGCGGCAGCAACGAGCGCAGGCAGCGCATCAGCCGCTCGCCCTCGTTCCGGCCAATGGCGATGGCTGTGACCCGATTCGCACCCGCGCAGGGGAATTGCCGAGCATTGTCGTGATCTGGACGGTTTTCGGTTGTCGCGCTCATGGCGGGGACGTTACCATGCGCGCAGCGGCAAAGTCATCGTCCCGGTGCGTGGCTTGTGTCGTCGTCGTTCTACCAGAGGCAGAGGGGCCACAGGGTGCAGGCCGAAACAGGAAAGACACCGGACGAGACGCCGGCCGGCGTTTCTGCGCTTGCGCCGGCGCGCCAGCCCGTCTCGAGCAAGTTCATCCGCCGCGAAGGCGCGCGCGCCTCGGACGACGACCACGCTAAGGTCATCGCCCAGCGTTTCTCCATCCTGCGCACACGCCTTCTGCGTGAAATGCGCGACCGGGGCTGGCGCAAGCTGGCCGTGGCGCCGCTGACCCGTGGGGCGGGGGCGACCTTCGTCACGGTCAACCTGGCCCTGGCCTTGGCTCGGCAGAAGCACACCCAGGTCATGCTGCTGGACATGGACCTGGCGCGGCCCGCCATCGCATCGACCCTGGGCATCCCGGGTTGCGATTCCGTGTCGGCCACGCTGACGTCGGGTGGCGCGATCGGAACGCTGATCAGGCTGGTGGAAGAGGCGCCGAACCTCTCTGTCCTGGCCCCCGGCCGGGCCGAGCCCGATGCGTCCGAGATCTTGCAGGACCGTGGTCTGGCTCAGGCGCTCGAGTCGCTGGTCGAGGCGATGCCCGCCGAGGGGATCGCGCTGATGGACACCGGGCCCCTGCTGGCCGAGGACGAGGCGCTGGCGACGCTGCCGATGGCCGACGCGATCCTGCTGGTGGCGGACGGACGACGCAACACCGCCGCCAACATGGCCGAGGCGCAGCGGCTGCTGACCGGCATGCCGCCCGTCCTGGGCCTCATTTTGAACAAATCCGAAGACTGACGAGCGATTAGGGATTCAGGCGTTTGGGACCAATTCAATCTTTGGCCGACATCATCTCGATGATCCGGCGGCGCTTGCCGCTGATGCTGACGGTGGTGGTGCTGGGCATCCTGTTTTCCTTCTATCTGATCGTTTCCTCGCCCCGGGTCTATGAGGCCTCGGCCGTGATCCAGATCGACATGCCCGCCGCGGTGGACCCGGGGGGCGACGCCTCGCTGCCCGCGTCGCAGCGGGTGCAGCTGATCGAACAGCGGCTGATGGCGCGGGAAAACATCCTGGACGTGATCGACCGGCTGGGCATGTTCAAGAACACCCCGGGGATGAGCGATACCGACAAGATCGCCGCGGTGCGCAGCTCGACCCGCATCAACAGCGTCGCGGCCCCGGGGGTCGCGGCGGGTTCGCGCATGTCGCTGGCGGCCATCATCATCACCTCGCAGGCCGAGACGGCCATGATGGCGGCGGCCATCGCCAACGACTTCGCCGACAGCGTGGTCAGCCGCGACCGCGAAAACCGCGAGGCCCGCATCGTCGAGGCCCGCAACTACCTGATGCGCGAGGAGGCGCGCCTGGGCGAGGCGCTGGCCGTGCAGGACCGCCGCCTGGCCGAGTTCAGCACCCGCAACGAGGACGCCCTGCCCAGCTCGCAGGAGTTCCTGCAGACCGAACTGGCGCAACTGGCCGAATCCGAAAACACCCTCGATCGCGAGATCATGGCGCTGCAACGCAGCCGCCTGGGGCTTGAGCGTCCGAGCCTGACCGCGGACACGCGGGCCTCGGCCACGCTGGTCCAGCAGATCCGCACGGCCGAGATCGAACTGGCCCAGGCCCGGCGCACCCTGGCCCCCGACCATCCCGAGATCGCGCGGCTCGAGGAAAACCTGCGCCGCCTGAACGCGGGCGACGAGAACAGCTCGAACCTGACCGAGCGCGAGGCGCAGCTTTACGACAGCCAGCTTGAACAGCTGGCCCAGCAAAAGAACCGCGTGCAGGAGCGGCGGAACGAAATCGACCGCGCCCGTGCCCGCGCGCCCCAGGTCGCCCGCGACCTCGAGGCGATGACGCGCGAACAGCGCCGGCTTCAGGACCGCTACGCCGAGATTTCGCGCCAGTTGGCCCAGGTCGAGACCCAGCAGCTTCTGATGAACAACGACCAGGCCGAACGCTTCGTGATGCTGGAACGCGCCCTGCCGCCGGAATACCCCGCCATCTCGAGCCGCAAGAAAAAGGCGGCCCTGGGCGCAATGGGCAGCATCGGCCTGTCCTTTGCCATCGCTTTCATCCTCGAGTTGATGAACCCCGTCCTGCGCCGGACCGACCAGTTCGCCCGCGCGACCGGCACCCGCCCCGTCATCGCGCTGCCCTATCGGCCAAGCGCCCGCGACCTGCGGATGCGGCGCCTGCGGGTGCTTTACATGCTGCTGCTGCTGATCGCGGGGACCTTCGTGGCGCTGTGGCTGCTGGGCTGGATCCCGGGCCTGCCCTCGCCGGCCGTGGTGCCGGCCCCGACCGCCGGCATGGGCTGAGGGAGGGCTGGAGATGAGCGACACCTCGACGGACGCTCCGCGCAAAAGCTTCGCCTCGCGCGCCTTGGGCAGTGGGGCCTGGTCCATGGCCAATTTCGGCCTGGGCCAGATCATGCGGCTCGCCTCGAACCTGGTGCTGACGCGCATTCTCAGCCCCGACGACTTCGGCCTGATGGCCCTGGTCGGCAGCTTCCTGATCGGGCTGAACATGTTCAGCGACATGGGGCTTGGCCCTTCGATCATGCAAAGCAAGCGGGGGGACGACCCGGCCTTCCTGGACACGGCCTGGACGATCAAGGTCATCCGCGGCTTCATCATCTTCGGCACGGCCTGCGTCCTGGCCTGGCCGCTGGCGCTGTTCTACGACGCGCCGCAATTCGCCTGGGTCTTTCCGGCTGCCGCGATCTCGATGCTGGTGGGCGGCTTCTTTCCGACGCGCATCGACAGCGCCGGGCGACACCTGCAGATCGGCCGCCTGACGCTGATCGAGCTTGCCAATCAGATGATCGGCATCCTGATCACCATCGCCGCCGCCCTGATCCTGCAAAGCGTCTGGGCGCTGGTCTGGGGCCAGGTTCTGGGCGCCTTCGTCCAGCTGGCGCTGTTTCACTACATGCTGCCGGGCCATGTCGACCGCTTCCGCATGGAAAAGGCCGCACGGGACGAGATCGTCAAGTTCGGCAAGTGGATCTTCTTCAGCACCATCTGCGGCTTTCTGCTGTTCCAAGGCGACCGGATCATCCTGGGCCGCGTGCTGACGCTGGACCACCTGGGCATCTACAACATCGGCCAGTTCCTGGCCACGGTGCCGGGCCTTCTGGGCACGGCCATTGCGGGGCGGCTGTTCATCCCGATGTACCGCGAACACCCGCCCGGCGACAGCGCCGCGAACTTTCGGACGCTGGCCCGCACCCGGGCGGCCTTTACGGGCCTGCTGATGGTGGTGGCGATCGTTCTGGCGCTGATCGGGCCCTGGCTGGTCGATGCCCTTTACGATTCGCGCTATCATCGGGCGGGCGGCATCCTGGTTGCCATCGCCTGCATCCAAATGCTGCTGATCATCCCGCTGAGCTATGAGACGGCTGCCCTGGCTGCGGGCGATTCACGGGCCTTCTTCGTCATGCAATCCAGCCGGGCGCTGATCTATTTCACGCTGGTCGTGATCGGGGCTTGGCTTTACGGGCTGATGGGCCTGCTGGCGGCGCAGGCGATCGCGCAGCTGTTCTGCTATCCGGTTTCGGTCTGGATGGCACGGCGGCAAAAGGCCTGGGACCCGCGCCACGACATCGCCGCGACCGTGCTGGCCGTCCTGGGCGCGGCGCTGGCCCTGACCTTGCATCGCGACGTCGTCGTGGCGGCGCTGCTGGTCTGATCCGGCGCCCGTCCGGGCGCCGTTAACCCCTTCTGCCCCGCCGTCCTCCGCGCTAATGAGACGGAAAGTCAGGAGGAGACGCGCATGAGCGACGACAACACCCCCCACAGGTCCCGGATCACCCCCGAGGAGGCGCTGGCCTATCACCTCGAACCGCGGCCGGGCAAGTACGACATCGTCGCCTCGACTCCCATGGCCACCCAGCGCGACCTGTCGCTGGCCTATTCCCCGGGAGTCGCCGTCCCGGTCCAAGCCATCGCCGCGCGCCCCGAGACCGCCTATGACTATACCGTCAAGGGCAACATGGTCGCCGTCGTCTCGAACGGCACCGCCATCCTGGGGCTGGGGAACCTGGGCGCGCTGGCCTCGAAGCCGGTGATGGAGGGCAAGGCGGTGCTGTTCAAGCGCTTCGCCGACGTGAACGCCATCGACATCGAGCTGGACACCGAAGACCCGGACCAGATCATCAATGCCGTCAAGCTGATGGGCCCCACCTTCGGCGGCATCAACCTCGAGGACATTAAGGCCCCAGAATGCTTCATCATCGAGCAACGGCTGAAGGAACTGATGGACATTCCGGTGTTCCACGACGACCAGCACGGCACCGCCGTGATCTGCGCCGCGGGCCTGCTGAACGCGCTGGAACTGTCGGGCAAGCGGATCGAGGACGTGCGCATCGTGCTGAACGGCGCGGGCGCGGCCGGCATTGCCTGCCTGGAATTGCTGAAATCCATGGGCGCGCAGCACGACAACTGCATCATGTGCGACACCAAGGGCGTGATCTGGCAGGGCCGGACCGAGGGCATGAACCAGTGGAAGTCCGCCCACGCCGCCAATACCTCGGCGCGCACGCTGGAAGAGGCGATGAAGGGCGCGGACGTGTTCCTGGGCGTATCGGCCAAGGGGGCGGTGACGCCCGCGATGGTGGAAAGCATGGCCGAGAACCCGGTGATCTTCGCCATGGCGAACCCCGACCCGGAAATCACCCCCGAAGAGGCGCATGCCGTCCGCCCCGACGCCATCGTGGCGACCGGACGCAGCGACTATCCGAACCAGGTGAACAACGTCCTGGGCTTTCCCTATCTGTTCCGCGGCGCGCTGGACATCCACGCCCGCGCCATCAATGACGAGATGAAGATCGCCTGCGCCCGCGCCTTGGCGGAACTCGCGCGCGAGGATGTGCCGGACGAGGTTGCCGTGGCCTATGGCCGCAAGCTGCAGTTCGGGCGCGACTACATCATTCCGACTCCCTTCGATCCCCGCCTGATCCATGTCATCCCGCCGGCCGTCGCCCAGGCCGGCATGGACACCGGGGTCGCGCGTCGCCCCATCATCGACATGGAGGGCTATGTCCAGTCGCTGAAGGCGCGCATGGACCCGACCGCCGCCATCCTGCAAGGCATCCATGCCCGCGCCCGCCAGGCCCAGGCCCGGATGATCTTTGCCGAGGGCGACGACCCCCGCGTGCTGCGCGCCGCCGTCGCCTGGCAGCGCGGCGGCATGGGCCAGTCCCTGGTCGTCGGGCGCGAGACGGATGTTCGCGAAAAGCTCGATGCGGTGGGGCTGGGCGATGCGGCGCGCGAGATCGTGGTGGTCAACGCCTCGAATTCGCGCCATCTGGAGCAGTATCACCAGACGCTGTACAACCGGCTGCAGCGCAAGGGCTATGACCGCGAGGATGCCAACAAGCTGGCGAACCGCGACCGCCATGTCTTTGCCGCGCTGATGCTGGCGCATGGCCACGGTGACGGGCTGGTGACCGGGGCCACGCGCAAGAACGCCCATGTGCTGGCCCAGATCGGCAAGGTCTTCGACGTGACCCCGGCGGCGGGGGCGGTGGGGATCACGGCGGTCCTGCACAACGGCCGCGTCATCCTGATCGGCGACACGCTGGTCCACGAGTGGCCCGAGGCCGAGGACCTGGCCGATATCGCCACCCGCGGCGCCCATGTCGCCCGCGGCCTGGGGCTCGAGCCGCGCGTGGCCTTCCTGTCGTTCTCGAACTTCGGCTATCCGGTCAGCGAGCGCGCGGTCAAGATGGCCCACGCCACCGAGGTCCTCGACCGCCGCGGCGCCGATTTCGAATACGAGGGCGAGATGACGGTGGACGTGGCGCTGAACCCGGTGCAGGCGGCCAAATACCCGTTCTCGCGCCTGACGGGGCCGGCGAACGTCCTGGTGGTGCCGGCGCGGCACTCGGCCTCGATCTCGGTCAAGCTGCTGCAAGAGATGGCGGGCGCCACGGTGGTCGGTCCGATCCTGACCGGCGTGCCCGATGCCATCCAGATCTGCTCGACCGGCTCGACGGTGAACGACATCCTGAACATGGCCGCCATCGCGGCGGGCCGGGTGGGGCAGGTGAAGTAAAGGGGGGCTCTGCCCCCACCCCTTGCCCGCCCTGCAGGCAGGCAAGGCGCCCCCCGGGATATTGGGACACGAAAGAAGCGGCCTGGCCGTCAGCTCTCGCCGAAGCATTCGCCCCGTTCGGCCTGCCGCTGGCGTTCGCGGAACCGGTGCCGGTCGGCGTCGGAGTATTCGGCGTGACAGCGGTGGCAACTGACGCCGGTCTCGTATTCGGGACGGTCGCGGTCCTCGGGCGCCAGGGGGCGGCGGCAGGCGTGGCACAGGTCGTAATGGCCGGGCCGCAACCCGTGGCCCAGGCTGACGCGCTTGTCGAAGACGAAGCATTCGCCCTGCCACAGGCTTTCCGTCTCGGGCACCTCCTCGAGGTATTTCAGGATGCCGCCCTTCAGGTGGAACACCTCGGGGACGCCTTCGCCCAGCAGGAAATTCGTGGATTTCTCGCAGCGGATGCCGCCTGTGCAGAACATGGCGATGCGCTTGCCGGCGAAGCGGTGGGCATTGTCGCGCCACCACGCCGGAAAGTCGCGAAAGCTGCGGGTGCCGGGGTCGATGGCGCCGGCGAAGGTGCCGATCTCGACCTCATAGTCGTTGCGGGTGTCGATGACCGCCACGTCGGGCGCCGCGATCAGCGCGTTCCAGTCGGCGGGCGCGACATAGCGTCCGACCGCCGTGCCAGGATCGACGTCCGGCTGGCCCATGGTCACGATCTCGCGCTTCAGGCGGACCTTCATGCGGCCAAAGGGCATGGTTTCGGCCGCGCTTTCCTTCCAGTCCAGCTCCGCGCAGCCGGGCAGGGCGCGGATATGGGCCAGCACCGCGTCGATCGCCTCGCGCGATCCGGCGATGGTGCCGTTGATCCCCTCGGGTGCCAGCAGCAGCGTGCCGCGCACCCCCAGCGCGCAGCAAAGCCGCGCCAGCGGCGGCTTCAGCGCGGCGGGGTCGGGAAAGCGGGTGAAATGGTAAAGCGCGGCGACGGTCAGCATGATCCGGCCTTAGACGCGCGGGCCTGCCGGATCAAGCCTGCGGGCATTGACGCCCCGGCGGGCGCCCCCTACCAATCTCCGAAAGGAGAAGCGCATGCCCCGGACCCTGATCGTCGTCGATGTTCAAGTGGATTTCTGTCCGGGCGGCCGGCTGGCTGTCGCCGGCGGGGACGAGATCGTCGATCCGATCAATCGGCTGATGGCCGATTTCGACCATGTGGTGATGACCCAGGACTGGCATCCCGAAAGCCACAGCAGCTTTGCCGACAACCATCCCGGCGCCCAGCCGTTTTCGCTGGTCCAGACCGGTTACGGCCCGCAGGTGCTGTGGCCCCGGCATTGCGTCATCGGCTCGGACGGGGCGGCATTTCACCCGGCGCTGCAGACATCGCGTGCCGAGGCGGTTATCCGCAAGGGCTTTCGTCCGGGTATCGACAGCTATTCGGCATTCTTTGAAAACGACTACAAGACGCCGACCGGCCTGACCGGCTATCTGCGCGAACGCGATCTGGACGACCTGTATTTCGTGGGCCTGGCCTATGATTTCTGCGTCGCCTGGTCGGCGGTCGATGCGGCGCGGCTGGGTTTCCAGGTCTCGGTGATCGAGGCGGCGACGCGGGCCATCGACCTGAACGGCTCGCGCGAGGGGGCGCGGCAGACCATGCTGGACGCGGGGGTGCGGCTGCTATGATGACGGCGACGGTGGATATCGCGACCCGGGTCTATAACCACAAGTGGAAGATCGATCCGATCGTGCGCTCGCTGATCGACACCGACTTCTACAAGCTGCTGATGTGCCAGTCGGTGTTTCGCAACCGCCCCGACACGCATGTGACCTTCAGCCTGATCAACCGCACGACCCGCATCCGGCTGGCCGAACTGATCGACGAAGGCGAGTTGCGCGAACAGCTGGACCATGTGCGCGGCCTGTCGCTGACGCGGGGCGAAAGCACCTGGCTGCGCGGCAACACCTTCTACGGCAAGCGGCAGATGTTCCGCCCCGATTTCATGGAATTCCTGGAAGGGCTGCGGCTGCCGCCCTATCAGCTGGAAAAGCGCGACGGCCAGTATGAGCTGACCTTCGAGGGCCGCTGGCCCGAGGTCATGCTGTGGGAAATCCCGGCGCTGGCGATCATCATGGAACTGCGCTCGCGCGCCGTGCTGAAGGAACTGGGCCGGTTCGAATTGCAGGTGCTTTACGCCCGCGCCATGACCCGGCTGTGGGAAAAGATCGAGCAACTGCGCGAACTGGGCCCAGATCTGCGCATCGCTGACTTCGGCACCAGGCGGCGGCACAGCTTCCTGTGGCAGGACTGGTGCGTGCAGGCCATGATCGAGGGCCTGGGCGACGAGCGGTTCACCGGCACCTCGAACTGCCTGATCGCCATGCGCCGCGACATCGAGGCGATCGGGACCAACGCCCACGAACTGCCGATGGTCTATGCCGCGCTGGCCCGCAACGATCAGGAGCTGCGCGAGGCGCCCTATCGGGTCCTGGCCGACTGGCACGAGGAGCACGACGGCAACCTGCGTATCATCCTGCCCGATACCTACGGCACCAAGGGATTCCTGGAAAAGGCGCCGGACTGGCTGGCGGGCTGGACCGGCATCCGCATCGACAGCGGCGACCCCGCCGAGGGGGCCGAGACCGCCATCGCCTGGTGGCAAAGCCGGGGCGAGGACCCGCGTGAAAAGCTGATCATCTTTTCGGACGGGCTGGACGTGGACAAGATGTCCGAGCTGTTCCTGCGCTTCCAGGGCCGGGTCAAGGTCAGTTTCGGCTGGGGCACGTTGCTGACCAACGACTTTCGCGGGTTGGTGCCCGGGGACGGGCTGGCGCCGTTCTCGCTGGTCTGCAAGGCGGTGGCGGCGGACGGCCATCCCACGGTCAAGCTGTCCGACAACCCGGAAAAGGCGACCGGCCCCGCGCAGGATATCGCCCGCTATCGGAGGATCTTCGACGTGGGCCAGCAGCAGGCGATGGCGGTGGTCGTCTAGGCCCGCGCCGCCTGCATGACCTTGCCGTTGGCCTGATGCCGTCGGGCCAGTTCCCTGGCCTGGCGGCCGGCGGCGATGGTGCGGGCGGGCACCGGCGGCACATCGCCACGCAGCAGGTCGGGGAAAAGCGCCAGCATCTCGGCCCGCGCCTCGGCCGAGACGGCCTTCAGCGCCTCGGGCCCTGTGAACAGCGACTCGGTCTGCGCGCCTTCCGAAATCACGATCTCATGGCGGTTGAACAGCAGGTGGAAATAGTCCAGGCCATCGTCGCTTTCATCGACCGCGATGCCCGGAATGCCGGTCAGGAACCGGGCGGCAACCAGCACCTCGGGCTGGCCGAAGATGCGCTCTGCGATGCGCGAGCCGACCAGGATCCGGTGCTGCTGCGAGACGTAAAGATCGCGCCGGGGCAGGTCCGGCCCCAGCGTGCCCGCGCCGATGCGCACGGGGCGCATCTTGGGAAAGGCGCGCAGCAGGCTGCCGTCCACCCGCCGCGACCCGATCCAGCGGATCGCCTGCCAGCCGTGGTCGCGGGTCATCACCCGGTCGCCCGGGCGCAGCGTTTCCACCGCGCGTTCGCCCTGGTCGGTCAGGATCATCGTTCCATGGCGAAAGCACAGGAAGGTCGGACTTTGCAGGCCATAGCGGCTGCTGATCAGCGCGCCGAAGTTGTTCTGTTTGACCGCCGTCAGCGTGACCGCCGCGATGGGCTTTAGCGTCAGCGCCTCGATTTCGGGGCGGCCGGCGTCCGTGGGCGGCGGCAGCAGATACAGCTGTCCCGTGCCGTCCTGGATGATCCGCAGCGTTACCCCGGCGGTGGAGGTGCCGTCCATGTAGGTCACCGTCCCGCGATACTGAACGCCAGCATCGACCGCCTGCCGCGTCCCGTTGATGGTGATGTATTCGGCCCCGACGGTGTGATTGCCAAAGGCCAGCGACCCGTTGGCATCGGCGTCGTGCAGTCCCAGGTGCAGGATCGAGTTCGCCAGCGGCGCCGTGCTGCTGCCGAAGCTGCTGCCGACCAGAGAGCCGGCCTTGTCTGCCCCCATCTGCTTTTCATCGGTGTCGAGTTCGGCAAAGGAACCCAGGGAAATGGCTTGGATGGTGGTGTCGGTCGACATGGGTTCGTTCCGGTTGGTCGCGGGGCCTTGGGCCAGGGGCGGCCGGTGCCATTCGCCGTCGCGACGCGGTCGCGACGGCGGCTGGTGCCGGCCGAAGGGTGCCTGAAAACGTCGGCCGATGCCCGGCCGTCTGCGATCAGGCATAGCCGCTTGCGCCCGGTCAGGCGAATCCCAACTGTTGAAAAAACGCTTCAAATCCGCCCGACCGGGCGGCGGTCATATCCGGTCGCGCCAGCGATTGACCAGCGGATAGCGCCGGTCCAGCCAGAAGGCCTTGGTGGAAATCCGCGGCCCCGGCGCGGCCTGATAGCGTTTCCATTCGCTGCCATAAAGCAGCGTCTCGACCTGCTTGACCGTCTCGGGCTCGAAGCCCTGTTCGACCAGATCGCGCAGCGCCAGGTCCTTTTCGACCAGCCCCTCAAGGATTGCGTCCAGCACCTCGTAGGGGGGCAGGCTGTCCTCGTCCTTCTGGTCGGGGCGCAGTTCTGCCGAGGGGGGCTTTTCGATGATCCGGGGCGGGATCACCTCGGCCGCCGGGCCCAGCATCCAGGGGCGGTGGTTTTCGTTGCGCCAGCGGCAGGTGCGGAACACGCGGGTCTTGTACAGGTCCTTGATCGGGTTGTAGCCGCCGGCCATGTCGCCATAGATCGTGGCATAGCCCACCGCCACCTCGGACTTGTTGCCGGTGGTCAGCAGCAGTTCGCCGAACTTGTTCGACAGCGCCATCAGCATGACGCCGCGCAGGCGGGACTGGATGTTTTCCTCGGTGATGTCGGGGCTCGTGCCCGCCATCAGGGGCGCCAGGGCCGCGCCCACCGCGTCGCGCGCGCCGTCGATGCGCACGGTGTCCAGCCGCGTGCCCAAGCGGGACGCGCAATCGGCCGCATCGTCCAGGCTGGTCTGCGAGGTGTATTCGCTGGGCAGCATGACGCAGCGCACGTTTTCCGGCCCCACGGCGTCACTGGCAATCGTGGCGACCAGGGCCGAGTCGATGCCGCCCGACAGGCCCAGCACCACCTTGCGAAAGCCCGACTTGCGCATGTAGTCGCGCAGGCCCTCGGTCATGGCGCGATAGTCCTGTTCCCATTCGTCGGGCTGATGCTCCATCGGGCCGGGCACCACGCGCCAGCCGTGGGCCGTGCGTTCAAGGTCCAGATGCAGGACCGCCTGGTCAAAGGGCGCCATCTGCATCACCTTGTCGGCGCCGCCATCCGCGCCCGGGTTCAGTGCAAAGCTCGCGCCGTCGTAAAGCTGGTCGTCCTGGCCGCCGACCGCGTTCAGATAGATCAGCGGCAGGCCGGTTTCGACCACGCGCGCGACCATGTGGCCCATGCGCAGGTCCAGCTTGTTGCGGTGATACGGGCTGCCGTTCGGCACCAGCAGGATCTCGGCCCCGCTCTCGGCCAGGGTCTCGGCCACGTCGGGCCACCAGGCGTCCTCGCAAATCGGGCTGCCGATGCGCAGCCCTTCCAGGCTGAAGGGGCCGGCAAGCGGACCGGGATTGAACAGCCGCCATTCGTCGAACAGCTGCTTGTGGGGCAGTTCGTGTTTCAGTACGCGGGTCAGCACCTTGCCGCCCTGAAGCACCCACCAGGCGTTGTAAAGCTTGCCCCCTTCTGCAAAGGGGCCGCCGATGCCGATGGCGGGGCCGTCGGCGCAGTCCCGCGCCAGCCCTTCGATCGCGGCCATCGCGTCGCGGGTGAAGCCGGGCTTCAGCACCAGGTCCTGGGTCTGGTAGCCGGTGATGAACATCTCGGGCAGGGCCAGCAGCTGCGCGCCGGCGGCCCTGGCCTGCGCCCAGGCGTCGCGCGCCTTGGCCGCATTGCCCGGCAGGTCGCCGACGGTCGGGTTCAACTGCCCAAGCGTGATGCGAAATCGGTCGGTCATCGCGTGCTCCTGTCCGGCTGTGGGCCTGTTGATAGGGCAGGGACGGGCAAAGGGAAAGTCGGCCTTTGCGACCCGCGGCGCTTGCGGTAAACCCGGCGCAAACAAGGCACGAGGCGGAGGCAGACCGATGAAAGCAGCCATGTTCGCTTGCGCGATGGTGCTGGCCGGGGTCGGCATGGCCGCGGCGCAGGGTGTCGTGACCAAGCAATACGACGACGGCGGCGTCTACGAGGGCACGTTCCGCGGCGGCAAGCAGCACGGGCGCGGCACCTATCGCCTGCCCTCGGGTTACGAATACACCGGCGACTGGGTCGAGGGCGAGATCCTGGGCCAGGGCGTCGCCAGGTTCCCGAACGGCTCGGTCTATGAGGGCGCCTTTGCCCAGGGCAAGCCGCATGGCAAGGGCAAGATCACCTATGCCGATGGCGGCACCTATGAAGGCGACTGGGCCGAGGGCCAGATCACCGGCCAGGGTGTCGCGCATTACGCCAACGGCTCGGTCTATCAGGGCGGGTTCCTGAACGCGCTGCACGATGGCAAGGGCGTGCTGACCCAGCCGAACGGCTATCGCTACGAAGGCGACTGGAAGGCCGGGGTCAAGGAAGGCCGCGGCAAGATCACCTATCCCGACGGCGCCACCTACGAGGGCGAGATGCGGGCCGACCAGCGCGAGGGGCAGGGCAAGCTGGTGATGGCCGATGGGCTGACCTATGAGGGCGGCTGGATGGCCGGGCAGATGGCGGGGCAGGGGCGGCTGGTCCAGCCCTCGGGCGACAGCTACGAGGGCCGCTTTGCCAATGGCCGGCGCGAGGGGCGCGGCACCGCTGCCTATGCCAACGGCGACCGCTACGAAGGCGATTTCCGCGCCGACCGCCGGCACGGCACCGGCACCTTCACCGGCACCGACGGCTATGTCTATGCCGGCGACTGGGTCGAAGGCCGGATGGAGGGCCTGGGCCGCATCACCTATCCCGACGGCTCGGTCTATGAGGGCGCGCTGAGGAACGACCTGCCCGAGGGCAAGGGCATCATCACCTATCCCGATGGCGCGAGCTATGACGGCGACTGGCTGGCCGGCGTGATCGAGGGGCAGGGCGTCGCCCGCTATGCCAACGGACTGGTTTATGAGGGCGGGTTCCGGCGCGGCCGGAACGAAGGCCAGGGACGCATGACCTATCCCGACGGCTATGTCTATAACGGCGCCTGGCACGACGGGCAGCGCCAGGGCCAGGGTCAGGCGACCTATCCCGACGGCACGACCTATGACGGGTCCTTCGTCGCCGGGCTGCGCCAGGGCAAGGGCCGGCTGATCGCGCCGGACGGGTTCCGCTACGAAGGCAGCTGGAAGGCCGGCGAGATCGACGGCGAAGGCGTTGCGACCTATGCCAATGGCGACGTCTACACGGGCCATTTCGTGATGGGCAAGCGGCAGGGCGCGGGGGTCATGCGCTATGCCACGGGGCAGGTCGCCTCGGGCGAATGGCAGGACAACCGGCTGGCCCGGCCCGAGCCGGTGGGCGGCGTCGCGTCCCGCGGCGAGGCGCCGGACGCGACCCCCGACGGGCGCGTGCCCGCCGAGCCGGCGCAGCCCTGAGCGCGCGTCAGATGACCCCGCTGGCGGCGCTTTCGGGCCAATGGGCAAAGGGCAGGACGCGGCCGTCCTGCCGGCTTTCGCGCACGCGGTCCAGGTCGACGCGGGCCTTGACCCAGCCGGGCTTGTCCATCTCGCCCTCGGCCAGGATGCCGGTTTCGGGCCACAGCCCGTCCGACGGCGCATAGATCGCGGCCCGGCCGCGGTTCTCGTCGATGGCGGGGTTCCAGTCGCAGGAACCGACGGTCGGGGAATGGACGACGACGCACTGGCTTTCCAGCGCCCGCGCCATGGCACCGATACGCACCCGGTTGAAGCCCGCGACCGTGTCGGTGCAGGACGGCGTCAGGATCACCTCGACCCCTGCCTCGGCCAGTTGCCGCGCAAGCAGGGGAAATTCGCTGTCATAGCAGATCAGGATGCCCAGCCGGCCGACGGGGGTGTCAAAGACGCGCAGGCCCGGATTGGCCACGACATTCCATTCCTCGCGTTCGAACCGCGTCATGATCTGCTTGTCCTGATGGCCGATGACGCCATCCGGGCCGAACAGGACGGCGCGGTTGAAGGGCCGTTCGCCCACGAACACCGGGCCCGAGGCGGCCAGGATGTGGATGCCATGCGCGGCTGCAAGCTCGGCATGCAGCGCGTCGCGGGCCGCTTGCGCCCTTGCGACCTCGTGCAGCGACGCTTCGAGGTCCGAGGCGATGTCCTTGCCGCCCAGCGACGCAAGTTCCATCGCGCCGTATTCGGGAAACACCAGCAGGTCGCAGTCGGATGCAGCCTCGACCCAGCGGGTCAGCTTGGCACGATAGGCGTCAAAGTCGTCGAACCAGTCGAACTTGTAGGCGGCGGCGGCGATCTTGATTTCGCGTGTCACAGGGTCTTCATCCAGAATTGCAGCGGTTTTCGGGTCGAAACCGGCGCGTCAATGTCTTTCCAGTCGAACTCTGCAACCACGCCGGAAAGGGGCTCATAGCCCCTTTTGCGCCAGAAGTCATCCAGCGGGCGGTAACCCGCTGGGCGCAGCGGGTGGTCCTTGGGGCGCTGCACGCTGCAAAAGGCGCTGTAGCGCCGGCCAAGGGCGCGCGCCTGCGCCTCGCGCCCGTCGAAGAAGGCGTGCCCCAGACCATGGCCGCGATACGCCGGCAGCAGCACGGATTCCGCGCAGTAAAAGATTTCCTCAAGCCTTTCAGGGCGGTTGGCAAAGGCTGCGGCGAAGTCGCCCGCGTGATGCTCCATCGGGGCGCCGGTCGCGGCACCGACCATGCGCGCCCCGTCATAGGCCGCGACCACCACCGCGCCGGGCGACTGATAGGCGCGCAGGTAGTCGCGTTCATAGGCAGGATCGCCGTCGTAAAGATAGGGCCAGTCGCGGAACACCGCGATGCGCAGCCGTGCCAGGTCGTCCAGCACGGCCCCGACCGAATCGCCCGTCAGGATGCGTGTCAGGGTCACGCCGAAACCTGTGCCGTCCAGTCCGACAGGTTGTAATAGGTCGTCACCCGCGCGATCTTGCCGTCGCGGATCGTGAAGAACGTGCCGGCGGGCAGCACGTATGTCTGGCCGCGCGCCTCGGGCAGGCCCTCGTCGGTTTTCAGATAGGTGCCGTTCACGGTGAATTCGGCCGCCGCGCGGTCGCCCGCCTCGTTGGCGAAGATCACGATGTCGGTCAGGTGCTCGCGGTAGCTTTCCGTCATCTTGGCGTTGAAGTCGCGGAACTTGTCCTTGCCGCGGCGGATGCCGCCTTCGTTGACGTGATGTTCGACCTCGTCATGCAGATAGGTCAGCATCTCGTCGGTGCGGCCGGCGTTGAAGGCGTCGTAATAGGCGGCGATCAGGGCTTTGCTGTCCATGGGCTCCTCATGTGCTGGGCCTGTTTTCTAGCCGCTTGGGCGCAAGGCGTCACCTGAGCATTTGGATGGACTTGAGCACTTCTTCACCTCCTGCGGCTATGGCCGGGCGCGATGCGGATTTTCAAGACCGCCAAGCTGATATAGCCAAGGGGCGGCAAGGAAAGGACAGCCCATGACGCGACGCCGGATCGACTGTTTCAAGGCCTATGACATTCGCGGCCGCCTGGGGATCGACCTGGACGAGGACGTGGCCTGGCGCGTCGGCCGCGCCTTTGCCGCATCCCGGCGCGAGGTGATCGTGGGCCGCGATAGCCGCGAAAGCTCGCCCGCGCTGGCCGCCGCGCTGATCCGCGGCCTGACCGAGGGCGGCGCGAACGTGCGCGATCTGGGCCTGGCCGGCACCGAGGAGATGTATTTCGCGACCGCCCATTACGGCGCCGATGGCGGGATCGAGGTGACGGCGTCGCACAACCCCATCGACTACAACGGCATGAAGCTGGTGGGTCCGGGCGCCGCGCCGCTGGACCCCGACACCGACTTCGCCCGGCTCGCCGATCTGGCGCAGGCGGGTGCGTTTTCACCCGCCACGCCCGGCACCGCCCGCCCGTTCCCCGAGGCGCGGGAAAGCTATGCCCGCGCCGTGGTCGATTTCGTCGATGTCGCGGCGCTGCGGCCGATGACCATTCTGGTCAATGCCGGGAACGGCACCGCCGGGCCGACCTTCGATGCCATCGCGGCGGAGCTGGACCGGCGCGGCGCGCCCCTGCGCTTCATCCGCATCAACCATGATCCCGATGCGGCTTTCCCCAATGGCATCCCGAACCCGCTGCTGCCGGAAAACCAGCCGATGACGGCCGATGCCGTGCGGGCGCATGGCGCGGACCTGGGCGTGGCCTGGGACGGCGATTTCGACCGCTGCTTTTTCTTCGACGCGGACGGGCGGTTCATTCCGGGCGAATACATCGTCGGCCTGCTCGCGACCGCTTTCCTGGAGCGGCACCCGGGAGAGCGCATCGTCCACGACCCGCGCGTGGTGATGAATACCCGCGCCATGATCGCCGAGGCGGGGGGGCAGGCCATCCAGGCCCGCACCGGCCACGCCTTCGTCAAGAAGGCGATGCGGGAATCGGGCGCGATCTATGGCGGCGAGATGTCGGCGCACCATTATTTCCGCGACTTCGCCTTTGCCGACAGCGGCATGATCCCCTGGCTGCTGGTGGCCGAACTGGTGTCGCGCAAGGGCCAGCCGCTGGCCGAGCTGCTGTCGCAGCGCATCGCGGCCTTTCCCTCGTCGGGAGAGATCAACTTTCGCCTGGACGATCCCGATGCCGCCATCGACCGCGTGCTGTCGGCCTATGCCGCAGAAGCCCGGTCGCGCGACGACACCGACGGGATCAGCCTGGAGTTCGCCGACTGGCGCTTCAACCTGCGCCGCTCGAACACCGAACCCGTGGTGCGGCTGAACGTCGAGGCGGCGGGCGATGCCGATCTGGTGGCCCGGCAGGCGCGGCGGATCGGGGCGCTGCTGACCGGGACCCAGGGCTAAAGCAGGAAGTCGTCGGCATCCGCCCGCCCGCCCGCGCCCAGCGAGATGATCAGGTCAGCGGTGCGGTCGCCGTTCAGGTCCACCTGGATCAGGCTTTCGCCGGTGGCGGTCAGGACGCTGCGCACCTGGCGCCCGCCGCTGAACGCCCCGTTGTCGATGAAGCTCAGCCCCAGGCCGCGCATGTCGATCAGGTCGCGCCCCAGCGCGAAATCGGTGATGACATCGCGGCTCTTGTCGAAATCGGTGGGGGCGGTGAACAGGAACACATCCGCGCCGGCCCCTCCGGTCAGCCGGTCGGCGCCCGCGCCGCCCGACAGCGTGTCGCTGCCGGCCCCGCATTGCAGCACGTCCGCCCCGGCCGCGCCCCACAGCCGGTTGTTGCCGTAAAGATCGGTCAGCACGTCGTTGCCCAAGCCGCCGTTCAGCGTATCGCTGCCCGCGCTGCCGTCCATGCGGTCGTTTCCGGCCTCGCCCCACAGCTGGTCGTTTTCCGTGCCTCCCAGCATGGTGTCGTTGCCGCCGCCGCCATAGAGCAGGTCGAACCCGGCTTCGCCCTGGATCACGTCCTGACCCTCGCCCCCGAACATCCGGTCGCTGCCGGTCCCCCCCAGCATCCGGTCGTCCCCTGTGTGGCCCTGGATCGTGTCGTTGCCGGTGCCGCCCAGCATGCGGTCGTTCCCGCCCTCTCCCTGCAGCAGGTCGGCCCCGTCACCCCCTTCGAGGATGTCGTCGCCGGTCGAGCCGGCCAGAATGTCGTTGCCCAGCCCGCCGATCAGGCGGTCGTTGCCGTCCCCCCCGCCCAGCGCGTCGTTGCCCGCCCCGCCCTGCAGGATGTCGTTTCCGGCCTCTCCCCACAGGCGGTCGTTGCCGTCGTTCCCCTCCAGCCAGTCATTCCCGGCGCCGCCCCACAGCGTGTCGTTGCCCGCCCCGCCGAACATCCGATCGAGTCCCGCCTGCCCATTCAGCATGTCGTTGCCGGCCTGGCCGTGAAGGCTGTCGTTCCCGGCATGGCCCAGCAGGACATCGTTGCCGTCGCCTCCGGTCAGCAGGTCGTTGCCCGACTCGCCGTAAAGGCTGTCATTGTCGGCATTGCCCTGCAGCGTGTCGTTGCCAAGGCCACCGTAAAGCACGTCGCTGCCCGCTTCCCCGGCCATCAGGTCCGCATCGAGGCCGCCCATCATCAGATCGGCGCCCGCGCCGCCGTGCAGCGTGTCAAGGCCAGGCCCGCCATGAAGCCTGTCATTGCCATCCCCGCCCTCGAGCCGGTCGTTGCCGGCAGAGCCGTCGATCAGGTCATTGCCCAGGCCGCCGGACAGGGTGTCCGACCCGATCCCGCCCATCAGGCTGTCGTCGCCCGCGCCGCCCAGGATCAGATCGTTGCCACCGCCGCCGTCGATCGTGTCGCGGCCGTCATCGCCGTAAAGCCGGTCGTTGCCCAGGCCGGTCCGGATCTCGTCGTCGCCAAGGCCGCCCCAGACCACGTTGGCGCCAAGCCAGTCCTGGATCAGGTCGTTGCCCGCCTCGCCATAGATCAGGTCATTCCCCGCCTGGCCATAAAGCGCATCGAGCCCGTTGCCGCCGAACAGGGTGTCGTTCGCATCGCCGCCGTACAGTTCGTCGTCGCCATCCCCGCCGCGCAGCAGGTCGGTGCCCCATTCGCCCAGCAGCCTGTCCCGGCCCGGCCCGCCAAGCAGCGTGTCCAGCCCCATGCCGCCCAGGATCGTGTCATTGCCGATGCCGCCGCCCAGCAGGTCCGACCCGTTGAAGCCATAGATGGCGCCGCCCGTCGCACCCGCGAACAACCTGTCGTCCTGACCCGTCCCCAGCCGGTTGGCCGAAGGCGCGGGCGGCTGGTAATGCGCCACCGGAAAGATCGAATTGTCGAAATCCGATGTCTGCAGCGTGCTGCCGTCCCGGGTGCGGATGATGATGATCGTGTCGCCAAAGGCGATGCGGATCCCGTCCCATTGCCAGCGATAGGACAGCTGCAGCGTGCTGCGGATCATCCCCAGGTTTGAAAAGTCCAGCTGGTCGACGCCCTTTTCGAAGTCGCGGATGATGATGGTGCCCTGGGCCGCGCCGATCACGAACAGGTCGGCGCCGTCGCCCCCGCTCAGCCCGACCCCGGCATTTCCGGCGACCAGGATGTCGTCGCCCGCGCCGCCGCGAAGCTCGGACGTCCCGGCCCCTGCCATCAGCATGTCGGCACCATCGCTTCCCCGCACCTCGCCCGCCCCGACGATCCGCGTCTCGCCGATCGTGCCGGGGTCGAAGACCAGATGGGTGATGCCGCGCTCGGACGCGGAACTGACGAACAGCGCGATCTTGCCGTCGATCACCGTCGCGCTGATGGCCGAGACATCGGCCAACGTGCGATCGCCCCTGTCCTCCAAGGTGGCCAGATGCAGCAGCCGCCCGTCGGGCATGACCGTAAAGACCGAGATGCCGTCGTCCCTGCCGCCGACAAAGACAAGGGCCCGCCCGTCCAGCATCACCGTCTCCAGCGCGGTGGTGCCGCTGAAGCGGGTCGTCAGTTCGTCGACGACATGGTCGGTCGGCACCAGCGTGCCGTCAGAGGTGATGCGCATGGTCGTCAGCGACGAGCTTTGCGCCGAGGCCACGATCAGGTAGGTGACCCCGGCGACCGTGACCGTGCCCAGATGCGAGGGGGCCGCGATGCCGTCGCCCCGATCTGCCCACAGGACCAGGGCATTCCCCAGGGCTCCGCTGGCGCCGACCTGCTGGATCGCGACGAAGTTGCCCATGGCCGAGGTCGTCACCATGTAGTTTCGCCCGCCGACCCCGACCATCTGCATGTCGCTGAGTTCGGCGCCTTGGCCCTCGTTTCCCCAGGGGATGACGGCGCTGGCAACCCGGCTGATCGCGCCCGAGGGGTTGACCTGCCAGATGTCATAGCCGGTGGAGCCGTTGCGCGCGGAATACAGGAAATCCCCCGATGCCGACTGGAACGAACCCAGCATCGTCACGTCGCCCGGCAGCCGGCCCGCGCCCGCCAGGGACAGGCCGCCCGCCAGGTTTTCCTGGCCGTCCAGTGCAAAGCCAAGCGCCGTGCCATTGGTCAGGCCGGTGCCGAAGACCGCCGTCGTGCCGCCGATCTGGGCGACCGAGAGCTGGGGCGTGTCCAGATAGCCCAGGGCCGGCGCATAGGCGCGCGACCCGGCAAGCTGCACCGCCTGGTCGGCGTCCCCCAGACGATAGGCGCTGATCCCGCCGCCCATCTGGGTCACGGAATAAAGCATCTGGCCCGATTGGGTCTGGACGATCCGCAGGTCGGTGACGGCCGTCACGAACGGGATCTTCGACCCGAGATATGTCGCGACAAGACGATAGCTGAGCATGGCATTGGCGAAGGTTGCGAAAGGGACAGCCCGAGGTGATCCCGGGCCTGACCCTATTCAGGCGCCATTCCGCGCGCGCCGTCATTCGCTAATCGCCCGGCATTTTATCTTTCGTTTACGTCGGTTTACGGTCGCTGCGGGGTTCGAGCAGGCAGTGCCTGATCCATTTGTCATTGGCAATCAAAAGGTTGATCTCGGTTGCCGGTTTGCCGGGAATGGCCCTGGTTGCGGCCGGCGGCGGCCTTAACCAGCCTTGCCGAAAGCCGCCGGCGCGGGGCTCCGCGTCCGCAGCCGTCCCGCCAGGGCCGCCGCCCGGATGGCCCAGCTTCCCGCCCGCGTCTGGCGGTAAAGCCCCAGAGCCAGCGCGGCCGAAAGGGCCCGAGGTCCGCGCGATTCCAGCAGCGCGCCAAAACGCTGCAGGATCGCCTGGTTTTCCTGGGTCAGCAGGTCCGCCACGGGCTCGAGCGCGCGCTGGTTGCGCGCCAGCCAGTCGGCAAAGCGGCCGTCGAACAGCATCGACAGCCGCGCCGCGCGCGCCTTGGCGGTATCGTTGCGCCCCATCAGGTTTTCGCGGTGCTGGCGGTACAGAACCACCTGCGCCGCGTCGCGGCGGATCGCCGCCCCGGCGCCCGACATCAGCTGATAGACCCACCAGTCATGCGATATGACTTCGGCCGCCGATGCCGCCCCCGCCGCCGCCTGCATCAGCCGCAATGCGCCGCCGTTGGCGACCGTGGTGTTGCCCGGCAGGCAGGCCTGAACCAGCGCGTTGCGAAAGCCGAAGGGGCCGGGGAAATGCGGGGCGGGGGCCAGTTCGCGCAGGTCCTCGTCGCAGATGGTGGTCCGCGCGGCATAGACCGCCGGGCCCTGCTGCCCCTCCAGCCAGCGCGCGGCGCGGGCCAGCTTGCCGGGCCGCCACAGGTCGTCCTGGTCGGCAAAGGCGACCCAGCCCCGGGGATCGGCCTTGGCGATCAGGTGCAGGAAGTTCCGCGTGGCTCCCTGGCGCGGTCCCTGGATCACCGCGATGCGCCCCGGATGGCGCCGGGCATAGCCATCCAGAATATCCAGCGTCCCGTCGGTCGAGCCGTCGTCCGAGACGAGCAGCCGCCACTCCACCCCCTGCTGCGCCAGGATGCTGTCCAGCTGCGGCGGCAGGTAACGGGCGCCGTTATAGGTCGCCATGGCGATGGTGATGATCGAAGACAAGGCGCAATCCCGCAGCTGGCCCACCCGACTATACCCGGCGGGCGGCGCATGGCCAGAGCCCCTGCCTTTCCAGCGTGAGGCGCCGCGCCGCCGAAGCGGGAGGGTCGCAGGGGCGCAGCCGACGCTCCGCCCGCCCAGAGAACATCAGGCCCGGCTTTCCGCGCGCGGAGGCCGCGCTATTGGTCCTGCCGGGCAATGTCCTCGATCAGGACGCGCGTGACCTCGGGACCGGCGGCCTTCTGGGCGGCGGCCAGCAGCGCCTTGCGCAACCGTTCAAGATTCGGTTCGGCGGTGAAGTTGCCGTCGAACCCCCCGGTGTTCGCCTGCACCATCAGCGCGTTCAGCAGCGCGTCGCGCAGCCGGTGTTCCCTTGCTTCGATGTCGGCGCGCTTTTCGGCGGGCATCTCGATGGTCAGGGACATGACCATCACCGCCGTCGTCGTGCCGTTGCGCAGGATCGGCACGAAGAACTGGTTCGGGAAATGGAACCAGTCCTCCGAGTCGCCGGCCGCCGCCTCTTCGCCGTGGCTCGGGGTTGCCTCGGCGGTCTCGGCCGCCGCGTCATGGCCCGCCTCTCCACCGGCCGCATCGTGGCCGCCCCCGGCAGCGGGCTCGTGGCCGGGGGCCGCGGCTTCGGCGGACGATGTCTTGTCTGCGTGCAGCATGTCGCCGCCGACCGCCCCGCCCAGAAAGGCGATCACCGGAAGGATCAGGACAAGGATCTTCTTCATCGCGCGATTCCGTTCGGGCTTAATAGGGCAGAAGGATGTCGGCCATCTGCTGGCCATAGCGCGGCTGCTGCACGTCGCTGATCTGGCCGCGCCCACCGTAGGAGATGCGGGCGCCCGCGATGCGGTCATAGGCGATCTCGTTCTTGCGCCCGATGTCCGAGGGGCGCACGAAGCCGCTGACCGTCAGCACGCGCACCTCGTAGTTGACGCGGACCTCCTGCGTGCCCTCGATGCGCAGGACGCCGTTCGGCAGACGCTCGATCACGGTGGCGGCGACGCGCAGCGTGATCTTGTCCTTGCGCGAGATGTTGCCGCTGCCCTTGAAGGTCGACGATCCGTTGGCCTCGGCCAGTTCGTCCATGCTGGCGCCTTCGGGCAGGGCCTCGTCGATGCGTTGGGGCAGGCCGGCCATTGCCGGGATGCTGACCTTGTCCGAGGCGCTGCGGCTGCGGCCCGAACTGTTCTGGATCGTGGCCTGGTCGTTGATCTCGATCACCACGGTCAGGATGTCGCCCCGGTTCGCCGCGCGCCGGTCGGCGACCAGCGAATTCTGCGACGTGGTCCACAGCGACGCCGCCCCGTCTGGCCGCACCGGCAGCGTCTCGATGGCCAGCTCGGGCGAGGTCATGGCGTCGAACTCGGCGCTTTGCTGGGCCTCGGTCATCTGGGGGACGCGCCCGACCTGGCCGACCCGGCCGCAGGCCGAGGCGCCCAGCACCAGAAGGATGGAGCCTGCCGCCAGGCAGGGGGAAAGACGGGCATTCTGCCACATGATCGGTTCCTTGTTCTAATGGACGATGACCGAGCCATCGGCGGCGACGCGGCCGCTGACCGTGACGCGGGAGAGGTTGTTCATGACGCGGATCGTGTCGCCCAGGGCGCCGTCGCTCAGCGCGCGGCCCTCGGCCTCGATCCGCAGAGCGTCCCGGTCATAGGCCAGGACGACGATCTGGTTGCGCTCGACGATGCGGGGCGCGCGCAGGAAGGCGGGCTCGATGGGGCGTCCCTCGGTGACCATGACGCGGGTTTCCTGGCCGATCATGGCCTCCATCGCATCCAGTCCAGCGGCGCCGGCCTCGGCCAGCCGCAGGTCCTCGGGTACCAGCACAGTGCCTGCGCGCAGGGTGCGGGCGGCCAGGACCTCGCCCGCCAGGGTGGGGGTCGGCAGCAGCGCCAGGATCAGGACCAGCACCCTCATCGGACCTGCACCGTCGCACTCAGCATCTGGTCGGCGGCGGTGATGACCTTGGAGTTCAGCTCATAGCCGCGCTGAGCCTTGATCAGTTCGGTGATCTCGCGCACCGGGTCGACCGAGCTTTCCTCGAGATAGCCTGCCCGCAGCGTGCCCAGCCCTTCCTCGCCCGGGGCGGCGACCTGGGCCGCACCCGAGGCGGTGGTCTCGAGGAACAGGTTCGATCCGATCGCTTCGAGCCCCTTGGGGTTGACGAAGTTCGCCAGCGTGATCTGGCCCAGGTTCTCGGGTTCGACCTGGTCGTTGAAATAGGCCATGACCTCGCCCGAGGGGCTGATCGAGATGCTGCTGGTCTCTTGCGGGATGGTGATGTCGGGAACCAGCGGATAGCCGTCGGAGGTCACCAGCTGCCCCTCGGCCGAGCGTTTAAGGCTGCCGTCGCGCGTATAGGCCGAGATCCCCGAGGGCATCGTCACCTCGAGATAGCCGTTCCCCTCGATCGCGACGTCAAGGTCGCCGTTGGTCTGGACCGGGGAGCCCTGGCCCAGCATGACCGTGACCGAGGCAGGGCGCACCCCAAGACCCAGCTGCACCCCGGCCGGGACCATCGCCCCGGTGGTGGCGGTCAGCGTACCGGGCCGCGTCGCCTGCTGGTATTGCAGGTCGGCGAATTCGGCGCGGCGCGGGTTGTAGCCGGTCGTCGACATGTTCGCGAGGTTGTTCGAAATGACCTCGACGCGCATCTGCTGGGCGCTCATGCCGGTGGCGGCGATCTGCAGGGCCCTCATGGATGTCTTCCTTTCATCGTGTCAGCGAGGTGATGGCCTGGCGGATGCGCTGGTCTTCCTGGTCGAGGAAGGACTGGCCCAGCTCATAGGCGCGCTGGACCTCGATCATGCGGGCGATCTCGGTGACGGGGTTGACGTTGGATTCCTCGATGAAGCCCTGGCGGATGCGGGCGTCGTCCATCGGCTCGGGCGCGCGGCCCGGATCGAACAGCGTGCCCCCCACGTGGCGCAGGTCCGCGGGGTCGGGGCTGGCGAAGACGCCCACGCGGCCGATGGGCTGCCCGTCGGCCGAGACGGTCCCGTCCTCGCCGATGCCGACGCTGCGGGTGCCGGGCGGGATCACCACCGGAGCCTGGCCGTCGTCCAGCAGCGGATAGCCGTCGGGGTTGACCAGCTCGCCCTCGGCATTGGGCTGGAAGGCGCCGGCGCGGGTCAGACGGTTCCCTTGGGGGGTCTGGACCATGAAGAAGCCGTCGCCGTCTATGGCAAGGTCATAGGCTCCGTTCGTCAGCGTCATGCCGCCCTGGCTCAGGTCCACCATCCGGCCGCGCACATTGGCCATGGCCAGCGTCTCGCCGTTCGACTGCAGAGGGACCATGTATTCGGAAAACACCACGCCCTCGCGGCGAAAGCCGGAGGTGTTGACGTTGGCGATGTTGTTGGCGACCGCGCGCATTTCGCGCATCAGGCCGGACTGGCGGGTCAGCGAGGCATAGATGGCGTTGTCCATGGCCTCAGGACCCGGCGATCTGGGGCAGGATCTGGTCGGTGAAGAACCCGGCCAGCGTCGCGGTCATGAAGCTCATGCTGACCCAGAAGACGACCAGCATCAGCCCGATCTTGGGCACGAAGGTCAGCGTCATCTCCTGCACCGAGGTCAGCGCCTGGAACAGGCCGATTACGACGCCCACGACCAGCGCCACGGCCAGCATGGGGGCCGACATCCGCACCGCGATCCACAGCGCCTGCCGGGTCAGGTCGAAGATCAGGTTCTCGTCCATGGCTCAGACCGGCATCCGCAGGATTTCCTGATAGGCCTCGACCACCTTGTCGCGGATGGCGACCGCGGTCTCCAGGGCGACCTCGGCCTGGGCGATGCTTTGCACCAGCTGGTGCGTGTCGGTGGTTCCGGTCATCGCGCCGGTGGCCGAGCGGTCCACCTGCTCCATCACCCTGGCGAAATCGGCGGCGGCGTTCGTGACACCTTGCGGCAGCCCCTCGGCCGGAGAGACGGCCGGCCGGGCGCGGCTATAGGCGCTGGCGGCGTTCAGGTTGGCAATCATCGTCGTCCCCTTCAGCGGCGGATCAGGTCCAGAAGGGCGCTGCCCATCTGGCGGGATTGTTCAAAGACGCGCAGGTTCGCCTCATAGCTGCGGCTGGCTTCGCGGGCGTCGGCCACCTCGACCACCAGATCGACGTTCGAGCCGTCGTAATAGCCGTTCTCGTCCGCCATCGGGTTGGCGGGGTCATAGACCTGGGGCGGTTCGCGCTGGTCCAGCCGGGTCGGACTGGCCTCGACCGCGCCGGTCCTGCGGCCGAAATCCATCTGCTCCTCGAAGGTCACAAGCTTGCGGCGATAGCCGGGCGTATCGGCGTTGGCGATGTTTTCCGACACATGACGCAGGCGGATCGCCTGTGCGCGCATGCCCGAGGCGGCCATTTCGGTGGCGGACAGGGGCTCGGTCATCACGCCCTCCGGCCAAGGCTGGTGCGGATCATCGACAGCGACGAGCGGGTGACGGCCAGCGACAGGTCGAATTCGCGCCGCGCCTGGGCGGTGCGGATCATCTCGTCCTCAAGCGAGACGGTGTTGCCGTTCGGCGCAGGCTCGCCCCCGGCGTCCCTTGGCCGCCCGTCGCCGCCCCAGGTGATGCCGGTCAGGTGGCCGGGCTGCGTCGCGCGCAGTTCCGTCGCCACGTCGGAGCGATAGGTTTCGGCAAAGCGCCCCAGGTCCTGGGAGCGAAAGCCGGGGGTGTCGGCATTGGCGACGTTCCGGGCGATCAGCCTCTGCCGTTCCGATGCGTGCGCGGTCAGGGCGCTGGCCATCCGCAGGGTTTCGATTCGGTCAAACATCGAGGTTTCTCCTCAGTTCCGATAACCGGGTCTTAACTCCAATAGGTTTAGAAACCCTTTCGAGCTGCCCGCTTGGGGCGAAAAAAGGGGGACGGGAATGGACGGGATGCGATCGGCCGCAGCGCGGTTGCGGCAGGTGCGGCTGGCGCGCTATTTCGGGCGGGTCGGCGCGATCCAGGGGGGCATCATCCTGGTCGCGGGACTGAACGGTCACGCGGCCCTGGGGGATCGGGTCATTTTTTCAACGGCTTCCGGCGCGCCCCTGTTCGGAGAGGTTGTTTCCCTGCTGCCCGATGCCGCGGCCGTCCTGCCCGAGGGGCCGACCGACGGGCTGTCCATCGGGACGCGGGTCGAACTGCTGTTCGCGCCCGTGCTGGCCCCGGCGGACGCCTGGATCGGGCGAATCATCGACCCCTTCGGCCAGCCCCTGGACGGGCGGCCCCTAGCCGGCGGCACGCGTGAGCGCGGCTTTCGCAGCCCGCCCCCGCCGGCCGCCAGCCGCAACCGGCTGGGGGCCCGCCTGAACACCGGGTTGGCGGTCTTCGATACCATCCTGCCCCTGGTGCGAGGCCAACGGATGGGGCTTTTCGCGGGCTCGGGCGTGGGCAAGTCCACGCTGCTTTCGGCACTGGCCAAGGGGGTCAGCGCCGATGTGGTGGTGATCGGCCTGATCGGCGAACGCGGCCGCGAACTGCGCGAGTTCGTCGAGGAAACCCTGGGCCCCGAGGGCATGGCCCGCGCCGTCGTGGTCGCCGCGACCTCGGACCAGTCGCCGCTGATGCGGCGGCGCTGCGCCTGGGCCGCGATGACCGTGGCCGAACACTTCCGCGACCAGGGCCGGCACGTCCTGTTCCTGGCCGATTCGATCACCCGCTTTGCCGAGGCGCATCGCGAGATCGCGCTGTCCGCCGGCGAGGCGCCCAGTTATCGCGGCTTTCCGCCCTCGACCTCACATCTGATCATGTCGCTGGCGGAACGATCCGGCCCCGGTCCGCAGGGTTCGGGCGACATCACCGCGATCTTCAGCGTGCTGGTCGCCGGATCGGACATGGAGGAGCCGGTCGCCGACATCCTGCGCGGGGTGCTGGACGGGCATGTCGTGCTGGACCGCGCCATTGCCGAGCGCGGACGGTTTCCGGCGGTGGATGTGCTGCGCTCGGTCTCGCGTTCGCTGCCGCATGCGGCCAGCGCGCAGGAAAACGCGCTGATCGCCAAGGCTCGCGACGCCCTGGGCACCTATGCGGAATCCGAGCTGATGATTCGCGCGGGGCTTTACGCCTCGGGCGCCGATCCCAAGCTGGACGAGGCCGTCCGGCTTTACCCGGGGCTGGACGTTTTCTTCACCCGCAAGTGCCCGGATGCGCGGCAAAGCTTTCGCGCCTTGGCCGAAACCCTGGGTCTGCCGTCGCCGCGCTGAGCCGGAGGGAAAGAAAGTGCGCGATCGCCGAAACGAAGGGGCATTGATGTAAGTTAAGACGTTACAACTCAGATTGCGCGCCTTGGAACGAGTTGACAATCTCCTGCGGCTCGATTGAGGGAAGACATGGCAATTACTGAATATTTCGTGCGATACCTGCAACGCCGTGATCAACTCAGCCTGTCGGACCTGGAAAGATTGCGGGCGATCAAGACCACCCATGCGGCCTTCAAGCCGGGCGAGATCATCGTGCCGAAGGGCGTTTCCCCCCGGCAAAGCTGCATGATGCTGCGCGGCATGTCGGCCCGCCAGCATATGTTGAACGACCGCCCGACCGAACGGGCGATCACGGCGCTGCATGTCCCCGGCGATTTCGTGGACCTGCACAGCTTCGTGCTGGAGTGTCTTGACCACGAGGTGGTCTCGATGGGCGCATCCGAGGTCGAGTTCATCGACCATGACGAGTTGCAGGAGATCACGGTCAACTTCCCCCATCTGACGCGGCTGCTGTGGATGTCCACCGTGATCGACGCGGCGGTCCACCGGCAATGGCTGGTGGCGGCGGCCTCGCTGCGCTCGAGCGCGCACCTGGCCCATCTTCTGTGCGAGATCTATACCCGGCTTGCCAGCGTGGGGGCGGCGCAGAACCACGTCTTCACGCTGCCCCTGCTGCAGAAGGAACTGGCCGACATCCTGGGCTATACGCCCATCCACATCAACCGCGCCGTCCGCGACCTGCGCGACGCCCGGCTGATCCGCTGGACCGGCCAGCAGGTCGAGATCCTGAACTGGTCGCGGCTGGCCCACATGGCCCGGTTCAAGCCGGATTACCTGCAGCTGGACCGGGCCCGCCGCTAGACGTGCCTATTGGCACAGCCGCCAGCCGCCCGAACGCGCCTTGATGTCCAGGTGCAGGTGGTCGCCATGCGCGGCATTCGACCCAGGGCCCAGGACAGTCGTGAAGTGCAGGCAGGCCGCGCCCCGGACCGCCGCCTGAAAGGCGGCCTCCCGGTCGCCGTCCCGGTCGCGGGGCCGGATCTCGATCCGGCTACCGTCAGCGAAGCGGAAGGCGGCAATGTCCAGCGCGTTTCCGAAGGCGTGTTCGGACAGGTCCCGGTCCTTGTCGCCCACCGTCGCCCGGCATTGATAGGCCGATCCCGGCTCCAGCGCGGTCAGCGGGGGCTGGCCCAGCGTCGCTGCAGCCGGGCGCACGAAGTCGCGCAGCCAATGGGCCAGATGCCAGGCGGTTTCGCAGCGCATCAGGGCGCCGCCCGGGATCTCGATCCCCGGCAGGGGCGCATGCAGCAGGATCGGCCGCGCGATACCGCAATCGCGCTGGACCGGGTCGGTGACGGGCGCGGGCTCGTCATAGACCGCGCCCAGAAGCGACAGGTCCAGTAGGCAGACGGAATGGACAAAGTCGCTTTCGCGCAATGTCTCGCGCAGCGGCGGGGCGGGCGGCCCCTGTGGTTCCGGGATCGGCTCGGGCACGGGAACGGGCGCAGGGGGCGCGGGTGCCTTGGGCTGGGGTGCGGGCTGGGGCTTTTCGAGAGGCAGGGTGTCCGGCTCGGTCCGCTCGGGCCGCGCCTCGGGCCGAGGGCTTTCCGACGCCGGGGCCGCGGGTCGGGGGGCCGGTGGGCTGTCCTGAGCGCCGCCCGGGCCGGCCAACCCTGTCAGCAGAAGACCAAGCAGGGCGGCCCGCAGCATCCTATCGCGCCGGTGCAGGGGTTGCGGGGACAACGGTTGCGGGGGGCAGCACCCGCGCAGGCACGGGCGCGTCCGAGGGATACTCGGGCTCCTCCGGCGCGGTTTGCGGGGCCTGCCGGGCGATCATTTCGTCGGCCAGCGCCTCGGCCCGGGCCAGCGCCTCGGACAGGCTGACGGCGCCGGGGCTCGGGGCGGGATCGGCAGGCGCGGCGGGCGCCGGAACGGCAGGCCCGGCCGCAGCATCCGCGGCGGCTGGTGCGAGGTCAGCGGGCGCCGCAGGGACGGGTTCCGCAGGGTCGGGGATGGCGGCAGCGGCCGCGACGGCTCCGGTCGCCGCGACGGCCGTGGCAGGCAGGGCGCTTGACGCCGCCCGCGCCAGGACGCCGGCCGAGCGCATCGGCGGCCGGGTCGCGGCTATCACGCTGGTCGCCAGGACCGTCGCCGCATCGGGCGCGGGCGTCGTTCCAGTCACGTCGGCGATGCTGACACCCGGGTCCAGGAACTCGACCGTCGTCACCTTGGCCTTGACCATATGGGCCAGTTCCCACGCATCCCAGTTCGTCAGCCGCACGCAGCCGTGCGACTGGTTCACGAACAGCTGCGACGGCGTCGGGGTTCCGTGAATGCCATAGGTCGGCTCGCTGAGGTCGATCCAGACATTTCCCACGGGCGCGTTGGGGCCGGGCGGCACGATCAGCACGCGGTCGTTGTCGCCCTGCTTGAAATTGCGCTGCGGGTTGTAGGTATAGGTCGGGTTCAGCGCGACCGCGTTCACCACATGCGTCCCGTGCGGCGAGGGCGTGTCCGACGACCCGACCGTCGCCGGATAGTCGGCGATCAGGTTGCCGCGCGCATCATAGGCGGCGACGCGGCGGGTCTGCTTGTCCACGATGATGCGCGTGACCGTGGCGCGGATCGGCTTGGCGGGCATGGTGACGCTGATCGTCTCGCCGGGGCGGAAGGCCATGCCGGGGTTCAGCTTGGCCAGGAACTTTTCGTCCATGTGGAACCGCTCGCCCAGCTTTTCCAGAACGCTGGTGTATCCTTGCGAGGTCATCGCCGCCTTTTCGGCATAGTCGGTCGGGATGCGGTCGACCAGCCCCTCGGCATCCTCGGGGGCGATCGTATAGGCGCTGGTCAGCGGCTCGGCGGCAAAGCCGTGCAGCAGGTCCCAGACCGCGAAATCCATCCGCCCGGTCATCGGCAGGCCCGCACGGCGCTGGAACGCCTTGATCGCGCTTTCGCTCATGCCGCCGCGCCAGCCGTCGACCACGCCGGGCGAGATGCCCGAACGGTCCAGCAGGATCTGGACCTTGGCCGTCAGCGCCGACTGGCCGGGCGGCAGGTCGCCGCCGGTGTAGGTGGCCGTCTCGATCTCGGCCGCCGAGATCGAGGCCAGGGGGCCGGGCTCGGCCGTGCCGGCGGGCGTGGTGCCGATGGCGGTGGCGGGCGGGGCAGGGGTGGCGGCGGTCTGCGCGGGCAGCGTGGCGGTCACCGCGGCGGCGCGCGCGGGGGGACGCGGCGGCGGGTTCGATTCCAGCAGCATCATCGGTTGCTGCGCCACGGCCGCCGCAGGCAGCATCGTCGCCGCAAGAAGCGTCAGGCGCATCGCTGCGCCGGCTAGGGTGCTGTGGAACATGCTCGGGTCCGGTCGTCTTGCTTGGTTTCTTGTCGTTGGGGAAAGCTTTGACCCTTTGGCCCGCGCAAGGCAAGCCAAGGTTGGGCCGCCCCGGGTCGCGGATCAGACCTCGCCTTCGAACCGATGGTCCGGCGGGAAATACCGCCGGTAATGGGACACGGGCATATTGTTGAGCCATTCCAGTCGCTCAAGCATCAGGACCGGGTCGCCGACGGGGACGCCAAGGGCGGGGGCGATCAACTTGTCGTCGGCCAGCGTCACCCCCAGCGAGGTCGAGGCCCGGTTCAGCGGCACATGCCCCAGAAGCCATTCGCAGGCGCTGGTGGTCTCGAGCACATCGGCCCTCAGGCCCGGGGCCGAATAGGTGTTTGTCCAGCGTTCCTCGCAGCAATAGGGCTGGCCGTCGCCCAGAAACAGCGACCGGCTGCGCAAAAGCGTCTCGCTGGTGCGCAGCAGCATGGCGGCGGCCACGTCCGGGGGCGGCTGGTCCTCTTGCGCCGAGATCAGGCGATAGCCGTATTCGCGGCCCGCCGTCTCGATCTCGCGGCGCAGAAGCGAACGGACCAGCTGCACCCTGGGATGGATGGCGACGCGGGTGCCGACCTTGCGGCGGCGCTCGACCACGCCCGTCTCGGCCAGGGCCTGCATGGCGCGGTTCACCGTGGCGCGCGCGCATTGCAGTTCGGCGGCAAGCTCGGTTTCGGTCGGGATCAGCGCGCCTTCGGCCCAGACGCCGCTTTGGATGCGCTCCAGGACGATATCCTGCACGGCCTGCCAGGTCATGCCCTTGCGCTTCTTTCCAAGCAGGGAAACGGGTGAGGAGGGGACGGACGGAGAAGGGGATTCGTACATATCGGGACTGCCAATCAGCGGAGGGGGCTATGAAAGGAAACTCGGTCTATCTGCGATTTCGCTTTGAAAATCCGGGCGAATGCATCGCGGAGGCAGGACTGTCGCCTGATACAATGTGAACTGTTCGGTTCACTTTTTGAGACTAATGGGGGGTCGAGGTCAAGACCCCTGTCCGCCTAAATCCCCCGCACCGTGGCGGGCGAGTTGACAATTGCGGCACCGAGGAGGAATGTCCCGCCGATCTGCACGAGGTTTGGTCAATGGCCGACGCGACATCCTATCGGGGCGTTGCCCCCGCAACGACGGCATGGGCCGTGCTGGTCGCGATCAGCCTGTGCCACATGATCAACGACATCATGCAGTCCATGCTGGCTGCGATCTATCCGCTGCTGCGGCAGGAATTCGCGCTGTCCTATTGGCAGATCGGGCTGATGACCTTCGCCTTTCAGGTGACGGCCTCGCTGCTGCAGCCGGTGGTGGGTGCGGTGACGGACAAGAACCCGATGCCGCGCTCGCTGGCGGTGGGCATGGGGGCGACCGTGGTGGGCGTTCTGATGCTGGCGCTGGCGCATGAGTACTGGGTGCTGCTGGCCGGGGCGATGCTGATCGGGGTCGGATCGTCGATCTTCCACCCGGAAAGTTCGCGCGTGGCGCGCGTCGCCTCGGGCGGGCGCTTCGGGACGGCGCAGTCGCTGTTCCAGCTGGGCGGGAACTTCGGCACGGCCCTAGGCCCTCTGCTGGCCGCCTTCGTGGTGGTGCCGCTGGGCCGGCCCTCGATCGCGCTGTTCTCGGCCATGGCGATGCTGGGCTCGGCGATCCTGTGGCGCATCGGCACCTGGGCCGAGGGCCGGCGCAAGGCCGGCGGCGCCAAGCCCGCTGCCCTGCCGGGCCTGACGCGGGGCAGGGTGATGGCGGCGATCCTGGTCTTGGCGCTGCTGACCTTCACCAAGAACATCTATACCGCCAGCATCTCCAGCTATTACACCTTCTTCCTGATCGAGAAGTTCCAGCTGGGCACGCAGCAGGCGCAGCTGATGCTGTTCCTGTTCCTGGCCGGCATGGCAGGGGGCGTGATGCTGGGCGGGCTGGTCGGAGACCGGATCGGGCCGCTCAAGGTGATCTGGTTCTCGATCCTGGGCATCCTGCCCTTTACGCTTGCCCTGCCCCATGTCGGACTGGTGGCGACGGGGGTGCTGACGGTCATCATCGGGCTGATCCTCGCCTCGGCCTTTCCGGCCATCGTGGTCTTTGCGCAGGAACTGGTGCCGGGCCGGACGGGGCTGATCGCGGGCATCTTCTTCGGCTTCGCCTTCGGCATGGGCGGGATCGCCGCCGCCGTCCTGGGCGTGGTCGCGGATGCGAAGGGGATCGAGTTCGTCTACAAGATCTGTTCCTTCCTGCCGCTGATGGGACTGCTGACGGTCTTCCTGCCACGGATGGAACGGTTGTGAGCGCGGCGCCGGGGGCTTCGCGCCCCCGGACCCCCGCGGGATATTTGGACAAGAAAGAAGCATGAGCACGATCAAGGCCCAGCCCATCACCGCGCAGGATTTCGCCCCTTTCGGCGAGTTGCTGACCCCGCGCGAGGCGCCCACCAAGATGATCAACGCCGGCCGCTGCGAGCGGCATCACGCGCTTGCCACCGTCGAACGGTCGGGGGGCGAGGCGATCCTCTCGATCTTCCGGTCCGAGCCGGTGAGCCTGCCCTATGACTGCACGCTGCTGGAACGCCATCCGCTGGGCAGCCAGGCCTTCGTGCCGCTGGGGCCCGATCCCTGGCTGTCGATCGTGGCCCCGGATGAAGGCGGGCGGCCCGGTGCGCCGCTGGCCTTCCTTGTGCCCGCGGGCATGGGGGTGAACCTGCGCGCCGGGGTCTGGCACGGCGTGCTGACGCCCCTGGACCGGCCGGCCGATTTCCTGGTCGTGGACCGCGAGGGCGAGGGCCTGAACCTTGAAGAGGTCGCCATCGCCCCGGTGACCATCACCGCATGAGCGGGCCCGACTATACGCTGGAGCAGGACGCGATCCTGCGCGGTGCGCGCCATGTCGCCGGCGTGGACGAGGTCGGGCGCGGGCCGCTGGCGGGGCCGGTCACGGCCGCCGCGGTGATCCTGGACATCCGCTGCATCCCGGATGGGCTGGACGATTCCAAGAAGCTGACGCCTTCCCGCCGCGCCCTGCTGGCCGAGGCGATCATGGCCCGTTGCGACTGGGCCGTGGCCCATGCCAGCGTCGAGGAGATCGACAGGCTGAACATCCTGCGCGCCTCGCACCTGGCGATGTGCCGGGCGCTGGCGGGGCTGCGCCGGCGGCCCTGCGTGGCGCTGATCGACGGCAACATGCTGCCGCGCGACCTGGACCTGCCGGGGCAGGCGGTGGTGGGGGGCGATGCGCGCTGCCTGTCGATCGCCGCCGCCTCGATCATCGCCAAGGTCTTTCGCGACAGGATCATGGTGGATTTGGCGCAACAGCATCCCGGCTATGGCTGGGACGTCAACGCCGGTTATCCGACGCCGGCACATCGGCAGGCGCTGCTGGATCTGGGGATAACCCCATACCATAGACGCAGCTTTGCGCCCGTCCACAATATCTTGTGTAAAGCCGAAATAGCAAGCTGTTGATTCAATAAAGAATTTGACGGCGAATCGGGTCTGAATCATCATTGCCGGCAACCACGGCGCCAGACTGCCGGGACTTTGAGGCAGCGATGACGAAAACCGAAACCAAGATCCGCCCTGCTGTGCGACCCCTTCCGTTGAACCAGATCCTGGCGGGAGATTGCGTCGAGGTGATGAACGCGCTGCCCGAAAACAGCGTCGACCTGATCTTTGCCGACCCGCCCTACAACCTGCAGCTTCGGGGCGAACTGCACCGGCCGGACAATTCCCGCGTCGATGCGGTGGACGACCACTGGGACCAGTTTTCCGGCTTTGCCGCCTATGACAGCTTCACCCGCGACTGGATGGCGGCGGCGCGCCGCATCCTGAAGCCGGACGGGGCGATCTGGGTGATCGGCTCGTATCACAACATCTTCCGCGTCGGCGCCGAGTTGCAGAACCAGGGCTTCTGGATCCTGAACGACGTGATCTGGCGCAAGTCGAACCCGATGCCGAACTTTCGCGGCAAGCGCCTGACGAACGCGCATGAGACGATGATCTGGGCGTCGAAGTCCGAAGCAGCGAAATACACCTTCAACTACGAGGCGCTGAAGTCCCTGAACGAGGGCGTGCAGATGCGCTCGGACTGGGTGCTGCCGATCTGCACCGGGGCCGAGCGGCTGAAGGACGAGGATGGCGCCAAGGCCCATCCGACGCAAAAGCCCGAAGCCCTGCTGCATCGCATCCTGGTCGGCTCGACCAATCCGGGCGACGTGGTGCTGGACCCGTTCTTCGGCACCGGCACCACGGGCGCCGTCGCCAAGATGCTGGGCCGCGACTTCATCGGGATCGAGCGCGAGGCGGCCTATCGTGCGGTCGCCGAAAAGCGCATCGGCCGTGTGCGCCGTCTGGACAGCGAAGCGATCGCCACCGTCAGGCCCAAGCGCGCCGAACCCCGCGTGCCCTTCGGCCAGGTGATCGAGCGCGGCATGCTGCGTCCGGGCGAGGAGCTGTATTCGATGAACAGCCGCCACAAGGCCAAGGTGCGCGCCGACGGCAGCCTGATCGGCAACGACGTCAAGGGCAGCATCCATCAGGTGGGCGCCGCGCTGGAGGGCGCGCCCAGCTGCAACGGCTGGACCTATTGGCACTTCCGGCGCGAGGGCAAGATGATCCCCATCGACATCCTGCGCCAGCAGATCCGCGCCGAGATGGAGGGCGAGGAAGGCCGCCCGCACTGATCCCCGCATTCGCCTGGTCCCGTCGATCCGCGCCATTCGGCCGCTGGCGGGACCGCCTTGCCCCGCCTTGCGGCCGCCCGCACGGCGGGGCCTTTTCGTTGCCGGGCGAATGTGGGAAGGTCGCGCCATGTCGCATCCCTATTCCGATCTTTCCGACAGGGCCTTCTGGCGCAGCGGCGTGGCCGAGGCCGACCCGACGGCCCCCCACGACATCCACCGCCCCAAGTTCGCGCTGGACCGCGACGCCGCCATCGCCACGGCGGGCAGCTGTTTTGCCCAGCATGTCGGGCGGGCTCTGGCGGGCGCCGGGCTGAACGTTCTGGATGTCGAGCCGCCGCCGCGGCTGGCCGGGCGCGACCTGGCGCGGGCCTACGGCTATGGCGTCTATTCGGCGCGCTACGGCAACATCTACACGACTCGCCAGCTGGTCCAGTTGATCGAGGATGCGCGCACGGTCCGCGTCGATCCGGCGCAGGTCTGGCAGCGGGACGGGCGGTTCTACGACGCGCTGCGTCCCACGGTGGAACCCGGCGGACTGGCGCAGGCCGCCGAAGTCCTCGCGTTGCGGCGCGCGCATCTGCGGGCGGTGGCGGCGCTGTTTGCGCGATGCACGCATTTCGTCTTTACGCTCGGGCTGACGGAATGTTGGGCCGATCGGCTGGACGGGCGTGTCTGGCCGACCTGCCCGGGCGTGGTCGCCGGTCGCTTCGACGCCGACCGCCACATGTTCCTGAACCTGGGCTTTCAGGACGTGCTGGCCGACCTGGAGCGGGCACGCGCGCTGTTGCAGGGGTTCAGCCCGGGGATGCGGATGATCCTGACCGTCTCGCCGGTGCCGCTGACGGCCACGGCCTCGGGCGGGCATGTGCTGGCCGCGACCGCGCGCTCCAAGGCGGTGCTGCGCGCCGCAGCCGACGAATTCGCCACCGCGCATCCGGATGTGGACTACTTCCCGTCCTACGAGATCGTCACCAACCCGGCCGCGCGGGGCGCATTCTTTCAGCCGAACCTGCGCGAGGTGACGGCAGCGGGCGTGCAGGCCGTGATGGGGGCCTTTCTGGCCGCCCACGGCCTTGCCCCGCAGCCGACGGCCCGTGCCGTGGCATCCCCCGATGCAGCCGACGCCGCCGAGGACGTCATCTGCGAGGAGATCCTGCTGGAGGCCATGCGCAAATGAGCCCCCGGAACGTGCTGGTCCTGGGCAATTCGCACACGGCTGCCCCCCGCATCGCGTTGCGCGACAACCCCGGCCGCTGGCCGGGCTTTGCGCCCGACGTCTTTGCCATGCCGGGCCACACCATCGCCGAACTCGACCTGCGCGACCGCGTCTTTCATCCGGCGAATGACGACGTGCGCAAGAAGATGGTCTATTACAATGGCGTGCCCGACCTGCCGGTGGCGGCCTACGACGCCTTCGTGGTGCTGGGCTGCCTGTCCTTTTCCTCGCTGCCCGCCCTGCAGGAGACGCATCGCAGCGGCGATTTCCCCTCAGTCGCGCGGGGCGAGGACTGCACGCTGATCTCGACCGGCTTTGCCGATGCGCTGGTCGCCCAACGAATCGAGCGGTCGCCGGCGCTGCGGCTGATCCGGGCGCTGGCGGGGCTGGGGCAGGGGCCTGTGTTCTTCATGGACACGGTTCTGCCCTCGGCCGATTGCCGCGACGATCCGCAGACCTTCGCCCCCCATGTCGAGATGGCGGCGCGGGGCGACGGGGCGTCCTATCACGCCCGCTATCTGCGCCTGCTGCGCCGGGCGCTGGGACAGGATGCGCGCCATGTGCCGCAGCCCGCCGACACGATCCTGGACGAGGTCTTCACCGCGCCGGAATGGATGCGGGGGTCCATGCGGATGCAGCCGCGCCGCGACGTCCCGCACGAATCGACGGAATACGGCCACGCCAATCCCGCCTATGGCGCGCGCCAGGTCGACCTGATCGTGGCGGCGCTGGGGTCATAGCGCGTTGCGGGGCATCGGCAAGGCGCCCCGGTTATAGGGCTGCCAATCCTCGACCTCGGGATAGAACTGCCGGCGCCAGGCGCGCACGCGCGGGTTCATCCGCCGCCGCCACAGGGGCGGGACCATGGCCAGGAAGGTCATCGCGGGATAGCCCATCGGCAGCTGCGGAGCCTCGTCCTGGGAATAGGTCTGCAGCAGGGGAAAGCGCCGATCGGGCTTGTAATGATGGTCCGAATGGCGCTGCAGGTTGATCAGCAGCCAGTTCGTCGCGGTGTGCGAGCTGTTCCAGCTGTGGCGCGGCATGACGTGTTCGTATCGGCCATCGCCCAGGTGCTTGCGGCTCAGCCCGTAGTGTTCGACATAGTTCGTCAGTTCAAGCTGCCAGATCGCGACAAAGGCCTGCCAGACGAACAGCCCCACGCCCCACCAGCCGCCGATCAGCGCGGCCAGCGCCAGCATCCCCAGTTGCAGCGCGCCGTAGCGCCAGAACGGGTTCCTGCGGTCGAGGGACGAGCGGCCCGCCCGGGCCAGCCGCCGCGTCTCGGCCTTCCAGGCGCTTTGCGGGCATTCCCGCAGCACGCGCAGGAAAAAGCGAAAGAACCCCTCGTTGTAGCGGGCCGAAACCGCGTCGCGCGGCGTCGCGACCCAGGAATGATGCACCAGAAGGTGCTCGGTCCTGAAATGCGAATAAAGCGTCGAGGCCAGCAGCAGGTCGCCCAGCCAGCGCTCTAGCGGGTTCTTCTGGTGCAGCAGTTCGTGCGCATAGACGATGCCGATGGTCCCCGAGGCGACGCCGATGCCAAAGAACAGGCCAAGGCTTTCCCAGCCGGACAGGCCCCCCCGCGTCGCCCACCAGATGCCGCCAAAGATCAGCGCGGCCTGGACCGGGAACCAGATGATGGTGATCGCGCGATACCAGAACAGCTGCGATTCCGGCGTCTCGGTATCGGGATTTTCGTCGTTCAGGCCCAGGACGCTGTCCAGCACCGTCATCAGATACCAGGCGTAAAGCGGCATCAGCAGGAAGCACCAGCCCCCCCAGCGCATGGCGATCAGGGCAAGCGGCACCATCCCGAGGGAAAGCCAGAAGGGAAGCGCATCGATCAGGCGGGCGCGAAAGGCAGTCTGCATGGGCTCATTCATAAGGGTTGGGGGACGGCTGGCCAGCGGGACGCGTCGTCGCAGGGCGGGCTTGCATGGGACCATTGGCACCGGGACGGGCCAGCGACCAGGCCTTGCGCATCAGACCCGGCAGCGCGCCGGGGTCGAAAGCGCCAAGCGGCGACAGGGTGCCCCGTTCCGGCGGCGCGGTCAACCGGGCGCGCATCACGGTCAGGTCAAGCGCGAAATGGGTAAAGACATGGCGCACCAGCCCGACCTCCTGCCAGTCGGCGGGGGCGGGCGGGGGCAGGTCCGATCCGTCCCAGCCGGTCGAGGGAAAGGCCAGCGTGCCCCCCAGCAGGCCCCGGTCGGGGCGCGTCTCGACCAGGACGGCGTCGGCGGTCAGGCCGATCCAGACCGTGCCCTGGCGCAAAGGCTTGGGCTTTTTCGGAGCCTTGCGCGGCAGGTCGGCCGCGATGCCCAGGCGTCGCGCGTCGCAATGCAGGACCAGCGGGCAGATGCCGCAGGCCGGGCTGCGGGGGGTGCAGATCGTCGCGCCCAGGTCCATCATCGCCTGCGCGAAATCGCCCGGCCGGGCCTGGGGCGTCAGCGTTTCGGCCAGCGCGACCAGCCGGGGCTTGGCGCCGGGCAGGGGCGTTTCCACCGCGAACAGGCGCGCCACGACCCGCTCGACATTGCCGTCCACGACCGTCTCGGGCCGGTCGAAGGCGATGGCCGCGATCGCCGCCGAGGTATAGGCCCCGATCCCCGGCAGCGCGGCCAGCCCGGCCCCGGTATCCGGAAAGCCGCCTCGGGCGGCCACCGCGCGGGCGCAGGCCAGCAGGTTCCGGGCGCGGGCGTAATAGCCAAGCCCCGCCCATTCGGCCATGACCCGGGCGTCCTCGGCCGCCGCCAGGTCCTCCACGGTCGGCCACAGGCTGGTGAAGCGTTCGAAATAGGACTTCACCGCCGCCACGGTGGTCTGCTGCAGCATCACCTCGGACAGCCAGACGCGATAGGGATCGGCCCCGCCGGCGCCCGGCGGCATCCGCCAGGGCAGCACGCGGGCATGGCGGTCGTACCAGGCCAGAAGCTCGGCCGATATCACCGGAAGGTCACGCAATTTTCAGTCTCTCCGCTCTGGCGTCCGGGCGCGGCAGGGTCCATTCTGCGCGCCAGTCTAACCATATGGTCACGGCATGGCCCCAAAGAAAGCCGATTCCCCCCCGCGCCGCCGGATGCGCGGGTTCGAGGCTGCGGCAAGCCTTGTCGCGAACCGCATCCGCTCGGTCGGCGAGGGCCGGGGATTCGCCGTCGCCCGCCTGCTGACCCATTGGCCCGAGGTGGTGGGCCCGGAGCTTGCCGCCCATACCCGCCCGGTCAAGATCACCCATGGCAAGGGCTTCGGCGCGACGCTGGTGCTGCTGGTCGCGGGCGCGCGGGCGCCCATGATCACCATGCAGCTGGACCAGATCCGGGCGCGGGTGAATGCCTGCTATGGCTTCAACGCGGTGGCCCGCATCACCCTGACCCAGACGGCGCCGACCGGATTTGCCGACGCGAACGGCTTTGCCGAGGCTCAGGCGGGCTTTGCCCCCGCGCCCCGCCGGGCCGTGCCCGCCGATCCCGCCAAGACGGAAAAGGCCGAGGCGGTCGCCCGCGCCTTCGACGACCCCCGGCTTTCCGCCGCCATGCGGCAGATGGCCCTGAACATCCTGTCCCGCCGGGACGCCAACGACCGAAAGGCCAATCCATGACCCTTTTTCGCCCCGTGATCGCAGCCCTGGTTGCCGCGATGACCGTTGCCGCCGTGCCGGCCGTGGCGCAGGACGCCAAGCCCGCCGAGAACGCCCAGGCCGCCGAGCAGATGCCCGAGGGCCGCGTCCTGCCCGACATCGCCCTGGGCGAGGCGAACGCGCCGCTGACCATCGTGGAATATGCAAGCTTCACCTGCCCGCACTGCGCCGCCTTCCATGACGAGAACCTGCCCAAGCTGAAGGCGGAATACATCGACACCGGCAAGATCCGCTTCATTCAGCGCGACGTCTATTTCGACGCGGTGGGCCTGTGGGCCGGGATCCTGGCACGCTGCGGCGGGGACGAGAAATACTATCCCGTCGCCGGCATGCTGTTCGACGAACAAAAGACCTGGCTGGACGCCAAGACCGGCGACGAGATCGCCGCGAACCTGCGCAAGATCGGCGCCAAGGCCGGCATGACGCCCGACCAGATGGACGCCTGCTGGGCCGACAAGCAGAAGGTCGCCGACCTGGTCGCCACCTTCCAGAAGCACGCGACCGAGGACAAGATCGACGGCACGCCCAGCTTCGTCATCGGTGGCGAAAAGGTCCAGAACCAGCCGTGGGAGGACATGAAGAAGATCATCGACGCCAAGCTGGCCGAAGCCGGCAAGCAGGGCTGAGACGCAGGAACCCCGGCTCGCGCCGGGGTTTTTTCATGCCCCTACAGCCCCAGGGCGGCCAGCCGGTCGTCCAGGGGCCCCGCGTCCTCAAGCTCCAGCCGCACGGGCAGGGCCAGGACCTGGGGGCGAAAGCTGCGGGGCAGGCGGGCCGCGTCCTTTTCCGTGGTGACAAGCTGCGCGCCCAGCAGGCGCGATTCGGTCTGAAGCCGGGTCAGCAGGGCCTGGGTGAAGGGCTGGTGATCCTCGAGCGGCTCGGCCCGCGCGATCTCGGCCCCGAGCGCGCGCAGGGTGGCGAAGAACTTCTCGGGGTGGCCGATCCCGGCAAAGGCCAGCACGCGCAGCCCCTGCCAGTCCATCCCGGTGCGCAAGGGCACCAGTTGGCCGCGCAGATGCGGCAGGGCCAGGCGCGATCCCCAATCGGCGGCAAAGCGGGCTTGCGCCTCGGGTCCGCCGATCGACAGCAGCAGGTCGGCGCGGGCAAGGCCGCGGTCCACGGGTTCGCGCAGGGGACCGGCGGGCAGGCACAGGCCGTTCCCGAAGCCGCGCGCCGCATCGACCACCACCAGCGACAGGTCGTGGGACAGCGCCGGGTCCTGGAAGCCGTCGTCCAGCAGGATCGCCCGCGCCCCGGCCTCGACAGCCGCCCGCGCGCCGCTGGCCCGGTCGTCCGAGACCCAGACCGGGGCAAAGGCCGCCATCAGCAGCGGCTCGTCGCCGACCTGGGCGGCGTTGTGGCGCGCCTCATCGACCCGCAGCGGGCCCTTTTCGGTGCCGCCATAGCCGCGCGAGACGACATGGACCTCAATCCCCCGCGCCAGCAGGCGCTGCGCCAGCATGATGACGGTGGGGGTCTTGCCGGTGCCGCCGGCATTGATGTTGCCCACGCAGATCACCGGCACGCCGACGCGGCTCCGGGTCCCGCGCGCCAGCCGCCGGGCCGTCGCCGCCGCATAGGCTGCGCCAAGGGGCGCCAGCAACCGGGCCTGCAGGCCCGCCGGGCGGAACCAGAAATCGGGGGCGCGCCGGCTCATGCGTCGCGCTCCATCGCGGCGATCACCGTGTCGGCGATGCGGCGCAGCACCGCCGCGCCGCCGGTGCTGACCGCCCAGGCGCTGCCCGCCAGCGCCGCCGCCTGGTCCGGCGCAGTCAGGTCCGAGACGGCGCGGGTCAGCGCCTCGGCATCCGCGACCAGCCGCGCGGCCGAGGCGCCGTCGAGCTGGATCCATTCCGCCGCATGGGGGCCCGGCAGCGGCCCGTGGATGATGGCGGACCCCAGTGCGGCGGGCTCGAACGGGTGGCGCGGGGGCAGGGACGGTCCCTCGAACAGGGTGCCGCCCATGAAGCAGACCGGGGCCAGCCGATACCACAGCCCCATTTCATAGCTGTCCTCGGCGATCAGCACCTGGTCGTCGGCCTCGGGGTCGTCGTCCTCGGACCGCAGGACGGCGGCCAGGCCGAGCGCCTCGACCTCGGCCTGGATCTCGGGGACGGTCTCGGGCGGAAGGCCCGCCAGCACCAGCAGCGAGCGGTGGTTGTGGTGCAGCGCCGCCTGATGCGCGGCAAGCGCGGCCTTGGCCTCGGGCAAGGTGGGGCAGGCGGCAAGCCAGACGTGGCGGCCGCGCAGGATCTGGGCCAGGGCGGCGCGCTCGGCCTCGTTCGCGGGCAGGGGCGGCAGGGTTTCGGTCACGGGACCCGTCACCTCGATCCGCGCAGGATCGGCGCCCAGCTGCCGGGCGGTCGTCGCTGCCGTCTGGTCGGGGGCCAGGACGTGCTGGACGCGGCCCATCAAACCCCTGTCCAGGATGCGGCGCCAGCGGCCGCGGCCGGCCTGATCGGCCAGACGCGCCTCGGCCAGGATCACGGGCAGGCCCCGGGCCGCGGCCGCCGCGATCAGCGCCGACGGCAGGCTGTCGCCCAGCAGCAGCAGCGCGCGCGGCTCCAGCGCCTGAATCGTCTGCTCGGCCGACTGGGGGTCTTGGGGCAGGCCGACGTGCACGGCGCGCAGGGTCGCGCCCACGGCGGCCGGCAGCGGGCCGCCGGAAAAGGCCAGGCGCAGGCCGGGCCGCCGGGCCAGCAGCGTGCGCAGAAGACCCGCAAGCGGGGGCGGGTCCTCGGCCGTGTCGGACAGGTGGACCAGCAGCAGCGGCGCCTCGCCCGGCGGGGGCTGGACGGCCTCGGCAGGCTCATGCGCCAGGGCCGCCCGGCGCCGCAGGTGCAGCCAAAGCGCGAGCGATGCGGTCGCCTGCATGGCGCTGGCCATCCCGGTGCCTCAGCCGGGCGGGATCAGGCGCCCAGTTCCTCGGTCGGGCTGACCTCGCGTTCCTCGTCGCGCAGCCGGTGCAGATGGGCGATGAAATAGCGGGTGTGGGCGCTGTCCACGCTGCGCTGCGCCTCGGCCTTCCAGGCCGAGAAGGCGCTGGCGTAATCGGGGAAGATCCCCACGATATGGATGTTTCCGGTGTCGCGAAACTCGGTCCGGGTGGGATCGGTGAGTTCGCCGCCAAAGACGAGGTGAAGGCGCTGCGCCATCGGTGTTCTCCTGCTTGTCGAATTTCGCCGCGACCCTAGCCGAGGCGTCGGGCATTGTCACTTGCATCAAGCCCGCTGCGCTTCGCATTTGCAGAAGATCGTTCGCAATGCTAATAATGTGGGAAGCGGCAGGGGGCCTGGAGCATCCGGTCGTGGTGGTAAGGGTGACAATGTTTCGCCTGACGCCGCGGATGGCCTGTGGTGGGGCCGTCCGCGGCTGTCGGTGCCCTGGGCTGGGTGTCCTCGGGACTGGTGCGGGCGGCATTGAATATCTCTACATTGGGATTTCATCAGCCCTCACATCGCATCAGCCGCCTAGAGTCAGGACTCACAACCCATAGATGACGGTTGCGGCGAGAGCGCAGGCTGAGAGGAACAGGATCGGGCAGCGGTCGTATCGGATTGCGATCCGCCGCCAATCCTTGAGGTGTGCGAACATGTTCTCGATCCGGTGACGCAGGCGATAGATGCTGGCGTCGTGCGGGATCGGGGCCTTGCGGCCGGTGCGGGAGGGGATGCACGGCGAAATGCCCCTCTCGATCAGCGCGTTGCGGAACCAGTCGGCGTCATGGCCCCGGTCTGCAAGCAACGCCCCGGCCGAGGGGATCGAGGACAGCAGCGCCC
>NZ_KK211403.1:69209-237603 GCF_000622145.1 Paracoccus yeei ATCC BAA-599 | reverse complement strand
TGGCGCTTCACAAAGGGCTTCACATAGGCCGGCGGGATGAGCCGCACCTCATGGCCCAGCTTCCCGATCTCACGACCCCAGAAATGGGCGCCACCGCACGCCTCCATCACGACGACGCAGGATGGTAGCTGGCTGAAGAACGCCAGCACCTGGTCCCGCCGAAGCTTCTTGCGCAGCACCGCTCGCCCAGAAGCGTCGGCCCCGTGAAGCTGAAACACATGCTTCGCAAGATCGAGCCCGATCGTGGTAATCTCCGACATGACCTCTCCCCTCTGTGGATCGTCCCAGACCCACCCTGGCACAGCGAAGCCGTCGGGGGGGCGGTCACATCATCAGAGCCTGCCACAGGCCGCCACAGCGGCGTCCTTTTTCATTTTTCGCCGTGTGTCCCGGAGGGACCGGCGACCTTCACAAATCGTCCGCATCACGCCGGGCGTGTCCGGCTCCATTATAATCCGATTGAGATTTTTCCGGGATTCGTCTATATAATCGGGCTGTTTGCCGATACGCAGATCGTGTTTGCGCTGACCGGCCAGAGATCTGGCATTATTCAGTTCAAGCCGCGTGGACGCGGCTTTTGGGTTCCCCTCCGGGGACTTATGATTCCGTGGTGGCTTCGCCATATCATAACCTACTATCCATAACTTTCCCCACGAGGGGGATCGTTATGGATTTCCGGCGAAGGGGAGAAAAATCCTAACGGATTTTTATCCCCTTTCGAAACCCCACGCCTTCCGCTGGACCAAGGGGATCTCATCCCCTTTGGAAACCCCGACCAGAAATACCCTCAGATAAAAGTGCTAACATTTAGCACTTTTATAACATCATTCAGAGGCTGAATTTCCTCAGCGATATGCCAATCTCTTCAACGGCTCCTCATACTCTCCAATCAGCACGCTTAACGGGTCAGCACCCTTAAAGAACACTTGTGCATCAACGCCGTTCTCTGGAAGTAACCGTGTGGATTTCCTTACAGTTGATATTGCGTTACGGGATACTTCCTTGGTCCATCCAGGGAACCCAATCTGTGCAACCCGATTTTCTCCCACATAGACATTGATGAAGTTCCCGCTCGGGTTTCCTATCGAGCACCCATGATTGTTGAGCAGGCGCTGCAATTCATTGAATGTCACGATGTATGATATTCTATTGTCCTGCTTTCGGAACATGGTTTTGAAGCGCGGAGCGATATCTTCTACCAGCATATTTCTGCCATTGACCCGCTTGAAGTCCGCGATCTCTACTGTGAAGTCTTCAACTTCCTTTATGTCAACCGAAGGAACATATCCATGTTCCATCATAAAAAATACTGATGACAAAAAGGCCGTTCTCTTGTTTCCGTCATGAAATGGATGATCATTTATGAGGCCAAAAATCAGCGAGGACGCAATATCCCAAAAGTCGTTGTGAACAAATGATCCCCCCGCGGACGCTAACTGTCGGCAGACCGCCGAGGAGAGAAGGCCGACATCTTTTGGTCCGAATCCAGCGATTCCCTCGCCGAGCTTTAGAAAATGATCACAGATCAGATAATGAGCATCCAATACATCTTCGCAGGTCAAATGCGGTCGATCACCAGAATAGTCTATCTCGTCTATATTGCCTAAATTATAGAGGTAGTTTTCGTGCAGCCGGTCGGAAAGCGCGCTCTTGTCAAGCATGAATACTCCTAAAATCTCTTGCGTTAGCTAACTGCGACCTCTGTTCTGCCGCCGTCGCTCCCCAGTATTCACGTTTCACAGTTTGCGACAACATCATACAATCCCATGAGATGTGGCGCTCTATCCGTTGCTACCCGCTTTTGACCGCGACTCGGCTCCAGAGTGAACAGCACGCGGCATAACAGTTTGACGCAAAAACAAGGGATCGACAATTAGACCCAATGCTTGCTACATGCAGTCATCATGCTTCTGGTCAGCGAGCGCGCGGCGTGCAGATAAACGGTTGATTCTAAATGTAATTTCAGGTTCTTGGCTGGGGATCCTACCGCCCCAGTCAGTTTACTTCTTCCTTGAAAATCAGGCATTTCCGGTGCGGGAACGTGCTGCGGGGCTGAAAATCGCCCGCGTGCCGGGGTGCTGAAAAGGGTCTTTTCGACTCATCCGGCCGTGTTACTGCAACGGGAAGCGATAACATCCGAAACGGCGGTGCATGCCGCCCCGGCCTACGCCTGCCATCCCGCCATGCCCCACGCGGGCGCGGGCTTGGGCATGACGATCCACCGCCTTGCCATCGTCGGCCACATGCCCCCTCGCGCGCGTGGGTCGGGCGGAGGACAGGGTCCTGCGCCAGCGTGCATGACGCCCTTTCGGGTGCGGGCGGCTTGGTCGGTGAGGGCGCCGGCGCGCGCGGTGCCCTCTCGGGCGCGGGCCTCGGGTTCGAGGCTCGGCATGAGGGAAGGGCCGCGCAACGGCGGCGTGCGTTGCGCGGATGCCGGGCGCGAGGGCGGGGAACGGAAAGCCCGGCGTTTGCTGGGGTTTTCGCTGTGACAGCCGTGCACCGGGCGTACACCGGGCGTACACAGGCGGTATGACGGCAAGGGCCGGGTTCAGCCGTCGCGTTCGGCCAGGTCCAGCCATTCCTCTTCGGCGGCGGCAAGGGCGGCCTGGCGCTCGGCCAGGCCCTCGCTCGCCTTCTGGAACTTGGCGGGGGCGGTCTGGAACAGGTCGGGCTGGGCCAGGAACGCGGTCAGCTTGCCGATCTCGGCCTCCAGCCGCTCCATGACGGCGGGCAACGCCTCGAGCCGCTTGCGTTCGGAAAAGCTGAGGCCGGCGCGCTCGGGTGCCGCCTCCTTGGGCCCCGGCCTCGGGGCCACGCCGCGCGACGCGGGCGCGGGTTCCTCGGCCAGCACCTCGGGGCGCTGGCGGCGGTAATCCGACCAGCCGCCGGGATAGATCGTGGCGCGCCCGTCGCCCTCCATCGCCACGGTGGTGGTCGCCACCCGGTCGATGAAGTCGCGGTCGTGGCTGACCAGCAGCACGGTGCCGTCGTAATCGCCCAGGATATCCTGGAGCAGGTCCAGGGTTTCCACGTCCAGATCGTTCGTCGGCTCGTCCAGGACCAGCAGGTTCGAGGGCCGCGCCATGATCCGCGCCAGAAGCAGCCGGGCCTTTTCGCCGCCCGACAGGCTGCCCACCGGCGCGCGGGCCTGCGCCTCGTCGAAGAGGAAGTCCTTGAGATAGGCCACGACATGGCGCGGATTGCCCCGCACCATCACCTGATCGGCCCGGCCCGAGACGCGCATCTCGGGGTCGCCAACCATCGCGTCCCACAGGCTGACGGTTTCGTCGATGGCGCTGCGGGCCTGGTCGAAGACCGCGATGTCGAGGTTCGTGCCGTGCTTCACCTCGCCCGTGTCGGGCGCGATTTCGCCGGTCAGCATCTTGATCAGCGTGGTTTTTCCCGCGCCGTTCGGGCCGACGAAGGCGACGCGGTCGCCGCGCAGCACGCGCAGGTCGAAGGGCCGCAGGATCAGCCGGTCGCCAAAGGCCTTGCTGATCCCCTTGGCGTCGATCACGCGCTTGCCCGACTGCTGGCCCGCGTCCAGTTCCATCGCGGCGGTGCCCTGGCGGCGGATCTGGCCCGCGCGTTCCTCGCGCAGCGCAGCGAGCGCCCGCACGCGGCCCTGGTTGCGTTTGCGGCGCGCCGAAATGCCTTCGACCGCCCAGCGGGCCTCGGCCTTGATCTTGCGGTCCAGCTTGTGGCGGGCCTCGTCCTCGGCCGCCCACAGGGTCTCGCGCCAGTCCTCGAAATGTTCGAAGCCGCGGTCCTGCCGGCGCACCTCGCCCCGGTCGATCCACAGCGTCGCCCGCGTCAGCGCGCGCAGGAAGGCGCGGTCGTGCGAGATCAGCACGAAGGCCGCGCGGGTGGTGGAAAGCTGTTCTTCCAGCCAGCCGATGGCCTCGATGTCCAGGTGGTTCGTCGGCTCGTCCAGCAGCATCAGCTCGGGCGCCTCGGCCAACAGGCGGGCCAGTGCGGCGCGGCGGCGTTCCCCGCCCGAGGCGGTGGCCACGGCGCGGTCGGGGTCGAACTTCAGCCCCTCGGCCGCCATCTCGACGCGGTAGCCTTCGGCGTCGCCCAGGGATGCGCGGGCGAAATCGCCCAGGGTGGCGAAGCCCGTCAGGTCAGGGTCCTGTTCCATATAGCCGACATGGATGCCGGCGGGGGTGATGACCTGGCCCTGGTCGGGTTCGACCAGCCCGGCCATGACCTTCATCAGCGTGGATTTCCCCGAGCCGTTGCGGCCCACCAGCGCGACGCGGTCGCCGCCCTGCACGGTCAGGTTCAGCCCGTCGAACACGGGATTGCCGCCGAAGGTCAGCGAGATGTCGGTGAGTTGCAAAAGGGGTGCGCGTGCCATGGTCTGCCAGATAGGCTGGCCCGCGCGCAGGGTCAACGGGGGCTTACAGCGCCGCGACCAGCCGCCCCGCCAGCGCATGCAGCTGCGTGCGATAGCCCGTGCGCGCCGAGGGCTGGTCGGGGTCCGAGGTCATGGCGATGGCGACTGGCGCAGACCCCGGAAAGACATAGATCATCTGCCCGCCATAGCCCCAGCCATAGCGCACCGGCCGCCCGCCGATGCGGCTGATGAACCAGCCATAGCCGTATTGCTCGCCATTGAAGATGGACCGCGTGCGCGGCTGCCAGCTTTGCGCGATCCAGTCGGGGGGGATGACGCCCTGCCCGCCCGCCGCATAGGCCGCGCCGAAGGCCAGCAGGCTGCGCGTCGACATGGCCATCTGGTTGCCGCCCAGATAGATGCCCTGCGGGTCGCGGTCCCAGGCGGTGATGCGAAAGCCGGGAATGTCCAGCCAGTCCCGCGCCAGTTGCAGCGTCGAGCGCCCCGAGGCCCGCGTCAGCATGGCCGAGACCAGATGCGTCGAGGCGGTGGAATAGAGCATCCCCGCCCCCGGATCGGCGACGAAGGGCGCGGCCAGCGCCGCCCGGACCCAGTTGCGGCTGGCGACCCAGGCGCCATAGTTCGGGCCCGACTGGCGTTCCAGCCCCGCCTGCATGGACAGCAGGTGGCCCAGCGTCAGCCGCGCCATGCGCGGGTCGGGATCGGGCGGCAGGTCCGCGCGCAGCAGCGCGGCGACGCCTTGATCCGGGCCGCTGAAGACTCCCCTGGCGATGGCGATGCCGGCCAGGGCCGAGACGATGGATTTCGACGCCGACTTGATGTTCGTGGGCCGGTCCGGGTCGAAGCCGCCATAGCCCCGGGCCGCGATCTCGCGCCCGTCCCGCCACAGGGCGATGGCGCGGAGTTGCGGAAACTCGGCCGCGTCCGGCAGGACCGGCGGGCCGGACCGGGCCAGGCGCGGGGTGGCGAGCAGCGGCAGCGCCGCAAGGATCAGGGATCGGCGTTTCATCGACGGGATATGGGGCCGCGCGGGCCCCGGTGCCGCACCGTTCACCCTTTCGTGACCGCGCGGGCCCGGTTGCCGCCCCCGCGCCGCCCGGCTAAGCTGCGCCGTCACGAAAGGCCGACGGATGAGCGAAGAACACACCTATCAAGTCCTGGCGCGGAAATACCGGCCCGAGACCTTTGCCGACCTGGTCGGCCAGGACGCGATGGTGCGCACGCTGAAGAACGCCTTCGCGGCCGACCGGATCGCGCAGGCCTTCATCATGACCGGCATCCGGGGCACCGGAAAGACCACCACGGCGCGCATCATCGCCAAGGGCCTGAACTGCGTCGGCCCCGACGGCCAGGGCGGCCCCACGACCGAGCCCTGCGGGGTCTGCGAGCATTGCGTGGCGATCAGCGAAGGCCGCCACGTCGACGTGATGGAGATGGACGCCGCATCGCGCACCGGCGTGAACGACATCCGCGAGATCATTGAATCGGTTCACTATCGGGCGGCCTCGGCGCGCTACAAGATCTATATCATCGACGAAGTCCACATGCTGTCGACCAGCGCCTTCAACGCGCTGCTGAAGACGCTGGAGGAGCCGCCGCCGCATGTGAAGTTCATCTTTGCCACCACGGAAATCCGCAAGGTGCCGGTCACGGTGCTGTCGCGCTGCCAGCGCTTCGACCTGCGCCGGATCGAGCCCGAGGTGATGATCGACCTGCTGCGCCGCATCGCCAGCCGCGAAAGCGCCCAGATCACCGACGATGCGCTGGCGCTGATCACCCGCGCGGCCGAGGGCAGCGCGCGCGACGCGACCAGCCTCTTGGACCAGGCGATCAGCCACGGCGCGGGCGAGACGACGGCGCCCCAGGTCCGCGCCATGCTGGGGCTGGCGGATCGCGGCCGGGTGCTGGATCTGTTCGACATGATCCTGCGCGGCGCGGCGGCCGAGGCGCTGGCGGAACTCCAGGCGCAATATGCCGACGGGGCCGACCCGATGGCGGTGCTGCGCGACCTGGCCGAGATCACGCATTGGGTTTCCATCGTCAAGATCACCCCCGAGGCGATCGAGGACCCGACCGTCGGCCCCGACGAACGCGCGCGGGGCGCGGCGATGGCCGAGAAGCTGCCGATGCGCGCCCTGACCCGGCTGTGGCAGATGCTGCTGAAGGCGCTGGAGGAGGTGGGCCAGGCCCCGAATGCGATGATGGCCGCCGAGATGGCGATCATCCGGCTGACGCATGTGGCCGACCTGCCCGACCCCGAGGCGCTGATCCGCAAGGTCCAGGCCAGCGCGGCGGCGGGCGAGTTCAACCGCTCGGCCGCGCCTGCGACCCGCAGCGATGCCCCGCGCGCCGCGGCGCCCCGCGCCCCCGTGGCGGTCCGGCCCGACGGCGCTGCTGCGGCCATCGCGGTCTCGCCCGATGCGCTGGCGGATTCTCCCGACTTCGAGGCGGTGATCGCCCTGATCCGCCGCATGCGCGACATGAAGCTGCTGCTGGATGTCGAGGATCACCTGCGGCTTGTGCGCTATGCCCCCGGCCGGATCGAGTTCAACCCGACCGAGACCGCGCCGCGCGACTTTGCCCAGCGGCTGGCCGAACGGCTGCGCGGCTGGACCGGCGGGCAGCGCTGGGCCGTGGTCGTCGTCTCGGAGCCGGGCGCGCCCACGATCAGCGAGCAGCGCGCCGCGCGCGAGGCCGAGGCGCGGGCGCGGGCGATGGAGAACCCGACCGTGCAGGCGATCTTTGCCGCCTTCCCGGGCGCCAGGATCACGAAAATCCGCCCGGCTCCGGTCCCGGTCGCGGTTGAAAAGCCCGTGGGCGAGGATACATCCCCCCATGAGCTGACCGAAGGCCCGGTGGCCGAGGTCGAGGAATGGGACCCCTTCGAGGACGAGGAATAGGCGATGTTCAAGGGATTGGGCGACATGGGCGATCTGTCGAAGATGATGGAGGCCGCCCAGCAGATGCAGACCAGGATGGCCGAGATGCAGGAGGGGCTGACGCGCCTGACCGTCACCGGCGAGGCCGGCGCGGGCCTGGTCAAGGCCACGGCCACGGCCAAGGGCGAATTGACCGCGCTGGACATCGACCCGTCAATCTTTCGCGAGCAGGACAAGGAGGTGGTCGAGGACCTGATCCTGGCCGCGATCAAGGATGCGCAGCGCCGCGCCGAAGGTAAGGCGGCCGAGGAAATGGCCCGCCTGACCCGCGAACTGGGCCTTCCCGCCGACATGAAGATGCCGTTCTGAATGAGCTCGGGCGGCGACGAGATCGCGACCCTGATCGCCGCTATGGCGCGCCTGCCGGGCCTCGGGCCCCGTTCGGCGCGCCGGATCGTCCTGCAGCTGGTCCGCAAGCGCGCGGGCCAGATGGCGCAACTGGCCAGCCTGATGGCCAGCGTCGCCGAAAACGCCCGCGAATGCCTGGTCTGCGGCAATGTCACGCAATCCGACATCTGCCCGATCTGCGAGGACCCAGGCCGCGCCACCGGCGAGATCTGCGTCGTGACGGATGTGGCCGACCTCTGGGCGATGGAGCGGGGCCGCGCCTTTCGCGGCCGCTACCACGTCCTGGGGGGCAGCCTCTCGGCCCTCGACGAGGTCGGCCCCGAGGACCTGCGCATCCCGCAACTGATCGAGCGCATCGCCGAGGAAAACATCACCGAGGTGATCCTTGCCCTTTCGGCCACGGTCGAGGGGCAGACGACCGCGCATTACATCGCCGAGGCGCTCGAGCCCAGCGGCGTCGCCGTCACCGGCCTGGCCCAGGGCGTGCCCATCGGGGGCGAACTCGACTATCTCGACGACGGCACCATCACCGCCGCCCTGCGCGCGCGTCGCCGGTTCTGATGCGAACAAAGGCGCGGCCGGTCGGCCACGCCCCTGGTTCTTTCTTGCCGAAATATCCCGGGGTCCGGGGCAGAGCCCCGGTCCTGCGCCGCCGTCAGGCGTCCAGCTTTTCGACGGCCTTCACCTGCTTGGCGATCTCGATCCGGCGGGGCTTCAGCGCCTCGGGGATCTCGCGCACCAGGTCGATGTTCAGCATCCCGTCTTCATGGCTCGCGCCTTGGACGCGGACGTGATCGGCCAGGGTGAAGCGGCGCTCGAAGGCGCGGGTCGCGATACCGCGGTGCAGGAAGGTCCGGCCCTCGTCCTCGGCCGTCTTCTTGCCCGAGACGATCACCGCGCCGTCCTTGACTTCGACGGACAGGTCCTCGCCACCGAAGCCGGCCACGGCGATCGAGATGCGATAGGCATCCTCGCCGGTCTTTTCGATGTTGTAGGGCGGGTAGCTGGCCACGTCGGCGGAAAGCGCGCGGTCCATCACATCGGCCATGCGGTCGAAGCCGATCGAGGCACGGTAGAGCGGGGTCAGGTCGAAATTACGCATGTTCGCATCCTCTTCCAAGCGATACAAAGGCTTGCCCCCCATTGATGCGGGCGGGCAGGTCGTCGGCGCCCTTGGGCCTTCCGACGAAAAACCAGATGGGAATGGCGGCGCTGCCTGTCAAGATCCCGCCGCCCCGCCTGTGGCCGAGGCCGCATGGGTATTTGGAAAACGGTGAAAGCCCGAAGGCTCAGCGCCCCGCCGAAGCCAGGGCGCGCGGGCACGGGCCGCCCGTCGCCCAGTCCAGCAGTTCGGCCGTATGGACCACCGGCACCCCGGTGCCCGAGCCGATCTGCATCATGCAGCCGATGTTGCCCGCCGCGATCACCTGCGGCCCTGTCGCCTCGAGCGTGGCGACCTTGCGGCGCTTGAGTTCGCCCGACAGGTCCGGCTGAAGCAGGTTGTAGGTTCCGGCCGAGCCGCAGCAGAGATGCGGGTTTTCCGGTTCGACGACCTGGAAGCCGGCCGCCGCGAGCAGCGTCTTGGGGGCGGAGCGGATCTGTTGCCCATGCTGCAGCGAACAGGCGGAGTGATAGGCGACGCGCATGCCCTGGCCGCGCCGGGTCAGGTGCGGCAGGCCGGGGGCCGCGGCGTCGGCGGGCGCGGCGGCGGGATCGCGGTCGGGGAAATGCGGCTCCTCGTCGCCCAGGGGGCCGGGGTCGCGGGCCTGCGGCAGGCCATGCGCCTCGAGGAACTCGGTCACGTCGCGGGCCAGGCGCGCCACGCGTTCGGCCTGGGCCTGCATCGGGTCGCCCGCGAAGATCTTGCCGTAATCCTTGATCGTGGTGCCGCAGCCCGAGGTGTTGATGACAATGGCGTCGAGCGGCGCTTGGGCATCGGCGTCCAGAAAGCCGCGGATCGTGGCGCGGGCGGCGTGGAGCGCGTCCTCTTCGCGGCCCATGTGGTGGGTCAGCGCGCCGCAGCAGCCGAAGTTCCGGGGGATCACCACCTCGCAGCCTGCGCGGCGCAGCAGGCGGATGGTCGCGTCGTTGATGTCCGTGTTCAGCGCCCGTTGCGCGCAGCCCGGCATCAGCGCGATCCGGGCCCGGCGCGGGCCGGTCGGGGCAAGGACCTGCCCGCGGTCATTGGGGCTGGCGGGCGGGATGCGCGCGGGCGCCATGTCCAGCATCGCCCGAAGCCGGGCGTCGGGCATCAGCCGCGCGAAGGGCCGCGCGATCCGCGCCCCCCACAGCGCCAGCCGGAAGCGGCCCTGATGGGGCAGCACGCGCGCCAGCATCCAGCGCAGCGCGCGGTCGCGCCAGGGGCGGCGATAGGTCCGTTCGACATGGATGCGGGCATGGTCGATCAGGTGCATGTAATCGACGCCCGAGGGGCAGGTCGTCATGCACGACAGGCAGGACAGGCAGCGGTCCAGGTGCTTGACGGTCTTTTCATCCGCCGCCCGGCCGTTTTCCAGCATGTCCTTGATCAGGTAGATCCGCCCGCGCGGGCTGTCGAGTTCATCGCCCAGGACCTGATAGGTCGGACAGGTCGCGGTGCAGAAACCGCAATGGAGGCAGGCGCGCAGGATCTTGTTCGACCGTGCGACCAGCGGATCCCTTAGCTGCTCATCTGTAAAATGGGTTTGCATGGTCCGTCGCTGGCAAGGATCCCGCGCGGATCGAACCGCTCGCGGAGGCTGGCGTTGAGCCGCGCGACGACCGGGTTCGCCGCGGGCAGGGTCAGGGGGGCGGAGCCGGTCACGCGGGTGGCATGACCGGACCAGGCGGGCAGGACCGGGGCCTGGCCCGCCGGAAGCGCGGCCCAGATCAGCGCGCCGCCCCAGTCCACCGCCAGAGGTTGCGGCAGGGCGGCCAGCAGGGCCGGCGCCTCGGACGGGCGGCACAGGATGCGCCACAGGTCGCCTTGGGCCGCGCGCGGCACCATGCGGGACCACAGGTCCGGATCGCCCTCGGCTACTGCGCCGAAGGGGGCCAGGCGCCGTTCCAGCGCCTGGCGGCGGATCGCGACGGACCCGGCCAGCCCCTCCAGCCGGATCAGCGCGCCCTGCCCCGGCAGCCAGGCCGCGCCCGAGATGTCATAGGGCCCGGTCAGGGCGGCGGTCAGCGCCGGCACGGCCCCGGCCGCGTCGAGGTCGGGGAGCGCCAGCGTCAGGGCGCAGGGCGGCATGGGCGCGGTCTTGAAGGCGATCTCGGTCAGCACGCCCAGTTGCCCGCGCGACCCGGCCATCAGCTTGACCAGGTCATAGCCGGTCACGTTCTTCATCACCCGGCCGCCGTTGCGGACGATCTCGGCCGTGCCGTCGACGAAGCGCAGGCCCAGCATGGCGTCGCGGCAGGCCCCGGCCTGCACCCGGCGCGGCCCCGAGGCATTGGCCGCAGCCACCCCGCCGATGGTCGAGCCGTCGCGCGCATCGGGTTCGAAGGCCAGCATCTGGCGTTCCTCGGCCAGCACCGCCTGCACCTCGGCCAGGGGCGTTCCGGCCCGGACCACCAGGGTCAGGGCGGCGGGTTCGTAAAGCACCACGCCCGACAGCGCCGAGAGGTCGAGCCGCGTGCCCGCCCCTTCGCCCGGGCGCAGGCGGGTGCCGCCGCCCAGGGGCGAGAGCGGCGCGCGGGCGGCGCGGATCAGGTCGGCCAGCTCGGCCTCGGTTTCAGGCCGCATTGCGGATCGCCTCGCGCCGGGGGGCCGAGACGGCCAGCGGGAACACCTTGGCCGCGTTCAGCAGCCAGTGCGGGTCGAACACGTCCTTGACGCGCATCTGCGCCTCCATGTCCCCGGCGTTGAACTGGGTCGTCATCAGCTCGCGCTTTTCGACGCCGACGCCGTGTTCGCCGGTCAGGCAGCCGCCGACCTCGACGCAGAGCTTCAGGATCTCGGCCCCCAGCGCCTCGCAGCGTTCGAGGTCGCCCGGCGTGTTAGCGTTGTAGAGGATCAGCGGGTGCATGTTGCCGTCGCCGGCGTGAAAGACGTTCGCCACGTCCAGGCCGTATTCGCCCGAGAGCCGGGCAATGCCGCCCAGCACCTGCGGCAGGGTGGAAACCGGGATCGTCCCGTCCAGGCACATGTAGTCGTTGATCTGGCCCATCGCGCCGAAGGCCGACTTGCGGCCCAGCCAGATGCGGCGCGATTCGTCCTCGGACCGGCTTTCGCGGAACTCGACGGGATCGAAGCCTTCGGCGATGTCGCGGATCAGGCGCAGCTGTTCGTCGATTTCCGGGGGCGTGCCCTCGACCTCGACGATCAGCAGCGCCTCGCAATCGGGGTATCCGGCGTGGGCGAATGCCTCGGTCGCGCGGATGCAGGGGCGGTCCATGAACTCGATGGCGACGGGCAGGATGCCGGCGCGGATGATGGCGGCGACGCAGGCCCCGGCGGTTTCGGAGGCGTCGAAGCCCACCAGCACCGGCCGCGCGCCGGCGGGCTTGGGCAGGATGCGCAGCACGGCCTCGGTCACGATGCCGAGCTGGCCTTCCGAGCCGCAGACGACGCCGAGGAGGTCGAGGCCCGGCGCCTCGCCCATCGGGCCGCCCAGCTCGACCACCTCGCCCTGCATGGTGACCAGCGTGACGCCCAGCAGGTTGTTGGTGGTGACGCCGTATTTCAGGCAATGCGCCCCGCCCGAGTTCATGCCGATGTTGCCGCCGATGGCGCAGGCGAGCTGGCTGGAGGGGTCGGGCGCATAGAAGAATCCCGCCCCGTCGACCGCGCCCGAGACGGAGAGATTCGTGCGCCCCGCCTGCACCCGGATGAAGCGGTCTTCCAGGTCGGTTTCCAGCACGGCATTCATGCGCGCGAGCCCGACCACGACCGCATCCGCCGTCGGCATCGAGCCGCCGGCGAGGCTTGTCCCCGCCCCGCGCGGCACCACCGGCACGCGTTCCTCGTGGCAGATGCGTAGAACGGCCGCGACCTCGGCCGTGGTCGCGGGCAGGACCACCGCCAGCGGCGGGCAGCGATAGGCCGAGAGCGCGTCGCATTCATAGGCCCGGGTTTCGGCGGGGTCGTCGATCACCGCGCCCGGAACGGCCTGGCGCAGGCGCGCGGTGATGGCGTCGCGGCGGGCCAGGACATGCGGATCGGGCGCGGGCATCTGCATCAGGGATCGACCTTGGCCAGCAGCCGGGCAATATCGTCCTTGAGCGCGGCGCGCTGCTTGCGCAGGGCGGTCTCGGCCTCGGCGGACATCGGGGTCTGGCGGCTTTCGGCGCCGGCCACCTGGTCGTTGACGGCATCATATTCGTCCAGCAGCCACGCGAAATGCGCGTCCCCCAGCTTCAGCGCGTGGATGCGCGCGGCGTCGTTCGGGAATTCCTCGTGGATTGCATGCGGTGCTGCCATGGTGCGTTCCTTGCTTGGACCGAGGGGGCCACCCCTTGGATAGACCCGCCGCGACCCTCTGGCAACCGTCGAAGGCGCGGGCTAGAACCGGGGCATGGACAATCCGGCCATCATTCCGCAGGGCTTTTCGACGCTGGACATCGCGGCGGTCGCCTGGCTTTTCGTGGCCTGGCTGGGCTCGGGCTGGCTGGTCGAGCATCCGCCCAGGGGCCGGCCCTCGGTCTCGGTCCTGATGAAGGAATACCGCCGCGAATGGATGCGGCAGTTCGTCACCCGCTCGCCCCGGATCTTTGACGCCAACATCCTGACCACGCTGCGCGAGGGGACGGCGTTCTTCGCCTCGGCCTGCCTGATCGCCATCGGCGGCGGGCTGGCGCTGATCGGCAAGACCGACCAGCTGGCCGGCGTCGCGCGGCAGTTCGACCTGGATCACGTTCCCGTGCTGATGTGGGAAATCAAGATCGTGGTGGTGCTGTTCTTTGTCGCCAATGCGCTGCTGCGCTTCATCTGGTCGCACCGGCTGTTCGGCTATTGCGCGATCCTGATGGGGGCGGTCCCGAACGACGTGACGGACCCGCATGCCCTGCCCCGCGCCGCCCAGGCGGCCGAGGTCAACATCACCGCCGCGAAAAGCTTCAATTCAGGGCTGCGCTGCGTCTATTTCGCGCTGGGGGCCATCGGCTGGCTGGCCGGGCCGCTGTGGCTGGCGGCCTCGACCACGGCGGTGCTTGCGGTGACGCTGCGGCGCGAGTTCACCTCAGGCTCGCGTCGCGCAATTCTCCAGCGCCTGCCCTGAGGCGCGCGACTGCCACCAGGCGGCGCCCAGGGCCAGGATGCCCGCCGCCGACAGGGCCACGCCGACATAGCCCAGCGAGCGCCAGCCCCATCCGGCGGTCAGCGCCATCCCGGCCAGCAGCGGACCCAGCGCGTTGGCGGCGTTGAAGGCAGCGTGGTTCATGGCGGCGGCCATGCTTTGCGCGTCGCCCGCGACATCCATCAGCCGGGTCTGCAAGGGCACCACCATGCCCGAGCCCAGCCCCAGCAGGAAGGCCGAGCCGATCATCAGCGCCCAGTCCCCGATGGCGGCCGCGGCCAGCGCCTGGGTCAGCGCCATGAACAGCATCAGGACCAGCGCCGCGCCGAAGGTGCCCAGCCGGATCGTCAGCCGCGCGGCCATGATGCTGCCCAGCGTGCCGCCGACGCCGAAGGCCGACAGCATGACCGCGACTGCCCAGACCGGCGGCTGGGTGGTCGCGAGCATGGCGGCGGAGAGGTAGGAATAGACCGCGAAGAGCCCGCCGAAGCCGATGGCGCCGACCAGCAGCGTCAGGATGACGGCCGGGTTCCGCAGCGCCCGCAGCTCGGCCAGGGGGCGGGCGTGGGGGTCGGCGCCGACGCGGGGCGCGAGCCGCAGGATCAGCACGGCCGAGATCAGCGCCAGCACCCCCGGCAAGGCAAAGCCCCAGCGCCAGCCCAGGCCCTGGCCCAAGGCGCCCGCCAGGGGCACGCCGGCGATATTGGCGATGGTCAGGCCCAGCAGGACCTGCGTGACCCCCCGCGCCCGCTGTTCGCGCGGCAGGGCGTCGGCGGCGAACAGCATCGCCACGCCCAGAAAGCCGCCATGCGGCAGGCCGGCCAGGAAGCGCATGCCGACCAGCGTGCCATAGCCCGGCAGCAGCGCCGCCAGCAGGTTGATCAGCCCGTAGGCGGCGATCAGCGCCGCCAGATAGCGCCGGCGCGGCAGCCGGGCGCCGAGGATCGAGGTGATCGGCGCGCCGACCACGACCCCCAGCGCATAGGCGCTGACGACATGGCCCGCCTGCGGGTCGGTGATGCCGAGGTCCGCCGCATACCAGGGCAGCAGGCCCATGGCGGCGAATTCCGAGGTGCCGATGGCGAAGGCGCCCAAGCCAAGGGCAAGGATGGCCAGTCTGAGATTCGGCTGGGGCGGCATGCGTCACCTTCCGGGCAGGGGGAATCTGGGGGGATGGAATCAGGTTATCGCTATCAGATGCGACCATCGGTCGCCTAGGCGGGCTTTCCGAAGTTCAGCCATGCGTCGGATGCAAGCCTGGTCCGTCAACCCTCGGGCGGGTCGTAGAAGTCGCGGTCATAGATCGCGCGCATCTCGGGTCCCGGCAGGCTGCGCTGAAAGGCTGGCCGGGCGGCGCAACGGTCGCGATAGGCGGCAAGCGCGGGGCGCTGCGCCAGATCGACGAAGCGCCCGGCGATCCAGACCGAATAGCCGACCTGGCAATCCACGCCCGAAAACTCGCTGAGCAGCCATTCCGACTCGGCCACGGTGCGTTCGACCAGGCCCAGGGCGCGCGACAGGCGCGCCGTCTCCAGCCGGATCAGCACGGGCGAGCGCTGCGAGGGCTCGCGCAGGAAGACGTGCTGCTGGGTCAGGTTCGCCACGTGCTGGCACAGGGTTTCGCCGAAATGCAGCCAGTCGAGCCAGCCCAGGCGCCCCGCCTCGCCCGGCACGCGCCACAGGTGGGGGGCGCGGGTTTCGCACAGCCATTCGGTCATGGCGCCCGATTCGTGGATGGTGGTGTCGCCGTCGCGCAGCGCGGGCGCGCGGCCGACCGGATGGATCGCATCATAGGGCGGGCGCCGGGTCGAGCCGTCGGTCAGGTCAATAAGTTCGAGCCGGTAGGGGCAGCCGATCTCCTCGAGCAGCCACAGGATGCGCATCGAGCGCGACAGCGGCGCGTGCCACAGCGTCAGGTCGGGGGCGTCGGTCATGGGATCCTCGGGCAGCGATGGGGGCGGCGGTCGGCATCGGGGGCTTCGCGCCCCCGAACCCCCGCGGGATATTTCGGCAAGAAAGAAGCACTGGGGGCGGGAGCCCATCCTTTCACGGCGCGGCCCCGGCGTAAAGCTGCGCCAGATTGACGCAGCACGCGGGTCGGCGCGGGATTATTGACGCAGATCAAGGTCGAAGGGCGGCAAAAGCGGTCTGGGTCGTGGCACAAGAATGATACGAGGGAAGTCATGAAACACCATCTTCTGACCGTCGCCGCGCTGGCGCTGCTGGCCTCGCCCGCGCTGGCCCAATCGCAGGGCGAATGGACGCTGGGCCTGGGGCTGGCCAATGTGAACCCCAAGTCCGACAACGGTACGCTGGCCGGCGGCACCGTTCCGACCGAGATCGGCGACAGCACCCGGCCCAGCGTCACGTTCGAGTATTTCATCCGTGACAACCTGGGCATCGAGGTGCTGGGCGCCCTCCCCTTCAAGCATTCGATCCGCTCGGAGGGGAGCGAGATCGGCACGGTCAAGCATCTGCCGCCCGTCGTCTCGCTGCAGTACCACTTTGACGCGACCGAGCAGTTCAAACCCTTTGTCGGCGTCGGCGTGAACTTCACCGGGTTCTACGACGCGGACGCCCGGGGGGATTTGGAGGGGGCGGATCTGCGGGTCAAGAACAGCTGGGGGCTTGCCGCGCATCTGGGCGCCGACTGGTGGATCAACGATCGCGCCGCGGTGCGCGCCGATGTGCGCTGGATCGACATCGACGCCGACGTGCTGCTGAACGGCACCAACATCGGCAAGGTCGAGGTGGATCCCGTCGTCGTCGGGATCAGTTATGTGATGAAGTTCTAGGTCTGTCCGGGTTTCCACCACGACCCGGACGGGGCGTCCCGCAAGGGGCGCCCCTTTTGCCGTGGCGCGTCCCGCCGGCGCGTTGACAGGGCCGCGGCGGCGGGCCATGCAGGCGCGCAAGCCCGGGGGACGGACATGGAAGAGGCCCGACTGCTGATCGCGCGGCACGCGCCGCTGGCCAGGCCGGGGCTGGCCGGGCGCCGCGACGTGCCGGCCGATTGCAGCGACCGCGCCGCGCTGGGCTGGCTGGCTGGCCAGTTGCGGGGGATGCCGATGCTGTCCAGTCCCGCGCTGCGCTGCCGCCAGACCTGCGAGGCGATGGGGCTGGAGGCGCGCGCCGTGCCCGCCCTGTGGGAGCAGGACCTGGGCGCCTGGGAGACGGAGGGCCTGCCCGACCTGGGGCCCCTTTCGCCCGCCGATCTGGCGCGCCACCGCCCGCCCGGGGGCGAAAGCTTTCTGGACATGGCCGCCCGGGTGCAGCCCGTGCTGGCCGAGATCCTGGGCACCGTCGGGATCGTCGCCCATGCGGGCACGGTCCGGGCGGCGCTGGCGCTGGCCGTGGGACCCGCCGCGCTGTCATTTGCCGTCGCGCCGCTGTCGCTGACCATCCTGAGCCGCTCGGCCGGGGGATGGGCGGTCGAGGCGGTCAACCGCGTCGCGCCATGATCTCGTCCGCGACGCTGACGGTGGCGCTGGTCGCGCTGGCGGTGGATGCGCTGATCGGCTGGCCCGAGGCGCTGTTTCGCCGCATCGGCCATCCCGTGACCTGGCTGGGCCGGCTGATCGCGGCGCTGGACCGGCGCTGGAACCGGGGCGGGCACCGCGTCCTGCGCGGCGCGCTGGCGGTCGCGGTGGTGCTGGCCGCGGCCGTGGCGCCGGCGCTGCTGCTGACGGCGGCCCTGATCGAGCGGCCGCTGGGTCCGGTGGTCCTGGGCGTGCTGGCCTGGCCGCTGGTCGCGACGCGCTCGCTTTACGATCATGTCGCGGCGGTGGCGCGTCCGCTGGCCGCAGGCGACGTGGCCGGGGCCCGCGCGGCCGCGGGGATGATCGTCGGCCGCGACCTGCCCGAGCGCCCCGCCCCCATCGCCCGCGCCGCGCTGGAAAGCCTGGCCGAGAACAGTTCGGACGGCGTGGTGGCGCCGCTTGTCTGGGCGGCGGTCGCGGGCCTGCCGGGGATCGCCGCCTACAAGGCGATCAACACGCTGGATTCCATGATCGGCCATCGCAGCCCGCGCCACCTGCTGTTCGGGCGGGTCGCGGCGCGGCTGGACGATCTGGTGAACCTGCCGGCCTCGCGGCTGACGGCGTTGCTGTTGCTTCTGGCCTCGGCCCCGGCGGGCGGTCGGGCGGCGCGGATCGTCTGGCGCGACGCGGGCCGGCACCGTTCGCCCAATGCCGGCTGGCCCGAGGCGGCCATGGCGGGCGCGCTGAACGTCCGCCTGTCGGGTCCGCGCAGCTATCACGGCGTCGAGACGGCCGAGCCCTGGCTGAACGGCGCCGCCCGCGACCCGGGCCCGCGCGACCTGCTGGCGGGGCTGCGGCTTTACCGGCGGGCGATCGTCCTGCTGGGCCTGGCCCTGGCCGCGGCCCTGCTGGCCTAGACGAAGAAATCGGCAGGCGCGCGGCCCAGAAGCGCGGCGGCCAGGTCGGTGCCCATGGCCGCGCCTTCGGCCAGGGCGCCGACGCGCTCGCCCGCGATCACCTGGCTGCCGTCGGGGCGCAGGATTTCGCCGCGCAGGCGCAGCCGGTCGCCCTGGATCTCGGCCAGGCCGGCGATGGGGGTCTGGCAGGACCCGTCCAGCCGGGTCAGGAAGGCGCGCTCGGCGGTGACGCGCAGGCCGGCATCGCGGTCGGCGATGGCGGCCAGCATCTCGGCCACGCCCAGATCGGCGGCGCGGCGTTCGACCCCGATGCAGCCCTGCGCCACGGCGGGCAGCATCTCGTCGGGGGAAATCGGACCGCGCGCGACATGGATCATGCCCAGCCGCGACAGGCCCGCCATCGCCAGGAAGGTCGCCTGGGCCACGCCGTCCTGCAGCTTTTTCAGCCGGGTCTGGACGTTGCCGCGAAATTCCACCAGCCGCAGATCGGGCCGGCGCGCGGCCAGTTGCGCGCGCCGGCGCAGGCTGGAAGAACCGACGACAGCGCCCTGGGGCAGATGGGAAATGCTGTCGTGACCCGGCGACACGAAGGCGTCCCGCACATCCTCGCGCGGCAGGTAGCAGTCGATCAACAGCCCTTCGGGTTGCAGGGTCGGCATGTCCTTCATGGAATGAACGGCGATGTCGATGGCGCCCTGGGCCAGCGCCTCCTCGATTTCACGCGTGAACAGGCCCTTGCCGCCGATTTCCTTCAGCGGGCGGTCCAGCACGCGGTCGCCGGTCGTCTTGATGACCACGACCTGGAACGCCTCGGCCGGCAGCCCATGCGCCGCCATCAGCCGGTCGCGCGTCTCATGCGCCTGGGCCAGCGCCAGGGCCGAGCCGCGGGTGCCGATGCGAAGGGGGTTCGTGGGGGTGGGCAACTGGGTCATGACCATCGCTTAACGCCCGGCCGCGCCCTTGACAACGGTCCCCCGCCCGCCATGAAGGGGCCAGAGGTGACCATGACCCAGAAAACCATCCTGCGCGCGCTGAAGGGCGAGCGGCTGCCCGTGCCTCCGATCTGGATGATGCGGCAAGCGGGGCGCTATCTGCCCGAATATCGCGCGACCCGCGCCCAGGCCGGCGACTTCCTGTCGCTGTGCTATACCCCGGACCTGGCGGCCGAGGTGACGCTGCAGCCGATCCGCCGCTATGGCTTCGACGCGGCGATCCTGTTTGCCGACATCCTGCTGGTGCCGCAGGCGCTGGGGCTGGACCTGTGGTTCGCCACCGGAGAGGGGCCGCGCCTGTCCACCGTGACCCGTGCGGCCGAGGTCGCAGCGCTGAAGCCGGCCGGGGCGGTCCACGACACCCTGGCCCCGGTCTATGAAACCCTGCGCATCCTGGCGCGCGACCTGCCGCGCGAAACGACGCTGATCGGCTTTGCCGGCGCGCCCTGGACCGTCGCGACCTATATGATCGCCGGTCGCGGCACGCCCGACCAGGGCCCGGCCCATGCCTTCAAGGCCGAGGACCGCGCCGCATTCTGCGACCTGATCGGACGGATCACCGAGGCGACCATCGAATATCTCTCGGCCCAGGTGGATGCGGGGGCCGAGGTCATCAAGCTGTTCGACAGCTGGGCCGGCTCGCTCAAGGGCGCGGATTTCGACGATTTCGCCGTGGCCCCGGCCCGGACGATCATCGCCGCGCTCAAGTCCCGCCATCCGGGCATCCCCGTCATCGCCTTCCCCCGCGAGGCGGGCGCGCGATACGCGGGCTTTGCGCGCGCGACCGGGGCCGATTGCGTGGCGCTGGACAATTCCGTCAGCGCCGACTGGGCGGCGGCCGAGGTGCAGCGCGACGGCTGCGTGCAGGGCAACCTGGACCCCGCCCTGCTGGTCCAGGGCGGCCCGCGGCTTGAGGAAGAGACCCGGCGCATCGTCCGCGCCTTTTCGGGGGGACCGCATATCTTCAACCTGGGCCATGGCATCACGCCCGACGCGGACCCCGACAATGTCGCCCGCATGATCGCGGCCGTGCGCGGCTAGAGCCATGTGGATCCTGGCCACGCTGATCGCCGCGGCCGCCCAGACCGCGCGGAACGCGGCGCAGCGCGGGCTGACGGCCGAGATCGGCACCATGGGCGCCACCGCCGTGCGCTTTCTGTTCGGCCTGCCCTTCGCGGCGGGGTTCCTGCTGATCTGGTCGCAGGCCGCTGCCCTGCCGATGCCGGATGCCCGTGTGCTGGGCTGGGCCGCCTTGGGCAGCCTGGCGCAGATCGCGGCGACCGCGCTGATGCTGGTGACGATGCGGAGCCGCGCCTTTGGCGTGACCACCGCGCTTCTCAAGTCCGAGCCGGTGACGCTGGCGGTGATCGGCGCGCTGCTTCTGGCCGAGCCGCTGGGCCCGGCCCGGCTGACCGCCATCGCCACGGCCACGGCGGGCGTGATCCTGATGTCGGGGGCAAGCTGGCGCGACGGCGGCTGGCGGCCCGCGGCGCTGGGCATCGCGGCGGGGGCGCTGTTCGGCCTGTCGGCCATCGGCTTTCGCGGGGCGATCCTGGCCCTGCCGCAGGGCGGCTTCGTCACCCGCGCGGCCACGGTGCTGCTGGTCGGCCTGACGATCCAGAGCGTGGCGATGCTGGCCTGGCTTGGCCTTGCCGACCGGGCGGCGCTGCGCGGCATTGTCCGGCACTGGCGCGCCTCGCTGTGGGCGGGGGCGCTCGGGGCCTTCGCCTCGCTTTTCTGGTTCATGGGATTTGCGCTGACGGCGGCGGCCAACGTCCGCACGCTGGCACTGGTCGAGGTGGTGATGGCGCAGCTGGTCTCGGGCCGGGTCTTCCGCGAGGGCGCGGCGCCGCGCCAGATCCTGGGCATGGGCCTGATCGTGGCGGGTGTGGCGCTGCTGATCGCCGTCAGTGGGTGACGACGTCAGTGGGTGATGACGGGCAGCATCGACAGGACCAGCAGCCCGGCCATCGTCAGATTGAACACCCGCAGCCGCACGGGGCTTTGCAGAAAGCCTTGCAGCCCCTGCCCCATCGCGGCCCAGACCGCGACCGAGGGCAGGTTCACCAGGACAAAGACCAGCGCGACGCCCGCCACCCCGCCGGCGCCCGCAGAATAGGCCGACAGCGCCCCCAGCGCCATCATCCAGGCCTTCGGATTGACCCATTGAAAGGCGCAGGCCGCCAGGAATCCCATGGGCCGCCTGGCCGGGCCGCCCGCCTCGGGTGCGCCCGAGCGCGCGATCCTGGCGGCGAGCCAGATCACATAGGCCAGCGACACCCATTTCAACGCTTGCGCGAGCAGCGGGCTCTGGGCGATGATCCGATCGAGCCCCAGCCCCAGGACCACGACCATCGCCCCGAACCCAAGCGCGACGCCGAACATGTGCGGCAGGGTGCGCCGCAGCCCGAAGTTCGCGCCCGACGCCATCAGCATCAGGTTGTTCGGCCCGGGCGTGATCGAGGTCACGAAGGCAAAGGCCGCCAAGGCCCAAAGAACGTGTTGCGTCATGTCAGTCCCTTGATGTCACATGCGCGTGCAATGATATGCGAACTCGCAAGCAATTTCCGATCCATCTTGGCCCCGAGGCAGGAAATGTCGCAACCAGGTCCCGAGAAAGACCCGATCTCTGCGCGGATATTGCAGATCCTGTCGCGTGAGGGACGCATTCCGAATCAGCAGCTTGCGGCCCAGATCGGCCTGTCCCCCTCGGCCTGCCTGCGCCGGGTGCAGGATCTGGAACGCCGCGGTGCGATCGTGGGCTACCGGGCCGTCATCCATCCGGCGACGCGGGATGCGGGCTTTACCGCCTATGTCACGGTCGGCCTGTCGCGCCACTCGAACGAGGCGCAGACCGATTTCGAGCGCGCCTGCCTGGCCGCCCCTCAGGTCCGGGAATGCCACAACATCACCGGCTCGGTCGAATATCTGCTGCGGGTCGAGGTGCGCGACCTGGAATCCTATCGCCGCTTCCACACCGAAGTCCTGGGCGCCTTTCCGCAGATCGCCACCATCACGACGCATGTGGTGATGAGCTCGCCCAAGGATGAGCGCGCCTGACCCCGGACGCCCCGTCCCGCCGCGCGCCTGGCATGGGTATTTGGAAAACGGTGAAAGCCAGGGCCGGTTTTCACCGTTTTTCAAATACCCGAATCCGGCCGAGCCAACGGAACGGACTTTCGGTGCTGCGCGTGGCGGGCTAACAAGGCGCCATGACCCTGCCCGCCCTTTCCCCCGACCAGGCCGAAGCCTGGGACGCCATTGCCGAGGCCCTGGCCCAGACCGGAATCGACCTGGCCTCGGAGGAGGTCGCGCCTGCCAAGGACGGCAAAGGCCGGGTCATGGCGGTGATCGGCAAGGCCGGCTCGGGCAAGACGCTGCTGCTGGCCGAGCTGACGAAGGCGCTGAAGGCCGCGGGGGTCGATCTCGTCTCGGGCGATTACGAGGGCAAGAAGCGCAAGGACCGGCGGACGGTCGCGATCCTTGCGCCGACGAACAAGGCGGCCTTCGTGCTGCGGATGCGGGGGGTGGCCGCAACCACGATCCACCGCATCCTTTATACCCCGGTCTACGACCCCGACTATGAGCGCATCGCCGACTGGCTGACCGGGGCCGGCGACCGGCCCGCGGTCGAGGGGGTGATCGAGGGGCTGACCGATGCCGCGCTGGACCGCGCAAAGGCCTTCTACGATCAGCACGCCTCGATCCCCGGCGCGCTGGCGGCGGCGGGCTTGCGCGGTTCGGATTTCATCCGGGGCTGGAAGCGGCGCGAGGACGGGCTGGACATCGGCCTGATCGACGAGGCCTCGATGCTGGACGAAAAGCAGTTTGACGACCTGCGCGAGATCTTTCCGACGCTGATCCTGTTCGGCGATCCCGCCCAGCTTGCCCCCGTGGGCCAGTCCGGCGAGATGGTCTTTGACCGGCTGGCCGCGCCGCAAAAGCTGGTCCTGAACCGCATCCATCGCCAGACGACCGACAGCCCGATCCTGGACCTGGCCCATGCGCTGGCCGACCCGGCGCTGGATTTCCCGGCCTTCGAGCGCATGGTGGCCGAGGCCGCGCGCCGCGACGAGCGCGTCGTCTGGGCCGAGCGCGTCGAGTCCGACCTGATGGCGCAAAGCCCGGTGCTGGTCTGGCGCAACATCACCCGGATCAAGCTGATCCAGGCCTTCCGCACCGTCTATGGCGCGCCCGGCGACGCGCTGCTGCCGGGCGAGCCGCTGATCTGCGACGGGATCGAACTGCCGCTGAAGCACCGCAAGAAGCGCATCGACCTTGAAGCGCGGGGCCTGATCAAGGGGGCGCAGGTGATCTATCTGGGTCCCGGCCGCAAGCCCGGCTTTTCCCGGCTGCATGTCGTGGGCGCCGAGGACCCGCGCCTGTCCGCCGCCAGCATCGTCAAGATCGAGATGCCGGACGCCGACGAGCCCTTCATCCCCTTTGCCGCGCGCATGGGCGCGACCTTCCTGCATGGGGCCGCCGTCACCATCCACAAGGCGCAGGGCAGCCAATGGCCCGACGTGCAGGTCTTTGGCCCCGACATCAGCGCCGCCGCCTGGTCGAACCGGACCGAGGCGGGGGTGCCGCTGTGGAAGCGCCTGACCTATGTGGCGATCACGCGGGCGCAGGAGCGGCTGTTCTGGGTCGTCCGCGCGCGGCTGGCGCGTCCCGCCGCGCCCCTGGGGATCGACTACCTGGACATTCCCGCGGCCCCGCTGGAACTGACCCCCGAGGCCGAGGACGGCTAGCGCTTGCCGCCGCGCGGGCTGCGCCGGCTCGACCCGGGGCGCAGCTGTTCCAGCCGCAGGATCAGCGCCTCGGCCAGCGCCTCGCGCGGGACTCCGGTTTCGTGGGACAGCCGCATCAGCCCGAACTGCACCCGGGCGATTTCCTGGTAATAGCGGGTGAAGCTGTAGTTGATCGTCGCCCCTGCCAGAGCGCCGAAGATCGGCACCGCCTGCGCCGCGAGCTTCTGCGCCAGCGAGGCGGAAAGCTTGGGCGCGACCTTGGCCACCAGCGTCTGCACCGTCTGGCCGGTGATCGTCATGCGCGCCGCGATCAGGCCAAGGTCCGCCCCCTCGTCCTCGGCCAGGGGACCGGCCGAGGCGAAGATGTGCAGCGCCTCCTGCCGGGCCTCGTCGCTGTCGGGATCGAAGCCGTGTTCGGCCGCGATATCCATGATCGCGCGCAGCAACAGCGTGATCGTCACCGGCAGTTCGACCGTCGCCCCGGCAAAGCCCGCAAGCCCGCCGGCCGCGCCCGAGGCGGTCGAGAGCGCCCGGTTGAACCAGTCCCCCCGGTCGCTGAGCAGCCCGCGCGAGCGCGAGGCCGCCGAGAAGGCGCGGTTCAGCGCGGCAAGCGTGATGCGATCCATGCGCGAGCGGACGGGCTTAGGCAGCCGCTCGATCAGGCCCTCGGCCTTGCCCCCCACGGCGTTCAGCAACTCCATCGCGACGCCGCCCGCGTTTAGATAGCGCCGGGCCAGCCGGTCGATTTCGGTGTGAACCGTAGGGTCGGTGATCGGCGGCAGGATCGCCGTGCGGGCGGGGACTGGGCTTTGGTCGGTCATCGTGCTGGACACGGGGCCTTTCCTGATGCGGGCCGATCGGGCCCTGGTGATCAAACCCAGATAGGAAGCGGGGGGTTCCTTGTCACGGGGTCGGCGGCCATGATGGCATGACTCTGCCTTGAAAGGATTGATGATGTACAGGACCCTTCTTGCCCCGCTTGCAGCCCTGGCGCTGGCCGGGACGGCACTGGCGCAGGACGCACCGCCCGAATTGCCCCGCCTGTCCGCCGCGCTGAAGGACCCAGGCCTGGCCGCGGCCTTCGATGCGATCACGGCGCGCCAGTCCCTGCCCGACTGGCTGGACGGGTCGCTGGTCGAAAGCGCGACTCGCACGGCGGCCTTCGACGGCAAGGAGTGGCTGGTGATGTCCGCCTGCAAGGCGCATGACTGCGCGGCCCACCGCATCGCCGTCCTTTACGATCCCAAGGACGGGGCCATGCACGGGGTGCTGTCCGAAACCGACGACACGGTCGAGCGGCTGACCTGGCTGGGTATCGGCGGCGGCGCGGAATCGATCGACGGACGCACGATCCTTTACGCCGCCCTGACCGGCAGCCTGGACAACCACCCGCAGGCGTTCAACTACGACTAGCGCCGCCAAGCGCGGTCCAGGCGCGGCCCGCATCCTCGTGATCGGCGGTGTCGCGCTGAACCAGCCCCGCGACCCCCTGCCAGGCGTCGGGCGCAAGCGCCAGCCCCAGCACGCGGTCGGGGTTGGTGGGCGGGGGCATCTGGACATGGTCCAGCTTGCGAAATCCGAAGCGGCGGTAATAAGGCTCGTCGCCCACCAGCATCACCCGCACCCAGCCCTGCGATTCGGCGCGCCACAATCCCTCGCGGATCAAAAGCCCGCCCAACCCCTCGCCCTGGGCGGTCGGGTGGACGGCGACCGGACCCAGCAGCAGGACCGGATGGTCGCCGACCCGAACCGGCCAGAACCGGATTGCGCCCACCATGACATCGGCCCGGTCGCGCAGCACCAGGCACAGGCCGGGAATCGGCGGCACCCCGTCACGCAGCCGGTATGAGCTGAGCGCCGTGCGCCCCGGTGCGAAACACAGGTCCAGAAGGGCCTCGACCTCGGCATGATCGGCAGGGCGTTCCAGGCGAAGTGCGTACATCCGGCCATCCCAGGTTCAGCGCTTTGACCCGCGTCGGACGCGGGCGCCGATCCCCTAGCACGCATGCCGGGCAGGGAAAACATCGCAACCACCCGGGCGGCGGATTTTCGTCCCGAGGTCGGCGGGCCCCCGGCCCCGCGTCCCGGCGCTTGACCTTCGGCGCGGGGGCAGGCAGACCTTTCGGGCCATGCGACCGGAGGCTGACGCCATGTTCTATCGACCCGAGGCCGGCCACGGCCTGCCCCACAACCCGTTGAACGCCATCGTCGCGCCGCGGCCCATCGGCTGGATTTCGACGCGCGGGACCCTGGGCGACAACCTGGCGCCCTATTCCTTCTTCAACCTGACCGCCTATGTGCCGCCGCAGGTCATGTTCGCCTCGACCAGCGCCAAGCCGGACCGGCCGGGGACCAAGGACAGCGTGGCCCAGATCGCCGAAAGCCGGGTCTTCTGCGTCAATATCGCCGATGCCGCCCTGCGCGAGCAGGTGAACGCAAGCTCTGCCCCCCTGCCCGCCGGCGTCAGCGAATTCCAGCACGCCGGGATCGAGGCCGCCGAGTGCGAGACCATCGACTGCCCCCGCGTGGCGGGCGCCGCCGCCTCTCTGGAATGCCGCATGACCCGGGTGATCCGCCTGGCCGGCGAGGCGAACGTGATGGTCCTGGGCGTCGTGACCGGCATCCACCTGCGCCCCGACTGCGTGGAAAGCGGCGTGTTCCGCCCGCCTTCGGGCTGGCTGTCGCGCCTGGGCCACAAGGATTACGCCGCCACCACCCAGACCTTCCAGATGGAACGCCCCGCATGAGCGGCGAAAAGCGTGTCCGCGACACCCGCACCGTGCGCGACTATATCCGCACCATCGTGAACTTCCCGCACGAAGGCATCCTGTTTCGCGACGTGACGACGCTGTTTGCCGATGCGCGCGGCTTTCGCATGGCGGTGGACCAACTGCTGAACCCCTATGCGGGCGAGCGGATCGACAAGGTCGTGGGGCTCGAGGCGCGGGGCTTCATCCTGGGCGGGGCGGTGGCGCATCAGCTGTCGGTGGGCTTCGTGCCGATCCGCAAGAAAGGCAAGCTGCCGGGCGCGGTCCTGTCCGAAGCCTATGTGCTGGAATACGGCGAAGCCGTGGTCGAGATCCACCAGGACGCGCTGAAGCCCGGCGACCGGGTGCTGGTGGTCGACGACCTGCTGGCAACGGGCGGAACGGCGGCGGCGGGCATCCGGCTGTGCGAACGCCTGGGTGCGCAGGTGATCGGCTGCGCCTTTGTCATCGAACTGCCGGACCTCGGCGGGCGCGCCCTGCTCGAGGAACTGGGCCACGAGGTGCACGCCCTGACCACCTTCGAGGGGGCCTGAGGTTCTTGCAGCCCGCCCCCCGGATCGCTAGGTGAAGGCGCATGGACCCCAAACCGCCCCTGACCCTTTACCTTGCCGCCCCGCGCGGCTTTTGCGCGGGCGTGGACCGCGCCATCAAGATCGTGGAAATGGCGCTGCAGAAATGGGGCGCCCCGGTCTATGTCCGGCACGAGATCGTGCACAACAAGTTCGTCGTCGACAGCCTGCGCGACAAGGGCGCGGTCTTCGTCGAGGAACTGGACGAATGCCCCGACGACCGGCCGGTGATCTTCTCGGCCCATGGCGTGCCGAAATCCGTCCCGGCCGAGGCGCGCCGGCGCGAGATGGTCTTTGTCGATGCCACCTGCCCCCTGGTCAGCAAGGTCCATGTCGAGGCCGAGCGCCACCATGCCGCCGGCCTGCAGATGGTGATGATCGGCCATGCCGGCCACCCCGAAGTGCTGGGCACCATGGGTCAGCTGCCCGAGGGCGAGGTGCTGCTGGTCGAGACGGTCGAGGACGTGGCGGAGATCGCGCCCCGCGACCCCGAACGGCTGGCCTTCATCACCCAGACCACGCTGTCGGTCGACGACACCGCGGCCATCGTCGCGGCCCTGCAGGCGCGCTTCCCGATGATCATCGGCCCAGCCAAGGAAGACATCTGCTACGCCACCACCAACCGCCAGGCCTCGGTCAAGGCCATCGCCGGCCGGATCGACGCGCTTCTGGTGATCGGGGCGCCGAACAGCTCGAATTCGCGCCGGCTGGTCGAGGTGGGCCGCGCCGCGGGCTGCGCCTATTCGCAACTGGTGATGCGCGCCGACCAGATCGACTGGCGCGCCATGCAGGGCATCGCCTCGGTCGGCGTGACGGCGGGCGCCTCGGCCCCCGAAGTCCTGGTCAACGAGGTCATCGACGCCTTTCGAGACCGCTACGACGTTACCGTCGAACTGGTCGAGACCGCCCGCGAGAATGTCGAGTTCAAGGTGCCCCGCGTGCTGCGCGAGGCCTGAGCGCATCGTCCGCGATCGGCGTCGGTCTTGGGTATTTCAGAAACGGTGAAAACCACGGGCTCCGGCGCATCCCCTTCCCTGGCTTTCACTGTTTCCCAAATACCCGTTCGCGACCTCTCCCACAGGTGGCGCGCGGGGGCCCTATCCCCCCCCTTGTCGCTGTTGCCGCGGGACAGGGCGCCCGCTTAAGCTGGCCGCGCGCATGGGGTGGTCCCCTGCCGCCGTCATCAAGGGAGGGGAAAACCAATGACCGTCTATCTGATCGCCGAGGTGAAGGTCACCGACGATGCCTGGGTGCCCGACTATGCCGCCCGCGTGCACGAGATCGCGGCCAGGCATAATGGCCGCTACCTGTCGCGCAGCGGCAATATCGAGACGCTCGAGGGCACACGGACTGACGAGACTCTGATCGCGCTGATCCAGTTTCCCGACCGCGCCTCGGCCCATGCCTTTGCCGAGGATCCCGAATATGCCCCCTTCGGCAAGGCGCGGCAGGCGGGCTCGGTCAGCCATTTCCGCCTGATCGACGACACCGACATCGCGGGCGCGATTCCCTATCTGGGCAAGCCCGGCTGAGGCCCGGGGGCGCTGGCCGGGCCCGGCGATCCGGCCTATAGTGCCCGCGCGCCCTCAGGTGGCGCGGGACTTAGCAAGGCCGGATGAAATGCAACTATATTCAATGCCCTCGTCGGGAAACAGCTACAAGGTGCGGCTGCTGCTGGCGCTTCTTGGCCGCGACTGCGAGATCGTCGACGTGGAGTACCAGACCGAGGCGCTGGACCAGGCCAGGGCCCAGGGCCGCCTGCCCTTCGGCAAGGCGCCGGTGCTGGAACTGGACGACGGCCGGCTACTGCCGGAATCGAACGCGATCCTTTGGTGGCTGGGCGAGGGCACGCGCTTCGTGCCTGCCGATGCCTTCGCGCGCGCCGAGATGGCGTCCTGGATGTTCTGGGAACAGAACCAGCACGAGGCGGTAATCGCCGTGCGCGGCGCGCTGGCCTATTACCCTCATCGTCGCGCCCTCGCCACGCCCGAGCGCATGGCCGAACTGCTGGAGCGCGGCCACGCGCTGCTGCAGATCATGGAGGACCGGCTGGACGGGCGGGACTGGCTTGTGGGCGACGGTCCGACGCTGGCCGATCTTTGCCTTTACGGCTACACCCATACGGCTGGCAGCCGCAGCGGCTTCGACATGGCGCGCTTTCCCGCCCTGAACCGCTGGCTGGACCGCGTCGCCGGCCTGCCCGGCTATGTGGGGCTGGAGGCTTGAGCGCGCTTTACGCCTGGACCGACGGCGCGTGCAGCGGCAATCCCGGTCCCGGCGGTTGGGGCGTCCTGATGCGCGCCATCGACGGCGACGCCGTCCTGAAGGAACGCGAGCTTTCGGGGGGCGAGGCGCAGACCACCAACAACCGCATGGAGTTGATGGCCGCCATCGCCGCGCTCGAGGCGCTGACCCGGCCGAGCGAGATCACCATCACCACCGACAGCGCCTATGTGAAGAACGGCGTCACCCAATGGATCCACGGCTGGAAGCGGAACGGCTGGCGCACCGCCGACCGCAAGCCGGTGAAGAACGCCGAACTGTGGCAAAGGCTGGATGCCGCCCAGCACAGCCACCGGGTGCACTGGAAATGGATCAAGGGCCATGCCGGCCATCCCGAGAACGAGCGCGCCGACGAATTGGCCCGCGCCGGCATGGCGCCCTTCAAGCCCGCGCGGGTCTAGGATGCAGGCGCTGGTTCCGCTGCTGGATCACGCCAGCGTGCTGGTCTTTGCCCTGACCGGCGCGCTGGTCGCCAGCCGGGCGCAGCTCGACCTGGTCGGATTCATCTTTTTCGCCGCGCTGACCGGGATCGGCGGCGGCACGTTGCGCGACCTGCTGCTGGGGCGGGTGCCGGTCTTCTGGATCGAGCGGCCGGGGCTTTTGCTGGTGACCTCGGGCGCGGCGGTGCTGGTGTTCTTTACCGCGCATCTGTTCGAAAGCCGCTATCGCCTGCTTTTGTGGCTGGATGCCCTGGCCCTGGCCGTCGCCGTGCCCGCGGGCGTCGGCGTCGCGATGGGGGCAGGCGTCAGCCCCGTGGTCGTCGTCGCCATGGGCGTGGTGACGGGCAGCTTCGGCGGGCTGATCCGGGACGTGGTCGGCAACGAGCTGCCGCTGATCCTGAAGCAGGGCGAGCTATACGTCACCGCGGCCTTTGGGGGCGCGCTGGCGGCAGTGCTGCTGGAGGCCCTGGGTTGCGCGCGGCCGCTGGCGCTGATTGCCTGCGCCATGGTCGTTCTGGCGCTGCGCGCGGGCAGCATGGTCCTGGGCTGGCGGCTGCCGACCTATCGGGCGCGCCCGCCCCGGCGCTAGCGCAGGATGGGCGGGCCCGCGGCGGGCTGCATGTTTTCCACCCCCATGCGCAGGCCCGCCCCGATCCGGTGCGCCAGCGCCGACCAGCCGCGCGCGGTGTTGGGCGGCAGGGTGCGCCGCAGGGTTTCGTCGAACAGCATCAGCCAGACCAGGAAATGCGCCGCGTGGACATTGCCCGCGCGCATGTGCGCCCGCATCGGGCTGCCGTCATAGCTGCGCTCGTAAAGGATGGCATTGCGCCAGAAGGCGGCGATCCTGGCTTCATGCGCGGGCCAGTCGGTGACATGGGCGGCAAAGACCGGACCCAGCACCTCGTGCCGGCGCACGGCGGCATAGAAGGTGGCTACCACCTGGTCGATCTGTGCGGGGGTGACGGGGATGCGCGGCGGGATCATGGCCGCGATATGGGCCGCTTGCCCGTTCCGCGCAAGGCGGCGCGTTGTCCCAGGGGGCACAAGCCGCGCTTGCAGCGCCCGCGCCCGTTTCCTATAACCGCCGCCATGTTCAGCGTGGGCCGGATCATCCGAATTATTCGCCCGGCGGCGTAGGGGTTCCGCGCCGTCGGGTCACGCATGCCTGCCCTGCCAGCCAAGGATTCCCGCCCGATGAGCGATACGACCACGACCGCGCCCGACTACCGCGATACCGTTTTCCTGCCCCAGACCGATTTTCCGATGCGCGCCGGCCTGCCCCAGCGCGAACCCGAATGGCTGGCCCGGTGGGAACGGCTGGGCATCTATGACCGGCTGCGGCAGAAAAGCGACCGCACGCCCTTTATCCTGCACGACGGCCCGCCCTATGCGAACGGCAATCTGCACATCGGGCACGCGCTGAACAAGGTGCTCAAGGACTTCATCACCCGCAGCCAGCAGATGATGGGCCGCGATGCGCGCTATGTGCCGGGCTGGGACTGCCATGGCCTGCCCATCGAATGGAAGATCGAGGAGCAGTATCGCGAGCGCCAGCAGCGCAAGGACGACGTGGACGTGGTCGAGTTCCGCCAGGAATGCCGCGCCTTTGCCAAGGGCTGGGTCGAGGTCCAGCGCGAGCAGTTCAAGCGGCTGGGCGTCACCGGCAAATGGGACGACCCCTATCTGACGATGGACTATCACGCCGAGGCGGTGATCGCGGCCGAGTTCATGAAGCTTCTGATGAACGGCAGCCTGTACCAAGGCTCGAAGCCGGTGATGTGGTCTCCGGTCGAAAAGACCGCGCTGGCCGAGGCCGAGGTGGAGTATCACGACCACACCAGCCATACGATCTGGGTGCGGTTCCCGGTGGCGACGTCGCAGGGTATTTGGGCAACAAGGAAGTCTGCCAGCGTGGTGATCTGGACCACCACCCCCTGGACCATCCCGCAGAATCGCGCCGTGGCCTATAACCCGGCCATCGCCTATGGGCTTTACCAAGTGGGCGCGGTGGCCGAGAACGCGACGGCGAAGCCCGGCGAGTTGCTGGTGCTGGCCGATGCCCTGGCCGAGAGCGTGAAGCAGGCCGCGAGGATCGAGGCGCTGACGCGGGTCGGCGATGTCGCCGCCGCCGACATGGAGGGGGTCGTGCTTTCCCATCCCTTCCGCGGCGTCGAGGGTGCGGCGGGTGAATGGGACTATGACGTTCCCCTGCTGCCGGGCGATCACGTCACCGATGACGCAGGCACCGGGTTCGTGCACACCGCGCCCAGCCACGGCGACGACGACTATCAGCTGGGGCTGAAGTTCGGCCTGCCGATGACCTACAACGTCGAGGCCGATGGCAGCTATCGCACCGACCTGCCGCTGTTCGGCGGCCAGGCCATCCTGACCCCCGAGGGCAAGGAGGGGCCGGCCAATGTCGGCGTCATCAAGCAGCTGGCCTATAGCGGCGCACTGCTGGCCAAGGGAAAGGTCAAGCACAGCTATCCGCACAGCTGGCGGTCCAAGGCGCCGCTGATCTATCGCAACACGCCGCAGTGGTTCGCCGCCATCGACAAGGTGCTGGACGACGGCATGGGGGAATACGGCGACACCATCCGTGCCCGTGCCCTGGCCAGCATCGACAGGCTGGTGCGCTGGACGCCGCGGACCGGGCGCAATCGCCTTTATTCGATGATCGAGAATCGCCCGGACTGGGTGCTGTCGCGCCAACGCGCCTGGGGCGTGCCGCTGACCTGCTTCGTCAGGAAGGGCGCGCGGCCGACGGATGCCGATTTTCTGCTGCGCGACCAACGCGTGAACGACCGCATCATCGAGGCCTTCGAGAAGGAAGGCGCGGACGTCTGGTACCGCGAGGACTTCAAGGCGCGGGCCCTGGACGGCGTGGCAAACCCCGACGATTACGAGCAGGTCATGGACGTGCTGGACGTCTGGTTCGACAGCGGCTCGACCCATGCCTTCGTGATCCGCGACCGCGCCGACGGCTCGCCCGACGGGATTGCGGATCTGTACCTGGAAGGCACCGACCAGCATCGCGGCTGGTTCCATTCGTCCCTGCTGCAGGCCTGCGCGACCAAGGGCCGGGCGCCCTACAAGGGCGTGCTGACCCATGGCTTTACCCTGGACGAAAAGGGCATGAAGATGTCCAAGTCTCTGGGCAACACCGTGGCGCCGGCGGATGTGATCAAGGACTACGGCGCCGATATCCTGCGGCTTTGGGTGGCGCAGTCGGATTACACCGCCGACCTGCGCATCGGGAAGGAGATCCTGAAGGGCACCGCCGACAGCTATCGCCGCCTGCGCAACACGCTGCGCTTTGTCTTGGGGAACCTCGACGGCTTTGCCGAGGCCGAGGCGGTCGCCCCCGAGGCGATGCCCGAACTGGAGCAATGGGTGCTGCACCGGCTGGCGCAAATCGACCACCAATTGCGCCGGGGCTATGACGCCTATGATTTCCAGGGCGTGTTCCAGACCGTGTTCCAGTTCGCGACCGTGGACCTGTCGTCCTTCTATTTCGACATCCGCAAGGACGCGCTTTACTGCGACGCGCCGGATGCGCTGCGCAGGCGGGCGGCGCGCACGGTGCTGGACATCCTGTTCCACCGGCTGGTGACCTGGCTGGCCCCGATCCTGCCCTTTACCATGGAGGACGTCTGGCTGGCCCGCTTCCCGTCCGAGGACGACAGCGTGCATCTGCACGATTTCCCGGTAACGCCGGCGGACTGGCTGAACGAGCCTCTGGCCCAGAAATGGGACGCGATCCGCCGCGCCCGCCGCGTGGTGACCGCGGCGCTGGAGGTCAAGCGCAGCGACAAGGTGATCGGCGCCAGCCTCGAGGCTGCCCCGGTCGTCCATGTCGAGGACGCCGAGACGCTGGCCGCGCTGAAATCGGTCGATTTCGCGGATGTCTGCATCACCTCGGATCTGGGGCTGACCGCCGACCCCGCCCCGGGCGAGGCGTTCCGCCTGCCCGACGTGCCGGGCGTCGGCGTGGTCTTCGAGCCGGCCGAGGGCGAGAAATGCCAGCGCTGCTGGAAGATCCTGCCCGACGTCGGCACCCACGCCCATCCCGGCACCTGCGCGCGCTGCGACGCCGTGCTGGGCTGAGGCCGGCCCGGGCGGGGCTGCGGCCGTCTAGCGGAACCACAGCCCCGCGCGCTTGAGGCGCTGGCGGATCGGCTGTTCGGGCAGGCTCGCCGCCTCGGGGCCGAACAGGGGACGGACGACCGACCGCCCCTCGCCCGCCAGCACCAGGCGCTGGACGGCCGGATCCTCAGCGAACAGGGCGGCGATGTCGCGGTCCTGCAGAAGCGATTCAAGCAGATCCAGCGCGGGCTCCGGCTCGCGCGCATAAAGCAGCGACAGGTCGCGGTAATGGCAGGTCAGCGCGCCATCAAGGCCCGCAAGCGCAGGGCCCGGGCGCCCGCCGCCCAGGGAATGGACGACCAGCGGCAGGACGATCTGATCCAGCCAGGGGTCGAGGCTTTGGCAGGCCAGCGCCTCGCCCGGGTCGTCGCGCACGGCAATGGCCCAGTCCAGAAAGCGCCGCCCGAATTCCTGCGGATCAGGGCCCAGGAACCAGCCGGCGTTGAAATACAGATACCGCTCCCAATGGTCGTCGTATTGGCTGGGGTCCAGAGAGCTTTCGAAGTCCAGCCCGAAGCGGTCGTAAAGCGAGCGCCAGATACCCGCGTAGTCCGGCCCGTAAAGCGGCGGCTGCGGCCAGGTGCCGCCCCGGCGCATCGAGGCGCTGGGACGGGAAAAATCGGCCAGCCGCTCCAACGGCCCCGTCACCAGCGTGTCGCTGTCGAAAAAGGCGAAGGGCTCGGCCGGGGGCAGCAGGGCCAGCGCCTCGATCTTGTTGCCATAGGGATAGGACCGGCCGAAGTGCCGGGCGGTAAAGGGCAGCACCTCGGCGCCAAGGGCGGTCAGCAGGGCGCGCGTCGCGTCGTCCAGGGCGACCTCGGCGCCGGCCCAGGCCGCCTCCGCACGCGGCTCGGCCACGATCAGGCGGCCGCGAAACCCCGGCGCGCTGCGCCGCAGACTGGCAGCGAACAGCACCGCCTGCCGGGCGATGCGCCCGGCCTGGGCCACGATCAGGATGTTGAAGGGCGCAGTGCGGCTCCGACGCTCGGCCTGGCGGGCCAGCCGGCGCTCCTCGCGCGCGGCTTGGTTCGCGGCCTGCCGGGCGGCACGGCGCGCCACGCGGTCCAGACGGTGCGATTCGTCACCCGCCTTGGGTGAAATACTGGTCACGACATGCCCCTTTGGGGTTTTTGCAGGTGCAGAATATGGCTGCCTGCGCCGATTCTGGCCAGAGCCATGTTGCGCACAACTGCATACAATGCACCTGGCGCCTTATACAATTTAAGGTTGACCCGTTTGGGTGAAGAAATGCCGGGCTTTTCACCCGAAGGCAGAGTAAAACCAGCAAAACCTCACTAAAAAGGCAGGTTTCACCCCCCCGCCTTTCTGTGCAATTTTGCTTCTACGCCGTTAACGATTTTCTCTTCTTAGGTTCAGGCGAAACCGGGTGAGGCTGGGCACTGTTCTCACCCGGTTATTAATTTTCTAGCCTATCAGAATTCCGGCGCAACCTGTCTGGTTCACTAAAATTGTCGGAATTTTGCGCCTGTGCGGGCAACTTGCTCTTGCAGCAATCGCAAACTATGACCAGCGCAAGCCGTGTCTTACCCGACGGTTGGCAAGATTTGCTTGCAGCGATGGCACGGGCGGCTTTCCTGCAAGCGCACCCCCACCTTCGCTTGCCGCGCTGCGGCAAAGGAAAGCCTTAGACGGCGATGCCGTTGCGGCCGGCCAGGTCGGTGAAGAACTGCCATGCCACGCGGCCGGAGCGGCCGCCGCGCGTCGCCTGCCATTCGATGGCCTCGGCGCGCAGCGCGTCCTCGGCGACGTCCAGGCCATAGGCGTCGCAATAGCCGCGCACCATCGCCAGGTATTCGTCCTGGGAACAGGGATGAAAGCCCAGCCACAGCCCGAACCGATCCGAGAGCGAGACCTTTTCCTCGACAGCCTCGCCGGGATGGATCGCGGTGGAGCGTTCGTTGTCGATCATGTCGCGCGGCATCAGGTGACGCCGGTTCGAGGTCGCATAAAGCACCACGTTCGACGGGCGCCCGGCGATCCCGCCGTCCAGCACCGCCTTCAGCGACTTGTACTGCGTATCGTCATGGCTGAAGGAGAGGTCGTCCGAGAACAGCAGAAACCGGCGATCCTTGGCCCTGCCCAGGATCGTCAGCAGGCGCCCGACGGAGCCCAGGTCCTCGCGCGCGATCTCGACCAGCACCAGGGGCAGGCCCTGACGCACGGCCTCGGCATGGACAGCCTTGACCAGAGAGGACTTGCCCATCCCCCGCGACCCCCAAAGCAGGGCATTGTTCGCCGCATGGCCGCGGGCGAATTGCAGCGTGTTGGCCAGCAGCGTGTCGCGGGCGCGGTCAATGCCGATCAGCTGGACCAGATCGACGCGGGCCACATCGGGCACCGGCTCCAGCCGGTCGGGGTCGGGGTGCCAGACAAAGGCAGTCGCCTCGGTAAAGCTGGGTTCGGGCGCGGGCGGAGGCGCGATGCGCTCAAGCGCCTCGGCCACGCGGGTCATCAGTTTCCTAGACATCGGCTTCTTCTTCCAGGGCACGCTTGCGTTCGATCCGGCGGACCAGAATGATGGACACTTCGTAAAGCCCATAGATCACGCTGAACAGCACGATCTGGCTGATCACGTCGGGCGGCGTCACCATCGCGGCCAGGACAAGGATCACGATGATCGCATAGCGGCGCACGCTCGCCAACCCTTCGGAACTGACCAGACCCGCCTTGCCCATCAGCGTCAGCGCCACCGGCAGCTGGAACGACAGGCCGAAGGCCAGGATGAACTTCGTGGTCAACGCCAGATATTCCTCGACCGAGCCCTGAAAGACGATGCCGGCCCAAGGTTCCTTGGCGGCACCGGCGGCAGCCGCCCCTTGCGCCGCCGCGGTCGCGGGATCGTCGGGCAGCGCCAGCGGCCCCTGCTGGAAGCCCAGGAAGAAATCGAAAGCCCAGGGCAGGATGATGTAGTAGGCAAAGGCCGCGCCCAGCAGGAACATCACCGGCGAGGCGATCAGGAACGGCAGCAGCGCGTTTTTCTCGGTGCGGTAAAGCCCCGGCGCGACGAAACGCCACAGCTGGTATCCGACGACCGGAAAGGCCAGCACGAAGCCGCCGAAGAAGGCGATCCGCATGGCGACGAAGAACCCCTCCTGCATCTTCAGCAGGATCAGCCCACAGGTCTGGCCGCGTTTTTCCAGCGCCATGCAGACCGGCTGGGTCAGGAAGTCGAAGATCGGGTTCCAGACGAAATAGCACAGCACCATGGCCACGACAAAGGCCAGCACCGACCAGATCAACCGGCTGCGCAATTCCTTGAGATGCTCGACCAGCGGAGCCGAGGAATCGTCGATGTCGTCCGACTTGGCAGAGTTCGTCACCACGGGGATGCTTTCCTGTCAGGGCTTAGGATTCGCGGTCCGACCGCCGCACGGCATGCAGGCGGCGCTTGCCCCCCGCGGTGTCGCCCGGATCCTCGACCGGGGCCGCAATGCCGGGCGCCGCGGGCTGGGGCGGGACCGGCGCGGACGGATCCGGCACCGGGGCATCACGCTTTGCCTCCTCGCGCGGGTTCAGCGGGTCCCATTTCTCGAACCGCTCGGTGGCGCGTTCAAGCGCGTCCAGACCCAGGCTCCGCTTGGAGGTTAGCGAGTTCACTTCCTTCAACGACTTCGCCGCCTCGTCCAGGCCCGAGGATTTCGCCGCATCCTCCATGGCGCTGGTGAATTCGCGCGCCATGCTGCGCGCGCGCGCGGTGATGCGGCCCATGGTGTGGAACAGCTTGGGCAGGTCCTCGGGACCGATGACGATCAGCGCAACGACGCCGATCAGCAGAAGCTCGCTCCAGCCGACGTCAAACATGGTGCGGTTGGCCGATCAGAGCTTGGTCTGATCGTTCGGCGTCACGTCGCGCAGCGTGCCGTCGGCCGTGGTGCGGGCGCGTTCGGCATCCAGCTTGGCGCGCTCGGCCGCCAGTTCCGCGCGGGCGCGGGCGATGTCTTCGGGCGTGTCAAGGGCGGGCGTCTCGGCCTTGTCCTCTTCCGCGCCATCCTTGACGCCTTTCTTGAAGGCGGTGATTCCCTTGCCGACCTCGCCCATCAGGGACGAGACCTTGCCCCGGCCGAACAGGACCAGGACGACGATTGCGATCAGCAAAAGCGCCATGGGGGAAGGTGCGTGCATCGTGATACCTCCGTGGCACGGCATTTCGCCGCGCATAGCATAGATTGTTCCGATATAGGCGCCGCCGGCCCCGCGGGAAACCCCCAAACGCGTGATCGGTCTACCGCAGGACGATCCGCCGGTCCATACTGCGCCCACCATGGACAGCACCCAGATCATCAGCGCCTTCGTCACGCTTTTCGTCGTCATCGACCCGGTCGGGCTGGCGCCCCTGTTCATCGCGCTGACCCGCGGCATGGACCCTGCCCGCCGCCGGCGCGTGGGCTGGCGCGCCATCGCCATCGCCGCCGGGCTGCTGACGATGTTCGGCCTGGCCGGAGAAGCGATCCTGTCGGGCATCGGCATCTCGCTGCCGGCCTTTCGCATCGCGGGAGGGATCCTGCTGTTCCTGACCGCGCTCGACATGCTGTTCGAACGCCGGACCGAGCGGCGCGAAGGCCAGACCCGGGACGACCCCGGCCACGACACCCACGACGATCCGTCGGTCTTTCCGCTGGCGACGCCTCTGCTGGCCGGCCCGGGGGCGCTGGCGACGATGATCCTGCTGGTGAACGAGGACCCGGGCCTTGGCCACACGCTGATGGTGCACCTGGTGATGCTGGCGGTGCTGGGCATCGCGGCGATGCTTTTCGCGCTGGCCGGCCCCCTGGCGCATCTGCTGGGCCGGACGGGAACCATGGTGGTCACGCGGCTGTTCGGAATGTTGCTGGCCGCACTTTCGATCCAGTTCGTGATCGACGGGCTTAAGGGATCGGGGCTGTTCTGATGGGCGACGAACTGGGCCGCATGGCCTATCTGGTGCTGCTGCTGGTCGCCGTCGGGGGCTTTCTGCTGTTCGAACTGCGCGCCCGCCCCGGCAAGACGCTGCGGCTGGCGGCAGCCTGGGCCATGATCTTTCTGGGCGTGATCGCGCTCGCCGGGCTCTGGGGCGACATCCGGCAGGCCGTCGCCCCGCAGGCCCGGATGCTCGAAGGGGGCCGCATCGAGGTCCCCATGGGCGGCGACGGCCATTTCCACCTGACCGCGCGGGTGAACGGGCAGCCCGTGCGCTTTGTCATCGACACCGGCGCCACCACCATCGCCTTGGCCGAGGACGACGCCCGACGCGCCGGCATCGACCCCGACAGCCTGGCTTTTGTCGGACAGGCGCGCACCGCGAACGGCATGGTCCAGACCGCCACCGTCATGCTCGATTCGCTGACCATCGGCGAGATCGCCGAACGCGACGTGCCGGCCGTGGTCCTGCGCTCGGATCTCGACCTGTCGCTGATGGGCATGTCCTATCTCTCGCGCTTTGCCCGCGTCAGCATTGAAGGCAATCGTCTGATCCTGGAACGCTGACAGGCTTCTTTCTTGCCCAAATATCCTGGGGGGAGCGGCTTGCGCCTGCGCAAGACGCGGGGGGCAAAGCCCCCCATGCGGCCCTACTGCTTGCGTTCCCAGCGCCCGCCGGCCTCGGACCAGTATTCCGCGTCCGCCCCCTCGGCCTTCAGCACGCGCCATTGCGCGCGGGCGCGCTCTAGCGCTTCCGGGTCGTTGCCGTCGAACAGGATGCAGGCGCGCTCCAGCGCCGCGACCTCGGCACCCGACACCTGGGCCCCGTCCACCGCGATCAGGCAGCGTGCCGCATTGGCGGCGGGCTGGCCCTCGACGGTCAGCAGGACGGGCTGGCGCGCATCATGCGGCCCGCCGGCCAGACCGTGGGGCAGAAACCCCTCGCCCAGCCAAAGGACTTCGTCCAGCGCGACCTGGCGCGCGCGGTCCCTGCCCCGCAACTCGATCCGCCAGCCGGCCTGCAGGCTCTTGCCGATCAGCATCGGCAACAGCCGCTCGGGCCCCGAACGGGTAAGGTGATAGAACAGGGCCGAGCCCATCAGCCCTGCGCCTGATCGGCGGGGCCCGCTGCCTCGAAATCGTCGCGCACCAGGCGATCCAGTGCCATCACCCCCCAGCCCGTCGCGCCCTTGGGCGCCATCGGCGTCTCGCCCGGCGGCAGCGCCACGCCGGCGATGTCGAGATGGATCCAGGGCGTGCCTTCGCGCACGAAGCGTTGCAGGAACTGCGCCGCGGTGATCGAGCCTGCCGGCCGGCCGCCGGTGTTCTTGATGTCGGCCAGCCGCGAATCGATCAGCTTGTCGTAGGACGGGCCCAGCGGCAGCCGCCAGGCGCCTTCGCCCTCGGCCCGCGCGGCGGCCAGGAAGCGGTCGGCAAAGGCGTCGTCGTTGGAAAACACCCCGGCGTTGTCGTGCCCCAGCGCGATGATGACCGCGCCGGTCAGGGTCGCCAGATCGACAATGGCCCTGGGCTTGAAGCGGTCCTGCGCATACCACAGCACGTCCGCCAGCACGAGCCGGCCCTCGGCATCGGTGTTGATGACCTCGATCGTGTCGCCCTTCATCGAACGCACGATGTCGCCCGGACGCTGGGCGCGGCCGTCGGGCATGTTCTCGACCAGCCCGACCAGGCCCACGACATTGGCGCGCGCCCGGCGCAGCGCCAGGGTGCGCATGACGCCCGCGACGACGCCCGCGCCGCCCATGTCCATGGTCATCTCCTCCATGCCGGCGGCAGGCTTGATGGAAATGCCGCCCGTGTCGAACACCACGCCCTTGCCGACCAGCGCCAGCGGCGGCTCGTCCCCGCCGCCCTGCCAGCGCATCACCACGACCTTGGAGGGGGTTTCCGAACCCTGCCCGACCGCCAGCAGGGCGCGCAGGCCCAGCCGGGCCAGTTCGTCCTCGTCCAGCACCTCGACCTCCAGGCCCAGCTCGCGCATCGCCAGCAGCCGGTCGGCGAAATCGCTGGTGGTCAGGACGTTCGCCGGCTCGTTCACCAGGTCGCGGGTAAAGAACACGCCCTCGGCGCGCGCCGCGCCGGCCCTGGCCTTGCGGGCCAGTTCCTCGGGGTCCTTGTGCATGAAGCAAACCTTGCCACGCGGCGTCACGCCGGGCGCGGCGCCGGTTTCGGGTTCGTCCGGGGTGGCGGCGTCGGACAGCCGCGCATCCTCGGCCGCGCCGGTGCGCGACAGCGACACCGGCGGTTCGGCCGGCAGGTCGCCGCCGGCGGCCGGCTCGGTCCTGGCGGTCTTGTAGGCCGAGAAATCATAGGCCCGCAGGGCCAGCCCCAGCGCGACCTCGGCCGCATGGGGGTGATCGCCCGCCAGCACGGTCAGCTCGGCCTTGCCGTGGCGCGCGCCGATGGCGGCGCCGGCCTTGCGCGCGGTCAGCGCATCGGCGCGGCGCGGCAGGGCGATCAGTTGCAGCGCCTCGGCCGCCATGCCGGCGGGAAAGGCCAGTTCCAGCGCCTGGCCGGGCTTCGTGCCCTTCCACGCCTCCGAGGCCAGCGCCCGCGACGCCGCCTCGCGCGCGGCGCGCGGCAGGCCCGAAGGCAGGCGACCGTTTTCGGGAACCAGGATGGCGATCCGCCCCGCGCGCTCGGCAAGCCCCTCGTTTGCGATGGCGGTAAAGGATATTTCGACCGGACGGCTCATGTTCGTTGCTCCCTGAAAGGCTCTGTCGGCGAAAACTAGTGCCGCGGCGAGCGGTTGACCAGAGGCGGGGCTTTTCCAAAGCCGGCACAGCGGCTAAGCAGGCCGGACAGACCCCGCGCGAAAGCCATCATGCCCCGGATCGACCGCTATCTTCTGTCGCAGTTCCTGACGTTGTTCGGGTTCTTTGCGCTGGTGCTGGTGTCGGTCTACTGGATCAACCGGGCCGTGTCGCTGTTCGAGCAGCTGATCTCGGACGGGCAGACCGCGCTGGTCGTGCTGGAGTTCACGGCCCTGACGCTGCCGCTGGTGATTTCCGTCGTCCTGCCCATCGCGGCCTTTGCCGCCACCGCCTATGGCACCAACCGGCTGTCGTCGGAATCCGAACTGGTGGCGATGCAGGCGGCGGGCATGTCGCCTTGGCGGCTGGCGCGCCCGGTGCTGGTCTTTGGCGTGCTGGTCGCGCTGATGGTGGCGTTTCTGGTCCATGCGCTGGTGCCCTTGGCGCGCGGCCGCCTGGCCGACCGCCAGACCGAGATCGCCCAGAACGTCACCGCGCAGTTCCTGCGCGCCGGCGCCTTTCAGTACCCGGTCGACGGGGTGACGCTTTACATCAGGGACATCGCGGCCGACGGCCGTCTGCTGGACTTCTTCCTCGAGGATGCGCGCAACCCCCGGAACCAGACGACCTACACCGCCACCCAGGCCCTGCTGGTCAGGACCGAGGACGGCCCCCGGCTGGTCCTGATGCAGGGCATGGCGCAGAACCTGCGGCTGGAAGGCGGGCAGCAGCGCCTGTCGGTGACGCGCTTCGACGAGCTGGCCTATGACCTGGGCATCCTGGTCCAGCCCGGAGAGACGCGGCGGCGCGACCTGCGCGCCTATTCGACGCCCCAGCTTCTGCGGGGCGACGCGGCGCTGCTCGAGGCGACCGGATCGACCGCCGACCGCGCCGCGGCCGAGGCACACGACCGGCTGGCCAAGCCCCTGCAGGCGCCGGTGGCGGCCATGCTGGGCTTTGCCATGCTGCTGCTTGGGGGGTTCAGCCGCTTTGGCGTCTGGCGCCAGGTGGTCTGGGCGGTGCTCGCGCTGATCTTCGTGCAGTTCCTGGGCACGGCGGCGGAAAGCCAGGTGGCGCAGGATGCCTCGCGTTGGCCGCTGATCTATCTGCCGCCGGTGGTGGGGGCGCTGATCTGCGCCGCCGTCCTGTGGCTGGCCGTCCGGCCCCGGCGGCTGCGGCGCGGAGCCAGCCAGACCGGCGGGGCCGCGCCATGATCCTGTCCGCCTATGTCGCGCGCCGCTTCCTGCGCATGTTCGTCATGATCGCCGCGATCTTTGCCGCGATCCTGTTCCTGATCGACGTGGTCGAACAGATCCGCCGCTTTTCGGACCAGGACATGGGGCTGATCGGCGCGGCCGGCCTGTCGGCGCTGAACATCACCGCAAGCTTCTATTCCATCCTGCCGCTGATCACCGTGCTGGCGGGCATCGCCCTGTTCCTTGGCCTGTCGCGCAGTTCCGAACTGGTGGCGATCCGCGCCTCGGGGCGGTCGGGGCTGCGGGTGCTGGCGGCGCCTGCCGTCACCGCGGCGCTGCTGGGCGCGCTTGCGGTCGCGGTCCTGAACCCGATGGCGGCGGCCACGACGAAGCGCTACGACGACGCCGTCTCGGCCATCCGCAGCGACCACGGCCAGACCGTCAGCCTGGGCAACAGCGCGGTCTGGCTGCGCCAGTCGCTGCTGACCCCCGGCGCGGGGAACGACGCGCCCCGCGGCCAGGTGGTGATCCGCGCCAGCCGCGCCAGCCCGGACGCGACAACGCTTTACGACGCAACCTTCATGGTCTTTGCCCCCGACCAGGGCCCCACCCGCCGCATCGACGCGGCCGAGGCGCGGCTGGCGGACGGCGCCTGGCAGTTGAGCAACATCAAGGAATGGCCGCTGACGGAATCGAACCCCGAGGCGATGGCCCGCAGCACCGCCCGGCTGGAACTGCCGACCGAACTGACCGCCGCGCGCATCCGCGACAGCTTCGGCCGCCCCGAGGCGATCCCGATCTGGCAGTTGCCCGATTTCATCGGCGGGCTGGAGCGCGCGGGCTTTTCGGCGCAGCGCCACAAGGTCTGGTTCCAGATGGAACTGGCCCTGCCCCTGCTGATGGCGGCCATGGTGGCGATCTCGGCCGTCTTCGCCATGCGCCACATGCGCGGGCGCAAGATGGGGCTTTTGGTGCTGGGCGCCTTTGGCTGCGGCATCGGGCTGTTCTTCCTGCGCAATCTGGCGCAGGTGCTGGGCGACAACGGCGGCATCCCTCCGGCGCTTGCCGGCTGGGCGCCGCCCATCGTGGCGCTGCTTTTTGCGCTTGGCGCGCTTCTGCGGCTGGAGGACGGTTGATGACGGCAGGACCGCAACGGTTTCGGCAGGGCGCCGCCGCGGCGATGGGCGCAGCCTGGATGCTGGGGGCCTCGGCCGCCTGGGTGCCGGCCTGGGGGCAAAGCCTTGCGCCCGAAGGCCAGACCCTGCCCGTCTATGACGACTCGGGCGATTTCCTGCGCGGTTCGGACAGCGGGCCCGCGCTTGCCCCCACGGAATCGCCCGACGGCGACCAGCGCTTTGCCGACGGGACCGAGGCGAGCCAGACCCCCCGCATCGCCCCGAGCCCGGCCCGCGTGCGCATCGCGCCCTCTGCCGAGCCGGCCGAAGGCGCGCCCGCGACGGTGCTGGCCGACAGCGTGACGCTGGACGGGGACCGGCGGCTGACGGCATCGGGCGGGGTGGTGATCTGGTACCGGGGCACGCGGCTGATCGCATCGCGCGTGATCTATGACAGCCAGAACGGCGGCGCGGTGATCGAGGGGCCGATCCACCTGACCCAGCCCGCCCGCCGGGGCACGCCCGACGAAACCATCGTCGTCGCCGACAGCGCCCAGCTTGACCCGAACCTTCAGGACGGCATCCTGCGCGGTGCGCGCCTGGTGCTGGCGCGCGAGATGCAACTGGCCGCGCGCCAGATGCAGCGCAAGGACAACGGCCGGCTGACCGTGATGCAGAACGTCGTCGCCTCAAGCTGCCAGGTCTGCGCCGAAAATCCGATTCCGCTGTGGGAAATCCGCGCCCACGCCATCACCCATGACGCACAGACCCGCACGCTGCGCTTCGACCAGCCGCAGCTGCGCGCCTTTGGCCTGCCCATCGTCAGCCTGCCCAGCCTGACCGCGCCCGATCCCACGGTCGAACGGATGACCGGCTTTCTGCAGCCGCGCTTTCGCACCACATCAAGCCTGGGGCCGGGCATCAAGCTGCCTTATTTCGTCACGCTGGGCGATCATGCCGACGTGACGCTGACGCCCTATGTCGCCGCGAGCCGCACCTCGACGCTGGAGATGCGCTATCGCCAGGCGTTCAGCAACGGCGCGCTGGAGCTGAACGGCGCGCTGACCCGCGACGACATCGAACCCGGCGAGACGCGCGGCTATCTGTTCGGCGCGGCGCGCTTCGAACTGCCGCGCGGCTATCAGCTGGGCGTCCAGCTGCAGATGGCCAAGGACCGCGCCTATCTGCTGGACTACGACATCACCGACGCCGACCGGCTGTGGAGCGGGATCACCCTGGACCGGGTGGTGCGCGACCGGATGGTGACGGCGCGGATCGGCAATTACGAATCGCTGCGCGACGACGAACCCGACGACATCACGCCCTCGATCGTGGCCGACGCCCTGTGGCAGCGGCGCTGGCAGCCGGGCCGGATCGGCGGGCTGGCCAGCATGGAATGGTCGCTGCACGCGCACCGCCGCTCGTCCCAGCAGGACATCGTCGGCCGCGACATGGCGCGCGGCTCGGTCGCGATGGACTGGCAGCGGACCGAGATCCTGCCGATGGGCGTCGTCGGCACCATCGAGACGCGACTGGACGCGGATTTCTATCGCATCAATCAGGACAGCCGGTACGAGGACTGGGTTGCGCGCGCCGACCCGACGCTGGCCGCGCAACTGGCCTGGCCCTTTGCCCGCCATCAGGACGGCGTCACCCAGATCATCGAGCCGATCGTGCAAGTCGTCTGGTCGCCCGAACGCGATTCCGAGGACGAGGTGCCGAACGAGGACAGCCGCCTGATCGAGTTCGACGAAGGCAACCTGTTCTCGCTGAACCGCTTTCCGGGCTGGGACGCGCGGGAATCGGGCCTGCGGGCGAATGTCGGCCTGGGCTGGACCCGGATCGACCCGGCGGGCTGGTCGCTGGGGCTGACGGCGGGGCGGGTGCTTCGCAGCCAGCCCGACCTGTCCTTCGACGGGACCGGGCCCCTGGGGTCGAAAAGCTCGGACTGGCTCCTCTCGGCCAACTACCAGGGCTCGAACGGGCTGGCGCTGGTCAACCGGGCGCTGTTCGACGACAGTTTCTCGATCAGCCGGAACGAATTGCGGCTGGGCTGGCTGAAGCCCGGACTTCAGCTGTCGGCGGGCTATCTGTGGCTGGATTCGAACCCGCGCGAGGAGCGTTTCCAGGATGTGTCGGAACTGACCGCGACGGCGGGCTGGCAGATCGCGCAGGGTTGGTGGGCCAATGCCGAGGCGCGCTATGATTTCACCGCGGACCGCGCCCAGAAGGCCGAACTGGGCATCGAATACCGCAACGAATGCATTACCGTCGAAATGTCCGTCGAGCGGCGCTTCACCTCGACCGAGACGCTGTCGGCGGACACGAGTTTCGACCTTGGCATCCGGCTGGGCGGCTTCGGCCAGGGCACGGCAGGTCCGGGAACGGTGGCGCGCCGCGCCTGCCTGCGCTAAGGTCCGGCCAAACAAGCGGCGAGGGAGCTGATGCGGCGAATTTTCCTGGGGGCGGCCATGGCCGCGATTCTGGCGGGCACGGGGTTCGTGCCGGGTCCGGGCACGCTTCCGGCGCTGGCGCAGGCCGATCTGTTCCGGCCGGTGGTCTTTGTGAACGATTCGGCCGTGACCCGGTACGAGGTGGACCAGCGCGTCCGCTTCATGCAGTTCCTGCGCGCGCCCGACGTCGACGCGGCGGCCGCGGAAAAGGCGCTGATCGATGACCGGCTGCGGACATTCGCCGCCAAACAGGCCGGCATCGACGTGTCGGACGACCAGATCAACGCCGGGCTCGAGGAATTCGCGGCGCGCGGCAACCTGAGCACCGACCAGTTCGTGCAGGTGCTGGCGCAGAACGGGATCGACCGGCAGACGTTCCACGATTTCATCGTCTCGGGGATCCTGTGGCGGGAATTCGTGCGCCAGCACCTGATCGGCCTGGTGCGCGTCACCGACGCCGAGGTCGACCGCGAAATGGGCCGCATCATCGCCACGCCCCAGGTCACCGGCGTGTCGCTGTCGGAACTGATCATCCCCGCCCCCGCGGGACAAGAGGCGCAGGCCAACGCGCTGGCCGAACGCATCGTGGCCCAGACCCGCAGCGAGGCGGATTTCGCCCGCTTCGCGCAGCAGTATTCGGCAACCCCTTCGGCCGAGCGCGGCGGCCGCCTGCCCACGACGCCCTTGGCAAACCTGCCCCCAGCGCTGCGCCCGATCCTGCTGCAGATGCAGCCCGGCCAGGTCAGCCAGCCCCTGCAGGTTCCGGGCGCGGTCGTCCTGTTCTATCTGCGCGGCACCCAGGGCACCCTGCGTCCGGGGGCCGAGGAGCAGATTCTGGACTATGTCCGTTTCCGCCTTGCCAACCGGCAGGATGCCGCGCGCATCGCCGCTCTGTCGGATACCTGCGCGGACCTGTTCGTCCACGCCCGCGGCCTGCCGCCGGAACAGATCCAGCGCCAGAGCCTGCCGCAGGGCCAGATCCCGACCGGCGACGCGATCCGGCTGGCGGTGCTGGACGACAACGAATCCACCCTCATCACCGAGGGCGGAGCCGCCGTCACCCTGCTGATGCTGTGCAAGCGCACGCCGGCCCTGCTGGCCAATGCCCCGCCCCGTCCGGTCGCGACCGCGCCGGGCGAGGAACCGGCCCAGCCCGACCCGGCGGCCCTGCCCGCGCGGGAAGAGGTGCGCAACCAGATCTTCAACCGCAAGGTCGGGCAGGCCGCGGAAAGCCATCTGGCGGAACTGCGCGCCAATGCGATCATCCGCCGGCCCTGAGGCAAGGCCGGACCGAAGCCTTTCCCGTTGTCGATTGGCCTCTGGACCGATGGCAGCGCCCATGGACGACCCGGGACATCTGGACAGGAACCCATGCAAAAGCCGCGCCCCATCATCCTGACCTGCGGCGAACCGGCCGGCGTCGGACCCGAGCTTGCGCCCAAGGCCCTTGCCGCCGGCGTGCCCTTTGTCTTTCTGGGCGATCCGCGCCATCTGCCCGCCGGAACCGCCTGGGCCGAGGTCCACGATCTGCGCGAGCCGGTCGCGGCGGGTGTCCTGCCCGTCCTGCGCCATGATTTCGCCGGGCCGGCCGTGCCGGGTCGCCCCGAGCCGGCCAATGCGGCGGGCGTCGTCGCGGTCATCGCCCGCGCCGTCGATCTGGCGATGCGGGGCGAGGCGGGCGGCATCTGCACCCTGCCGATCAGCAAGGAGGCGCTGAAGCACGGGGCGGCATTCGCCTTTCCCGGCCATACCGAATATCTGGCCCATCTGGCTGGGGATGTGCCCGTGGTCATGATGCTGGCCTCGACCGCCGTCGAGCCGCCCTGCCGGGTGGTGCCGGTGACGATCCACATTCCCCTGTCCGAGGTGCCACGCGCCCTGACCCCCGAGGTGCTGGAACAGGCGGTGCGCATTACCGACGCTGCCTTACGCCGGGACTTCGGCATCGACATGCCCCGCCTGGCAGTGGCCGGGCTGAACCCCCATGCGGGCGAAAACGGGGTCATGGGGACCGAGGAGATGGCCTGGATCGCCCCCCTGATCGCGCGCCTGCGCGCCGAAGGGCTTGACCTGGCCGGGCCGCTGCCGGCCGACACGATGTTCCATGCCCCGGCACGGGCGCGCTACGACGCGGCGCTTTGCGCCTATCACGACCAGGCGCTGATTCCGATCAAGACGCTGGATTTCGCCGGCGGGGTGAACGTGACGCTGGGCCTGCCGTTCGTGCGCACATCGCCCGATCACGGCACCGCCTTTGACATCGCAGGAAAAGGCCTGGCCGAGGCCGGCAGCGTCATCGCCGCGCTGCGCATGGCCTGGGACATGGCCGGGCGGCGGCAGGCATGAGCGCGATCGACGGGCTGCCGCCGCTGCGCGAGGTCATCGCGCGCCACGACTTGCGGGCGAAAAAGCAGTTGGGCCAGAATTTCCTGCTGGACCTGAACCTGACCGCCAAGATCGCCCGCGCCGCCGGCGACCTGACCGGCTGCGATGTGATCGAGGTCGGCCCCGGCCCCGGCGGCCTGACCCGGGGGTTGCTGGCCGAGGGCGCGCGCCGGGTGCTCGCCATCGAAAAGGACGACCGCGCCCTGCCCGCACTGGCCGAGATCGCCGAAGCCTATCCGGGCCGGCTGGAGGTGATCCACGGCGACGCGCTGGAAATCGACCCGCTGGCGCATCTGACGCCGCCGATCCGCATTTGCGCCAACCTGCCCTACAATGTCGGCACCGAGTTGCTGATCCGCTGGCTGACGCCGCCGCAATGGCCGCCGTTCTGGGAATCTCTGACGCTGATGTTCCAGAAGGAAGTGGCCGAGCGCATCGTGGCCCGGCCCGGCGGCAAGGCCTATGGCCGGCTGGCGGTCCTGGCGCAATGGCGCAGCGACGCGAAAATCGTGATGACCCTGCCACCCGAGGCCTTCGTGCCCGCGCCCAAGATCCATTCCTCGGTCGTGCATCTGACCGCGCTGCCCGAGCCGCGCTATCCCGCCGATGCGGCGGTGCTGAACCGGGTGGTGGCGGCGGGCTTCAACCAGCGGCGCAAGATGCTGCGCGCCTCGCTGAAAGGGCTGCATCCGGCGATCGAGGACTTGCTGGTCGAGGCGGGGATTGCCCCCACCGCGCGGGCCGAGGAGATCGGGCTGGAACAGTTCTGCGCGCTGGCGCGGCTGTTGGCCGCCGCGCCGCGCTGATCCTTATTCGCCCGAGGCTTTTTCCGCCGCAGGCTTTTCGGCCGAGGCAGCAGGCTTGCGCCGCGTGCGGGGCGCCGCGCCGGGCGCTGCCGCCGTGGTGCTGCGCGTGCGGCGACGCGGGGCGGGCGCTTCCTCGGCCGGGGCAGCCTCGGCCGTCTCCTTGGCGGCGGGTGCAGCAGGCTGCGGCTCGGCCGGTTGCGGCTCGACGGGCGCGGGTGCGGCTTCGGGGGCCGGTTCGGGACGCGCGGTGGATTCCGGCGTATCGACCGGACCGGCCGCCTCTTCGGTGGCGATCACCGGAGGCAGGCCCAGTTCCGGCTGCGGCTCGGGTTGGCGCTCGGCGCGGGCGGGCTGGCGGTCCTCGCGCGGCTCACGCTGTTCCCGCGCCTCGCGATTGCTGTCGCGCCGATCGTCCCGGCGGTCGTCGCGGCGCTGCTCGCGGCGGTTTTCGCCCCGGCCCTCCTGGCGGTTTTCGCCCCGGTCGCCGCGATTGTCGTCGGCGCGTTCGGCACGGTGGCCGTTCTGGCCGCTCCACGACTGGCCGGACTCACCCTGATGGCCGTCGTCGCGATCCTCGTCGCGCGGCTGGCCGTTCTGGTGGCCTTGGCGCTCGGCCTGCTCGCGCTGCGCCTCGCCCAGCATCCGGGTATAGTGTTCGGCGTGCTGAAGGAAGCTCTGCTCGGCAACCCGGTCGTTCGACAGCTGGGCATCGCGCGCCAGCGTCAGGTACTTTTCAATGATCTGCTGGGGCGTGCCGCGAACCTTGCCCTCGGGACCCGAAGAGTCGAAAACGCGGTTGACCACGTTCCCAAGCGTGCGTTGGCGGTTCGACTTGTTACGCGAACGGGATTTGGATGATCTCATCAGCTTATTGTCAATTGGTGGCACGGCTACAGGCCGGCTCTGGTTGGGGTCATATCGTGCAGCAGGTGCCAGTTCAGAAGCGGAGCTAAGCCCGATATCCCATTTGACCGATGAAGGCTGAGGGCAACTGACCCGTGCGTGGGCGGCTACGCCCCCGTCACACCGTTCACTAAGCATCCCCAGACCGGGCTGACAAGCGCTTTTTTCGATTTTTCCCCGGAATCTGCCCCCGGTCGGCGGATCAGCGCGGTTTGCGGCCCGAAACCACGCGGTCGCGGCCATCCAGGTCCTGACGCAGCGTCACCTGCACGAGCCCGGCCGCCTGCATCAGCGCGGATACGGCGGCACCCTGGGTCGGGCCGATCTCGACCATCAGCCGGGCGCCGGGGGTCATATGGGCCGGGGCGCCCGCCACGATGGCACGATAGGCCGAAAGCCCGTCCGCCCCATCGGTCAGCGCGCCCGCCGGTTCCCAGTCGCGCACCTCGGGCGACAGATCGGCCATCTCGGCCTGCGCGATATAGGGGGGATTCGACACGATCAGATCATACCGACCGACGACGGCCGAGAACCAGTCTGACCGGAGGAAATCCGCGCAGACGCCTGACATTTCAGCATTTTCACGCGCCACTTCAAGCGCCGCGACCGAAATGTCGGCGCCCGTTCCCCTGGCGCCCGGCCGCTCGGCCAGGACCGAGATCAGGATCGCCCCCGTCCCGGTGCCCAGATCCAGCACCGTGCCGAAGGGCTCCTCTATGGCGGCGGCGACCAGGGTTTCGGTTTCAGGTCGCGGGTCCAGGGTGTCCCGGGTCACGCGGAATTCGTGTTTCCAGAAGGCGCGGCGGCCGATGATCTGGCTGACGGGCTGGCGCGCGGCCCGAGCCGCGATGGCCGCGCGAAAGACGGCCTCCGCCGCATCGGGCAGCGGCAGGTCAAGCGCCTCGCGCAGGCGATGCCGGGGCACGGCAAGGGCGTGTTGCAGCAACAGCCGGGCGTCGCGTTCCGGCTCCGGTACGCCGGCGGCCTGCAACACCGGAACGGCGGCGCGCAGCATCTCGTGCCCGGTGGGCATCAGCCCTCCTGCATGGCCAGCCGGGCGGCCTGGTCATGGGCGATCAGCGCGTCCGTGATTTCGGTCAGGTCGCCCGCCATGATCCGGTCCAGCGCATAAAGCGTCAACCCGATGCGGTGATCGGTCATCCGGCCCTGCGGAAAGTTGTAGGTGCGGATGCGTTCCGATCGGTCGCCCGAGCCGACCTGGGACTTGCGGTCGGCAGCGCGTTCGGCATCGGCGCGGCTCCGCTCCTGATCGTAAAGCCGAGCGCGCAACACGGCCATGGCGTTGGCGCGGTTCTGGTGCTGGGACTTTTCGCTGCTGGTCACGACGATCCCGGTCGGCAGGTGGGTGATGCGCACCGCCGAATCTGTCGTGTTGACATGCTGCCCGCCCGCGCCGCTGGCGCGCATGGTGTCGATGCGGATGTCGCCTGCGGGGATGTGGATATCGACCTCGGCCGCCTCGGGCAGGACGGCGACGGTCGCGGCGCTGGTGTGGATGCGGCCGCCGGATTCGGTCTCCGGCACGCGCTGGACCCGGTGCACGCCGGATTCGTATTTCAGCCGGGCAAAGACGCCCTCGCCCTCGATCCGCGCGACGGCCTCGCGCACGCCGCCCAGTTCGGATTCTGACAGCTCCAGCAGCTGAAAGGTCCAGCCCTGCGATTCCGCATAGCGGCGATACATGGTCAGCAGATCGCCCGCGAACAGCGCGGCCTCGCCCCCGCCGGTGCCGGGGCGGATCTCCAGGATCGCGGGCCGGGCGTCGGCCGCGTCGCGCGGCAGCAGGGCAATGCGCAGCCGCTGCTCCAGGTCGGGCAGCAGGCCGCGCAGGCGCGACAACTCGTCCTCGGCCAGCTCGCGCATCTCGGCATCGGCCAGCATGGCCTGCGCCTCGCGGATGCCGTCCTGCGCCGCGCGCCACTCGGCGATCTGGGCGACGACGGGCTTCAGTTCGGCATATTCGCGGCTGATCCGGGCGATTTCGTCGGCCGAGGGACCGGCGTTCAGGCGCGCTTCGAGAAACTCGAAGCGCTGGGTGATCTGGGACAGGCGTTCGGCGGGAAGCATGGGTGGGAATTAGCCGCGAAGCCGGCAACCCGCAAGCCGGAACGGTATCGCGCCCCGCGGCATGGCGCGGGCGGGGCGCGCCGGGTTCAGCCCCGCGCCTCGGCCTTAGCCTGCAGGCGGCGGGCGTGCAGAACGGGTTCGGTATAGCCCGAGGGCTGCATCCGGCCCAGGAACACCAGGTCGCAGGCGGCCTGGAACGCAACCCCGTCATAGCCCGGCGCCATCGGGCGATAGGCGGGATCCCCGGCGTTCTGGCGGTCCACGACCTCGGCCATCTTGCGCATGGCGTCCATGACCTGGCTTTGCGTCACCACGCCGTGGTGCAGCCAGTTCGCCAGCGACTGGGCCGAGATGCGCAGTGTCGCACGGTCCTCCATCAGGCCCACATCGTGGATGTCCGGCACCTTCGAGCAGCCGACCCCCTGGTCCACCCAGCGTACGACATAGCCCAGGATGCCCTGGCAGTTGTTTTCCAGTTCGCGGGCGATTTCCTCGTCGCTGTAGTTGCGGCCCTGGGCCAGCGGGATGGTCAGCAGGTCCTCCAGTCGCGCCGGACGCTTCAGCGCCTCGATCTCGGCCTGGCGGGCGTGGACGTCGACCTTGTGGTAATGCGTGGCGTGCAGCGTGGCGGCCGTGGGGCTGGGCACCCAGGCAGTGTTCGCGCCGGCCATCGGATGGGCGATCTTTTGCGCCAGCATGTTGGCCATCTTGTCGGGAATCGCCCACATGCCCTTGCCGATCTGGGCCTTGCCGGCCAGGCCGCAGCGCAGGCCGATGTCGACGTTGCGGTCCTCATAGGCGGAAATCCAGGGCTGGCCCCGCATCTCGCCCTTGGCGAGCATCGCGCCCGCCTCCATCGAGGTGTGGTATTCGTCGCCGGTGCGGTCCAGGAAGCCCGTGTTGATGAAGGCCACGCGGTGTTTCGCGGCGCGGATGCATTCCTTGAGGTTGGCGCTGGTGCGGCGCTCCTCGTCCATGATGCCCAGCTTGACGGTGTTGCGGGGCAGGCCCAGCACATCCTCGACAAAATCGAAGATCTCGACGGCGAAGGCCACTTCCTCGGGACCGTGCATCTTGGGCTTGACCACATAGATCGAGCCGGTGACCGAATTGCGCGGCCCGTCCTTCTTCAGGTCGGGCATGGCGCAGAGCGTCGTGACCATGGCGTCCAGAAGCCCTTCGAACGCCTCGTTGCCCTCGCGGTCCAGGACGGCGGGCGTGGTCATCAGGTGGCCCACGTTGCGCACCAGCATCAGGGCCCGTCCCTTGGCCGTCGCCGTGGCGCCATCGGGCGCGGTGAAGGTCACGTCCGGGTTCAGGCGGCGGGTGAAGGTCTTGCCGTTCTTCTCGACCTCTTCGGCCAGGGTGCCGTCCATCAGGCCCAGCCAGTTGCCATAGGCGAGCGTCTTGTCGGCACCATCGACGCAGGCGACGGAATCCTCGCAATCCATGATCGCGGACAGGGCGGATTCGATCACCAGGTCGGCGATCCCGGCCTTGTCCTGCTGGGCGACGGGTTTCGAGGGGTCGATGACCACGCGGATCAGCAGCCCGTTGTTGCGCAGGAAGATGTCGCTGGGCTTGCCGGCCTCCCCGATGTGGCCGGCAAATTTCGCCGGATCGCGCAGCGCCGGGACCAGCGCGCCGTCCGCAACCGAAAGCCCGTCGATTCCGGCCCAGGACCCTTCGGCCAGCGGCACGGCCCCGTCCAGGAAGTCGCGCGCCCAGGCGATGACGCGCGCACCGCGTTCGGGGTCATAGCCCTTGGCCTGCGGCAGGTCGCCCATGGCGTCGGTGCCGTAAAGCGCGTCGTAAAGGCTGCCCCAGCGGGCGTTCGCCGCATTGATCGCGTAGCGGGCATTGGTGATCGGCACAACCAGCTGCGGCCCCGCGATGCTGGCGAATTCGGGATCGGTTTCGGGCGTCTCGACGGTGAAGTCCTCGCCCTCGGGCACCAGATAGCCGATCTCGGTCAGGAAATCGCGATAGGCGCCCGCATCCGCCGGCTCGCCGCGGCGGGTGATGTGCCAGCCGTCGATCGCGGCCTGCAGCGCGTCGCGCTTTTCCAGCAGCGCGCGGTTGCGGGGGCCGAAGTCGTGGATCAGCGTCGAGAGACCCTCCCAGAAGCGCCGGGGCTCGACCCCGCTGGCGGGAAGCGCCCTTTGATTGATGAAATCCGCAAGCACTTCATCGACCCGCAATCCGGCCTTTTCCACGCGACCCATCGCGATCCCCTTCCTTAGTTCTCTGTCGGCAGTTCGGTGCACGGTGGTATGCCAAACCTCGGTGATTGACAACTCCGGCCACTTTATATCGGGCGTATAATCTGATTTTTCGAAAAATAAAAGAACCGCCGCCCGGGATGGGCGGCGGCCGATGCATGTCCCGCGCCGTCAGTTGCTGGCAGGGGGCGTGGTGGTCGTGCCGGGGGCCGGCGTCGTCGGCGTTGCGGGTTCGACGCTGATCGCATCACCCACGGCATCGCCCGCGTCGCGCGCGGCTTCGCCTGCCGCATTGGCGGCGTCGGTCGCGGCATCACGCGCCTGACTGGCCGCGTCGCTGGCCGCCTCGGCCGCGTTGTTCGCGGCATTGCCGGCGGAGGTCCCTGCCGCATCGACAGCGTTGCCGGTGGCAGTCGCCGCGTCCTCGGCGGCATCGCGGGCCGCATCGGCGGCATTTCCGGCAGCGGCGTTGGCATCCTCGGCGGCGTTGCTCGCGGCAGTGCCGGCGCTGCTGGCCGCGCTGCTTGCGGCATCGGCCGCGTTGCTGGCGGCGCTGGCCGCGTCATTCGCGGCGGCGTCGGCGGATTCGGCCGCGTCATTGGCCGCATCGGCGGCGGCGTCCGCGGCAGGCGCGGTCGTGGTGCCCGCAGGCGCCGCCGTCGTGTCCGTGGCGGGCGCAGTGGTGGTGGTCGCGGCGGGTTCGTCGCCGGTCGTCACCTCATTGCGGTTCATGAAGTATTGCAGAACGAAATAGGCAATCGCCAGCGCAAGCAGAATACCGATGATCAGCGGCAGGGGCGACGCGCGCTTTTCGACGGGCGCGACATAGGTCTGGTTGACCTGCCCCGGACGGGCGGGGTCCACCGGATCCACGCGGTTGGGATCGTTCGGGTCGATATTTGACATCTCGCTCTCCTCTGTATGTCCCCCGGATCCTGGGCGGTAAGGCGAAGCGGGCGGCCGCATCCCGCCGCGGCGATCCACCCGGCTTGCGACCCGGCTATCTGGCGTCTAACTGTTGAGTTTCCGCACAAGTTCCGTGCGTTGTCGTTTTTATTCCCGCAGGCCGAGGTGCCCCATGACCGCCACCCGATCCCTCGCCGACTGGCGTCTCTATCCGTTCCAGATCACCGAAACCCGGCTGGAGTTCGACCTGGCGCCACGCGGCACGCGGGTGCGCTCGCGCATCGCGTTTCGCCGCCAGGGCCCGGGCGACCTGGTGCTGGACGGCGCCGGGCTGCGCACGCTGGCGCTGTCGGTGGATGGCAAACCGCTTGATCCCGCGCTGATCGACGCGGCGAACGAACGGCTGGTCGTGCCCGACCTGCCCGACGCCTTCACCTTTCAGGCCGAGGTCGAGATCGACCCCGAGACCAACACCGCGCTGGAGGGGCTGTATCTGTCCGGCGGCATGTTCTGCACCCAGTGCGAGGCCGAGGGGTTCCGCCACATCACCTGGTATCCCGTCCGGCCCGACGTGATGGCATCCTTTCACGTCACGATCAATTCCGATCAGCCGGTGCTCTTGTCGAACGGCAACCCCGGGGAAAGCGCCCCCGGCCGCGCCGTCTGGCACGATCCCTGGCCCAAGCCGGCCTATCTGTTCGCGCTGGTGGCGGGCGATCTGCGCGCGGTGTCCGACCGCTTCACGACCGCTTCGGGTCGCGATGTCGCGCTGAACGTCTGGGTCCGTCCCGGGGACGAGGGGCGCGCCGGCTATGCGCTGGAAAGCCTGATCCGCTCGATGCGCTGGGACGAACAGGTCTATGGCCGCGAATACGATCTGGACGTGTTCAACATCGTCGCCGTCGACGATTTCAACATGGGCGCGATGGAGAACAAGGGGCTGAACATCTTCAACTCCAAGCTGGTGCTGGCGACGGCGGACACTGCGACCGATGGCGATTACGAGCGTATCGAGGGCGTGATCGCGCACGAGTACTTCCACAACTGGACCGGCAACCGCATCACCTGCCGCGACTGGTTCCAGCTGTGCCTGAAAGAGGGACTGACGGTGTTCCGCGACCAGCAGTTCACCGCCGACATGCGCAGCCCCGCGGTCAAGCGCATCCATGACGTCCAGACCCTGCGCGCCCGTCAGTTCCGCGAGGATGCCGGGCCGCTGGCGCATCCGCCGCGCCCCGATCACTATCAGGAAATCAACAACTTCTACACCGCCACCGTCTACGAAAAGGGCGCCGAGGTCATCGGCATGCTCAAGCGGCTGGTGGGAGACGAGGGCTATGCCTCGGCGTTGGACCTCTATTTCAAGCGACACGACGGCCAGGCCTGCACCATCGAGGACTGGATCGCCGTGTTCCAGGACGCCACAGGCCGCGACCTGACGCAGTTCAAGCGCTGGTATACGGACGCCGGCACCCCGCGCCTGTCCCTGGTCGAGGAATGGGACGCGGGCACGCTGACCCTGCACTTCCGCCAGGAAACCGCCCCGACGCCCGGTCAGGCGGAAAAGCCGCCGCGCGTCATCCCCATCGCCCTGGGTCTGATCGGCCCGAACGGAGACGAGGTGCTGCCGACCACGGTGCTGGAGATGACCGAGGCGCAGCAGAGCTTTGCCTTCGAGGGCCTGGGCGCGCGCCCGGTCGTGTCGCTGCTGCGGGGATTTTCCGCGCCGGTGACGGTTTCGCGCGACATGGCGGCCGCCGAACAGGCGCTGCTGCTTGCGCATGACACCGACCCCTATGCGCGCTGGCAGGCGGGCCACGATCTGGCGCTGGACGCGCTGCTGGCCGGAGCCACCGGGACCGCAGGCGGGGCCGAGTTCGTCCAGGCGCTCGGCGGCGTTCTGGACCAGGCCGAGGCCGATCCCGCCTTCGCCGCGCTGTGCCTGTCCCTGCCCGGCGAGGAGGAGGTCGCGACAACACTGGCCGCGCGCGGTGCGACCCCCGACCCCGACGCGATCCACGCCGCGCGCGAGGCCTTGGCGGCGGCGCTTGCCCAGGCGCATCAGCGCGCCCTGGCCCGGCTTTACGACGCCATGGCATCCTTTGGCCCCTATCGCCCCGATGCCGAGGGCGCGGGCCGGCGCAGCCTGTGGCTGGCCTGCCTGGGGCCGCTGTCGCGGCTGGATGGGGGCGCCCGGGCCAAGGCGCTGTTTGCCGATGCCACCAACATGACCGAACGCCAGGGGGCGCTGGAACAGTTGGTGACGCTGGGCCGCGACGCCGAGGCGCTGGCCGATTTCGCCCGCGACTTCTCGGACAACCGGCTGGTCATGGACAAGTGGTTCATGGTCCAGCCGCTGCGCAGCCCGCCCCGTCAGGCGGTGGCCCGCGCCCGCGCCCTGGCGGCCCGCCCCGATTTCGACTGGAAGAACCCCAACCGGTTCCGCGCCCTGATCGGCGGGCTGACCGCGAACCATGCGGGCTTCCACGCGGCCGACGGTTCGGGCTACGACTTCGTGGCCGAGTGGCTGATGCGCCTCGACCCGGTCAACCCGCAGACCGCGGCCCGGATGTGTTCGGCCTTCGAGACGATCTCGCGCTATGACGCGGACCGCCGCGCCCGGGCGCGCGCCGCGCTGGAACGGCTGGCTGCCCTGCCGGGGCTTTCGCGCAACACATCCGAGATGGTTACGCGCATCCTTGCCGGTGCCGGCTAGGCCCGCAAGAACCGCCCTTGCGGCGGCCTTGCGGGCACGGCATTACGGACTCATGGATGCCCGCGAGGACATGAAGAACCGTCTTGATCCGCTGATACACGAGCGGGCGCCCTGGCTCTTTTCGGGCCGCTGGCACCATGAGCTCGCGCGGCAGGCGCTGATGTGGCTGCTGCGCTATCCGCGCACCGTCGAGCTTGGGGCAGAGTACCGCGACCTGCCCATGGACGAGGTGATGCGCCGCGTCGCCCAGCTGATCGTGCGCGACCTGACCGTCGAGGGGCTGGAACATATCCCGGCGACCGGGCCGGCGCTGATCGTGTCGAACCATCCGACCGGCATCGCGGACGGCATCGTGCTTAGCGCGCTGGTGTCGGCGGTGCGGGACGACCTGTTCATCTACGCCAACCACGACATCATGCGCATCCTGCCGCAGTCTTCCAGCCTGATCGCCCCGGTCGAATGGCGCGTGGAAAAGCGCAGCCACTCCAAGACCCGCGCGACGATGGACTACACGCGCGAGGCGCTGGACCGCGGCCGCATCGGGCTGATCTTCCCGTCCGGACGCCTGGCCAAGCGGCGCGGCCTGGCGCTGCACGAACGGCCCTGGATGGCGAGCGCCGCGATGATCGCCAAGAAGTTCGACGTGCCGGTGATCCCGCTGCGGATCCGGGCGCGCAATTCGGTCCTGTTCTATCTGCTCGACGCGATCCACCCCACCGTGCGCGACGTGACCCTGTTCAACGAGGTCCTGAACAAGACCGGCCAGCCGTTCCGGGTGACGATCGGCGCACCCATCCCGCCCTCGGCCTTGCCCGCCCGCAGCGAGGACGGGATCGCCCTGCTGCGCGACACGGTCCTGGCCCTGCCCGCACCGGGCGAAGGCGCAGTCAAGCTATCGCAGCTCCGCCGGCTGTCGCAGGGCCGCCATGCCGTCGTGACCCCGCGACCCATCGAGTAATCCCGATGTCCCTCGAACGGCACTGTTCTTGGGTATTTGAAAAACGGTGAATGGCGCAGCGCCGCGCCTGCCATTCACCGTTTCTGAAATACCCATGCGGCGGCGCCACCCGAAAGGCGTTGCGGCGCGTCAGACCACCATGTCGTCGCGATGGATCAGCGCGGCACGGCCGGGATAGCCCAGAATGGCACCGATCTCGTCGCTGCGGTGCCCGGCAATGGCGCGGGCCTCGGTCGAGGAGTAACGCACCAGCCCCGAGGCGAGCCGCGCGCCCTGCCCGTTCTGGATCACGACCGGATCGCCCCGCCCGAAGCGGCCCGAGATGGCGGTGACGCCGGCCGGCAGCAGGGACTTGCCTCGCCCCAGCGCCTCGGCCGCACCGGCATCGACGGTGATCTCGCCCTTCGGCTTCATCGCCGCGATCCAGCGCTTGCGTGCCGCATGGGGGTCGGTGTCGGGCAGGAACCACGTCACCCGCGCGCCCCCTGCCACGGCGGCAAGCGGGTTCAGGACCGAGCCCTCGGCGATCGCCATGGCGCAGCCGCCGGCCACGGCGGTGCGCGCGGCCATCAGCTTGGTCTTCATGCCCCCCTTGCTGACGCCAGAAATCGGATCGCCGCCCATGGCCTCGATCTCGGGGGTGATCTGCTCAACCACCGGCAGGTGGCGCGCCGTGGGATCGGTCTTGGGGTTGGCGGTGTACAGCCCGTCCACATCGGACAACAGCAGCAACTGGTCGGCACCGCAGGTCACGGCGATCTGGGCCGCCAGCCGGTCGTTGTCGCCAAAGCGGATCTCGTCCGTCGCCACGGTGTCGTTTTCGTTCACGATGGGCACGGTACCCAGGCCCAGCAGCGTCTGCATGGTCGCCCGGCTGTTGAGGTAGCGGCGCCGGTCCATCGTGTCGTCCAGCGTCACCAGCAACTGCGCGGTCTTGACGCCATGCGGGGCCAGCGCCTCCTCATAGGCGCGGGCCAGGCGGATCTGGCCCACGGCTGCCGCCGCCTGGGACTGCTCGACCCGCAGCGAGCCCGGCGGCAGTTCCAGCACCTGCCGCCCCAGCGCGATGGCGCCCGAGGACACCAGCACCACATCCGTTCCCCGCGCCCGCGCCGCCGCCACGTCGTCGCACAGCGCGCGCAGCCAGGCCGCGCGCAGCCCGTCCGGCCCCACCAGCAGGGCCGAGCCGATCTTGACCACCAGGCGCTGCGCCCGCGCCAGATCCGGGATCAGGGTCGCCACGGCTGGTCGTCCTTTTCCGCGACGGCCCCGCGCGACGGTGCGATCTGCGCCCAGAGCGCGCGCAGCACCTCGGCCACCCCTTCGCGCGAGACGCCCGACATCAGCAGGACCGGGCCGCCGGTCTCGGCTTCCAGCGCGGCGCGCTTTTCCTCGCGCTCCTCGGGGTCGATGGCGTCGATCTTGTTCAGGGCCGTCACCCGGGGCTTTTCGGCCAGCGCGGGCGAATAGGCGGCAAGCTCGGCCAGGATGGTGCGCGCATCGCCCGCCACGTCCTCGGCCGTACCGTCGACCAGGTGCAGAAGCACGCGCGAGCGTTCGACATGACCCAGGAACTGGTCACCGAGACCCCTGCCCTCGCTTGCGCCCTCGATCAGGCCGGGGATGTCGGCCATGACGAATTCGTGCTGGTCGATGCCCACCACGCCCAGGTTCGGGTGCAGCGTGGTGAAGGGATAGTCGGCGATCTTGGGCCGGGCGTTCGACACCGCCGACAGGAAGGTCGACTTTCCGGCATTGGGCAGGCCCAGAAGGCCGGCATCCGCGATCAGCTTCAATCGCAGCCACAGCGTCCGTTCGATGCCGGGCTGGCCGGGATTGGCGTTGCGCGGCGCGCGGTTGGTCGAGCTTTTGAAGTGCAGGTTGCCAAAGCCGCCGTTGCCGCCCTTGGCCAGCAGCACGCGCTGGCCCGGTTCGGTCAGGTCGGCGATCACGGTTTCCTGATCCTCGTCCAGGATCTCGGTGCCGACGGGCACGCGCAGCACCACGTCCTCGCCCGAGGCGCCGGTGCGCTGGGCCCCCATCCCGTGCTGGCCGGATTTCGCAAAGAAATGCTGCTGGAACCGGAAGTCGATCAGCGTATTCAGCCCGCCGACCGCCTCGGCCCAGACATCGCCGCCGCGTCCGCCGTCGCCGCCGTCGGGGCCGCCATATTCGATGAACTTCTCGCGGCGGAAGGACACGCAACCCGCGCCGCCTCCGCCCGAACGGACATAGACCTTGGCAAGATCGAGGAATTTCACGGTCAGCATCCTTGCATTGGCAAACCCGTGGGATACGCATATCGCGTTTCCGGTTCAAGGGCGGCGTGACTTTGACCCCGGCGCGGTGCTAGATCTCGGACCAAGCCGAACGGAGCCCGCCATGCCTGTCCTGACCTATACGATGCTGACCGTCGCCATCGCGCTCGAAGTGGTGGGCACGACCTTCCTGCAACGCAGCGAACAGTTCACGCGGTTGTTCCCGACGCTGATGACCGCGATCTGCTATGGCGCGGCGTTCTATTTCCTCAGCCTCACGCTGAGGACGATCCCCCTGGGCATCGCCTATGCGATCTGGAGCGCATTGGGAATCGTGCTGGTTTCGCTGATCGGGCTGGTGGTCTTCGGCCAGAAGCTGGACCTGCCCGCGGTCATCGGACTGGGGCTGATCGTTGCCGGCGTCGTGGTGGTGAACCTGTTCTCGAACAGCGTCACGCATTGAGGTGCCCTTAACTTTTCCGCAACCGGGTCTAGATAATGTCGAAAGGGGGCCGCGATGATCCACTTCGACAACAGCTATGCCCGGCTGCCGCAGGGCTTCTTCACCCGGACCGCGCCCACGCCGGTGCGCGACCCGTCTCTGATTGCGCTGAACCGGCCTCTGGCCGAAACCCTGGGCCTCGATGCCGACTGGCTGGCGGGACCCGAGGGGGTGCAGATGCTGGCCGGCAACGTCCTGCCCGAAGGGGCCGAGCCGATTGCCCAGGCCTATGCCGGCCATCAGTTCGGCGGATTCTCGCCCCAGCTGGGCGACGGGCGCGCGGTCCTGCTGGGCGAAATCCTGGCGCCGGACGGGCGGCGCTTCGACCTGCAGCTGAAAGGCGCGGGCCCTACGCCCTTTTCCCGGCGCGGCGACGGGCGGGCCTGGCTGGGCCCGGTGCTGCGCGAATACCTGGTCAGCGAGTTCATGGCGGCCTTCGGCATCCCGACCACGCGGGCGCTGGCCGCCATCGCGACCGGCGAAACCGTCATCCGCGAAACCATCCTGCCCGGCGCCGTGCTGGCGCGGGTGGCCGCCAGCCACATCCGCGTCGGCACCTTCGAGTTCTACGCCGCGCGGGGCGACCGTGACCGGCTGCAGCTGCTGGCCGATCACGTCATCGCGCGGCACTATCCGCAGGCATCGGGCGCCGCCGACCTGTTGCAGCGCGTGGTCGAGGCGCAGGCCAGGACCATCGCGGGCTGGATGGGCCTGGGCTTCATCCACGGGGTGATGAACACCGACAACATGTCCGTCTCGGGCGAGACGATCGATTACGGCCCCTGCGCCTTCATGGACGGCTACAGGCCGGACCAGGTGTTTTCCTCGATCGACGCGCACGGGCGGTATGCCTGGAACGAACAGCCCAACATCGCGGTCTGGAACCTGGCGCAGCTGGCAAGCTGCCTGGTGCCGCTGATGGGCAACGACGATGCGGCGGTGGCCGAGGCGACGCGGATCGTTCATGGCTTTCCCGTGCTCTACCAGGCCGAATGGCTGCGGGTCTTTGGCGCAAAGCTGGGCATCGCCCAGCCCAGCCCCGAGGATCGCGAATTGATCGAGCGCCTGCTGAGCCTGATGGCCGCCGAGCGCGCCGATTTCACCCGCGTCTTCGCCGGCCTGTCGGACGGCACGGCCCGGGACGAATTCATCGACCGCGAGGCCTGGGATCGCTGGTCCCGCGACTGGCAGGGCCGGATCGGCGGCGACGGGCAGGCCGCGCAGGTCATGGCACGGGCCAATCCGCGCCGCATTCCCCGCAACCACCGGATCGAGCAGGCGATTGCGGCCGCGCGGGACGAGGGGGATTTCACCCTGTTCCACAGGCTCGACGCGGCACTGCGCCAGCCCTTTCAGGACCGGCCGGACTGGGACGACCTGGCCGTTGCGCCAGCGGCCGACGAAACCGTTCAACGCACCTTCTGCGGCACCTGAGGCCCCATGCCCCTCAGCAATCCCAGCCTGCGCCTGGCCAGCTACAACCTGCACAAGTGCCGGGGCATGACCGGCCCCCACGCCCCCGAACGCAATCTCCAGGTGATCTCGGACATCGGCGCCGATGTCATCGCCCTGCAAGAGGTGGACTTTCGCCTGGGCTCGCGTCCCGAAGCCCTGCCCCGCGCCCGGATCGAGGAGATGACGGGCCTGGTCCCCGCCGTCTTTTCCGGCACCGGCAGCAATTCGCTGGGCTGGCACGGCCAGACCATCCTGCTGCGGCCCGCGCTTCTGGACAAGGCTCAGGTCCGCCGCCTTCCCCTGCCGGGGATCGAGCCGCGCGGCGCATTGGCCTTGCGGCTTCCGGGTCTGACCGTGATCGCCGTGCACCTCGGGCTGGTCCGGTCGTCCCGCCGCGCGCAACTGGCGCGCCTGGTTGCCCAGGCCGGGCGCCTGGGCAACGACCGGCTGATCCTGACGGGCGATTTCAACGAATGGCACGACAACCGGGGGCTCGAGGCGCTGGAGCCGATGCACGTCCTGGCGCCCGGGCCCAGCTGGCCCGCGCCCTTTCCGCGCCTGCGCTATGACCGCATCGCCGTGTCGCGCGGGATCGAGGTCCTTGACAGCGGCGTCTGGGACAGCGACATCGCGCGCCAGGCCAGCGACCACCTGCCGATCTGGGCCGACCTTCGCCTGGAGCCCTGGTCCGCCGCCCCCGAGCCGGGTATTTCCGGCCGTGTCGGCGAGAACCCGGCCGAATGACGCTTTTCCCTGTCATGGAAGGCCGCTAAACATCCGGCCAACCATTGTCACCAGAGGGACGGAACATGACCGCCATCATCGACATCTTCGCGCGCGAGATCCTGGACAGCCGAGGCAACCCGACCGTCGAGGTCGACGTGACGCTGGAGGACGGCACCATGGGCCGCGCGGCGGTTCCCTCGGGGGCCTCGACGGGGGCGCATGAGGCGGTCGAAAAGCGCGACGGCGACAAGGCGCGCTACATGGGCAAGGGCGTTCTGGAAGCCGTCAACGCCGTCAACGGCGAGATCGCCGAGAACCTGATCGGCGAGGATGCGACCGACCAGATCGGCCTGGACCGCGCCATGATCGAACTGGACGGCACCCCGAACAAGGGCCGCCTGGGCGCCAACGCCATCCTGGGCGTCTCGCTGGCCGTCGCCAAGGCCGCCGCCGAGGCCAGCGCCCAGCCGCTTTACCGCTATGTCGGCGGCACGGGCGCGCATGTGCTGCCGGTGCCGATGATGAACATCATCAACGGCGGCGAACATGCCGACAACCCGATCGACATCCAGGAATTCATGATCATGCCGGTTTCGGCGGAGAACATCCGCGACGCCGTGCGCATGGGCTCCGAGGTGTTCCACACGCTGAAGAAGGAACTCTCGGCGGCGGGCCTTGCCACCGGCGTCGGCGACGAGGGCGGCTTCGCGCCGAACCTCAGCTCGACCCGCGACGCGCTCGACTTCATCCTGAAGGCCATCGAAAAGGCCGGCTACGCGCCCGGCGACGACATCATGCTGGCGCTCGACTGCGCCTCGACCGAGTATTTCAAGGGCGGGAAATACGAGATGAAGGGCGAGGGCAAGTCCCTGACGCCCTCCGAAAACGTCGCCTACCTGGAAGCGCTCTGCAACGACTACCCGATCCTGTCGATCGAGGACGGCTGCTCGGAAGACGACTGGGACGGCTGGAAGCTGCTGACCGAACGCCTGGGCGACCGCGTGCAGCTGGTCGGCGACGACCTCTTCGTGACCAACCCCGAGCGTCTGGCCGAGGGCATCGCCAAGGGCTGCGCGAACTCGCTGCTGGTGAAGGTGAACCAGATCGGCACCCTGACCGAGACGCTGGACGCCGTGCGCATGGCCGACCGCGCCCGCTATACCAGCGTGATGTCGCACCGCTCGGGCGAGACCGAGGACGCCACCATCGCCGACCTCGCCGTGGCGACGAACTGCGGCCAGATCAAGACCGGCTCGCTGGCCCGCTCGGACCGGCTGGCGAAATACAACCAGCTGATCCGCATCGAGGAAATGCTCGGCGCGTCCGCCGTCTATGCCGGGACGTCGATCCTGCGCGGCTAAACGGCAGGCTCAAGGATGGAAAGGGCGGCCCTCGGCCGCCCTTTTTCATGTCCGGGTCACAGCCACCAGCGATGGGTCAGCGAAAACGCCCCCAGCGCCAGGCGGCGACGGAACTCGGACGGGACAGGCAGCGCGGCCAAGGCCTCGATCCCCTTCGGCGCCACCCTGAGCACCGGATCGACGCCCGCACCGGGAAACAGCGCCGGCGCGAGCCTGCGCGGCACCGCACGCCGCCCGGCCCGCGCCTCGCCCAGCCGCCCCCGCGCGCGCCCGGCCAAATCCGCCAGCACCTGCGGCGACGGGTCCCGCAATCCCAGTCCCAAGCCCTGCAAGGCGGGCAAGGCCGCAAGCCAGGCCGCAAGTCCCAGCCCCTCGGCCTGCTGGGCGATCACATATGCCGCCTCTGTGCTTCTTTCTTGTCCAAATATCCCGCGGGGGTCCGGGGGCGCGAAGCCCCCGGTGGCAATGCCCGACCCGGACGCCAGCGCCTCGGCCGCGAACAACGCCAGCGGCACCGCGGTTTCCCGCACATAGGTTACGACAGCATCCGCTCCGTCATGCGGCTCACGCGCCGCATCGCGCCGGCGCGGCTCGGCCAATGCCGCAAAACCCGCCGCCCGCGCGCCCCAAGCCCCGGCCAGCGGCGTCAGCAGCTCGTGCGAGGGCACCGCGCCGTCTGCCAGCCCCTCCAGCCGCTCGATCCACCACTGCAGCCGCATCTCGGCGATCAGCGGCTCGGCCGAGGCCAGGGGCGCGCGCGCCAGTTCCAGGTTCAGCGCGTAAAGCGTCAGCAACCGCGGCCGCGCCTCGGGCGGTGCCAGCAGGCAGATGCCAAAGCGGTCAGGGTCATGGGCGCGCAGGCTTTCGGCACAGGTGTCCAGGCTCATGCCGGGGTCACTCCGTCGCGGACCAGCTTCCAGCGGATCGCCTCAGCCAGCGCCTCGAAACTGGCATCGACGATGTTGGGCGACACGCCCACCGTGGACCAGCGATGGCCTTGGCCGTCGGCGCTGTCGATGATGACGCGCGTCGCCGCCTCGATGCCGCCGCCGGTGATGCGCACGCGGAAATCGACCAGATGCATGTCGTCGATATGCCTTTGGTAAGGGCCAAGATCCTTGGCCAGCGCCCGCCACAGCGCGTTGACCGGGCCGCGGTCCTGCCCTTCGTCGTCCATGCTTTCGCTGACTGACAGCATCCGCTGGCCGCCGATCTGGACCACCACCACCGCCTCGGAAACCGAGATACGCTTTCCCAGCGCGTTCTTGCGCCGCTCGACGGTGACGCGATAGCGCTCGACGGTGAAGTAATGCTGCAACCGGCCCAGTTCGGCCAGGGCCAGCAGTTCGAAACTGGCCTGGGCGCCGTCATAGGCATAGCCCGCATCCTCGCGCGCCTTGACCAGGTCCAGGATGCGGGCCAGCGCCGGATCGTCGCGCCCGACCTCGATCCCGGCCTCGGCCAGCCGCGCGCGCAGGTTCGACTGGCCGGCCTGATTCGACATCGGGATGATGCGTTCGTTGCCGACCAGCGCGGGGTCGACATGTTCATAGGTGGCGGGATTTTTCAGGATGGCGCTGGCGTGCAGCCCCGCCTTGTGCGCAAAGGCCGACGTCCCGACATAGGGCGCGGCGCGCTGGGGGGCGCGGTTCAGGATCTCGTCCAGCCGGCGCGAGATGCGGGTCAGGTCGGAAAGCCCGGCCACGTTGGTGTCATAGGCCGTGGCATAGGGTTCCTTCAGCAGCAGCGTCGGGATCAGCGTCGTCAGGCTGGCGTTGCCGCACCGCTCGCCCAGGCCGTTCAGCGTGCCCTGGATCTGGCGTGCGCCCGCATCGACGGCGGCCAGCGTGCAGGCCACGGCATTGCCGGTGTCGTCATGGGCATGGATGCCCAGCCGCTCGCCCGGGATGCCGGCGGCGATCACCGCGCGCGTGACCGCGCCGACCCGTTCGGGCAGGGTGCCGCCGTTGGTGTCGCACAGCACCAGCCAGCGCGCGCCCGCCCCCAGCGCCGCATCCAGGCAGGCCAGCGCATAATCCGGGTCCTCGGCGTAGCCGTCGAAGAAATGCTCGGCGTCGAACAGCGCCTCGCGGCCCTGGGCCACCAGATGCGCGACCGAGGCGCGGATATTTTCCAGGTTCTCCTCCAGCGTGATCCCCAGCGCCTCCCGGACGTGAAACGGATGGGTCTTGCCGACCAGGCAGACGGCCGGCGTGCCCGCATCCAGCACCGCCGCCAGCACGTCGTCGTTCTGGGCCGAGCGCCCCGCCCGCTTGGTCATGCCGAACGCAGTCATGGTGGCGCGCGTCGCGGGGGCCTGGGCAAAGAAATCGCTGTCGGTCGGATTGGCGCCGGGCCAGCCGCCCTCGATATAGTCGACGCCCAGACTGTCCAGCATCAGCGCTATCTCGGCCTTTTCGGCGGCGCTGAACTGCACGCCCTGGGTCTGCTGGCCGTCGCGCAGCGTGGTGTCGTACAGGGAAAGGCGCTGGCGCATGGGCTGGCTCGCTTCGTTACTGGGGAAGTTTGGCGGCGTCGAAATCGGGCCCGGGGACTAGCTCGACCCCGGCCGGCCCCATCCGCACCTCGGCCCCGGCGGACAGCAGGGCAGCCTTCAGCGCATCGACCGCCGAGAAGTCCTTGGATGCCTTGGCCGCCGCGCGCAGGTCGTCCAGGCGCGCCGCCCAGGCCGACAGGTCGGGGGCCTGGGCCCACCCGCCCAGGTCTTCGCCAAGCAGCCCCAGCAGACGGGCCGAAGCCAGAAGGCCCGCCCCGTCGCCCTTGCCGGCCAGGTCGTGCAACGCCGCGATGGCGCCGGCCGTGTTCAGGTCGTCGGCCAGAGCGGCGATGACAGCAGCGGACGGGCTGGGCGCGGGGTCGGTTCCGGCGGTCAGGCCGCGCCACTTGCGCAGCACCGCTTCGGCCTCGCGCGCCTTTTCGGCCGTCCAGTCCATCGGCTTGCGGTAATGCGTGGAGAGCAGCACAAAGCGGATCACCTCGCCCGGGATGCCCTGGTCCAGCAGGTCGCGGACGGTGAAGAAATTGCCCAGGGACTTGGACATCTTCTTGCCCTCGACCTGCAGCATCTCGTTGTGCAGCCAGACGCGGGCAAATTCGCCGTGCGGATGGGCGCAGCAGCTTTGCGCGATCTCGTTTTCGTGATGCGGGAATTGCAGGTCGATGCCGCCGGCGTGGATGTCGAAGCTTTCGCCCAGCAGTTCCAGCGACATGGCCGAGCATTCGATATGCCAGCCCGGCCGGCCGCGTCCCCAGGGGCTGTCCCAACCGGGCAGTTCGGCGTCCGAGGGTTTCCACAGAACGAAATCCATCGGATCTTCCTTGAAGGGCGCGACCTCGACCCGGGCCCCGGCGATCATGTCATCGACCGAGCGCCCCGACAGCTTGCCGTAGTCGGCATAGGAGCGCACCCGGAACAGCACATGGCCGTCCCGCGCATAGGCGTGCCCGCCGTCGATCAGCGTCTGGATCATGGCGATCATCTGCGGAATGTAGTCGGTCGCGCGCGGCTCGTGGTCGGGGCGGGCCGCCCCCAGCGCGTCCATGTCGGCGTGATACCAGCCGATGGTTTCCTCGGTCCGCTGGCGGATCAGATCCTCCAAGCTGCCAGGCGCGCCCTCCTGCTGGCGCGCCAGAGCGGTCGCGTTGATCTTGTCGTCCACGTCGGTGAAGTTGCGCACATAGGTCACGTGATCCGCGCCATAGACATGGCGCAGCAGCCGCACCAGCACGTCGATCACGACGACGGGGCGCGCATTGCCCAGATGCGCGCGGTCATAGACCGTGGGCCCGCACAGATACAGCCGCACATTGGCGGGGTCGATCGGGCGGAAGGGCTCTTTTCCGCGCGTCCTGGTATTCGTCAGCCTGAGTTCGACCATGACTTCCCCTTTGCGGGCGTCATCAGATCACCATGATCCGCCCGCCTGTTTTTCAGCCGGTAATGATGCAGCAGTTGGTGGCGGTGCGGCGGTTCATGCCTTCGCTTAACGCATCGCCTTGCCTCTGCCAAGAGAGGCTGCAACACTCGCGTCATGAGCCGCGAACTGGTCAATGAAATCTGCGCTGCACAGCCTGGGGCCGAATGGTCGGACCCTTGGGGCGGAGGGCATGATTGCTGGAAGGTGGGCGGCAAGGTCTTTGCCCTGATCGGGGTGACGGGCAGCCATGTCTCGGTCAAGACGGACAGCACGGAAACCGCCGCCTTCCTGATCGAAACAGGCGTCGCCGAGCGCGCGGCCTATCTGCACGCAAGCTGGGTCGCCATGCCGATGGACGCCGCCCCGGACGAGCTGGCGCACCGCATTCGCCATTCCTATCGGCTGGTGCGGGGCGGCCTGACAAAAAAGGCGCAGGCCGCCCTGCCCCCGCTGTAAGCGGCCGGCACCGCCATTGCCACGGCGCCGGCCCAAAGGCCACCCGGAGCGACCGGGGCGGCCCGATGCCTCAGCTCGGCACCTGCGTCGCCAGTTGCTTCAGCAGCGCGTCCATCTGCTTGCAGAGCGCGTCCTCGGTGGTGCTCTGTTCTTTGGCGGCGTCGGCTAGCGACCGTTCGACCCCCATGGCGGATACGGTGCCTTCCTTGCCCTTGGCCTCGGCGGCGTCGCCCTTCGCAGTGTCGCCGGGCGGGATCATGGTCAACAGCTTGTTCTGCGTCTCGACCGCCTCGGCGTTGATGAAGCCCTTTTCCTGGCAATATGTCAGCACGCCAAGCTGGTTGCGCGCGCTTTCATAGGCGGCGCCGGCATCGGCGGCGGTGGGGGCTGCGGGCGCCTCGGCCGTTGCGGCGGGCGCCGGGGTGGCAGGCGCCGGGGCGGCTGCGTCCTGCGCGAAGGCGGCCGTGGCAAGGCCGGCGGCGGCAAGGGTTGCCAGAATGGCGGAACGTGCGATCATCTCGATCTCCGTCTGTTGCATTGCGGGGCAAAGGTGGCACGTCGCGCGCGGCCCTGCAAACGGCGCGGCGGCAGGAACCTGCGCAGGTCCCTGGAAATCAGCGGAAAAGCACCAGCGAGCCGGGGGACCAGGTCACATTCGCGCGGGTTCCGACATCCTGCACCTCGCGCCCGAAGACATTGCGCATGGCGATCCGCACGGGCCGCGCGGTGCCATCGAACCCGGCCGAGCCGTCCAGCCGCACGTCGTAATAGGTCATGTCGCCGTAATAGACGACCTCGTCGATGACGCCGGGGGTGGCGCGGCCCGCGACCGGCTGGCCCGCGCCGACCAGCGACACCGCCTCGGGGCGGAAGCCGACCGAAGGGCCCTCGTCCCCGGGGTCCGAATGGCTGATGTTGGCCGCCGGTATCTCGGCCCGGCCAAGGCCTGACACCTCGACCTCGACTCCGGCGGCCGTTTCGCCCAGGATCCGCGCCGGCAGGAAGTTCATCACCCCGATGAAATTCGCGACGCGCCGGCTGGAGGGGCGGGCATAAAGCGCCTCGGGCCCGTCAAGCTGGGCGATCTGCCCCTCGAACATGACGGCGATGCGGTCGGACATGACCAGCGCCTCCTCCTGATCGTGGGTGACAAGGACGAAGGTGATGCCGACCTGGCGCTGCAGCTTGATCAGTTCGACCTGCATCTGCTCGCGCATCTTGCGATCCAGGGCCGACAGCGGCTCGTCCAGCAGCAGCACCTTGGGCTTCAGGATCAGCGCCCGGGCCAGGGCGACGCGCTGGCGCTGGCCCCCGGACAGGGCGTGGCTGGCCCGCCCGCCATAGCCCGCAAGCCCGACCATGGCCAACGCCTCTTCGACCGCCGCCGCCTTTTCGGCGCGCGAACGGGGGTCGCGGCGCAGGCCGAAGCCCACGTTTTCGGCCACGGTCAGATGCGGAAAGATGGCGTAGGACTGGAACACCATGTTCGTCGGCCGCCGGTTCGCCGGCACGTTCTGCATGTCCTGCCCGTCGATCAGCACGACGCCGTCGCTGATCTCCTCGAACCCGGCGATGGTGCGCAAAAGCGTGGTCTTGCCGCAGCCCGACGGGCCCAGCAGGGAAAAGAACTCGCCCGCCCGGATGGTCAGGTCGATGCCGCGCAGCGCGTGATAATCGCCATAGTATTTCTGCACCCCCCGACATTCGATCATCGGCCGGGCCGTGGCCGTGCGGGCGCGATGGGCGGCGGAACTGGTCTGGGTGCTCATACGAAGCCTCCGGTATCCTTGGCGCCGGTCTTCGCGATGCCGCGACGGCGGAAATATTCGGCAATGGTCAGCAGCAGGATCGACATGACCACCAGCACCGTCCCCAGCGCCATGATCATCGGGATCTGCTTGGGAAAGCGCAGCTGGCTGAAGATGTAGGTCGGCAAGGTCGGCTCGTTCCCGGCCAGGAAGAAGGCGATGATGAATTCGTCCAGGCTGATCGTGAAGCTCATCAGCAGCGAGGATATGATCCCCGGCATGACCAGCGGCAGGATCACCAGCCGGAACGCGCTGATCCGGGTTTCGCCCAGGTCATAGGCCGCCTCCTCGAGCGAGCGGTCGAGCGAGTTGAAGGCGGTGGACAAGATCACCGTCGCATAGGGCATGCAGATCAGCGTGTGGCCCAGGATCACCGTCAGGATCGACAGCTTGACGCCCAGCGACAACAGCACCACCAGAAGCGAGATCGAGACGATGATCTCGGGCAGGACCAGCGGCAGCATGATCAGCCCCATGATCGGGCCCTTGCCGGGAAACTGGAACCGGGTCGAGGCGCGGGCCGCAAAGACCCCCAGGCAGGTCGCCAGGACAGAGGCGCTGACCGCGATGACCAGCGAGTTCGTCAGCGCCTTGCGCAGCGAGGCATTGCCGACCATCTGCGCAAACCATTCGGTCGTGAAGCCCTTCAGCGGAAAGGCGATGATGGTGCCCGAATTGAACGCAAAGATCGGCAAAAGCAGGATCGGCGCGTAAAGGAACAGCAGATAGATCAGCGCATAGGCGCGCAGGCCCGTGCCGCCCTTCATGCCCGCACCTTCAGGAAGCGCCGGTTCAGCGCCACGAAGAGCAGGCTGAGCACCGCGACGATCAGCATCGCCGTCACCGCCAGCGCCGAGCCCATGGGCCTGTTGTCCAGGTCCAGCATCTGCGCCTGGATCATGTTGGCGATCATCGGGATCTTGCCACCCCCGATCAGGGCCGGGGTGACGTAATCCCCGATGGTCGGGATGAAGACGATCAGCGCCGCCGCCACCACGCCCGGCATGGCCAGCGGCAGCGTCACGCGCCAGAAGGTCATGGCCCGGCTTTCGCCCAGGTCGCGCCCGGCTTCCAGCAGCGAGCGGTCGATCTTTTCCAGCGCGATATAGATCGGCAGGATGGCGAAGGGCGCATAGGCATGGGCCAGGGTGATGACCATCGAATTGACGTTGTACAGGATGAAGGTCAGCGGCTGCTCGATGATGCCCAGCGATTTCAGGCCCGAATTGATGACGCCGTTATAGCCCAGGATCACCTTCCACAGGAAAACCCGGATCAGGTAGCTGGTCCAGAACGGGATGGTGATCAGGAAAAGCCACAGCGACTTCTTTCCGGGCGCCACCACGAAGCTGAGGAAATAGGCCACCGGAAAGGCCAGAACGACCGTGACCAGGGTGACCAGCGCCGCGACGCCCAGCGACCGGAGCATGATCTTGTGAAAGATCGGGTCGGCCCAGACCGCGCGATAGTTTTCCAGCGTGAATTCGCGGATGACCGTCAGATAGCCGTCCTTGAGAAAGGAATAGGCCAGGATCGTCAGCAGCGGCGCGGCCATGACCAGGACGGCATAGCCCAGGGGTGGCGCGATCAGGGTCAGGCCCTGGACCGTCTGCGATCGGTTCGATGAAGCCATGCCCTGCCCTTGCCCAAAGCCTGCCCGTTTGTTGCGCAAGTTTTCATAACATCCGGTTAAGGGAAAGACGTTTTCTGGGTTCGGGCATCCGCAATCGTCAACCTGCCTGAAACTTGGCCACGACCTCGCGCCGATGGGGCGCACGGCGGTGTTCCACCAGATAGATCCCTTGCCAGGTTCCCAGGACCATCCGCCCGTCTGCGACCGGAATCTGCAGGCTGGTGGGCAGGACCGCCGCCTTGATGTGGGCCGGCATGTCGTCGGGCCCCTCTGCGCGGTGGGTGATCCAGCCCATCGAGGGCGCATCGGCCGGCGGTGCCAGACGGTCGAGCCAGGCCAGCAGATCGCGCTGCACGTCGGGATCGGCATTTTCCTGGATCAGCAGAGAGGCCGAGGTGTGGCGCAGGAACACCGTGACCACACCCTCCGCCGCAGCGATCTCGCCCAGCCATCCGGCGATGCGATCCGTGATGTCGTGGCAGCCGGGCCCGCCGGTCTGCACGGTCAGCCGCAGCAAGGTCATTCGGCGGCCGCGTCGGGCAGTTCAAGACGTGCGCCGTCGTGGTCCAGCGCAAGCCGCTTCTGCGTGCGCGCACCCAGTTCGCGCAGCATCTCGGCCTGCCGGATCACGTTGCCCGACCCCCGCGTCAGCCGGTCAAGCGCAGTCGCATGGCTTTTCTGCGCCCGCTCCAGCGCGGTGCCGACATCCTCCATCGAGGACACGAATCCATGCAGCTTGTCGTAGAGCTGGCCCGCCCGCGCAGCGATCTGCATGGCGTTCGATTCGCGCCGCTCGACCGTCCAGATATGGTCCACGGTGCGCAGCGTCAGCATCAGGGTCGTGGGCGTGGCCAGGCCCACGCGGTTTTCCATGGCAAAGCGGGCCAGGTCGGGATCGACCCGCAGCGCCTCGGAAAAGGCGCCCTCGATGGGGATGAACATCAGAACGTAATCCACCGTGCCGCCGTGTTCGCCCGCATCGTCCAGCTCCTGATAGCCCTTGGCTGCCAGTTGCTGCACATGCCCCCGGACCGAGGCGACATGCCGGCGCAAGGCCGCCTCGCGCAGCGCCAGGTCGTCCGCGTTCACCGCCTCCTCATAGGCATTGAGCGAGACCTTGCTGTCCACCACCAGCAGCTTCTTCTGCGGCATCTTCACGATCACGTCGGGCCGCCAGCGCCGGCCGTCGGCATCGGTGTGGCTGGCCTGGGCGATGTAATGCGTGCCCGCGATCAGGCCTGAATCCTCAAGGATGCGCTCCAGGATCATCTCGCCCCAGGCGCCGCGCTTCTGGCTGTCGCCCTTGAGCGCGCGGGTCAGCGCCACCGCCTCGGCCGAGATCTGCTCGGACCGTTTGTGCAGGTATTCGATCTGCTCCTTCAGCCGGGCGCGTTCCTCGTCCGTGGCCTTGTTGCGGGTCTGAAGCTCGGTCTGAAAGCGGTTGACCTGTTCACGGAACGGCGTCAGCAGGGCGGAAAGCTGCTCGCCATGGGCCTTTTGCATCTCGGCCCCCTGGCTGCGCAGGGTTTCGTTCGCCATAAGCCGGAACTGGCGGGTCATCTCCTCGCGCAATTCGCGCAGGGTGGCGATGTCGCGCTCGGCCGTCTCGCGGTCCTTCTGTGCGGCAAGCCGCGTCTCGGCCAGTTCGCGCTGGACCTCGGCACGGGCCTGGCGTTCGCGGTGCAACGCATCGCTCAGGCCGTCGCGTTCCTCGGCCAGTTCGCCGATGCGCTGCGACAAGGCCTCGGCCCGGGTTTCCAGCCTGCCGGCGATCAGCAACTGGTCGCGCAGGCCGTCCTGATCGGCCTCGATCCGGGCGCGCAGCGCGGCCTCGCGTTCCGCACCGGCCGCCGCAGCCGCCGCGGCAGAACGCCGCGTTCGCCACAGCGCAACAACCGCCGCCAGGAACAGACCCAGGAACAGCATCGAAAGAATCTGCAAATTCCCCGTATCTGTCACCCAAGATTGAAGAATTTGATCCTGAAGCACCGTCCTGCCCGCCTTTTGTGCCTGCCGGTCCGTTCCGGCTTGCGCCGACTGTTCCCCTTTTGCCCCGAAAATGCAAGACGAACTCCACTTACAACTTTCCCGATCCGGCCATAGCTATTGGCCGGACCCGATCACCAATCAGGAGAGTTCCCATGACCAAGACCGTCGCCCTTCTCGTCGGATCGCTGCGCCAGCAGTCGCTGAACCGCAAGCTTGCGAAGGCGCTCGAGACGCTGGCCGAGGGCCGGCTGACCTTTACCGAACTGAACATCGGCGCGCTGCCCCACTACAACGACGAGCTGTGGGACAACCCGCCCGCCTCGGTCCTTGAGCTCAAGGAAACGCTGAAGCAGGCCGACGGGGTGCTGGTGGTCACGCCGGAATACAACCGCACCTATCCGGGCGTCATCAAGAACGCGCTGGACTGGGGCACCCGTCCCTGGGGCGACAACTCCTGGAGCGGCAAGCCCGCCGCCGTCACCGGCACCTCGCCGGGCGCAATCGGCGCCGCGATGGCACAGGGCCATCTGAAAAACGATCTGCTGCATGTCGGCGCGATCGTGATGAGCCAGCCCGAAGCCTATATCCAGTGGAAGGATGACGCCTATGCCGAGGATGGCAGCGTCACTGACGAAAAGACCGCCGAATTCCTGAAAGGCTTCGTGAACGCGCTGGCCGACTGGATCGAAAAGCACGGCTGAGGCCAACGAAAAACCCCCGCCATCCGGCGGGGGTTTTGCTTTCCGGCCTTGGGGATCCAGCCCCCTACTGATCCAGGAACGACCGCAGCTTGCGCGACCGCGAGGGGTGCTTCAGCTTGCGCAGCGCCTTGGCCTCGATCTGGCGGATGCGTTCGCGGGTGACGCTGAACTGCTGGCCGACCTCTTCCAGCGTGTGGTCGGTGTTCATGCCGATGCCGAAGCGCATGCGCAGCACCCGCTCCTCGCGCGGGGTCAGGCTGGCCAGAACGCGGGTGGTGGTTTCCTTGAGGTTTTCCTGAATGGCGCTGTCCAGCGGCAGCACGGCATTCTTGTCCTCGATGAAATCGCCCAGCTGGCTGTCCTCCTCGTCCCCGATCGGGGTTTCGAGGCTGATCGGCTCCTTGGCGATCTTCATCACCTTGCGGACCTTTTCCAGCGGCATCTGCAGCTTTTCGGCCAGTTCCTCGGGCGTGGGTTCGCGGCCGATCTCGTGCAGCATCTGGCGGCCGGTGCGGACCAGCTTGTTGATCGTCTCGATCATGTGGACGGGGATGCGGATCGTGCGGGCCTGGTCGGCGATGGACCGGGTGATCGCCTGGCGGATCCACCAGGTCGCATAGGTGCTGAACTTGTAGCCGCGGCGGTATTCGAACTTGTCCACGGCCTTCATCAGGCCGATATTGCCTTCCTGAATAAGATCAAGGAATTGCAGGCCCCTGTTCGTGTATTTCTTGGCAATCGAGATGACCAGCCGCAGGTTCGCCTCGACCATTTCCTTCTTGGCCTGGCGCGCCTCCTTCTCGCCGCGCTGGACCTGGTTCACGATGCGGCGGAATTCCTCGATGTCGACGCCGACGCGTTGGGAAATCATCGCCATCTCGGCGCGCAGTTCCTCGACCTGGCGGCGCGATTTTTCGAACAGCGCCTGCCAGCCGCGCCCCTTGTTGGCCGACATGCGGTCGATCCAGGTCGGATCCAGCTCGGCCCCGCGATAGGCGTCGATGAACTCGCGCCGGTTGATGCGCGCCGCATCGGCCAGTTTCACCATGCCCGAGTCGATGGTCACGATCCGGCGGTTGATGCCATAGATCTGGTCGACCAGCGCCTCGATCCGGTTGTTGTGCAGGTGCAACTCGTTGACCAGCCCGACGATGCGCGAGCGCAGGACTTGATAGGCCAGCTCGTCCTTGGCCGAGAAGGTGCCATCCTCGTTCAGCGTGGCGGACATGCGGTTGTCCTGCATGTGCGCCAGTTCCTCGTAGCCCTGGGCAATCGCCTCGAGCGTTTCCAGAACCTTGGGCTTCAGCGAGGCTTCCATCGCAGAGAGCGACAGGTTGTGACCCTCGTCGTCCTCTTCGTCGTCTTCGGTACGGCCGATGGGGTTGCCATCGGCGTCAAGCTCCTCCTCCTCGCGCGCGGGGGCTGCGGCGGCGGTCTCGCTGCGCGGGGTCTCCTCGGGGACCAGCACATCCTCGTCCTCGCCCTCGTCGTCCATGGCGCGGCCGAAGGTGGTTTCCAGGTCGATCACGTCGCGCAGCAAGATGTCTTCGTCCAGAAGCTCCTGGCGCCACAGCGTGATCGCACGGAAGGTCAGCGGGCTTTCGCACAGGCCCGCGATCATCGTGTTGCGCCCGGCCTCGATCCGCTTGGCGATGGCGATTTCGCCCTCGCGCGACAGCAGCTCGACCGAACCCATCTCGCGCAGGTACATGCGCACCGGATCGTCCGTGCGGTCCAGCTTTTCGGTTTCGGTGGTCGCCAGCGCCACCTCGCGCGACCCCGAGCCCGTGGTCGCGACCTCGCCCGCGCTTTCAGAATCCTCGGCCTCTTCGTCGTTCTCGACGACCCGGATGTCCATCTCGGAAAGCATGGACATCACATCCTCGATCTGGTCCGAACTGACCTGTTCGGGCGGCAGGACGGCGTTCAGCTGGTCATAGGTGATAAAGCCACGCTCGCGCCCCTCGGCGATCATGCGCTTGACCGCCGCCTGGCTCATGTCCAGCGAATGATCCTCGTCCTTGCTGTCGGGCTTCTGGTCGTCGTCGTTGGCTGCCATGCTGGCTCCCTTGAAGCGGTGATTCGCGAATCGGCGAATCGGGATCGGCTGCCGGGCGGTTCTATCCGAATCAGAGGCGGATTCAAAGGCCGCCCCGGTCCCGGCCCGGCGGTTCGTCAAAACATCCCCGGCGAGTGATTCGCAGAGGATGTCAGCGGCGCGGCTTGCGCCAGATCTCGTTCTCGACGGCAGCGCGAAGCTGCGCCGCCAATGCCTCGCGGTCCTCGCCGAAATCCGACAGGTCCGAAAGCGAGGGATGGTCCGCCTGCTGGCGGGCGCGCGCCGATTGCGCGACGCGCCAGGTCAGACCCTCGTCCGCCAGTCCCTCGATCTCGGCCTCGGCGCGGGCGATTTCCTCGCGCGCGATGCGGCGCGATTCGATGCGGTCCAGCGCATTGACCAGAACCTCGGCCGCGGCATCCCCGTCCTGCGGGCGCAGGATCGCCGGAGCCGCCCTGACATGGGGCTCGGCCATGATGCTTTCAAGGGCGCGCTGGCCCGCCTGCGACTGGGTTCCGGCCAGCAGGTCATGGACCAGTTGCGCCCGGTCGGGGTCGGCCGGCTCCAGCCGTTCCAGACGGGGCTCGACCGGGCCGATCAGGGCGGGATGGGTGGCGCAGATCGCCAGGATCATCGCCTCGATCAACTCCTCGGCCTCGCGCTCGCCGGCATCGGGCGAGGACAGGCGCGAGGCCCGGGTCGGGGCCGCCGGCGCCACCGGCAGCGGCGCCGCCCCGCGCATGCCGCGTGGCTGCCAGGCCGGGCGGGAGGGCTGGGCAGTCTCGCGGCGGCGATGGCCGAACAACTCCCATTTCAGGGATTTCAGCGCGGCGAAATAATGGTCGCGGGTATCCTTGTCGGGGATCCTGGCGATGGCATCCCCCAGCGCCTTGTCCAGCGCCGCCTTGCGTTCCGGGCTGTCAAAGACCCGGCCCTCGGTCTCGCGCCGCCAGAGCAGGTCGACCAGGGGACGCGATTCCTCCAGCACGGCCGACATGGCGCCTGCGCCCTTGGCGCGGATCAGGTCGTCGGGATCCTGGCCCTGGGGCAGAAAGGCGAAACGCAGCGCCTGCCCCGGCGCGGTCATCGGCAGCGCCAGGTCGATCAGCCGCAGCGCCGCGCGCAGGCCCGCGGTGTCGCCGTCCAGCGCGATCACCGGCTCGGGCGAGACGCGCCACATCAACCGCAACTGGTCTTCGGTGATGGCGGTGCCCAGGGGGGCCACGGCGCCCTCGAACCCGGCCCGGACCAGAGCGATCACGTCCATATAGCCTTCGGCCACGATCAGCGGCTTGCCCTTGGCCACCGCCGCCCGCGCGGGCCCGAGGTTGTAAAGGTTGCGCCCCTTGTCGAACAGCGGCGTTTCGGGCGAGTTCAGGTACTTGGCCCGCGCGTTCGGATCCAGCGAGCGGCCGCCGAAGGCGATGCAGCGCCCGCGCGCATCGCGGATCGGGAACATGATCCGGCCGCGGAACCGATCGAAGGGCGCGCCGCCGTCGTCGGGCTTGGCGCAAAGCCCGGCCTCGACGATCAGCGCCTCGGCGATGCCCTTGCTGCGCAGGGCGTTGAACAGCCCCTGCCGCTGGTCGGGGGCATAGCCGATGCCGAACTGCTCGCAAGCCGCCGGGTCAAGGCCGCGCCGCGCCAGATAGGCGCGCGCCTGTTCGGCCGCACCCATGCCCAGCTGCATCCTGAACCAGCGCACGGCCTGCTCCATCACCTCGACCAGTTCGGTGCGGCGGTCGGCGCGCTGGACCTGGCGCGGGTCGCGTTCGGGCATCTGCAGGCCCGCCTCCGAGGCCAGCAGCTCGACCGCCTCGATGAAGCCCAGGCCCTCGGCCTCGCGCAGGAAGGTCAGTGCGTCGCCCTTGGCGTGGCAGCCGAAGCAGTAATAGAACCCCTTCTGGTCATCGACATGAAAGGACGCCGTCTTTTCACCATGGAAGGGGCACGGCGCCCACCAGTCGCCCTTGGCCTGGTTCGAGCGGCGCAGGTCCCAGACCACCTTGCGCCCGATCACGCGCGACAGGGGCACGCGGGCGCGGATTTCATCAAGGAACTGGGGCGGCAGGCTCATGCGCCCTTATATCGGATGGCGGGCCCGGGTTGCAAAGGGGATCGTGGGCACGGCCCGCCCCATCTTGCCCCCGGCCGCGCGCTGGGCCTATTGTCGCGGCGGTTCTGGCACGGAGAGGCGAATGGCGCGGCGGTCTATCCCCGGTATCCTGGCGGCGCTGGCGCTGGCCGGATGCGGCGACGCGGTGGGCGATTACCCGGCGCTGATGCCGACCGACCAGCTGCTGGCCGAACCCGCCCTGCCCGCCCACGCGGCCGAGGTGCGCGACGATCCCGCCCCTGCCGGCGATGCGCTGGCGTCGCGCGCCGATGCCTTGTCCCGGCGCGGCGGCGGCGCGCCCGGCACGACGGACGACCTGGCCCGGCGCGCCGACGCCTTGCGCGCCCGGGCCGAGGCGCTGTCGCGCCGCTCGCTGGACGACTGCCCCGACGGCGCGGAGACCTGCGGCGCCGCCACCGACACCGACCCGCCCGAAAGTCCCTGACATGCCCGTCATCACCTGCATCGACGACCTCAAGACGCTCTATCGCCGCCGCGTACCGCGCATGTTCTATGACTATGCCGAAAGCGGCAGCTATACCGAAAGCACGTTCCGCGAAAATTCGACCGATTTCGCCCGCATCAAGCTGCGCCAGAAGGTGGCCGTGGACATGTCCGGGCGCTCGACCGCCAGCACGATGATCGGCCAGCCGGTGACCATGCCGGTGGCGCTGGCCCCGGTCGGCATGACCGGCATGCAGGCCCCCGACGGAGAGATCAAGGCCGCCCGCGCCGCCCGCGACTTCGGCGTGCCCTTTACCCTGTCCACCATGTCGATCTGTTCGATCGAGGACGTGGCCGAGGCGACCCAGGCGCCGTTCTGGTTCCAGCTTTACGTCATGCGCGACCAGGATTTCCTGGAAGCGATCATCGAGCGCGCCCGGCGGGCAAACTGCTCGGCCCTGGTGCTGACGCTGGACCTGCAGATCCTGGGCCAGCGCCACAAGGACCTGAAGAACGGCCTGTCCGCCCCGCCCCGGCTGACCCTGCCGGTCCTGATGGACATGGCGACGAAATGGCGCTGGGGCATGGGGATGCTGCGCACCAGGCGACGCTTTTTCGGCAATATCGTGGGCCATGCCAAGGGCGTGGGCGACCCCTCCTCGCTGATCGACTGGACGGCGGAGCAGTTCGACCCGCAACTCGACTGGAAAAAGATCGCCCGGGTGCGCGACCTGTGGGGCGGCAAGCTGATCCTCAAGGGCATCAACGACCCCGAGGACGCCCGCATCGCCGCCGATTTCGGCGCCGACGCGATCATCGTGTCGAACCACGGCGGGCGCCAGCTGGACGGCGCCGCCAGTTCCATCCGCATGCTGCCCGAGATCGTCGAGGCGGTCGGCGACCGGATCGAGGTGCATCTGGACAGCGGCATCCGCTCGGGGCAGGACGTGCTCAAGGCGCTGGCGATGGGCGCCCGCGCGACCCATATCGGCCGCGCCTTCATCTATGGCCTGGGCGCCATGGGCGAGGCGGGCGTCACCCGCGCGCTGCAGATCATCCGCAAGGAACTGGACATCACCATGGCGCTGTGCGGCGAACGGGACGTGACCCGGCTGGGGCGGCACAACCTGATGATCCCGCGGGACCTCCTGGATCCCTGGCTTTAGCCGCCGTGGGGCCGGCGAGCCGCCCGGCCGCGCAGCCGGCCCGACGCCGCGCCATAGGACAGCGCCGCCAGCACCGGCACGCCGACGCCCATCAGCATCAAGCCGGGCAGGCTGTGGATGCCCAGCACGTCGGCCAGGCGAAACGCCCAGACGTGCAGGAAATAGATCGTGGCCGAGATCAGCCCCAGATCGACCGGCTGCGGCGGCATCTCGACCTGCAGGCACAGAAGGAACAGGGCCGGCACCGCGACATAGCCGGCAAACGGGATTTCGATCATCACGTCCAGGCCCAGCCGCGACTGCACCAGCCAGGCCTCGACTCCCATCAGGACAAGCCCCGCCAGCGTGACCGGCAACAGCAGGCGCGCCGAGGGCAGCGGCCGCGCACCGGGCGCCTTGATCCGGCTGTGGATCAGATAGCCGATGGCCAGAAAGGGAAAGCACAGGAACAGCCCGTTGCGATAGCGCTGCTCCGAGATCTGGATCACGCCGAACAGATCGGCATATTCAAGCGCCAGCCCGGCCACGGCGCACAGGGCAGCCGGCACCGCGACGAACCACAGCGCATGGCGCGGCGCGATTTTCCGGGCCATCCAGTTCAGCCCGGTCAGCACCAGCCCGGCGATGAACATCCCGATCAGGAACCACAGGTGAAAGAACCCCCACAGCAGGGTCGTCGTCAGCGACCAAAGGCTATGGACCTGCCCCTTCCAGATCGGCAGATAGGCCACCATCCAGAACAGATACAGCGCCATGACCCGCCACAGCCAGCGGACGGTCCGGCCGCGTTCGACCGCGGTGTGAAGGAAGTAGCCCGCGATGATGCAAAACAGCGGCACCACCGTGCGCAACAGGCCGTTGCCCAGCACAAAGACCGGCGGGCTCAGGTGCGTCTGCAACCAGTTGGTATGGGCAAGGACAACAATGACAGCCAGAAACGTTTTAACATAGTCCAAAGAATGAATGCGTCGCACCGCGCAACTCCGATCGAATGACGGAAGGCTTGACGCATCCTCGACGGGGCTGGCAAGAAATTTCCTATGAGGCCTTGCAGATTTTTTCCCGCTTTCCTTTTCGGGCCGCAGGCGCTATGGGCCCGGCTTCGGCCATGCACCCTTGGAGGATGGCCGCAAACCGCTAACAAAGGAATACCATCATGGCCAAAGAGATCCCTGATCTGGTGGCCGAGGCACGCGCGGGGACAGGCAAGGGGGCCGCCCGCCAAGCTCGCCGCGAAGGCAAGGTGCCCGGCATCGTCTATGGCGACGGGAAAGACCCGCAGCCGATCCAGATCGAATTCAACTCGCTGCTGACCAAGCTGCGCGCCGGTCGCTTCATGTCCACGCTGTGGAACCTGAAGGTCGAAGGCCAGGATGACGTCCGCGTCGTCTGCCGCGGCGTCCAGCGCGATGTGGTCAAGGACCTGCCGACGCACATCGACTTCATGCGCCTGCACCGCAACACGCGCGTGAACCTGTTCATCCACGTGAACTTCGAAAACCACGACGACGCCCCCGGCCTCAAGCGCGGCGGCACCCTGGTCGTCGTGCGTCCCGAAGTCGAGCTGGTCGTGACCGCCTCGGACATCCCCGAGCAGATCACCGTGGACCTGACCGGCAAGCAGATCGGCGACACCATCCACATCAGCGATGTGGCCCTGCCCGCCGGCGTCAAGCCGACCATCGACCGCGACTTCGTGATCGCCAACATCGCCGCGCCCTCGGGCCTGCGCTCGGAAGACAACGCCGAAGCCGCCGAAGGCGAAGCGGCCGAAGCCTGATTTCGGCCTCCGGCTGAACCGGATCGGGCGGCATCCCCTGCGGGTGCCGCCCTTTCTCATGGCGCGGCGGAATGCTATGACGCGCGCCGGACGCGAAAGGAATACCATGGAACCGATCCACATCATCGGTGCCGGCCTTGCCGGTTCGGAAGCCGCCTGGCAGATCGCCCGCGCCGGCGTGCCGGTGGTCCTGCACGAGATGCGCCCGGCCGTCGAAACCTTCGCCCATCGCACCGGCGACTGCGCGGAAATGGTCTGCTCGAACAGCTTCCGTTCGGACGACGACCGCATGAACGCCGTGGGCCAGCTGCATTGGGAAATGCGCGCGGCGGGCGGGCTGATCATGGAGATGGCCGACCGCCACCGCCTGCCGGCGGGCGGCGCCCTGGCCGTGGACCGCGACGCCTTTTCCGCCGCCGTGACCCAAGCGCTGCGCGATCAGCCTCTGGTCAGCTTCGCGCCGGGGGAAGTGACCGAACTGCCCGACAAGGGCCGCTGGATCGTCGCCACCGGACCGCTGACCTCGGCCGCGCTCGGCCAGTCGATCCTGCAGGCGACGGGCGAAGGCGCGCTGGCCTTTTTCGACGCCATTGCCCCCATCGTCCACGCCGACACCATCGACATGTCGGTCTGCTGGCGTCAAAGCCGCTATGACAAGGGCGAAACCGAGGAAGAGCGCACCGCCTATATCAACTGCCCGATGACGCGCGAGGATTACGACCGCTTCATCGACGCGCTGCTGGCGGCGGAGAAGACCGAGTTCCACGAGGGCGAAACGGCCGGCTATTTCGACGGCTGCCTGCCGATCGAGGTCATGGCCGAGCGCGGGCGCGAGACTCTGCGCCATGGCCCCATGAAGCCGGTCGGCCTGACCAATGCCCACAACCCGGCCGAAAAGCCCTATGCCGTGGTCCAGCTGCGGCGCGACAATGCGCTCGGCACGCTCTATAATATCGTGGGCTTCCAGACCAAGATGAAATATGGCGCGCAAGTTGATGTTTTTCGCCGTATTCCCGGTTTGCAGAACGCCAGCTTCGCGCGGCTGGGCGGCATCCACCGCAACACCTTCCTGAACGCCCCCAGGCTGATCGACGACCGGCTGCGGCTGCGCGCGCGCCCGAACCTGCGCTTCGCCGGCCAGGTCACGGGGGTCGAGGGCTATGTCGAATCCGCCGCCATGGGCCTGCTCGCCGGCCGCATGGCCGCCGCCGAGGCGCTGGGACGCGACTTGGCCCCGCCGCCGCCCACCACCTCGATGGGGGCGCTGGTCAACCACATCACCGGCGGCGCCGATGCCAGGACCTTTCAGCCGATGAACGTGAACTTCGGCCTCTACCCGCCGCTGGACGAGATGCGCGGCGGCCGCAAGGGGCGCAAGGACCGCTATCCGGCCTATACCGATCGCGCCAAGGCGGATTTCCAGGCATGGCTGACGACGCAGTAACCCGCTTCGCCCCGTCGCCCACGGGGCCGCTGCACCTGGGCCATGCCTATGCCGCGCTGGTGGCCGCCAACCTCGCCGCCCCGGGCCGCTTCCTGCTGCGGATCGAGGACATCGACCAAAGCCGCTGCCGCCCGGAATACGAGACGATGATCGCCGAGGACCTGCACTGGCTGGGCCTCGGCTGGCCGCTGCCGGTGATGCGCCAGTCCGACCGCCTGCCGGCCTATCGGGCGGCGCTGGACCGGCTGGCGGCGCTGGGCCTGACCTATCCCTGCCATTGCCGCCGCGCCGATATCCGCGCGGCGCTTTCGGCCCCACAGGAAGGCGCGCCGGTGATCGGGCCCGACGGCCCGGTCTATCCCGGCACCTGCCGCCATCGCAGCATGGCCGAGGCCGGGCCGGGGGACGCGATCCGCCTGAACGCGGCGGCGGCGCTGGCGCATCTGAACCTTGGGGAAATCGCTTTCGAGGATGAGAACATTGCCCCCGGCATCCCGCACCGGCTAAGCGCGGCCGACTTCGTGGCAGGCGTCGGGGACGTGGTGCTGGCGCGGCGCGGCATGGGGACCAGCTATCACCTGTCGGTCGTGGTGGATGACGCGGCGCAGGGCATCACCCTGGTCACGCGCGGCAAGGACCTGCTGGACAGCACCCATATCCATGTGCTGCTGCAACGCCTGCTGGACCTGCCGGTGCCGCGCTATCATCACCACCGCCTGATCCGGGACGCGGCCGGCAAGCGCCTTGCCAAGCGCGACGACGCGCGCGCCCTGCGGCTTTACCGGGCCGAGGGCGCGACGCCCGCCGACATCCGCAGGATGCTAGGCCTCTGATGGCTCCATGATGACCACCTCGGCGCCGTCGCGAATGGCGGTGTAAAAGCAGGACCGCCGGTTGGTGTGGCAGGCCGGGCCGGTCTGCTCGACCAGGGCCAGCAGGCAGTCGCGGTCGCAATCGACCCGCAGTTCCACCAGCGTCTGCGCATGACCCGAGCTTTCACCCTTGACCCAGAACGCCTGGCGCGAGCGTGACCAATACGTCACGCGCCCCGTCTTCAGCGTGCGCGCCACGGCATCCGCGTTCATCCACGCGACCATCAGGACCTCGCCCGACCGATGATCCTGCGCGACGGCGGGAATCAGGCCCTGAGCGTCATATTTCAGGCTGGCGGGGTCGAACATCGGCTTTCCTTTCCGCGGTGCGATGCCTATCTAATCCCGGCGCAGCCCAAGGGAAAGACCATGTCCGACAGCGACCTGATGCAGCTTTATTCCCAGCGGATCCTGGCGCTGGCCTCGGACATTCCGCATCTTGGCAAGCTGGCCGCGCCGACCGGCAGCGCGCACAAGCGGTCGCCGCAATGCGGATCGTCGGTCACCGCGCATGTCGCGATGCAGGACGGCCGCATCGCCGATTTCGCGCAGGAGGTTCGCGCTTGCGCCCTGGGCCAGGCCTCGGCCGGGGTGCTGGGGGGCGCCGTCGTGGGACGGTCACGGGACGAGATCGCCGCTGCCCGCGACCAGCTTGTGGCCATGCTGAAATCGGGCGGCCCGGCACCCGGCGCCCCCTTCGAGGCGCTGGAGACGCTGCTGCCTGCGCGCGAATTCCCGAACCGCCATGCCTCGATCCTGCTCGCGTGGGATGCGACGCTGGGCGCGATCGACGCCTCGGCGTCCTGATCCCCGATCTTGCACAAAAGAAAACCGGCCCCAAAGGGCCGGCAAGTTGCGCGCATCCGGTTCACGGGAACGATCCGGGCAGCCCAAGGCAAGGCTGCGAGCGCGGGGCAGGAACAGGGAAGGTCGGGAAGGATCAGGCCACCATCGCCACAGGCATGACGGATGGCAGGGAAAACACCAGCACCGCCGTGACGGAAATGGCAATGACGCCCAGCAAGTCGGAGAGAGTGTCGCGATTCATGTCGGTTCTCCACGGTTGTTTATGCTTTGTTCTCACCGAATCACGGAAAAGTAAAGAACTTTGTGAGAACATCCATGGAACATGGTTTTTGGCGGTGCGGTGAATCCCACCTTTTCCAGCGATTTGCGCTGTCAGCCTGCCGCGATCAGCCGGATGGCGCGGTCCTGCTCCATCAGCCACAGCAGCAATCGGACCGCGGGGGCGCGTTCCCCGGTCATCGCCGGGTCGCGGTCCAGGAAGGCCTGCGCGTCCCTGCGCGCCAGCGCCATCAGCCCGGCCTGTCGTTCCAGGTCGGCGATGCGAAAGCGCGGCAGGCCCGATTGCGCCGTGCCGATCACGTCGCCCGCGCCCCGCATCTCAAGATCCTCCTGCGCGATGCGAAACCCGTCCTCGGTTTCGCGCAGGATGGACAGGCGGCGGCGGCCGGTTTCGCTTAGCGGTTCCTGATACATCAACAGGCAGCTTGACGCACCCGAGCCGCGGCCGACCCGGCCGCGCAGCTGGTGAAGCTGGGCAAGACCAAAGCTTTCGGCCCGCTCGATCACCATGATGGTGGCCTCGGGCACGTCCACGCCGACCTCGATCACCGTCGTCGCGACCAGGATGCCCGCGCGGCCGGCGGCGAAATCCGCCATGGCGGCGTCGCGCTCCTCGGGCGGCATCTGGCCGTGGACCAGCCGCACGGCATCGCCGAACCGCGCGCGCAGCATCTTGAAGCGCGCCTCGGCGGCGGTCAGGTCCACGGCCTCGCTTTCCTCGACCAGGGGACAGACCCAATAGGCCCGGGCACCCTGATCCAGCGCCCGCGCCAGATGGTCCACCACCTCCGCAAGGCGCGAGGCGGCGATCACCGTGGTCCTGATCGGCTGTCGTCCCGGCGGTTTTTCGTCCAGCACCGACAGCTCCATGTCGCCGAATTGCGCCAGCGCCAGGGAACGCGGGATCGGCGTCGCCGTCATCACCAGCATGTCGGGCGGCAGGCCGTTGCCCTTGCTGCCCAGTTCCATCCGCTGGTTCACGCCAAAGCGGTGCTGTTCGTCGATGATGGCCAGCCGCAGGTCGTGGAAGGCGACGGTTTTCTGAAACACCGCATGGGTACCGACCAGGATGTCGATGCGCCCCTCGGCCAGGTCGGTCAGGATGTTGGCGCGCGCGTCGCCCTTGTCCCGCCCGGTCAGCGCCTCGAGCCGGATCCCCGCGAGCCGCGCCAGCGGCTCAAGCGCGCGGAAATGCTGGCGGGCCAGGATCTCGGTCGGGGCCATCAGGACGCCCTGCCCGCCCGCCTCGACCGCGTTGAGCAGCGCAAGGAACGCGACCAGAGTCTTGCCCGCGCCCACGTCGCCCTGCAGCAGCCGGTTCATCCGGCGGGGCGCGGCCATGTCGGCGGCGATCTCGGCGACGGCCCGGTCCTGCGCGCCGGTCGGGGGCCAGAGCAGGCCCGCCAGAACCCGTGCCCGCAGCCGCCCGTCGCCCTGCGTCACGATCCCCGGCAGGCGGCGACGGTCCCGGCGCAGCAGCGCGAGTGTCAGCTGATGGGCGAAAAGTTCGTCATAAGCCAGCCGCACCCGGGCCGGATCGGTCGGGGCAAGGTTCGCCATGCCCTGCGGCGCATGGGCCTGCGCCAAGGCCTGGTGCCAGCCCGGCCAGCCCTCGCGCGCGACGACCGACGGGTCGATCCACTCCCCCACCTCGGGCAGGCGCGTCAGGGCGGCGCGCACGGCCTTTTGCACCACGCCCTGGGTCAGCCGGCCCGAAAGCGGATAGACCGGCTCGAAATCCGGGGGCGGGTCCGAGGCTTCAGGGCCGATATGGTCGGGATGGACCATCTGCGCCATGCCGTCGAACAGTTCCAGCCTGCCCGAGATCAGGCGCCGGGCACCCGCCGGCAGCTGCTTTTCGATCCAGTCGCGATGCGCATGGAAGAACACCAGTTGCAGGTCCGACACGCCGTCCGACACGAACACTCGCCAGGGCCTGCCCTTGGCCGGAGGCGGGCCCACACGCTCGACCCGGACGACCAGCGTCACGATCTCGGGCGGGCGGGCCTCGGCCAGCCGGGCGATGCGGCGGCGGCGTATGCCGGAATGGGGCAGCGTCAGGATCAGGTCGCGCGGGCGCGTCACGCCCATCTGGGCAAAGGCTTCGGCCGCCTTGGGCCCGACCCCCGGCAGGGTCTCGAGCCCCGCGAACAGCGGAAACAGGGCGGGCGGGCGACCTGCGCCGGCGTGCGTCACCCCCTTGCCAGCGCCAGCCATTCGTCCTCGTCGATGACGGTGATGCCCAGTTCGGCCGCCTTCCTGGCCTTGGACCCGGCCCCGGGCCCCGCGATCAGCAGGTCCGTCTTGGCCGAAACCGAGCCCGCGACATGGGCGCCAAGCGCCTCGGCCCGGGCCTTGGCCTCGGCCCGGGTCATCTTTTCAAGGGTGCCGGTAAACACCAGGGTCTTGCCGGTGATGGCGCTGTCGGTGGCCCGCGCCTCGGGCGGAATGACGGTCAGGAAAGCCAGCAGGCGGTCGATGGCCGCGCGCTCCTTCGGGTTGGCGAAGGCGTCGGAGAGCGACATCGCGAGTGTCGGTCCGATGCCGTTGGCAGAGATCAGATCGTCCCAGGCAGAGGCGGCATCCGGCGGGACCGCGTTCGCGTCAAGCGCCGCGGCCCGCGCCTCGCTGATGCGGGCGCGCCGGCCCTCGGCGGCGGCGGCCACCCGCTCGGCGGCGGCGGCGACATCCGCTGCGCGATGGGCCAGGGCCGCCGGACGGGCACGGTCCAGCCCCTGCACCAGCGCATCCCAGGACCGGAAATGCCGGGACAGGTCAGCGGCCGCCACCTCGCCCACATGGCGGATGCCCAGCCCGAACAGCAGCCGCGCCATCGGGATCTCGCGCTTGCGGCGGATCGCCTGGAACAGGCTGGCCGCACTTTTCTCGCCCCATCCCTTGATCGCGGAAAGCGGTGTCTGCGACAGGCGCCGCAAGGCCGTCTCATGGCTTGAATTGGAAAGCTGCAGCTTTTCGACGCCCAGCGAGACCAGCAGATCGTCGTCCACCTCGGGCCGCGCGTCGGAAAGCAGCTTTGCGCCCTCGGCATCGCGGTCGGCCAGGGTGAAGATATCCGCCGGCTCGGCGATCCACCCCAGGCGATGGAACAGTTCGATCTGCTTGGCCCCCAGCCCCTCGATGTCGAAGGCAGGACGCGAGACGAAATGGCGCAGCTTTTCAACCGCCTGCGCCGGGCAGATCAAACCGCCCGTGCAGCGCCGGACCGAGTCGCCCTCTTCCCGGATCGCGGGCGAGCCGCAGTCGGGGCAGCTGTCGGGAAAGGCATAGGGTTGCGCGTCGGGCGGACGGCGCGACAGGTCCACGTCGGCCACCTTGGGGATCACGTCGCCCGCGCGATAGACCTCGACCCAATCGCCGACGCGGATATCCTTGCCGCCCCGGATCTCGCGCCCGTCGGCGCCGCGGCCGGCGATGTAATCCTCGTTGTGCAGCGTGGCGTTCGAGACGACGACGCCGCCCACCGTCACCGGGGTCAGCCGCGCGACCGGGCTCAGCGCGCCGGTGCGGCCGACCTGAATGTCGATCGCTTCCAGCCGCGTCCAGGCGCGTTCGGCGGGGAACTTGTGGGCCAGCGCCCAGCGGGGCGTGGTCGAGCGCATCCCCAGCCGCGCCTGCCATGCCAGGTCGTTGACCTTGTAGACCACCCCGTCGATGTCATAGCCCAAGGTCGCGCGCATCTGTTCGACCCGCGCCCACAGCGCCAGCATGTCCGCGACCGTGGGGCACAGCGCCATCAGCGGATTGGTCTGAAACCCCATCGCGCCCAGGCGCTGCACGGCGTCCCACTGCGTTTCGGACAGGGGCGCGCTGAGTTCGCCCCAGGCGTAGGCGAAAAAGCGCAGCGGACGCGAGGCCGTCACCGCAGGGTCGAGCTGGCGCAGCGACCCCGCCGCGGCGTTGCGCGGGTTGGCAAAGACGCGGCCGGTTCCGGCCTGGTTCAGCGCCTGGAAATCCTCGTGCGTCATGTAGACTTCGCCGCGAATCTCAAGCACGTCGGGAATGTCCTTGCCCTGCAGCGTCTGGGGAATGTCGGCGATGGTGCGGGCATTCGCGGTCACGTTCTCGCCCACCGCGCCGTCGCCCCGTGTCGAGGCCAGCACCAGCGCGCCCGCCTCGTACCGCAGGGACAGCGACAGCCCGTCGATCTTGGGCTCGCCCGTGAAGGCAAGGGGATGATCGGCGCCGAGATTCAGGAAGGATCGCACACGCTGGACGAAGGCGCGCACGTCGGCCTCGTCGAAGGCGTTTTCCAGCGACAGCATCGGCAGCGCGTGGCGCACCTTGCCGAAGCGGCTGTCCGGCGCCGCGCCGACCTGGCCCGTCGGGCTGTCGCGGCTGGCGAGTTCGGGAAAGCGCGCCTCGATCTCGGCCAGCCGGCGCTTCCTGGCATCGTAATCCGCATCGCTGATGAAGGGTGCGTCATCGGCGTGATAAGCGGTATTGGCGCGCTGCAATTCATCGACCAGCGCGGCAACCTCATCCGCGGCCGCGGCCGGGTCCAGGGTTTCGACCGCCGGCAGTTCCCCCGGCGCGGGCTGCCCCTGGATATCGTCTTGCGCCACCCCTGCCTCCAGTCTTTCGGCCCTGGCAGGGCCCCTCGTCAGGGTCATGGTGATAGCGGTCCGGGCGCCGCCTTGTCCAGCATCCAAAGGCGGAGTGCTGTGGACAGGGAGGCGGGCTATCCTGTCGCGGTCGATCAGACCTGGTCCTGCCGCTGGCGATTGCGGCGGCGCCAATCGGGCCGAGGCGCCGCCGCTCTGCCCGCGTCAGGCGCGAAGCGCCATGCGTTCCGCCGCCAGCCCTTCGGCGACCGGGTCGCGCAGGACATAGCCCCTGCCCCACACCGTCTCGATATGGCTTTCGCCGTTCAGCGCAGCGGCCAGCTTCTTGCGCAGCTTGCAGACGAAGACGTCGATGATCTTCAGTTCCGGCTCGTCCATGCCCCCGTAAAGATGGTTCAGGAACATCTCCTTGGTCAGCGTCGTGCCCTTGCGCAGGCTCAGCAGTTCCAGGATCTGGTACTCCTTGCCGGTCAGGTTCAGCGACTTGCCGCCCACCTCGACCGAGCGCGCGTCCAGGTTCACCACCATCTCGCCCGTGCGGATCACCGACTGGCTGTGGCCCTTGGAACGGCGGATGATCGCCTGGATGCGGGCGACCAGTTCATCCCGATTAAATGGTTTGGTCATGTAATCGTCAGCCCCGAAGCCAAAGCCGCGCAACTTGCTTTCCGTGTCGTCCGAGCCGGTCAGGATCAGGATCGGCGTGTCGACGCGGGACATGCGGATCTGGCGCAGGACTTCCATCCCGTGCATGTCGGGCAGGTCCAGGTCCAGCAGGATCAGGTCGTAGTCATAGAGCTTGGCCAGGTCGATGCCTTCTTCGCCCATGTCCGTCCGATAGACGTTGTAATTGGCATGGGTCAGCATCAGTTCGATGCTGCGCGCGGTGGTCGGATCGTCCTCGACAAGAAGGATTCGCATTTCGTAAAGCCCCTGGGTGAACCGTAATGCACAATAGCTGGCATGAAATGGTTAATATCCTGTTACCGACGATCCTGCCTCATACAAAACAGCTTAAAGTTGTCTAAATTTTTGCAACTGCGTGATTTTCAACGCGTTCCGCCCGTGCCGCCCGACCGCCGCGACCCAGCCGTCGAATTCCTCCTCGGTCAGGTCATAGCGCTGGATCGCTTCGGTCCGCGGCAAAAGCCCGTGTTCCACCGCCGCGACCACCACCGCCTTGCGGCTGGCGACCCAGCGCGTGTCGCGTGGCGGCAAGTCGGCCAAGGTCAGGACCGTCCCATCGGCCAGGATCGCCGTCCGAGGGCCATGCGTTTTTTTCAAGAACATCAGCAATTTCCTGTCTTCCATATCCATGGTTCTGGCAGAAAATCCTTAAGCTGCGGTGAAAACCGAACCGGGCGGTACTCCTCTTGGCCTTGAGAATTGCGCCAATTTTCCTATAACTGTAACGAACTGCAGCCCGCCACCAAGCCTCCCGGGTCGGCAAAGGACGATCCAATGACAGCCCACAGCCCCGCCACGCGCCTTGCAGCGCCCGACAATACATTGAACTCGCTTGGTTTTGCGAAAAGCCCGGCAGACACCCGCGTGGTCGTCGCCATGTCGGGCGGGGTCGACAGTTCCGTCGTCGCCGCCATGCTGGCAGCCGAAGGGTATGACGTGATCGGCGTCACCTTGCAGCTTTACGACCACGGCGCGGCGCTGGCGAAAAAGGGCGCCTGCTGCGCGGGCCAGGATATCCACGACGCGCGCCGCGTCGCCGAGCGGATCGGGTTCCCGCATTATGTCCTTGATTACGAAAACAAGTTCCGCGAATCCGTGATCGAGGAATTCGCCGATGCCTATCTGGCCGGCGCCACCCCGGTGCCCTGCATTCGCTGCAACGAACGGGTCAAGTTCCGCGACCTGCTGCAGACCGCGCGCGAGCTTGACGCCGATTGCATGGCGACCGGGCACTATATCCGGCGCTTCGACGGGACGAACGGGGCCGAGTTGCATATGGCCGCCGACCCGAATCGCGACCAGAGCTATTTCCTGTTCTCGACCACGGCGGAACAGCTTGATTTCCTGCGCTTTCCGCTTGGGGGGCTTGCCAGCAAGGCGGAAACGCGGGCCTTGGCCGCACGCTTTGGCCTGGCCGTGGCCGACAAGCCCGACAGCCAGGACATCTGCTTTGTCCCCAACGGCAATTATGCCAGCGTGATCGAGAAGCTGCGTCCCGGCGCCGCCGACCCGGGCGAGATCGTGGACCTGGACGGCAACGTCCTAGGCACGCATCGCGGGGTGATCCACTACACGATCGGGCAGCGGCGGGGCCTGGGGATCGGAGGCCTTGGCGATCCGCTGTATGTCGTCCGGCTGGAGCCCGATGCCCGGCGCGTGGTGGTGGGTCCGAAACAGGCGCTGGCGACAAGGATCGTGCCGGTGACCGAGGTGAACTGGCTGGGCGACGAGCCCCTGACCAGAGAAATCGCGATCAACGCGCGCATCCGTTCGACCCGCCCACCCCGGCCCGCGATCCTGCGGCCGACCGGCGACGGCCGGGCAGAGGTCGAGCTTCTGGACCCGGAGGAAGGCGTCAGCCCCGGCCAGGCCTGCGTCTTTTACGCGACCGAGGGCACGCGCGTCCTGGGCGGGGGCTGGATCGCCCACCGCCGCGCAGCCTAGGCCGCGGCGGCCAGCAGGCGGATCCGTTCGACCATGGCGCGCAGCCCGTTCGAACGCTGCGCCGAGAGGTGTTCCTCCAGCCCCAGGCGGCGCAGTTCGGCGGGGGCGTCGATGGCGGCGACCTGCCCGACCGGAACGCCGGAATAAAGCGCATGCAGGATCGCGATCAGACCGCGCACGATCAGCGCGTCGCTGTCGCCCTGGAAATCGAAGGTTCCGCCATCGATCCGAGGCATGATCCAGACCTGGCTGGCGCAACCCTCGACCTTGGTCGCCGGCACTTGCAGGGCCGGGTCCATAGCCGGCATCGCCTTGCCCAGTTCGATCACATGGCGATAGCGCTCTTCCCAGTCCTCGAGAAAATCGAAGGTTTCGGCGATTTCTTCAAAGGCGGGCGTGGCCATGAGATGTCCTTTCAGCGCGGGCGTCCCGGCATAGCGCGGCCGGCCCGCAAGGTCAAAGAGGCTTTCGTCACCGCGCAGTTTGGCCTATCACTCGCGCCAAGGACAGCGACGATGGGGACAGCGGATGCGGATCGGGACTTGGGCCAGCATGGGCATGGTGCTGCTGGCGGCGGCGGGTTGCGCCCGCCTCAGCGAAAGCCGGCTGAACCCGATGGGCTGGTTCGGCGGCGGGTCAAGCCAGCCGACCACCCTGATGCCCGAGGGCGGCTATCCGACTGCCCGGGACGATGCACGGCTGGGCCTTGCCCACATCACCTCGGCCCGGTGGGAGCCGCTTTACGAAGGCCGGATACTGGTCGTGACGGCCGTGCCCGCGACGCAGGGCTGGTGGGACGTCGCGCTGGTGACGGAAATGCGGATGCCGCCCGGCCGCATCCAGCCCGACCAGGACGACGGCGTGCTGCGGCTGCGGCTGGTCGGCCATCCCCCGCCCCAGGGCAGCGCAGCATCGCGGCGCGCAGCCAACCCGGCTTCGGACAGCGTGACCGCCGCCCTGACCCTGTCGAACGAGGCGCTGGCCGATATCCGCGAGGTCATCATCACCGGCGCCGGCAACGCGGTCAGCCTGCGCCGCTGAAAAGGCGGCCATGAAAAAGGGCGCCGATGGCACCCTTACATGGGTAGCAACCGCTCCTCCCCGAACGGTTCAGACCATCTTGCGCAGATAGGTCCAGGTCGGGACCAGCGCATTGCGCGCCACCGACCAGCTTTCCGCGTCGCCCAGATATTCGAACCCGCAATTGGTCAGGACCCGGGCCGAGCCGGGATTGTCCTGGAACGCCTCGGCAAACAGCGTGCGCGAGCCGTGCGGGTTCGCATCCACCAGGGCTGCGACCGCCTCGGTCGCAAAGCCGGTGTTCCAGAACCCCGCCCCGATCCAGAAGCCCAGTTCGGACTGCGAATCCTCAAGCCGGGTCAACGAGACCACGCCCAGCAATTCGGCCAGCTTGTTCGCGGACCCGTCGATGGCCCAGACATCCTCGTCCCGGTCGGGCGACATCGCACGGCGCACATAGCTTTCCGTGGCGCCCGGCGGCAGCGGATGCGGGATCGAGCGCGTCCCCTCCGCCACGCGGCGATCCTGGGTGTAATGCGCGATCAGCCCGACGTCGGACGCCCGAAGCGGGCGCAGGACAAAGCGCTCGGTCGCGATCACGACCTGCTGCTGCGGTGGTGGCGCGATCAGTTCATTCATCGATTCCTCCCTCGTACTCGCAAATGATATGGGCATTAATCCTGAAATATCTAAGGGGACCGGCTTGCGCCGATCCCCTTTTTAACACCTTGGGTGTTAAGAACGGCTTACTCGGCAGCCTCGAGATTCGCGGGCAGCACGGAAATATAGGTGCGGCCCTTGAGGCCCTTGCGGAAGCTGATCTGACCGTCGGTCAGCGCAAACAGGGTGTGGTCGCGGCCCATGCCGACGTTCGCGCCCGGCCACCAGGTGGTGCCGCGCTGACGCACGATGATGTTGCCGGCGACGGCCTGCTGACCGCCGAACAGTTTCACGCCCAGACGGCGGCCGGCCGAATCGCGACCGTTGCGGGACGAACCGCCTGCTTTCTTGTGTGCCATGGGTTCAGTCTCCTCAGTTGGCGGTTTCGACGCGGGTGCGAGCGCCCACGGCGGCTTTCACGTCGGTCTTGTCCGCGCCGCTTTCCAGCAGGTCGGTGACGCGGATCAGCGTCAGCTGCTGGCGGTGCCCACGGGTGCGCTGCGAGGAATGCTTCCGGCGGCGCTTGACATAGGTGATGACCTTGTCGGCCTTGATCGTGTCGATCACCTCGGCCTGCACGGCGGCGCCCGAAACCAGCGGCGCGCCGATGGTCGAGCCGATCATCAGCACTTCGTTGAACTGCACCTTGTCGCCGGCCTCGGCGTTCAGTTTTTCGACGCGCAGCACGTCACCGGATTGGACCCGGTACTGCTTGCCGCCCGTCTTGAGAACTGCGAACATTCGCTTCTTCCTTGTTTCCCCGCGTCCTGCGGCCCTTGCGATGCAAGTGTTCGGTGGGTTTCCCCGCCTTCGGACAGCGCACCCTGGAAGGGGTGAGATTAAAAATAACACGCCGGCAACGGGCAAAGGCCCGGCCGGTCGCGGTCATATGGCGGATTCGCCCGGCAAAGTCAATGCCGTTCCCCAGTTCAGGCGGCCAGTTCACCGGCCAGTGAATTGGGGGCGCTGCGGGTGATGCGGACGCGGACCAGATCGCCCACGCGGGCCTGCGGCGCCTCGACAAAGACGGCATGCAGATAGTCGGACTTGCCCACCATCTGCCCCGGCATCCGGCCGGGTTTCTCGAACAGGACGCCCAGCTCGCGCCCGACCATGCCGGCCTGTGCGGCCTTCTGCTGGCTCGTCAGCAAGGCCTGCAGCTCCTGCAAGCGGGCGTCGGCCAGGTCGCTGTCGACCTCGGGGCGGTCATAGGCTGGAGTGCCCGGGCGCGGCGAGTATTTGAAGCTGAAGGCGGTGCCGAAATTCACCCGCCGCACCAGGTCCAGCGTGCCATGGTGGTCGGCGTCCGTCTCGCCCGGGAAGCCCACGATGAAATCGCTGGTCAGCATGATGTCGGGGCGCGCGTCGCGGATGCGGTCGATCAGGCGCAGATACTGGTCCACCGTATGCTTGCGGTTCATCGCCTTGAGGATACGGTCCGAACCCGACTGCACCGGCAGGTGCAGATAGGGCATCAGCTTCGGCTCGGACCGATGCGCCTCGATCAGGTCGTCGGCCATGTCGTTGGGGTGGCTGGTGGTATAGCGGATGCGATCCAGCCCGTCGATTTCGGCCAGCGCCCGGATCAGGCGACCGAAACCCCATTCGCCGCCGTCCCCCTCGCCATGCCAGCCGTTGACGTTCTGGCCCAGAAGCGTGATCTCGCGCACCCCGCGCGACACCAGGTCGCGGGCCTCGGCCATGATGCGGCTGACGGGGCGCGAGACCTCGGCGCCGCGCGTATAGGGCACCACGCAAAAGGCGCAGAACTTGTCGCAGCCCTCCTGCACAGTCAGGAAGGCGGCCGGCGCGCGACGCGTGGCGGCGGGTTTCGGCAGGTGCTCGAACTTGTCCTCGGCGGGGAATTCGGTATCGATGCCGCCGCCGGCGCGCGCCATGGCGGGCAGGCGGTGATAGGCCTGCGGGCCGACGACCAGGTCGACGATGGGCATGCGGCGCTGGATCTCGGCGCCTTCGGCCTGGGCCACGCAGCCGGCGACGCCGATCTTCAGGTCGGGACGCTCGGCCTTCAGGGGCTTCAGCCGGCCAAGATCGGAATACAGCTTCTCGGCCGCCTTTTCGCGGATGTGGCAGGTGTTCAGCAGCACCATGTCCGCCTCGGCCTGGTTCTCGGTCAGCACATAGCCCTCGGCGCCCATGGCCTCGGCCATGCGCTGGCTGTCATAGACGTTCATCTGGCAGCCGTAGGTCTTGATGAAAAGCTTCTTCGCTGCCGTGGTCTTGGCTTGGTCCGTCATGCCGCGCTGTCCTTGAGGTTGCGCTGCTGATACAGGAAAGCCCAGGATTTGCAAAGCCACGACAAGGATGCCCGATGAGCGACGAATACGTCTATGACGAGGAAAGCGGCGAATGGCTGCCCGCCAGCGAGATCGCGGCGCGCAAGACAACGGTGGTGCGCGACGCCGCCGGTAACGAACTGGCCGACGGCGACCAGGTCGTCCTGGTCAAGGACCTGAAGGTCAAGGGCGCGGGCCAGACGCTGAAACAGGGCACGGTGATCCGCTCGATCCGGCTGACCGACAACCCCGAGGAAATCGACTGCCGCCACGACACGATCAAGGGGCTGGTGCTGCGCACCGAATTCGTGCGCAAGCGCTGAGGTCCGGCGAACTGCCGTTTCGCGCCCTGCCCGCGCGCCAGCCTGCCTGTGCCGCCGGGCAGATCGCCGGCGCGCGCCCCGCGCCCCATTGAACGCCTTGTTGCGCCCGGCTAGCCTTGCCGCAACAACCGCTTAAGGAGCCTGTCATGAACACACCCCAAAGCTGGGACGCCCGCGCCAAGGAGTATTCGCTTTACGGCTTCACCGACATGCCCTCGGTCCACCAGCGCGGCACGGTCGTGCTGACGCATGGCGAGGGGCCCTATGTCGTCGACACCGACGGAAAACGCTATCTGGATGCGAACTCGGGCCTGTGGAACATGGTCGCGGGCTTTGACCACAAGGGCCTGATCGAGGCCGCCAAAGCCCAGTACGACCGCTTTCCGGGCTATCACGCCTTCTTCGGGCGCATGTCAGACCAGACGGTGATGCTGTCGGAAAAGCTGGTCCAGGTCTCGCCCTTCGCCTCGGGCAAGGTGTTCTACACCAACTCCGGCTCCGAGGCGAACGACACCATGGTCAAGATGCTGTGGTTCCTGCACGCCGCCGAAGGCAAGCCCGAGCGGCGCAAGATCCTGACCCGCTGGAACGCCTATCATGGCGTCACCGCCGTTTCCGCCAGCATGACCGGCAAGCCCTACAACAGCGTGTTCGGCCTGCCGCTGCCGGGCTTCATCCACCTGACTTGCCCGCATTACTGGCGCTTTGGCGAGGACGGCGAAACCGAGGAGCAGTTCGTCCAGCGCCTCGCGCGCGAGCTTGAGGACACGATCCAGCGCGAGGGCGCCGACACCATCGCCGGCTTCTTCGCCGAGCCGGTGCAGGGCGCGGGCGGGGTCATCCCCCCGGCGCAGGGCTATTTCCAGGCGATGCTGCCGATCCTGCGGAAATACGACATCCCGGTGATCTCGGACGAGGTCATCACGGGCTTTGGCCGCACCGGCAATACCTGGGGCTGCGAAACCTATGACTTCACGCCCGATGCGATCATTTCGTCCAAGAACCTGACGGCGGGCCTGTTCCCCATGGGCGCGGTGATCCTGGGACCGAACCTGGCCGCGCGGGTCGGCGCCGCCGTCGAGGCGATCGAGGAGTTCCCGCACGGCTTCACGGCCTCGGGCCATCCGGTCGGCTGCGCCATCGCGCTGAAGGCCATCGACGTGGTGATGAACGAAGGGCTGGCCGACAACGTCCGCCGCCTTGCCCCCCGCTTCGAGGAAGGGCTGAAGCGCCTGGCCGAAAAGCCCAACATCGGCGAATATCGCGGCGTGGGCTTCATGTGGGCGCTGGAGGCGGTCAAGGACAAGGCGACCAAGACGCCCTTCGACGGCACCCTTTCGGTCAGCGAACGCATCGCCAACACCTGCACCGACATCGGGTTGATCTGCCGGCCGCTGGGTCAGTCCGTGGTGCTGTGCCCGCCCTTCATCCTGACCGAGGCGCAGATGGACGAGATGTTCGAGAAGCTGGATCAGGCGCTCGACAAGGTCTTTGCCGAAGTGGCCTGAGCGCCTTTCACCAGGGATCGCCCCCGCCCAGCGTCGCGCGCGCCATCACGACGCGTTGCGGGGCGATGCCCGCGCCCGCCGCGAAATCCAGCACGCGCTGGTCCTGCTCCAGCAGGAAATCCAGCACGAACTGGGCGAATTCGGGCCGGCCTGCCATGGCGCGCAGGCCGGCCACGTCCGTGCCCGACTGCGTCAGCAGTTCGGATACCAGCTCGGGTTCGGCGGCGATGTGCTGGAATGCGGCATCCGCGATGTCGCGGGCTTCGGCCAAAGTCATCTCATCTCGCAATCTCGTGACCCGGGACGCGATCCCGGAAACGCTTTTTTAACCATTTGCGGCGCAGGATGGCCGCAAGGGCAGCAGGTGTAAAGCAGGCGGATGAATATGGCGGGGCGCATTCTTGTCGTGGACGGCGTGCCGACCAACCGCATCACCATGAAGGTGCGGCTGACCTCGGCCTGCTACGAGGTGTTGGCCGCTGGCTCGGGGGCCGAGGCGCTGCGGACCGCGGCACTGGCCCATCCCCAGATCGTGCTGATCGGCGCCAGCCTGCCCGACATGACGGGGGCCGAGCTTTGCGCCGCGCTGCGGGCGGCACCGGGCGGGGCCGACCTGCCGGTGCTGGTCCAGGCGCATGGCGCGGACCGGATTGCGGCGCTCAGGGCCGGGGCCTCGGCGCTGATCGACGCCTTCAGCGACGACCTGACGCTGCTGGCGCGCATCCGTGGGCTGATGCGCCACGACGGAATGCTCGATCACATCCACCAGACCGGCCTGGCCGAGGACTCGCGCGGCTTCCTGCACGATCCCCGCCCGCGCGCCCTGTTCGTCGCCGACCAGCCCGCCACCGCGCTGGGCTGGCGGCACGCGTTGCAAGGCCGCGTCAACTTCGCCATTGGCGTGTCCGACCCCGAACGCGCGCTGGCCGAGGCGGCGCGCGGCCGCGTCCCCGCGCTTTACGTCATTGCCGCCGACATCCACCAACCGGGCGACGGGCTGCGGCTGCTGTCGGAACTGCGCTCGCGTCCCCTGTCGCGCGATGCGGGCTTCGTGATCGTGCTGCGTCCGGAACGCGCCGAGATGACGGCCGTGGCGCTGGACCTGGGGGCGGGCGACGTGCTGCCCGCCGGCCTGACCACCCAGACCGGCGCGACCGAAGCCGCCTTTCGCCTTGAATCCCAGCTCGCGCGCAAGCAGGAAGCCGACCGCCGGCGCGAGGAAACCCAGCGCAACGTCCAGCTTGCCATGACCGACCCGCTGACCGGGCTGCACAACCGCCGCTTCGCCCTGCCCCGGCTGGCCGAACTTTTCGACGAAGCCGAGCGCGAGGGCGGGCGTCTTGCCGTCATGGTCCTGGACCTGGACCGCTTCAAGCAGGTCAACGACGTGCACGGCCATGCCGCCGGCGATGCGGTGCTCGCCACCATCTCGCGCCGCCTTGCGGCCAGCCTGCCCGACAGCGCCCTTCTGGCCCGCCTGGGCGGAGAGGAGTTCCTGGTCGTCCTGCCCGGCTGCCAGGCGCGCGACGCCCGGCTGATCGCCGAAAGCCTGCGCCGCAGCGTGATGGAGCGCCCCGTTCCCCTGCCCCCGGAATGTGCCGCCCCCGAACTGTCGGTGACGATTTCGGCCGGGATCGCGCTGGCCGATGGCGCGCAGGGCGGGATGCGCAGGCTGGACCCGGAGCTGCTGCTGGCCCGGGCCGACCGGGCGCTGCTGACGGCCAAGTCCTCGGGGCGCAACCGCATCGTGCTGGCGACGCCCGCCATAGCCGCCTGAAAACCGAGACCTTGGGCCGGCTTTCCATTTGCCGCGCCGTTCCCTATCCTTGCGGGGTCAGGCAAAAGGAAACTGCTCATGTCCGGGTCCCAGGACAACGCCGCCCTGCCCGAGCGGCCCTTGAAACAGGCGATGCTGCGCGGCGCGATGCGGCGTTGCCCGGCCTGCGGCGAAGGCCCCCTGTTCGACGGCTACCTGAAGATCCGCGATCATTGCGACGATTGCGGGCAGGACCTGTCGCACCAGCGCGCCGACGACGGGCCAGCCTATCTGACGATCCTTCTGGTGTCGCACCTGGGCGCGCCGCTGATGCTGGCGATCTTTGTCGCCTGGCGTCCCTCGGCTGCGGCGCTGCTGCTGGGCTTCGGAATCGGGGCCGTGGTGCTGTCGCTGCTGCTGTTGCCGCTGATCAAGGGCGGGTTCGTGGGCTTTCAGTGGGCGCGGCGCATGCACGGCTTCGGTGCGGATGCGCAAGCGGCCGCCCGGACGAAGCAGGCCGGCGCCGCATGACCGACCCCATGCCCATCCGCGACGCGGCCACCGTGATCGTGCTGGACCGGAACGCGGCCGGCGGGCCCAGCGTGCTGATGGGCCAGCGCGGGGCGCAGGCGGCCTTCATGCCGTCGAAATACGTCTTTCCCGGTGGCGCGGTCGATCCCGAAGACGCCGGGGTTCGCTTTGCGATGCCGCTTGACGCGCGCACCCGCCGCCTGCTTGCGGCCGAGCCGCGCGACGGCGCGCCCATCACCCCCGAGGCATTGGCCGCCGCCGCCCTGCGCGAACTGGCCGAGGAAACCGGCCTGATGACCGGCACGCCGGGCCCCGCCCCGCAAGGCTGGGACCATTACGCCCGGGCGGGGCTGGCCCCCGATCCCGCCGCGTTGATCTATCTGTTCCGCGCGATCACGCCCCCGGGCCGCACGCGCCGGTTCGACGCGCGCTTCCTGCTTCTGGACGCGGATCGGCTGCACGGGGATCGCAACGACTTCTCTGCCGCCTGCGATGAGCTTTCGCACCTGCACTGGGTGCCGCTGACCCAGGCGCGCGCCCTGGACCTGCCCTTCATCACCGAGGTGGTGCTGGCCGAAATCGCTGCGCTGGCTGTCCAGGACGGCCCCCTGACGATGCCCGAGACGGTGCCGTTCTTTGACAACCGCACCCCCCAGCCCCGCTTCGCGCGAATCGCCTAGGCGCTAGTCCCCCGAAAACTGCGCGGGCCGCTTTTCCAGAAAGGCGGCCACCCCTTCGGCGAAATCCGAGGTCTGGCCCATCTGCCCCTGCAATCCTGCCTCCAGCGCAAGCTGATCCGCCAGTCCGTTCCCTCCCGAGGCCAGCAAAGCCTGCCGGATCGCCAGGTAGGCCCGGGTCGGACCCTGCGCCAGCGCCTGCGCCCGGGACTGCACGCGGTCCTGGAACGCATCGTCTGGCACGGCTTCCCAGATCATGCCCCAGTCGGCGGCCTGCCGGGCGGCGACGGGCTCGGCCAGCAGCATCATGCCCATGGCCCGCGCCAGCCCTGCCGCGCGGGGGACGAAAAAGGTGCCGCCGGCATCGGGGATCAGGCCGATCCGGCTGAAGGCCTGCACGAACCTGGCGCTTTCGGCGGCGATGACCAGGTCGGCGGCCAGCGCAAGGTTCGCCCCTGCTCCCGCGGCGACCCCGTTGACCGCGGCGATGACCGGCACCGGCGCGCCGGTGATCGCGGCCAGCATCGGCTCGTATTCCTCGCGCAGGACGCGTTCGACATCCAGCCCGGCCGAGGCGTCGGTCAGGTCCTGCCCCGAACAGAAGGCGCGCCCCGTCCCGGTCAGGACCACGCAGCGCGTGCCGGCCGGCAGATCGGTCAGCGCGGCCGTGATCTCGGCCCGCATGGTCCGGTTCAGCGCGTTCATCACCTGCGGCCGGTTCAGTGCGATCTGGGTCACGCCGGCCTGATGGCTGACAAGAATGCTTTGATGATCCATGGTTTCTCCCCGTTTGGCGCCATCCTGCCGCGCGGCGCGGGGTCGGAAAAGCCGGACCTCGCGTCAGTCGCGCATGATCCGGTCCAGCCGGGCCTTTTCCTCGGGGGTCAGGCCCTCGCCCTCGGGCTCGGCGCGGCCGCGCGCCGCGACGAAGCGCCAGCCGATCAGCAGGGCCAGCAGCGCCATCACCGGCCCGGCCAGATACAGCAGCCAGTTCCACCCCCGGGCCGGCGGCTGGAACAGGACGTATTCGCCAAAACGGTCGGTGACCGCCTGGATCGCCTGCGCATCGCTGTCGCCCGCAACCAGCCGCTCGCGCAGGTAAAGCCGCAGGTCGCGGCTGATCGGCGCATTGGATTCGTCGATCGTCTCGCCCTGGCAGACCGGACAGCGCAGCACGCGCGAGATGTCGCGAGCCCGCGCCTCGAGCGCAGGGTCGGACAGCACCTCGTCGGGCTGGACCGCAAGGGCGGGGCCACCCAGGACCAGCATCAGGCAAAGCAGGATCAGCCGCATCGGATCACTCGGCCGGTTGGGCCAGCGCGGGCGCCTTGCGCGCACCGGCCGCCACGCGATAGCGCCGGTCGGACAGGCTGATCAGCCCCCCTAGCGCCATCAGCCCGCAGCCCAGCCAGATCCAGCTGGCGAAGGGCTTGATATAGCTGCGCACGGCCCAGCCGCCGCCCTGCTGCGGATCGCCGATCACCAGATACAGGTCGCGGAACAGCCCGTTCTGGATCGCCGCCTCGGTCGTGGGCATGGCCTGGACCGGATAGACCCGCTTTTCGGGGTGCAGCAGCGCGACCTCGTGCCCGTCGCGGCTGACGCGCATGGTGGCGACGGTCGCGTCATAGTTCGGGCCGGGCCGCTCCTCGACCTTCTCCAGCGTGATGCGGTAGCCAGCGACCTCAAAAGGCTCGCCGATCCGGGCCACGCGGATATCCTCGACCTGCCAGGCCATCAGCAGGCCCACCCCGATGAAGGTCACGCCCAGACCGGCGTGGGCGACCGCCTTGCCCCAGTCCGCGCGCGGCAGACGGGCCAGGCGCGACAGGCCCGAGTTGCCCGTGCGCAGCCACAGGTCGGTGGCCGAGCCCGCGATCAGCCAGGATCCCAGCCCCGCACCGATCACCGCCAAGGCGGAGTGGCCGGTCGACACGGCAAAGACCAGCACCATGACGGCGCAGGCGCAGGCCAGCGCGCCCCGCAGCGGCGCCAGGACGCGGGACAGCTTTCCCCGCTTCCACGGGATGATCGCGCCCAGCGGCAGGACCAGCGCCAGCACCACCATGAAGGGCGTGAACGCCTTTTCGAAGAACGGGGCGCCAACCGAAAGCTTTCGATCCCACAGCATCTCGGCGATCAGCGGCCACATCGTGCCGATGAAGACCACGAAGGCCGAGACCGCCAGCAGGATGTTGTTCAGGACCAGCGCCCCCTCGCGCGAGATCGGCGAAAAGGCCCCGCGCGCCTGCATCGCACCGGCGCGCATCGCGTAAAGGACAAGCGCCCCGCCGACGAAGACGCCCAGGATCGCCAGGATGAAGACGCCGCGTTCGGGGTCGCTGGCAAAGCTGTGGACCGAGGTAATGACGCCCGACCGCACGATGAACGTGCCGATCAGCGAAAAACCGAAGGCCATGATCGCCAGCAGGATCGTCCAGCTTTTCAGCACCTCGCGCTTTTCGACGACGATGGCGGAATGCAGCAGGGCGGCGGCGATCAGCCAGGGCATGAAGCTGGCGTTTTCGACCGGGTCCCAGAACCAGAACCCGCCCCAGCCAAGCTCGTAATAGGCCCACCAGGACCCCAGCGCGATGCCGATGGTCAGAAACACCCAGGCGGCCAGCGTCCAGGGCCGGACCCAGCGCGCCCAGGCGGCGTCGACCCGCCCCTCGATCAGGGCGGCGACGGCAAAGCTGAAGGCCATCGAAAGGCCGACATAGCCCAGGTAAAGAAAGGGCGGATGAAACGCCAGGCCAGGGTCCTGCAGCAGCGGGTTCAGGTCGCGCCCGTCGAAGGGCGGGTTGTCCAGCCGCAGGAACGGGTTCGAGGTGAACAGGATGAACCCCAGGAACGCCACCCCGATCGAGGCCTGCACCCCCAGCACCCGCGCCCGCAGTCGCGGCGGCAGGTTCGCATCAAAGACCGCCGCCGCCGCCCCGAACAGCGCCAGGATCAGCACCCACAGCAGCATCGAACCCTCGTGGTTGCCCCAGACGCCGCTGATCTTGTACAGCATCGGCTTTGCGGTGTGCGAGTTTTCATAGACCAGCAGGACCGAGAAATCCGAGGTCACGAAGGCTACGGTCAGCGCTGCAAAGGCGATGCCGATCAGACCGAACTGCGCAACGGCAGCGGGCCGCGCGCTGTCGATCCAGCCGCTCCAGCCCCGGGCGGCGCCGATCATGGGCACGATCATCTGGAAAATCGCCACGGCAAAGGCAAGGATCAGGGCGAAATGGCCGATTTCCGCGATCATGGCTCTCCTCCGGGTGGCTGGCCGCAGGATAGCGGCGGCACGAAGGGCAAACCAGCCCCTCGAACCGCCTATTTTGTCGCATCACGCGCTAGTGGCGGGCGGCCTGCGCCTCGGCCCAGTCGTCCAGCGCCGGATTGGCGTCCGGCGCTCCGGCCACCGCCTTGGGCGAAGCAGCCGTGGCGGCGCGGAGAAAACGCGGCTGGGTGCGAAAATAATGCGCCTCGCGCGCGCCGAAATAGAAGCTGATGATCGCGCCCAGCAGCCACCACAGGGGTTCCGGCACCAGGTTCAGGTTTTCCATCCGCAGGCCAAAGCCCACGGGGTCGACCATCGCATAGACGAACAGCCCGACCGTCCCCAGCGTCAGGATCGGGCGCGGCAGGCGGTTCATGCCGTTCATCAGCCCGTCGAACCAGCCGCGCGGCTGGGCCGCGAACTCGCCCGACATCTGGCCGATGGCGCGAGCATAGGCTTCCTCGTCCAGTTCGAGCTTGCGGGTTTCGTTGACGCGGAACACCTCGGCCACGCCGGTCGCCGCATTGGCGACGGTGGTGACGGCGGTGCTGGCGCCCAGAAAGCGGTCCATCACCCCCATGCCGCGATCCTCGCCCGATGGTCGGCCAGCGACAGGTGATATTTCGGTGAAATGAACGCCTCGGCGCGGGTGATCCAGCCGCCCTTTCCACCCGCGCGGGTGCGGGCATATTTGCGGCTGGCGGGCCGGGCATCGCCAAGCGCATAGTAATAGTTGCGCCGCGCGATGCCGTAGGCATCCGCGAAATAGCCGGGCGCGGCCGCGTCGGCCTGCGTTGCGGCCAAGATGGTGCGCGGACCCAGGATACCGTCATCGGTCGCCTGAAAGCCCATGCGCGTCACCAGCCGTTGCAGGATTCGGATCGCATTGCTGCCGGCGTTCACATACATGTCAAAGACCGCCGGCTGGATCGACGCCGGCAACTGCGCCAGGCCGGGCCTGCGGAAATAATGCTCGACATAGATGCGCACCGCATCGGCCTGGGTCAGCGCCTTGACATCGGTCGCGTCCACGCGGCCGTCACGGGTCAGGTCCAGCCCCAGCCGTTGCAGCGTGGCCAGCGTGACGCCGAATTTCGTCGCCCCGCCCGGGTCGTCGGGGTCGTTGACGTAGCCCCCTTCACGCGCGACGATCTCGGCCGCGATCTGTTCAACCGTCTTCATTCCAGCCCCCAGCAAGAAGAGGCGTCAGGCTGGAACGGCGCGGTTAACCCTTTCTTAACCCTGCGCGCGTTGCGTCAGGAATTCGGGTCCTCGTAGACGCCCTGCTCCTTGAGCGAATCGATGACCTCGCGCGGCATGTAGCTTTCGTCGTGCTTGGCCAGGATCTCGGTCGCGACGAAAGTGTCGCCCTCCATCCGGCCGGTGCCGATCATGCCCTGCCCCTCGGCAAACAGATCCGGCAGGACCCCGGTAAAGCGCACCGGAACCGAGGCGCCGCCGTCTGTCACGCGAAAGCTGATCGTCTCGCCCGCGCCGCGCATCAGGGTGCCGGTCTCGACCAGGCCGCCCAGGCGGAACACCTCGCCCGCCTGGGGCGGATTGTCGGCCATCTGGCTGGGCGCGCGATACAGGTTGATCCCGTCGCGAAAACCGTAGCCGATCAGCGCCACCGCCAGGACCAGCGCCGCGGCCGCCGCGACCAGAACCTGTATTCTACGCCGTTTCTTCAGCGATTTCATGTCTCAAGCTTTCCTTATTCAGGCACTTTCGAACCTGATCGGATGGCGCAGGAATTGCGTGGCCTTGCCCGAGACGCGTTCGGGATTGCCCGTGGTCAGGAACCGCGACCGCGTGCCGGCGCCTAGGAACTCGGGCCGGCGCTTTAGATAATCGTCCAGGCTTTCGGCCACCAGTTGCGGCTGGGAATAGACCTTGACCCCCGGTCCCAGCGCCTTCTGGAAAGCGGCCTGGACCAGCGGATAATGGGTGCAGCCCAGGATGGCCGCCTCGGGGTGCGGCATCCGGCGCAAAAGCGCCTCGACATGGGATGTCACCAGCGCCTCGGCCAGGATCTCGTCGCCCATCTCGATGGCGTCGACGACGCCGCCGCAGGGCTGGGCCTCGACATCGACGCCGATGGCGCGGAACGCCAGCTCGCGCTGGAACGCCCGGCTGGCCACGGTAGCGGGGGTGGCGAACAATGCCACATGCTTGACCGCGACCTCGCGCGGGGGCGAGTTGTCGCCCCACCGCCGCTCGGTCAGCGCCTCGATCATCGGCACGAACACGCCCAGGACCCGCTTGTCCCTGGGCAGCCATTTCTCCTGCATGCGCTTCAGCGCGGCGGCCGAGGCGGTGTTGCAGGCTAGGATCACCAGGTCGCAGCCTTCCTCCCACAGCCGTTCCACCCCGGCGCAGGTCAGGTTGAAGATGTCATCGGCATCGCGCACGCCATAGGGGGTGTGCTTGTTGTCGCCCAGATAGACCAAAGGCAGGTCGGGGCTATGGGCGGCGATGGCATCCAGGACCGTCAGCCCGCCCAGACCCGAATCGAATACGCCTACTGCCATGACTAGCCTCCTGCTCGCGACGGGTTCTTTTAGGGCCGGGCGGCGGCAAATGCCATGATTTATGTCATTCCGCCGCCTGCGCCATGGGCGCGCCGCCCCGGTGCAGGGCGTCGAGCAGTTCGGCGCGCCGCGCCCGGGAGGCCTTTGCGGCATCCTCCTTGACAGGGCCGTAGCCCCGCACGGTCAGCGGCAGTTCGGCCAGTTCCCGCACAAGCGCCAGGTTCGCGGGCGTGACCGTCGGCAGCCATCTGCGCATGTCCGCCTCGTACTCGGCAATGGCGGCGCGTTCGGCCCGCCGCTCGGGCAGCCAGCCGAATGGGTCAAGCACGCTGCCCCGCAGCCGCTTCATGCCGGCCAGGACGCGAAACACCGGCACCATCCAGGCGCCGAACTCGCGCTTGCGGGGCCGCCCGTCGGGGTCGCGCCCGGGCAGGACGGGCGGGGCCAGGTGAAAGCTGATCCGCGCGTCCCCTTCGAACTCGGCCGCCACCGCCGCGGCCGAGGCCAGATGCAGCCGCGCGACCTCGTATTCGTCCTTGTAGGCCAGCAGCTTGTAGTAGCCCAAGGCCACGCTGTCGCGCAGATCCGGCGGGGCCAGGGCGACCAGGGCGCGGAACCGCTCGGCCAAGGCGCGGTCCTGGTAATCGACCAGGCGCCGCGCCCGGTATTCGACCGGATCGACCGGCAGGGCCGAGACGTTCGGGCCCTCAACAAGTCGCGCGGCGTCTTGCGGATGGACCACCGCCCAGCGGCCGATCTGGAAGGCGCGCCGGTTTTCCGCCACCTTGGCGCCGTTCAGGTCGATGGCCTTTAGGATCGCGGCCTCGGTCAGCGGGATCAGCCCCTGTTGCCAGGCCGCGCCCAGCACCAGCATGTTGGAGTATATGGAATCCCCCAGCAGCCGCAGCGCCAGGGTCGAGGCGTCCAGAAACACCACCTTGCCCCCAAGCCGCGCTTGCAGCGACAGCTTCAGGCGGTCGCCGGGGATCTGGAAATCGCGGTTGCGGGTGAACTCTCCGGTCACGATCTCGTGCTCGTTCACCACCGCGCCGGTGCGGCCCGGCGCCATCAGTCCGATGGTCTTGGACCCCGCCGTCACCACGAGGTCACCGCCGATGATGCAGTCAGCCTCGCCCACGGCGACGCGGATGGCGCTGATGTCCTCGGGACGGTCGGCCAGGCGCAGGTGGATGTGGACGGCGCCGCCCTTCTGGGCCAGACCCGCCATCTCCATCATGCCGGCGCCCTTGCCGTCGATATGCGCGGCCTGGGCCAGCACGGCGCCCACGGTCACGACACCGGTGCCGCCGACGCCGGTGATGACGAGGTTATGCGTGCCCCGGATCGCGGGCAACGCGGGCGCGGGCAAGTCGGGCAGGTCCAGCGCCTGCGCCCGGGGCCGCCGCGGCACCGCGCCGCGGACCGAGACGAAGCTGGGGCAGAACCCGCGCACGCAGGAATAATCCTTGTTGCAGCTCGACTGGTCGATGGCGCGCTTGCGGCCAAGCTCCGTGTCTCTGGGCACGATCGAGACGCAGTTCGACTGCACCCCGCAGTCGCCGCAGCCTTCGCAGACCTCGGGGTTGATCCAGATGCGCCGGTCCGGGTCGGGGAACGCCCCCCGCTTGCGACGGCGGCGCTTTTCGGCCGCGCAGGTCTGGACATAGACAATGGCGCTGACGCCGGGCACGTCCTCAAGCTCTTTCTGCACGGCCTGCATCGCGGCGCGTTCCTCGAACCGCAGGCCCTTGGGAAAGGCCGCGCGGTCGATCTGCTCCTTTTCGTCATGCACGACGATCACCGGGGAAACGCCCATCGCCTGCAATTCGCGCACGATCTGCTGCGCGGTCAGCCCGCCTTCGTTCGGCTGGCCGCCGGTCATGGCGACGGCGTCGTTGAACAGGATCTTGTAGGTGATGTTGGCCCCCGCAGCCTTGGCCGCGCGGATGGCAAGGGACCCGGAATGGTTATAGGTTCCATCCCCAAGGTTCTGGAACACATGTCTTCTTTTGCTGAACGGACCCTCGCCGATCCAGTTCGCGCCCTCGCCGCCCATATGGGTGAAGCCGACGGTCTCGCGCCCCATCCACTGCACCATGTAGTGGCAGCCGATCCCGGCATAGGCGCGCGCGCCTTCGGGCAGGCGGGTCGAGGTGTTATGCGGGCACCCCGAGCAGAACCACGGCGTCCGCACCGCCAGTTCAGGGGCGTTGTCGTTGCGGCGCACCTCGGCCAGCCGGCGCAGCCCGGCTCGGACGCCTTCGGTCCCGCGCCCCTCCTCGATCAGGATGGCGCCCAGTTTCTCGGCGATCATCACCGGATCCAGCGCATAGCGGGTCGGAAACAGTTCCTCGCCCGTGCGGTCGTGCTTCCAGCCCAGCACCCGGCGACCGTGGCGGTTGTCGAAGATCGCCTCCTTGACCTGCACCTCGATCAGCTTGCGCTTTTCCTCGACAACCACGATGATCTCAAGCTTTTCAGACCATTCCTGGAAAGACTTCATGTCCATGGGCCAGGTCTGGCCAACCTTGTAGGTGGAAATGCCCAGCCGCTCGGCCTCGGGCTCGTCGATGCCGAGCAGGGACAGGGCATGGACCAGGTCCAGCCAGTTCTTGCCGGCGGCGACAAAGCCGATGCGCGCGCCGCGATGGTTCCACACCGGATGGTCCAGCCGGTTCGCGCGTGAAAACGCCTCGGCCGCAAAGCGCTTGTGGTCGATCATCCGCGCTTCCTGCGCCACCGGCGTGTCGCCCAGACGGATGTTCAGCCCCCCCGGCGGCATCGCGAAATCGGGCGTCACGAAGCGCAGCCGGAACGGATCGCCATCGACCACGCTGGTCGCCTCGACCGTGTCCTTCATGGTCTTGAGCCCGGTCCACACCCCCGCGAAACGCGACAGGGCAAAGCCGTACAGCCCGAAATCCAGGATTTCCTGCACGCCCGCCGGGGACAGCACCGGGATATAGGCATCGACCAGCGCCCAGTCCGACTGGTGCAGCACGGTCGAGGATTCGCCGGTATGGTCGTCGCCCATCGCCATGACCACGCCGCCCAGGCGCGACGAACCCGCCATATTGGCATGGCGCATCACGTCGCCCGAGCGGTCTACCCCCGGGCCCTTGCCATACCAAAGCGCAAAGACGCCGTCGTATTTCCCCTCGCCCCGCAGTTCGGCCTGCTGGCTGCCCCAGATGGCGGTGGCGGCCAGATCCTCGTTCAGGCCCGGCTGGAACAGCACCTTCGCCGCCGTCAGCGCGTCCCGCGACTTCATCATCTGCAGATCAACGCCACCCAGGGGCGAGCCGCGATAGCCCGTGACCAGCCCCGCCGTGTTCAGCCCCGCCGCATGATCGCGGGCCGCCTGCATCAACATCAGCCGCACCAGCGCCTGCGTGCCGTTCAGCAACACATGCCGGTGCGACAGATCCAAACGGTCGGACAAGGAAAATTCCTGCACACTCATCTGGCCCTCCCAAGCTGGATGACTGGTATGGAGGCAGTGTAGGTCAGAAATATTGACCGATAAAGTCATTTCTCGGGAAAAACACCGATTCTTGCATTGCTTTCGCTGCACAAGGGTTGCAAAAAACGCATGGCTGATACGGCATGAAAGCACTGTTATGGACTGGGACAAACTAAGAATATTTCACGCTGTCGCGGACGCGGGGTCGCTGACCCACGCGGGCGACGTCCTGCATCTGTCCCAGTCCGCCGTCAGCCGCCAGATCCGTGCCCTCGAGGATTCGCTGGGCACCACGCTGTTCCACCGTCACGCCCGTGGTCTGATCCTGACGGAGCAGGGCGAATTGCTGTTCGAGGCCACATCCTCGATGGTGAAGAAGCTCGACACCACCGCCGCGCGAATCAGGGACAGCGAAGAACATGTCTATGGCGAATTGAAGGTGACGACCACCACCGGCTTCGGCACGCTGTGGCTGGTGCCGCGCCTGGCCAAGCTTTACGAACGCTATCCCGACCTCAAGATCAACCTGATGCTTGAGGAACGCGTCCTGGACCTGCCCATGCGCGAGGCGGACGTGGCCATCCGCATGAAAGAGCCGAGCCAGCAGGACCTGATCCGCCGCCGGCTGCTGAACATCCGCATGCGGCTTTACGCGACGCCCGAATACCTCGCCTCGGCCGGAACGCCGCAGACGCTCGACGATCTGTCGACGCACCGACTGATCTGCCAAAGCCCGGAAGCGCCGCAGGTCAGCTCGGGGGCGGTATTGGTCCAGATGCTGCTGACCAAGAACCTGAACTCGATGCTGATGGTGAATAACTATTTCGGCGTGCTGCAGGGCGTGCTGAACCATGTGGGCATCGGCGTGCTGCCCGATTACCTGACAGCGGACTTCCCGAACCTGACCCGAGTCTTTCCCGACATCGAGTCGCACGAGGTCCCCGTGTTCCTGGCCTTCCCCGAGGAACTGCGCACCTCGCGCCGGGTCAGCGCCTTTCGCGACTTCGTGCTGGAGGAGATCCAGTCGATCCGCAAGCACCAGGCAGAAAACCCCAATCTGGTCGGGGGGATGGCCCCCGCGCCGACGGAATAGGCCAGCCATTCGCGTGGCGCATATCTGTCATGCCCCGCGATCCGGTTTTCATCCTTGAACCGTTCGCAAACTGCACATATCTCGGGCTGCGAAGGAGATGGTCTGAGGAAACTCTCATCACCTTCAACCTCCCTGTTGGACTTAGGCCGGGCCTCGTGCCCGGCTTTTTTTTGCCCGTTTCCCGGCCCTGCCTGCCGGGACGCGCGGCACGGCGGCCTGCGGCCCCTTTCCTAAACCCCCGGCGGCGCTTAAAAGGCCACAGAACCGGGGAAAGGGGCGCCAAGCATGAACGAACCGCAGATCACCGAGGAGCTGATTGCCGCGCACGGCCTCAAGCCCGACGAATACCAGCGCATCCTGGAGATCATCGGCCGCGAGCCGACGTTTACCGAGCTTGGCATCTTCTCGGCCATGTGGAACGAGCATTGCTCCTACAAATCCTCGAAGAAATGGCTGCGCACCCTGCCCACCACCGGCCCGCAGGTGATCTGCGGTCCGGGCGAGAACGCGGGCGTGGTGGACATCGGCGACGGCCAGGCCGTTGTCTTCAAGATGGAGAGCCACAACCACCCGAGCTATATCGAGCCGCACCAGGGCGCTGCGACCGGCGTGGGCGGCATCCTGCGCGATGTCTTCACCATGGGCGCGCGCCCCATCGCCGCCATGGATTCGCTCAGCTTCGGCCGGCCCGAACACCCCAAGACCGCGCATCTGGTCAAGGGCGTGGTCGAGGGGATCGGCGCCTATGGCAATGCCTTCGGCGTGCCGAACGTGGGGGGCGAGGTGCGCTTCCATGCCTCGTATGACGGCAACTGCCTGGTGAATGCCTTTGCGGCGGGCCTCGCCGATGCCGACAAGATCTTCTACTCGGCGGCCTCGGGCGTGGGGATGCCGGTGGTCTATCTGGGCGCCAAGACCGGTCGCGACGGCGTTGGCGGCGCCACCATGGCCAGCGCCGAATTCGACGACACGATCGAGGAAAAGCGTCCCACCGTTCAGGTCGGCGACCCCTTTACCGAGAAATGCCTGCTGGAGGCCTGCCTTGAACTGATGCAGACCGACAGCGTGATCTCGATCCAGGACATGGGCGCGGCGGGGCTGACCTGCTCGGCCGTCGAGATGGGTGACAAGGGCGGCCTGGGCATCAAGCTGGTGCTGGATCATGTCCCGCAGCGCGAAACCGCCATGACGGCTTACGAGATGATGCTGTCCGAAAGCCAGGAGCGCATGCTCATGGTGCTGAAGCCCGAGAAGGAGGCCGAGGCCCGCGCGATCTTCGAGAAATGGGACCTGGACTTCGCCATCGTCGGCGAGACGATTGCCGAGGATCGGTTCCTGATCGTGCATGGCAACGAGGTGGTGGCCGACCTGCCGCTGTCGAAGCTGTCGTCCAGCGCACCGGAATACGACCGGCCCTGGGTGGAAACCCCCGCCGCGGGCGCGATGCCGGCCCTGCCCGCCATTGCCCCCATCGCGGCGCTGCGGGCGCTGATCGGCTCGCCCAGCTATGCGCACAAGGCCTGGGTCTGGGAACAATACGACACCCAGGTCGGCGCCGACACCGTGCGCCGTCCGGGGCTTGGCGCCGGCGTGGTGCGGGTGCATGGCTCGGGCAAGGCGCTGGCCTTCACCAGCGACGTGACGCCGCGCTATGTCAAGGCGAACCCCTATGAGGGCGGCAAGCAGGCGGTGGCCGAGGCCTATCGCAACCTCTGCGCCGTGGGCGCCCTGCCCTTGGCCACGACCGACAACCTGAACTTCGGCAACCCGGAAAAGCCCGAGATCATGGGCCAGTTCGTCGGCGCGATCAAAGGCATCGGCGAGGCCTGCACGGCGCTGGATTTCCCCATCGTCTCGGGCAACGTCTCGCTTTACAACGAAACCGACGGCAAGGGCATCCTGCCGACCCCGACCATCGGCGGCGTCGGGCTGATCGCCGATCTGGACGACCTGATCGCCGGCCTGCCGGCCGAGGGCGACCTGGCCCTGGTCATCGGCGACACGGCGGGCCATCTGGGCCAGTCGGCGCTAGCGGCCGAGGCCTTCGGCATCGAGGCGGGCGATGCCCCGCCGGTCGATCTGGCGGCCGAGCGCAAGCATGGCGAATTCGTCCGGGCACAAGGCAAACTGTTCAGCGCCGCAGCCGACCTGTCGGACGGCGGGCTAGCGCTGGCGGCCTTTGAGCTGGCCGAGGCGGCCGGGCTGGGCGTCACGCTGGACAGCGCCGACATCGCCCAGCTTTATGGCGAGGATCAGGCCCGCTATCTGGTCGCCTGCACCCCCGCCAATGCCGAGGCGCTGGCCCGGGCCGCACAGGAAGCAGGCGTGCCCTTGGCGCGTGTCGGGCGCTTTGGCGGCGATGCCGTCACGCTGGGCGGCGACAGTGCCCCCCTGGCCGAACTCTCGCAGCTTTACCGCACCGCCTTCGTCCAGACCCTGAACCTTGGCCTTGCCTGAAAGGGGAACCCGATGACCGGCTGCGCCTGCGGGCACCACCACCACCACGCCCCCGCCCGGATCGAGGGTGGGGAAGGCATCGCCCTTGACCGCCCGCTGGTCGCGCTGTCGGGCACGCTGACCTGCCAGGATGCGGCACAGATGATGCTGGCGCTGGACCTGCTGCCCCAACACGTCAGCCTGAGCCGGGCCGAGCCGGGCAACCTGCGCTTCGACCTGAGCCAGCAGGACGATCCGATGGTCTGGCGCCTGGATGAGCTTTTCGCCGATGCCGAGGCTTTCGCCGCGCATCAGGCCCGCACCGCCGCCAGCCCTTGGGGCACGGAAAGCAGCGCGATCCTGCGCGACTTCACCCGGACTGAGGTTATGCCCCGTATCCGCCCCGAACACCCGCAGGACAGGACGGCGATTGCCGCCCTGCTTGAGCTGGCCTTCGACGGCGGGGCTGAATCGCGGCTGGTGTCCGACCTGCGCGCGGCGGGTGATCTGGCGCTGTCCCTGGTGGCCGATGTCCAGGGCAGCATCGTGGGCCACGTCGCCCTGTCGCCGCTGGCAGCCGAAGGCCCGGCGCTGGCGCTGGCGCCCCTGGCGGTCCATCCGGCCGTTCAGGCCCGAGGCATCGGCACGGCCCTGGTGCGCGCGGCGCTGGCGGCGATGGCGGATCACACGGTCGTGGTTCTGGGCGATCCGGCCTATTACGCGCGCTTTGGCTTTCAGCCGGTCGAGGTGCAGTCCCCCTATGCCGGCCCGCACCTGCTGGCCGCGGGCCCCGCGCTGCCCCGGGGCAGCGCCATCGCGCACGCCCCGGCCTTCGCCGCCCTTTAGGACGCCTGGGCGTCCGGCCCGGTCTGGGCCGGCGCACCGGCCAGCCGCATCCGCAGCCGCTTGACCCGGCGCGGGTCGGATTCGATGATCTCGAACTCGACGCCCGAGCCATGGGGGATGACCTCGCCCCGCAGCGGAACGCGGCCGGTCAGCGCAAAGATCAACCCGCCCAGCGTGTCGATGTCGTCGTCGGGGTCCGTGTCCAGCTTGCGCCCGGTTTCGGCCTCGACCAGCTCCAGCGGCGCGCGGGCCTGGATCAGCCATTGCCCCGGCCTTTCGGGCAGGATCAGGCCGCCGTCGATCTCGTCATGCTCGTCCTCGATCTGGCCGATGACCTGCTCGATCAGGTCCTCGATGGTGACAAGGCCGTCCACCCCGCCATATTCGTCGATGACCAGCGCCATATGGATGCGCTTCTGCTGCATGTGCTGCAAAAGCACGCCGATGGACATCGATGGCGGAACATAAAGCAGCGGCCGCAGCATGGGCTGCAGGCCAAAGGCCGGCGCCTCGGCGCCGAAGCCGTATTTCAGCGCCAGGTCCTTCAGGTGGATCTGGCCCAACGGCGCGTCCAGCGTGTCGCGATAGACGGGGATGCGCGAAAACCCGTGTTCGCGAAAGATCTCGACCAGTTCCGGCAGGGTCGTGGTGACGGGCACGGCCACGATCTCGGCTTTGGGGATGGCCACGTCATCGACCCGCATCCGGCGCAGGTTGCCCAGGCCCAGGACGCCCTGGCCCCCGGCCTCGTCCCCCTGCCGGGCGTCCGCCTCGGGGTCGTTGCCCGAAAACGCATCCAGAAGACGGCCGAAAAGGCCCCGTGTCTGCGGATGCTCGCGTCCCTCTCCGCCACCCTCGTCCCGTGTGGCGGGTTCGGGAGTGTCGGGACTTCGGTCGTTCGTCATGTTTCCATTTCCAGATAGGGATCGGGGATGCCCAGCTTGCCCAGGATCGAGCGTTCGGCATCTTCCATCGTCTCGGCATCCAGATCGTCGATATGGTCGTATCCTGCAAGATGCAGCATGGCATGGACAAGCAGGTGCGTGGCATGGTCGGCAAAGGGCTTGCCCTGGGCCTCGGCCTCGCGCTGGCAGGTATCGAACGATATGGCGATGTCGCCAAGCTCCTCGACATCGGGCAAGTCCGGCCGGACGCCCGGTTCGCGCTGGTCGAAGGCCAGGGCCGGCCAGCTCAGCACGTTGGTGGGCTTGGGCTTGCCCCGGAACTCGGCGTTCAGCCCGGCGATGCGGTCGTCGTCGCAGCCCATGACGACGATCTGGAAGCCTTCCAGCCCCAGCCATTCGCCGGTCGCATGGGCGGCGCGCCGGGACATGCCCAGCAGGTCCACGTCCTCCCAGCGTTCGTCCTCGATCACGATGTCGACGATCTCGCCCTGCTCGTGCTCCGGCATCTCGTCAGGCATCGGCCTGCCCCCCGGCGTTGGTCAGGAAGCGCGGCTCGCGGCGCGGGATGCGCTGGCCGCGGTCGTCCAGCGGCTCGCCCCGGGCCAGCGCCGCCTCGGCCTCGGTGTCGTAGGCCTCGATGATGCGGGCGACCAGATGGTGGCGCACCACGTCCTTTGCGGTGAAATAGCTGAAGCTGATGCCCTTGATATCCTTGAGGATCTTTTCCGCATCCGTCAGGCCGGAATGGACGCCGCGCGGCAGGTCGATCTGGGTGCGGTCGCCGGTGATGACCATGCGCGAACCTTCGCCCAGGCGGGTCAGGAACATCTTCATCTGCATGGTGGTGGCGTTCTGCGCCTCGTCCAGAACGACAAAGGCGTTCGACAGCGTCCGGCCGCGCATGAAGGCCAGGGGCGCGATCTCGATGCGCTTTTCTTCCATCAGCTTCTGCATCTGCTTCGACGGCAGGAAATCGTTCAGCGCGTCGTAGAGCGGCTGCATGTAGGGGTCGACCTTTTCCTTCATGTCGCCCGGCAGAAAGCCCAGCCGCTCGCCCGCCTCGACAGCAGGGCGCGACAGGATGATGCGGTCGACATGGCCGCCGATCAGCATGGTGACGCCGACCGCGACGGCCAGATAGGTCTTGCCGGTGCCGGCCGGGCCGATGCCGAAGGCCAGTTCGTTGCCGAACAGCGCCCGCACATAGTCCTTTTGCGCATCCGTGCGCGGCTCGATGGTCTTCTTGCGGGTGCGCAGCTCGATCGGGCCCGACTGGAACATCTCGAGCTGCTCGGCCGGGCTCGGGCCTTCGGGGGCGGTCTCGACACCCATGCGCAGCGCGGCCTCGACCTCGGCCATCTCGACCGGGCGGCCCTGTTCCAGCCGCGCGTAAAGCCCGCGCAGGACCTGCGCCGCCTCGGATTGCGCGTCAGCGGGGCCGACCACGGACAACAGGTTGCCGCGTCGCAGGATATGGACCTTCAGCGCCTCCTCGATCCGGGCCAGATGGCGGTCATGGGGGCCGCACAGGTCGATCAGCAGCCTGTTGTCATGGAATTCCAGCAGGGTTTCGCCAGCGTTCACGGTCGCGGGGGGCGTCGGGGAAAGACCCAAATTTGTCTCCGGTCAGGACGAAAGGACAGGTTCATGGTTGCAACTGCGCGGGATTCGCACAAGGGGCCCCAAGCCTCTGGCGAGAATTTGCGCAGGGTCTGGTGCCGATATAGGCATCTAATCCCCCGGTTGCGAGCCATCGGCCCGCGCCCGCCCCGCGATAAAGTCCTGCAGATAGGCGTCGGGCGCGTCCTGCATCGCCGCGACCGGCCCCTGCCAGCGGACCCGGCCCCCGTCCAGCAGCGCCACCCGGTCGCCGATGACGCGGGCCGAGGCCATGTCATGGGTGATGGTGATGGCGCTTGCCCCCGTTTCGTCCACGATGCCCCGGATCAGGGTGTTGATCGCGGCGGCGCGGATCGGGTCCAGCCCGGTCGTCGGTTCGTCGAAAAAGATCACGCGGGGGTCGGCGGCGATGGCGCGGGCCAGGCCCGCGCGCTTGCGCATTCCCCCCGACAGGGCGGCGGGATAAAGGTCCGCGACCTCGGGCCCCAGGCCGACGCGGGCCAGCTTGTCGAGAGCGATGGCGCGGGCGCGGGCCTTGGGCATGGTGCGCAGCAGGCGAAAGGCCACGTTGCGCCAGACCGGCAGGCTGTCGAACAGCGCCGCGTTCTGGAACAGCATCCCGAACTGGTCCATGAAGCCGGCGCCGATGGGCGCGCCGTTCCACAGGATGTCGCCCGCGTCCGGCCGCTCCAGCCCCAGGATGCAGCGCAGCAGCACCGATTTCCCGGTCCCCGAGCCGCCGATGACCACCAGGCTTTCGCCCTGCCCCAGGTCCAGGTCGACGCCGTCCAGCACCGTCTTGCCGCCGAACCGCTTGGACAGGCCCCGCACCACCAGCATCAGAAGAAAAGCCCCGTCAGCGCGAAGTTGACCGCAAGGATGCCGACCGAGGCCGCGACGACCGCATTGGTCGTCGCCCGCCCCACCCCTGCGGCGCCGTTCCCGGCGGTCATCCCGAACCAGCAGCCCGACAGTGCCACGACCAGGCCGAAGAAGCCGCCCTTGACCAGACCCGAGACGACATCCCATCGCTCGAGATAGGCCCAGGAGTTCGACAGGTAGCTGGCCGAATTGAACCCCAGCGCGTTCACCCCCACCAGCCAGCCGCCCATGATGCCGATCAGGTCGCCCACGCCTACCAGCACCGGCAGGCACAGGATCGCGGCCCAAAGGCGCGGCGACACCAGCCAGCCCACCGGGTCCGTGGACAGCGTCACCAGCGCGTCGATCTGTTCGGTCACGCGCATGGTGCCAAGTTCGGCCGCGATGGCCGATGCCACGCGGGCCGCGACCATCAGACCGCCCAGCACGGGGCCCAGCTCTCGGGCCATGCCGATGGCGACGATCGCGGGCACGACGTCGCCCGCCTGGAACCGCTCGCCCCCCGAATGGATCTGCAAGGCCAGCGCCGCGCCCGTGAACAGCGCCGTCAGCCCGACCACGGGCAGCGACAGCCAGCCGATATGCAGCACCTGCCGCGCCAGTTCCGAAGGGTGCTGGCCCACGCGGACCAGCCCCAGCGCGGCAAAGATCGCGACGCGCCCGATGCCGCGCAGCGCGGCAATCGCCCCGCGCCCGATCAGCCGGACTGGATTCACCGATAGGTCCGGGGATAGCGGCTGCCAAGCGAGGTCAGGATTTCATAGCCGATGGTGCCCGCAAGATCAGCCAGCGCATCGACCCCCTGCCGCTCGTTCAGGACGTCCAGCGTGTCGGGGACGAAAGGCAGCTGCGTCACGTCCACCGTGATCAGGTCCATCGAGATGCGGCCCACCACCGGACAGGCTCGCTCGCCCGCCCAAAGCTTCAGTTCACCCTGCCGGGCCAGCGCGCGGAACAGCCCGTCGGCATAGCCCGCCGCCACGGTCGCGATGCGCGCGGGGCGCTGCGCGGTCCAGGCATAGCCATAGCCGACCGACTCGCCCGGCCGGACCTCGCGCGTCTGGATGACGGGCAGGGCCAGGCCGACCACCGGCTTCGCCTCGGCATAAGGCAGGCCGCCATACATGCCGATGCCCAGCCGCACCAGATCGAAGTGATAGTCGGGCCCCAGCAGCGTGCCGCCGGTCGCGGCCAGCGCGCGCGGCACGCCGATGCCGTCCGTCATGGCGCGGAACGCCTGCAACTGCTGGGCATTGGCCGGATGCTCCGGCTCATCGGCGCAGGCCAGGTGCGACATGACCAGCCGCGGACCGGCGGCCAGCGCCTCGGCCCGGATCGCGGCCCATTCGCCGGGCTCAAGGCCCAGCCGGTTCATGCCGCTGTCCAGTTGGATCGCAAAGGCCCCCCTGGGCCGCAGGGCGCGGTCGCGAAAGAATTGCTCGGGGCTGTTCAGGACGGGGATCAGCCCGGTCAGGTCCTCGCCCTCCATATGGCCCGAAAGCACATAGATATCGGCGTCCTGCGCCAGCAGCGGCCGGATCGCCCGCCCTTCCGAGGCGAGCGCCCCGAAAAAGTCCCGCGCCCCTGCATCGTAGAGCGCAGGCGCCACGCGCGACGCGCCCAAACCGTAGGCATCGGCCTTGACCACCGCGCCCGCCCGCGCGCCGGGGGCCATGTCGGCCAGGGATTTCCAGTTGGCCCGGATGGCCGAAAGGTCGATCGTCAGTCCCGAAGCGGCAGACATGCGGGCCCCCTGTGGTTTGGCCCTTTCCTATTCGCCCGGCGCCGATTGTCAACCGCGTCCGATTTTGCGGATTTGCCATTTGCTCACGCACTTGCTAGCACATTTTGCAAATTTTCGTCTTTTTTCTTTCCGCGGCGCAGCGAAGGCCCTAACCTGCCCAAAAGCGGAGGAGACGGGCATGAAAGACATCCTGGACCAGTTGGAGACCCGCCGGCGCGATGCCCGCCTTGGCGGTGGCCAGCGCCGCATCGACGCCCAGCACGCCCGCGGCAAGCTGACCGCGCGCGAACGGCTGGAGCTGCTGCTGGACGAGGGTTCCTTCGAGGAATTCGACATGTTCGTGCGCCACCGCTCGACCGATTTCGGGATGGAGGCGGATCGGCCCTATGGCGACGGCGTCGTCACTGGCTGGGGCACGATCAACGGCCGCATGGTCTATGTGTTCTCGCAGGACTTCACCGTCTTCGGCGGCTCGCTGTCGGAAACCCATGCGCAGAAGATCTGCAAGATCATGGACATGGCGGTGCAGAACGGCGCCCCGGTGATCGGGCTGAACGACTCGGGCGGCGCGCGGATTCAAGAGGGCGTCGCCAGCCTTGCCGGTTACGCGGACGTGTTCCAGCGCAACATCATGGCCTCGGGCGTGGTGCCGCAGATCAGCGTCATCATGGGCCCCTGCGCCGGCGGCGCGGTCTATAGCCCGGCGATGACCGACTTCATCTTCATGGTCAAGGACACGTCCTATATGTTCGTGACCGGCCCGGACGTGGTCAAGACGGTGACGAACGAGGTCGTGACGGCGGAACAGCTGGGCGGCGCCTCGACCCATACCAAAAAATCCTCGGTCGCCGACGGCGCCTTCGAGAACGACGTCGAGGCGATGACCGAGATCCGCCGGCTGGTCGATCTGCTGCCCCTGAACAACCGCGAAAAGGCGCCGACCCGGCCCTTCTTCGACGACCCGAACCGGATCGAGCCCAGCCTGGATACGCTGGTCCCCGACAACCCGAACCAGCCCTACGACATGAAGGAGTTGATCCTGAAGGTCGCGGACGAGGGCGATTTCTACGAGATCCAGCAGGATTTCGCGGCCAACATCATCACCGGCTTCATCCGCATCGAGGGCCAGACCGTGGGCGTGGTCGCCAACCAGCCGATGGTGCTGGCGGGCTGCCTGGACATCGACAGCTCGCGCAAGGCGGCGCGTTTCGTGCGCTTCTGCGACGCATTCGAGATCCCGATCCTGACCTTTGTCGACGTGCCGGGTTTCCTGCCGGGCACGGCCCAGGAATATGGCGGCGTCATCAAGCACGGCGCGAAGCTGCTGTTCGCCTATGGCGAGGCGACGGTGCCCAAGGTCACGGTCATCACCCGCAAGGCCTATGGCGGCGCCTATGACGTCATGGCCAGCAAGCACCTGCGCGGTGATTTCAACTATGCCTGGCCCACGGCGGAAATCGCGGTGATGGGCGCCAAGGGCGCGGTCGAGATCCTGTATCGCAGCGAGCTGGGCGAGCCCGACAAGATCGCCGCCCGGACCAAGGATTACGAGGACCGCTTTGCCAACCCCTTTGTCGCCGCCGAAAAAGGCTTTATCGACGAAGTGATCCAGCCGCGTTCGACCCGCCGGCGGGTGGCGCGCGCGCTGGCTTCCCTGCGTGGCAAGAAGCTGTCCAATCCATGGAAAAAGCACGACAACATTCCCTTGTGACCGCGACGGACCGGACCATGGCCCATTTCCTTGCGGCGGTCGGCATGACGCTTGCGGCGCTTGGCGGCCCTGCGGCGGCACAGGACAAGGCGCCCATCGCCCTGCCGTCCGGCGCGCAGGCGCAATGGATCGAGACGATCCGGGACACCTCGGGCGGCACCGGCCTGACCTATCGCTTTCGCTTCCTGGTGCCGGACCTGGCCTCGCGGGTGCCCTCGACCAGCGGCCCCGCCTCGGACGCGATCGAGGGGGCGGACCGCGGGCCGATCGACATCGACACCGAAACCGCCGAGGTCACGGGCGATACGGCCGAGGACGGCATGATCGACCCGGCCACGCTGGACCCGGCCCCGGCCGAGGTCGACGACCAGGCCGAGGCCGAAGCCGACGCGATGGTCGAGGAGGCCCTGCCCACCGCGCCCGACGTGCTGGCGCAGGACCCGGTGCATGACGATATCGTCTGGCTGTGCCAGGAATGGGTCCTGCCCCGCATCGCGAACCCCGGTCCGCGGCCGCGCCAGATCGTCATCAGCCTGTCCGACAAGAACACGCCCTTCGGCAGCTACGACCCCGGCGCCTTGCAGCTGTTCGAGGCGTTCAAGCTGCCCGCCGACCGCGACAGCTGCGAATGGGAACCCTGGTGATGGCGAATATCCGCTATGATGCAAGCCTGCCACAGGGGCCTGCCCGCCGGACGAAACGCGATCTCGCCGCCTGTGATGCGCCCAAGGCTCTGACTATGCTGTGGTCTCGGCCGCCGATGGCAGCCGAATCCAACCCGAGCAGTCGGGGCCCCGCCCCGCAACACAGGAGCACGACATCATGTCGAAAAAGCTTGCAATCGCCCTTGTCCTGGTCGGCCTGGCCGCTGCCTGCGCCAAGAAGGAACCCGAGGTCATCACCCCTGCCCCGGTCCAGCCCGAGCCTGTCTTCCAGGGCAAATACGGCGCCAACTAAGCCCGACCCAAGGCGCGGGCTGCCTGGCGGCCCGCGCCCTTTGCGTCCGCCCCGCCGCCTGCGCGCCAATCCGCTGCAGAAAAGGGGCATCTCATGCTGAAGCACCGCGGCTTTCCCGGCCGCCTTCCCGGCACCGACTTTCAATTCACCATCCGGCGCGCCAACAAGAAGGGGGCGACGCCCCTGGTCCAGCGCGAGCGTTTTCGCGACCGCAAGGCCGCCGATCGTCGCGCGGACGAAGGCTTCATGGCCGCGCTGATCCGGCAGTTTGGCGAGGAACCCTTTCCCCGCGGCAATCTGGACGCCGGCCGCCTGTCCTGGCTGATCGGCCGCGAGGTCGTCGCCATCGGCAAGCTGGACCCGACCGACTATGACCAGATGCTGCGCATCGACATGAAAAAGGCCGAGGCGAGCTTTCCGCAGCTTTTCGCCGCCGAAGCGCCCGAGTTCGACTGGGACGACCTGGATTGGGACGAGGACGAGGACGACGAGGCCGACGGGAACGACTGATGGGCGGAAATATGCAGGCGCGCAAGTTTTCACATCGTTGTCAGTTTCTTCCGCCATACTGGCGTGCAATATTGCCTGCATCGCTGACACGGTCGGCCCCCTTGGGGTCCCACAATACAGGCAAAGAACCATGCAAAAATCCGTCATCCTCCGTCTCTCTGGCGTTGCCCTTCTGGTCGCCGGACTGGCTGCTTGCGACCAGGGCTATGGTGGCGGCATGGGCCTGTCCCCCGACGCGCAGCGCGCGGCCGGCGGCGCGCTGGCCGGTGCGGCTGTCGCCAAGATCATCGACGGCGACGTGGGCACCGGCGCTCTTATCGGTGCTGCGGGCGGCGCGCTGTGCGACGACGCCGGCGTCTGCCAGTCGCGCGGCTACTGATTTCACCGGGGCTGACGGCGCCACGCGCCGCGCCCCCTTTTCGGAGCTTTCGACATGTCGAAGAAAATCGTCTTCGCGCTTGGGTTCGGCCTTCTGGCCGTGGCCGGCTGCACCCAGAACATCAACCCGACCGACATGGACCGCGGCCTTATCGGCGCGGGCGTCGGTGCGACCGTCGCCCATGTCGGCGGCCATAACGTGGTCAAGGGCGCAGCCATCGGCGCGGCCGCAGGTGCGCTGTGCGACGACGTGCGGCTGTGCCAGCCGACTCAGCGCCGCTACTGATCAAGAACGCCAAGGCGTTTGCCATTCATGCCGTCCCGGCCGTGCGCCAGGGCGGCTTTTTCATGTCCAGACAGGGACTGCGGGGGAAAGATAAGCCGTCATGTTCGATAAAATCCTGATCGCCAACCGGGGCGAGATCGCCTGCCGCGTCATCAAGACCGCCCGGCGCATGGGCATCAAGACCGTCGCCGTCTATTCCGACGCCGACCGCAATGCGCTGCACGTCAAGATGGCCGACGAGGCCGTTCACATCGGTCCCGCCCCCGCGAACCAGTCCTATATCGTCATCGACAAGATCATGGATGCGATCCGCCAGACCGGCGCGCAGGCCGTGCATCCGGGCTATGGCTTTCTGTCCGAGAACATGAAGTTCGCCCAGGCGCTCGAGGCCGAGGGCGTGGTGTTCATCGGCCCGCCCAGCCCCGCGATCGAGGCGATGGGCGACAAGATCACCTCGAAGAAGCTGGCGCAGGAAGCCGGCGTCAGCACGGTGCCGGGCTATATGGGCCTGATCGCCGATGCCGAGGAGGCGGTGAGGATCTCGGGTCAGATCGGCTATCCGGTGATGATCAAGGCCAGCGCCGGTGGCGGCGGCAAGGGCATGCGCATCGCCTGGAACGACCAGGAGGCGCGGGAAGGCTTCGAATCCTCGAAGAACGAGGCGGCAAACAGCTTTGGCGACGACCGCATCTTCATCGAGAAATTCGTGACCCAGCCCCGGCACATCGAAATCCAGGTGCTGGCCGACAAGCACGGCAACTGCGTCTATCTGCACGAACGCGAATGTTCGATCCAGCGCCGCAACCAGAAAGTCATCGAGGAGGCGCCCAGCCCCTTCCTGGACGCCGCGACCCGCAAGGCCATGGGCGAGCAGGCCTGCGCCCTGGCCCGTGCCGTGGGCTATACCAGCGCCGGCACCGTCGAATTCATCGTCGACGGCCAGCGCAATTTCTATTTCCTGGAAATGAACACCCGGCTGCAGGTCGAACATCCGGTGACCGAACTGATCACCGGCGTCGATCTGGTCGAGCAGATGATCCGCGTCGCCGGGGGCGAGCCGCTGCCCTTTGCCCAGGACGATCTGACGATCAACGGCTGGGCCATCGAGAGCCGGCTTTACGCCGAGGACCCCTATCGCAACTTCCTGCCCTCGATCGGCCGGCTGACGCGCTATCGCCCGCCGTCCGAGGTCGCGGCCGGCCCGATGCTTGCGGCCAGCCGCTGGGTTCCGGCCCAGCCGGGTGCCACGCCCCCCGCGGGTCCCGCCGGCGTGCGCAACGATACCGGCGTCTATGAAGGCGGCGAAATCAGCATGTATTATGACCCGATGATCGCCAAGCTGTGCACCTGGGCGCCGACGCGCGAGGCCGCCGTCGAACGCATGCGTCTGGCGCTGGACGAATTCGAGGTCGAGGGCATCGGCCACAACCTGCCCTTCCTGTCGGCCGTGATGGACCATCCGAAATTCGTCTCGGGTGACATTTCCACCGCCTTCATTGCCGAGGAATATCCCGAGGGCTTCCTGGGCGCGACCCTGCCCGAGGACGAGGTCTTGCGCGTCGCCGCCTCGGCCGCGGCCATGCACCGCGTGGCGGAAATCCGCCGCTGCCGCATCTCGGGGCGGCTGGACAACCACGAACGCCATGTCGGCGAACATTGGGTCGTCAGCCTTGCCGGTCAGGACATTCCCGTGCGCATCACCGCCGACAAGCAGGGCTCGACGGTCGAGTTGCAGGGCCACAAGCTGCGCGTGGAAAGCGACTGGCTGCCCGGGCAGTCCCTGGCGCGGCTGTCGGTCGACGGCACGCCCCTGGTGATGAAGGTCGAACCCCTGCCCTCGGGCTATCGGCTGAGGGTGCGGGGAGCGGATCTCAAGACCTATGTCCGCCGTCCGCGCGCCGCCGAACTGGCGCGGCTGATGCCCGAAAAGCTGCCGCCCGACACCTCGAAGTTCCTGCTGTGCCCGATGCCCGGGCTGGTGGTCAAGGTGAACGTGGCCGCCGGCGACGAGGTGCAGGAGGGCCAGGCGCTGGCCACCGTCGAGGCGATGAAGATGGAAAACATCCTGCGCGCCGAACGCCGTGCCGTGGTCAAGTCGGTCAACGCTGCGCCGGGCGAAAGCCTCAAGGTCGATGACGTCATCATGGAATTCGAGTGATCCATGGGCGGGACCCAGGGCAGCCTTTTCAATCCCACGGTGCTGGCGGCGCTGGTCGCCGCCGCCGTGGCGATGCTGGCCTGGCCCGTCAACGACTGGCTGAACCGCCGCCGTGCCCGCACCCTGCGGGCCGAGCGGGTCAGCGACGTGCAGCGCGCGCTGCTGGCCGAAATCCGCGCCCATGTCGTCGCCCTGGAAAGCCAGCGGCTGGATGCGGGCGGCACCGCCGCGCTGCTGGCGCGGCTGCGCGACAGCGGCCGGATCCCCTTTATCCCGGAGCAGGCCAATGACCGCATCTTTTCCGCGATCATCGAGGACGTGCACATCCTGCCGGCCGAGGTCATCGACCCGGTCGTGACCTATTACAGGCAGCTGTCCATCATGGCGTCCTTTGCCCGGGCCATGCAGAAGCAGGCCGACCAGGATCACGGCCGCGCGGTCGAAATGTTCGGGGATTATCTGGAATTGACCGAGGCGGCGCGGGAAAGCGGGCAGGAAGCCCTGCGCCTGCTGATGACCAGCGTCTTTCTGGGAGAGGATGCCCTGCGCCGCGTCATCGAGGAGGAGCGCGAGGCCGAACTGGCTGCAAGGCAGGCGGAACTGGCGCTGCTGTCGTCAAGCCTGCCGGGCGAACTGGCCGCGCTGCGCCAGCGTCTTAGTAGGCGATCTTCGGACCGGAGCGGCCTTTGATGGGTTTCAGGCCGACAATCACCGCCATTTCATTCGCAGTGCGGGCACTGCGCAGGCGTTCGACCAGCACTTCGGTCGCCGGGTCCAGCCTGCGCCGCTTGGGCGGGGCGGGTTGTTCCGTCGCGCGCGGCTGGGACGATTTGGACATGGCAAGCCTCCTTGGCAGCGGGCAGCGGGGCTGCCCTGTGCTCAAGATAATGCGCGAAGGCCCGTCCCGCAATGAAGTCGTTTCGATTTTCGCACGATCCTACGGCAGTGCCGCACGGCCGATCTCGCGCCGGCGCAGCGGAAACTTGTCGATGGCGCGGGAAATCTCGCGCACGGACCGGGGGCTGGGCAGGCGTTGCTTGACCTGGCCGTCCTTGTCCAGCAGCACCACGGAAAACCCCTCTGGACGGAACTGCCGCCGCCAGGCGCTGTTCGCCGCCGGGTCGGTGTCGGTGATGACCACCACGTCGCGCAGCAAAAGCGCCGCCGGGTCGCGGCGCAGCTGCGCAAGCTGCGCCGCGAAGTCGGGGTCGGCGGCGGTGTCGGCAAAGACCACCAGCGGCCGGGCCTGCCACAGGAATTCCTGCGGCTCGGCCTGGTCGGCGGGAATGACCGACAGCTCGCCCTCGGGCAGGACGCGCGACATGGGCTTGGCCTCGCTGGTCGCGGCCGGAACTTCGCCGCGCACGAAGGGACGATGGCCGTCCCCTTCCCCGTCCGGCCGTGGGCCCATCGCCGCCAGCAGCGGCACCGTCATCAGAAAGATCAACCGTTTCAGTTTCATCGCGCCCCCGTCCTTATCTTCATATAGGGCGAAGCGGGCCACGGGAAAGGATGCAAGATGAGCGAAAGCACCAAAGCCGATCTTCAGACCTGGCGCCAGCTCGCCAGCAAGGAGCTGCGGGGCGCCGATCCCGACAGCCTGACCTGGCACACGCTGGAAGGGATCGAGGTCAAGCCGCTTTATACCGAGGCCGACATCCAGGACCTGCCGCATCTGGGCAGCCTGCCGGGGATCGAGCCCTTCACCCGCGGCCCGCGCGCGACCATGTATGCCGGCCGGCCTTGGACGATCCGGCAATACGCGGGCTTTTCCACCGCCGAGGAATCGAACGCCTTCTATCGCAAGGCGCTGGCCGCCGGGCAGCAGGGCGTATCCGTGGCCTTCGACCTGGCGACACACCGCGGCTATGACAGCGACCACCCGCGCGTCGAGGGCGATGTGGGCAAGGCCGGCGTCGCCATCGATTCGGTCGAGGACATGAAGATCCTGTTCGACGGCATCCCGCTGGACAAGGTCTCGGTCTCGATGACGATGAACGGCGCGGTGATCCCGATCCTGGCGAACTTCATCGTCACCGGCGAGGAACAGGGCCATCCGCGTTCCGTGCTGTCGGGCACGATCCAGAACGACATCCTGAAGGAATTCATGGTGCGGAACACCTATATCTATCCGCCCGAACCCTCGATGCGGATCATCGCCGACATCATCGAATACACCTCGAACGAGATGCCCAAGTTCAACTCGATCTCGATTTCCGGCTATCACATGCAGGAGGCGGGCGCGAACCTGGTGCAGGAACTGGCCTATACGCTGGCCGACGGGCGCGAATACGTCCGCGCCGCGCTGAAGGCCGGCATGGACGTGGACCAGTTCGCCGGGCGGCTGTCGTTCTTTTTCGCCATCGGCATGAATTTCTTCATGGAGGCCGCCAAGCTGCGCGCGGCGCGCCTGCTGTGGACGCGGATCATGAAGGAGTTCGATCCGAAAAAGCCCGGCAGCCTGATGCTGCGCACCCATTGCCAGACCTCGGGCGTCAGCCTGCAGGAACAGGACCCCTACAACAACGTGGTGCGCACCGCCTATGAGGCGATGGCGGCGGCGCTGGGGGGCACGCAATCGCTGCACACCAACGCGCTGGACGAGGCCATTGCCCTGCCGACCGAGTTCAGCGCCCGCATCGCGCGTAACACCCAGCTGATCCTGCAAGAGGAAACCGGCATCACCCATGTCGTCGACCCATTGGCCGGCAGCTATTACGTCGAAAGCCTGACCCACGAACTGGCCGAAAAGGCCTGGGCCCTGATCGAGGAAGTCGAGGCCATGGGCGGCATGACCAAGGCCGTCGCCAGCGGCATGCCCAAGCTGCGCATCGAGGAAACCGCCGCGCGCCGCCAGGCCCAGATCGACCGCGGCGAGGAGGTGATCGTCGGCGTGAACAAGTATCGTCTGACGAAAGAGGACCCGATCGACATCCTGGACATCGACAACATGAAGGTGCGCGAGGCCCAGATCGCGCGCCTGGAACGCATCCGCGCCAGCCGCGACGAGGCGGCCTGCCAGGCCGCCCTGGCCGAGTTGAGCCGGCGCGCGAAGGAAGGCGGCAACCTGCTTGAGGCGGCGGTCGAGGCCGCGCGCGCCCGGGCCAGCGTGGGAGAGATCAGCATGGCGATGGAAAAGGAATTCGGCCGCCACCGGGCCGAGGTCAAGACGCTGGCCGGGGTCTATGGCGCCGCCTATGAAGGCGATGACGAGTTCGCCCGGATCCAGCGCGACGTCGAGCAATTCGCCGAGGACGAGGGCCGCCGCCCGCGCATGCTGGTCGTGAAGATGGGTCAGGACGGCCACGACCGGGGCGCCAAGGTCATCGCCACCGCATTCGCCGACATCGGGTTCGACGTGGACGTGGGCCCCCTGTTCCAGACCCCCGAGGAGGCGGCGCAGGACGCCATCGACAACGACGTGCATGTGGTCGGCATCTCCAGCCAGGCGGCGGGCCACAAGACCCTGGCGCCGAAGCTGATCGCCGCGCTGAAGGACCAGGGGGCCCAGGACATCATCGTGATCTGCGGTGGCGTCATCCCGCAGCAGGATTACGATTTCCTGAAGAAGGCCGGGGTCAAGGCGATCTTCGGACCGGGGACCAACATCCCCTCGGCCGCGCGCGACATCCTGGGCCTGATCCGGGCGGCGCGCGCGGCATGAACCGCGGTGCCCCTCGCATCCGTCGCATGGGTATTTGGAAAACGGTGAAGACCGGGCGCCGTGCGCGGGGCCCGGCGGCCGGTCCGTTCCGAGGCGCGCCGTGACGATCCGCTCCGTCACCGATGCCGACCTGCCCGCGATCATGGCCTTCTGGAACCCGCTGATCCGGGACACCGCCGTCACCTTTTCATCAGAGGAAAAGACGGTGCCTTCGTTGCAGCGAATGATCGCCGAGCGGCAGGCGGCGGGCCGCGCCTTCCTGGTGGCCGAGGCGGCGGGCCGGCCGGTGGGCCTTGCGACCTACGACCGGTTTCGCGCCAGCAACGGCTATGCCCATACCATGGAGCATACCATCATCCTGTCCCCGGACGCCCAAGGCCGGGGGCTGGGCCGCGCGCTGATGGCGGCGATCGAGGATCATGCCCGCCGGGCCGGCGCCCATTCCATGATCGCCGCCGTTTCGGCCGAGAACCGGGTGGGCGAGGCCTTCCATCGCGCGCTGGGCTATGCCCTGGTCGGCCGTCTCCCGGATGCCGGGCGCAAGTTCGGGCGCTGGATGGACCTGCTGCTGTTGCAGAAGATCCTGTGAGCCTTGCCTGCCCTGGGGCCGCGTGCCAGAGTCGCGCTCTGAAAGCGAGGCGGGTATGAACGACGGGCGCAACAGCACGGTCAAGCAGATCATCTGCATCAAATGGGGCACCAAGTTCGGGCCCGAATTCGTCAACCGCCTGCACGGCATGGTTGCGCGCAACATCACGCCGCCGTTCCGGCTGTATTGCTTTACCGATGACGGCGCAGGGCTGCATCCCGACATCGCCGTGCGGCCCCTGCCCGAGTTCGAATACCAGGCCCCGGTCAACACCCGCGGCAAGTGGCCGAAATCGCGGCTATGGGGCGATCTGGGCGACGTGACGGGGGTGGTGCTGTTTCTGGACCTCGACGTGATCGTCACCGGCAGTCTGGACGATTTCTTTTCCTTTGGCGACCCGGACGACACCGTGCTTGGCCTGAACCCGAACACGCCCTTCGAGAAGATGGGCCAGACCTCGGTCTATCGCATGCGCGTCGGCAAGCTGAAGCCCCTGCAGGAGATCTTCCGCGCCGATCCGCAGGCCGCCGCCGACAAGTTCCGCTATGAGCAGCGCTTCGTCACCCGCAACGCGCCGGGCGGGGTCAAGTTCTGGCCCAAGGGCTGGCTGGCGCATTTCCGCATGCATTGCGTGCCGAACTTTCCGCTGAACTACTGGCGGCAGGCGCGGATCCCGCGCGGCACGCGGATCGTGATCTTTCCGGGCGACCTGAACCCGCCCGACGCCATCGTCGGACGGTGGAGCGAGAAGGACCAGCACCGCTCGGCCCTGGATCACCTGCGCGCGACCTTCGACGGGCGGCGGCGCGAAAGCCTGTCCAAGCACCTGCGCCATTACCTGCGCCCGGTGGGCTGGGTGGATCAGCTGTGGCGCGACTAGGCCCCGAGGCGCATCACACCCTGCCCCAGGATTTCGCCGCCGCGCTGGGGCAATGCGTGGCAAGCTTCGGTTGGCTGGAAGAGGTTCTGAAGCGCACGATCTATGCGCTGGACCGGGCGCGGCTGGCCGACGACCTGACGCCCGCCGAGATGCAGAACTGGGTCGAACGCATGGGCCAGCTGGCCGACGATTCGATGGGCACGCTGATCGAGCAACTGGACGCCGCCATGCGGCGCCACCCCGGCCTGCGCGACCGCGACCAGATCACCGAAGCCCTGGGCCGCGCGAAACTGCAGCGCAACCTGTTGTGCCATGCCTCGTGGCGGCCGACGGGCGATGCCGGACGCTGGCACCCCGCCTTTGTCGGCAGCCGGGGCGAGGTCCAGGACGCGCCGCTGAGCCTGGCCGAGCTGGCGTCGATCCAGGCGGCCACCCTGGACCTGGGCGGGCGCGTCCTGGCCGTCATGCGCGCGACCGGCGTCATGGGCCGCTGGCCGGGCGACGACGGCCCGTAAGGCGTGCGTTGCAACGTGCTGCGCCATCCGCTAACACCGCCCCTGTCCATAGATACGAGTTTCACATGACCGCCCAGAACAAGGGGCAAGACGCCTCTCCGCTTCGTCTCGGCATCGCAGGCCTGGGGACGGTCGGCACCGGCACCGTCAGGATCATCCAGAACCATGCCGCGCTGCTGGCCACCCGGTCGGGCCGCCCCGTCGCCATCAGCGCCGTCAGCGCCCGCGACCGGATGAAGAACCGCGCGGTGGACCTGTCGGCCTATGCCTGGGAGGACGACCCGCGCGCCCTTGCCCTGCGCGAGGACGTGGACGTGTTCGTCGAACTGGTCGGCGGCGACGAGGGCGTCGCGCGCGAGGCGGTGACCGCCGCGCTGAAGGCCGGCAAGGATGTGGTGAGCGCCAACAAGGCGCTGCTGGCGATCCATGGCCAGGAACTGGCGGAACTGGCCGAGGCGAACGGCTGCGTCCTGCGCTTTGAGGCGGCCGTTGCCGGCGGCATCCCGGTCATCAAGACCATGACCGAGTCCCTGGCCGGGAACGAGATCCGCCGCGTCATGGGCGTCATGAACGGCACCTGCAACTATATCCTGACCCGGATGGAAAACGCCGGCCTGCCTTATGAGACCGTCTTCGAGGAGGCGCGCCAGCTGGGCTATCTGGAGGCGGACCCGACGCTGGACGTGGGCGGCATCGACGCCAGCCACAAGCTGGCGATCCTGGCCGCCATCGCCTTCGGCACCCGGCCCACCTTCGACGCGGTCGAGATCGAGGGGATCGAGCGGGTCAGCATCGACGACATCCGCCGCGCAGCCGACATGGGCTATCGCATCAAGCTGCTGGGCGTGGCGCAGATGACGGGCCGGGGCCTGGAACAGCGCATGTCCCCCTGCCTTGTCCCCGCCGACAGCCCGCTGGGGCAGTTGCAGGGCGGCACGAACATGGTGGTGATCGAGGGCGACTCCGTCGGGCAGATCGTCCTGCGGGGCGCGGGCGCCGGCGAAGGCCCGACCGCCAGCGCCGTCCTGTCCGACATCGTGGAGATCGCGCGCGGCGTGCGCATGCCGGCCTTTGGCCTGCCGGCCAGCGGCCTGGCCCTGCCCCAGCCCGCGCGCACCGCCGTGCCAGCCGCTTATTACATCCGCCTGGCCCTGACCGACAAGCCGGGCGCGCTGGCCAAGGTCGCGAGCGTCCTGGGCGATGCGGGCATCTCGATCGACCGGATGCGGCAATACGGCCACCAGCAGACGGCGGGGGTCGCGCCGGTCCTGATCGTCACCCACAAGACCACGCCCGAGGCCATCGACCACGCGATCGAGGCCCTGCCCGGCACCGGCGTCATCGCGGGCGACCCGGTGGAGCTGCGCATCGAGGAGGTCTGACGCAGCGCCTGCCGCCACTGTCGCATGGGTATTTGTGAAACGGTGAAAGCGCAGGCAGCGCCCTAGCCCTGCGCGAGGTGGCGCAGCCCGTGGGTCACGTCGGCGCGCACGGCCAGCCGCAGTCCCGGCTCATCCCCCGCACGCAGCGACGCAAGGATCATGCGATGGTGGCGCGGGGGTTCGTGCCGCTTGACCCGGCCATAGAGCGCGCGCATCGTCGGCCCCAGTTGCAGCCAGACGGTTTCCAGGATCGCCAGCATTGCCGGCGCCTGGGCCCGCAGGTAAAGCGTGCGGTGGAATTCCAGGTTGGTGCGGATATAGCCCACGGCGTCATGGGCCTCGACCGCCTCGCCGATGGCCGCGTTGATCAGCGCCAGCCGGTCGATCAGCGCCTGATGCGCACGCGGCAGGGCCCGGGTCGCAAGCTCGGGCTCGATCAGGGCGCGCAGGGCGGCCAGTTCCTCGATCCGCTCGACCGACAGTTCCGGCGTGGTGATGCGGCCCGAACTGGACAGCGTCAAGGCGCCCTCGGCGACCAGGCGGCGCACCGCCTCGCGCGCGGGGGTCATCGACACGCGGTGTTCCGCGGCAAGCCCGCGCAGCGTCAGGGGCAGGCCGGGCGGCAGTTCGCCCAGCATGATCCGCCCGCGCAGGCTGCGATAGACGCGTTCATGGGCCGATGTCTCCGAGGGGCGGGTGGGTGCGATGCTCATGCCCGCCTTGTGATCACAAACGCGCGGCGCGTCAATCCGTCAATCGGCGCGGAACCGCCAGGCCAGCAGGTCATGGCCGTTCGTGCGGAGCCAGCCGCGCTGTGCCCGCCAGTCGGGGCAAAGGGCGGCGGTGGTCGCCCAGAAGGCGGCGGAATGATCCATATGGGCCAGGTGCGCCACCTCATGCGCTGCGACATAGTCGAGGACGGCGGGCGGAGCCATGGCCAGGCGCCAGGAAAACATGAGCCGGCCGCCATGGGTGCAGCTGCCCCAGCGCGACCGGGTGTCGCGCAGCGCGATGGCCCGGAACGGCCGGCCTAGCCGCGCCGCGTGGCGGTCGCAGGCGACAACCAGGCGGGCCTGGGCCAGGTGCCTGAGGAACGCCGCCACCACGACCGCCGCCGGCCGGCCCTGCGGAACCAGCAGCGCATCGCCCGCGATGCGGGCCGCGCGCACCGGCGCCGGGGTGATGCAAAGCCCCTGCCCCTCGACCGGCAGGCAGGCGCCCGGAGCCACCAGCTGAACCGCCGGCATCTCGGCCCGGACCCGGCGCAGCCATTCGGCGCGGGATTCGGCGAAGGCCCGCCCCTCGGTCAGGGTGGCGCAAAGCGGCAGGGTCAGCACCACCTGCCCCTCGGCCCGGGTTACCCGCAGCGTCATGCGCCGCGCCCGCGCCGAGCGGCGCAGCGTCACCGGAATATCCCCCCCGACCATGATGTTCCGTGCCGTCATTCCCTTGACCCCGTGGCCCAGCTTGCCTAGCTAGGAAGCCTGACCGCGCCCCGCCTGCAAGGGGGAAAAGGCTTTGACAGCCTGTTCCACCTGTGGCAGGGGACAGCGGATTTACCCAACTGCGGCGGAAAGAGAATACCATGCCCAAAGAGGAATGGGGCACCAAGCGTCAGTGCCCCCATTGTGCGACCCGCTTCTACGACCTGATGAACGATCCGATGACCTGCCCGGAATGCGGCAACGTCTTCACGGTCGAAAGCCTGACGAACGGTCGCTCTCGGTCGCTGATCTCGGAAAAGACCGCGGCGCGGGACGAGGATCAGACCGATCTGGTCGATGACGAGGATCTGGATGCGGATGCCGACAACGGCGATCTGGACGACGATCTGCTGGACGACGACGACGATGACGGCGACGTGTCGCTGGACGACATCGCGGACGTGCCCGACAGCGACGAAGAGTGATCCGCGGATCATCCACGACCCCCGGCACCAAGGCTGCCGGGGGTTTTTTCATGCCTCAGCCCTCGCCGGGCCCGGGCTGGCTGCGGCCGAAGTCGGGGGCGGCGGTGTCCTGCCCGGCCTCGATGATGCCGCGGCGGATGGCGCGGGTGCGGGTGAAGTAATCGAACAGGTGCTGGCCGTCGCCCATGCGGATCGCGCGCTGCAGGACGAACAGCTCCTCGGTGAAACGGCCCAGGATGTCCAGCACGGCGTCCTTGTTCTGCAGGAACACGTCGCGCCACATCGTCGGGTCGGAGGCGGCGATGCGGGTAAAGTCGCGGAAACCTGCGGCGGAATACTCCACCACCTCGGATTCGGTGACGCGCTTCAGGTGGTCGGCCACACCCACCATGGTATAGGCGATCAGATGCGGCGTGTGGCTGGTGACGGCCAGCACCAGGTCGTGATGCGCGGCGTCCATCCGCTCGGTCTTGGCGCCAAAGCGACGCACAAGGTCCTGCAGCCGCTCCAGCGCCAGGGGATCGCAGCCCTCGGTGGGCGTGAACAGCCACCAGCGGTTCTGGAACAGGCTGGCAAAGCCCGAGCGCGGCCCTGAGTGTTCGGTCCCGGCCAGGGGGTGGCCGGGGATGAAATGCACGCCATCCGGCAGATGCGGCGCCACGGCCTGCACCACCGCCTGCTTGACCGAGCCCACGTCCGTCACCGTGGCGCCGGGCTCAAGATGCGGCGCGATCTCGGCCGCGACATCCCCCATGGCACCTACGGGCACCGCCAGGACCACCAGGTCGGCCCCCGCGACCGCCTCGGCCGCCGTCTCGAAGACGCGGTCGACCAGCCCGATCTCGGCGGCTGTGGCGCGTGTCTCGGCCGAACGGGCATGACCCACGATCTCGCGCGCCAGCCCCTTCTCGCGCATGGCCCGCGCCATCGAGCCGGCGATCAGCCCCAGCCCGATCAGCGCCACCCGGTCATAGATCGCGCTCATGCCCCAACCCCGGCGCGCGCAGCCATGAACTGGCCGATGACATGGGCGACGCGCCGGCAGGATGCCTCGTCACCCACGGTGATGCGCAGGCAATGCGGCAGGCCATATCCGGCCACCTGGCGCACGATCAGCCCCTCGGCCTTCAGCGCCTCGTCGCAAGCGGTGGCCGTCGCCTCATCGGCAAAGCGCGCCAGGATGAAATTGGCGCAGGAGGTGTCCGAGGGTACGCCCTTTTCCGCCAGCGCCTCGGCCAGCCAGGCGCGCATGCGGGCGTTCTCGGCCTGGCAGCGGGCCACATGGTCGCGGTCGCGCACGGCGGCCTCGGCCGCATCCATCGCCGCCTGAGACAGGTTGAAGGGGCCGCGGATGCGGTTCAGCACGTCGATGATCGGTCGCGGGCCATAGCCCCAACCGATGCGCAGCCCCCCAAGGCCATAGATCTTCGAAAATGTCCGCGTCATCACCACGTTCGGCAGCCGCGTCGCAAGCTCCGCGCCGCCGTCGTAGCCCTCGACATATTCGGCATAGGCGGCATCCACCACCAGGATCGCCTGCGGCACGGCACGGGCCAGCCGCTCAAGCTCGGGCAGACCGACCATGGTGCCGGTGGGGTTGTTCGGATTGGCGACAAAGATCAGCCGCGTCCGCTCGGTCGCGCCGGCGATCAGAGCATCGATGTCCGTCACCCGGTCGCGCTCGGCCACCTGAACCGGGGTGGCGCCCGCCGCATGGGCGCTGATGCGATACATCAGGAAACCATGTTCGGTGAACAGGACCTCGGTCCCCGGCCCCGCATAGGCCTGGCACAGGAAATGGATGATCTCGTCCGAACCCACGCCGCAGATGATGCGCTCGGGATCCAGCCCGTGGACCGCGCCGATCGCCGCCCGCAGGCCGGCGTGGTCGGTGTTGGGATAGCGGTGCAAACTGTGCGCGGCGCGGACCACGGCCTCGCGCGCCTTGTCCGAGGGGCCAAAGGGGTTTTCGTTCGACGACAGCTTCACCACGTTCTCGACGCCCGCGACCTTGGCGGCGCCCCCCTGGTAAAGCGCGATCTCCATGATCCCGGGTTGCGGGGCGATGGTCGGTTGGTTCTGCGACATGTGGGGCCTCTTGCAAGCCCGGCCGTCTTAGCCCCGCGCGACCGGCTTGGAAAGGCCCTCGCCCAACAGGCGCCAGGCCCCAGGCTTTCACCGTTTCCCAAATACCCATGCCGGCCTTGCCGTCACTCGACGGCGCGGGCCTTTTCCAGCTCGGGCAGAAAGCGCTGGCGGTAATCGTCGCCGACCAGGGGCCCGGCGAAGCGGTAAAGGATCTTGCCCTGCCCGTCGATGATGAAGGTTTCCGGCGGGGCGGTCACGCCCCAGTCGATCGCCACCCGCCCGCGCGGGTCGGTCGCGAGCGCCCGGAACGGGTCGCCATGCTCGGCCAGAAAGGCTGCGGCATTGGCCTCGGGGTCCTTCAGGTCGATGCCATAGACCGGCAGTTCGGCCGACAGCGCGGTCAGCGTCGGGTGCTCGGCCCGGCAGGGCGGGCACCAGCTGGCCCAGAAGTTCACCAGCTTGACGCCGGGTTCGCGCAGCATCGCGTCGGTCAGCTGCGTCGCCCCCGGCAGCGTCGTGGCCGACACCGCCGGCGCCTCGCGGCCGGCGATGGCCGACGGCAGGCTGTCGGGGTCGTCGCGCAGCAGCGCCCAGCCGGCCATCGCGGCAAAGCCCGCAAAGATCGCCACCGGCAGCAGCATCATCGGCGAAACCCTAGCCATGGCGTTCATGCTCCTCCAGCGCGCGGCGGGCGCGGGCGTTGGCGCGCAGCGTCTGGACCACGACACCGGCCAGAAGGGCCAGGCTGATGCCATAGGCGGCCAGCACCGTGCCCGCGTATTTTCCAAGCTCGATCATGCGCGGTTCTCCCGGGCCAGCAGGGCGGCCAGGCGGCGGCGGCGGATCTCGGTCCGGGTGCGCACCAGCATCAAGGCCAGGAACAGCAGGAAGAACCCCAGCATCGAGACGTAAAGCGGGTATTTGTAGACCGGCGACATCCGCTCGCCCGGGGCCAGCGACAGCGACGCGCCCTGGTGCAGGCCCTGGTTCCAGAAATTCACCGCATAGCGCGACAGCAGCGCGAATACCGAACCGACCAGGCACAGAACGCCGGTCAGGTCGGCGGCGCTGTCCGGGTCCTCGATGGCGGCCCAAAGCGCGATATAGCCAAGGTAGAACAGGAACAGGATCAGGAACGAGGTCAGCCGCGGGTCCCATTCCCACCACGTCCCCCACATCGGCTGGCCCCAGATCGCGCCGGTGACCAGCGCGATCAGCGTCATCACCGCCCCCACCGGGGCCGCGGCCTTGGCCGCCAGCGCGCTGACGTGATGGCGCCGGACCAGCCAGATCAGCGAGGCCACCAGCATCATCAGCCAGGCGTTGATCGCCATCAGCGCGGCGGGGACGTGCAGGAAGATGATCTTGACCGTCGCGCCCTGGCGATAGTCCTGCGGCGTCAGGAAACCCCAGCCAAGGCCCAGGGCGATGCACAGCGCGGCACCCCCCGCCACCCAGGGCAGGACCGCGCCCGAGGCGCGCATGAACTTGACGGGGTTGGCGTATTCCCAAAGCGACATGATCCCTCCCTACCCCGCCGCGCCGCGCCGCTCAACTGGCCTCATGGTGCATTCACCGCAGGTTGACGCGCAACGCGGCGGCTGCGGCAAAGGGGATCAGGGCCAGCGACGCCAGCGAGATGCCCGCCAGAAACACTAACGGCGTCGCGGGATCGGCGCCCTGCGCGCCGCGCCGCACCGCCTCGGCGCCGAAGATCAGGGTGGGCACATACAGCGGCAGGACCAGCAGCGACAACAGCAGCCCGCCCCGACGCAGCCCGACCGTCACCGCCGCGCCAAAGGCGCCCAGCACCGACAGCGCGGGCGTCCCCAGCGCCAGCGAGACGACCAGCCAGCCATAGGCCGGCCCTGGCAGATGCAGCAAAAGCCCCAGCACCGGGGCAAAGACCACCAGCGGCAGGCCGGTCGTCAGCCAGTGCGCCAGAGCCTTGACCGCAACGATGCCCTCCAGCGGCAGCGGCGCGGTGGCCAGCAGGTCCAACGAGCCGTCCTCGTGGTCGAGCGCGAAGATGCGGTCCAGCGACAGCAGGCAGGACAGCAGCGCCCCGATCCACAGGATGCCGGGCGCGACGCGGGCCAAGGTGCCGCCCTCGGGGCCGATGCCGAAAGGGACCAGCGTGCAGACGATCAGGAAGAAGGCCAGCGCCAGGCCGAAGCCGCCCCCGGCGCGCACGGCCAGCCGCAGGTCGCGCAGCAGCAGCGCCTTCATCCGAACGCCTCGTTGAAGCCCGCGGGCCGTGCCTCGCGCCGACCGGGCCGGGCGCGCCACCGGCTCAGGTCCAGCACCTCCGCCTCGGGCAGGCCCAGGTCGATATGGGTGGCAATGATCGCGGCGCCCCCCTGCCCCAGGTGGCCGCGCAGCATGGCGGCGAACAGCGCCACAGACCCCGTGTCCAGCGAAACCGTGGGTTCGTCCAGCAGCCAGACGGGACGGCCCGTGACCATCAGTCGCGCCAGTCCCAGCCGCCGCTTCTGTCCCGCCGACAGCATATGCGCGGGGCGCCTTTCCAGGGGCGCAAGGTCCATGGCCCCAAGCGCCTCGGCAATGCCCCGCCCGCCAAAGACGGACGCCCAGAACTGCAGGTTCTCGGCCACCGTCAGCGCGGGCTTCAGCCCATCCGCGTGGCCGGCATAGGCGACGCCGTCCTGCGCCGCCACGACCTCGCCCGCAACGGCGGGCTGCAGCCCGGCCAGCGTGCGCAGCAATGTCGTCTTGCCCAGGCCGTTCGGCCCGCGAAGGACCAGGACGCGCCCGGCCTGCAAGGAAAAATCCAGCCCCTCGAGCACGCGCAGCCCGCCCCTGGCCACCGCCAGGCCGCGAACCTCAAGCAGGCTCACAGCGGCAGCAGCGCGCAGGCAACCCGCCGCCCTTCTGACAGGGTGACGTTGTAGCTGCGCGCGGCCGAGGGCGAATTCATCGGCTCGGGCATCACGCCCGCCGCCTCGAGCGCCAGGACCAGGTCGCGGGGCGGAAAGGCGATGTCCGCCCCCATGCCCAGGAACAGCACGTCCACCGAGCCCGCGAGTGCCAGCAGGGCCGCGCGGTCCTCAAGCCCGCCCCAGGGCGTCACCCCGGCCTCGGTCACGATGACCGCGCAGCGATGCACGACCCCGCCCACCCGGAAAAAGCCGGGGCCGTAGCCGTCCACCGGCACGGCCCCCGAGAACTCGGTCGGAACCATGTTGGCCATCAGGGCGCGTCCCGGAAGGCGGCCGGGATTTCCTCGGTCGCGGGCTTGTCCTTCTTCTCGCCGGGCTTGGCCCAGTCGCGCTTGACGCCCAGCCACAGGACGATGTTCTTGGCGACATAGATGGTCGAATAGCAGCCGACGAACACCCCGAACAGCATCGCCACGACGAATTCCCGGATCACGTCGCCGCCAAAGATCAGCATCGCGGTCAGCGCGATCCCGGTGGTGACGGCCGTCATGATCGTGCGCGACAGGGTTTCGTTGCAGGTCAGGTTCATCAGGTCGATCAGCGGCCGCGTCTTGTACTTGATCAGGTTCTCGCGCAGCCGGTCGAAAACGACGACCGTGTCGTTGCAGGAAAAGCCCAAGGTGGTCAGCAGCGCCGCGATGGTCGTCAGGTCGAAGCGCAGCTGGAACAGCGAAAACAGCCCGATCGTCAGCAGCACGTCGTGGATCAGCGAAACGACGCAGCCGATGGCGAACTGCCATTCGAAGCGCAGCCAGATATAGGCCATGATCCCCAGGCAGGCGGCGCCGACCGCATAGAAGGCGGTCTTGACCAGTTCGCCCGAGACCTTGGGCCCGACCGATTCCACGGCGGCGAACCGCACCTCGGGATCGACGGTCTTCAGCGCCGCCTCGACCTGGTTCAACTGTTCGGGCGTGACCGATCCGGTCTCGTCCGTGGTGCCGATGCGGATCATCGCCACATGCTGCGTCTGGCCGAAGCTCGGGTCGAACACCTCGGTGATCGAGACGTCGCCCAGGTCCAGCGGCGCCAGCGCCTGCCGATAGTCGCCCACCTCGAAGGCGGTCGTGCTTTCGGTGCGGATCGTCGTCCCGCCCTTGAAGTCGATGCCGAAGTTCAGCCCCATCACCGCGACGATGATGACCGAGGCCAGCATCGCCGCCGCCGACAGGCCGAAGGTCAGCCACTGCCAGCGGAAAAAGTCGATTTCCGTATGATCGGGAACGAGTTTCAGACGAAATGCCATGGTCCTGCTCCCTTACAGAATCAGCTCTTTGGGTTTGCGCCACTCCAGCCAGAACACGATCATCAGACGCGTCAGGTAGATCGCGGTAAAGACCGAGGTGACCAGGCCGATGGTCAGCGTCACGGCAAAGCCCTTGACCGGGCCGGAGCCCAGGAAGAACATCACCGCGGCCGAGATGAACGAGGTTACGTTCGCGTCGATGATCGCCGACATCGCCTCGTTGAAGCCGTCGTCGATGGCCTTGACCACGCGCTTGCCGGCGCGCAATTCCTCGCGGATGCGTTCATAGATGATGACGTTGGCGTCCACCGCGGTCCCGACCGTCAGAACAATTCCGGCGATGCCGGGCAGCGTCAGCGTGGCCCCCATCATCGACATGATCGACAGGATCAGGATGACGTTGACGGTGACCGCGATCGAGGCAAAGACCCCGAACAGCCCATAGCTTGCGATCATGTAGGCCACGACCGCCGCCGTCGCGATGATGGACGACAGCCGCCCCGCGTCGATCGAATCCTGGCCCAGTTCCGGACCGATGGTCCGCTCCTCCAGGAAGGTCATCTCGGCCGGCAGGGCGCCCGCGCGCAATAGGACCGCAAGCCGGGTGGATTCGTCGACGTCCATCGCGCCCGAGATCTGGCCCGAGCCGGTGGTGATGGCCTGCCGGATCACCGGGGCCGAGATCACCTGGTTGTCCAGCACGATGGCAAAGGGCTGGCCGATATTGGCCGAGGTATAGGCCCCGAACCGTTTGGCCCCGGCCGGACCAAAGCGGAAATCGACCGCCGGCTGGCCGTTCTGGTCGAAGCTCGGCCGCGCGTCGGTCAGGTCCTCGCCGGTGACGACGGGGTTTTCCTCGAGCGTATAGAACACGCCCGGCTCGTCCATCGAAGGCAGCAGGACATGTCCGGGCCCGGGCCGGGCATTCGGATCGGTGCCGCGGCCGACGACCGGGTTGAAGGTCAGCTTGGCGGTGGTGCCGATCAGCTGCTTCAGCTCCTCGGCCGAGCCGATGCCGGGCACCTGGATCAGAATGCGATCCTTGCCCTGGCGCATGATGGTGGGCTCGCGGGTGCCGACCTCGTCGATCCGGCGGCGGATGATCTCCAGCGACTGCTGCACGGTGCGGTCGTCGGTCGCGGCCTTCTCGGCATCCGACAGCTGCACGGTCAGCCGGTTGCCCGACCCCGTGGCCACGATGTCCGACTGCCCCGCCCCGGTCAGCGAAGTGACGGGCGTGGCCAGGCCGCGCGCGATCTCGACCGCGCGGGCCATCTGGTCGGGGTTGCCGATCTCGACGATCAGCTGGCCGCCGTCGGGCGAGGCGATGCGGCGCACGGCGCCCACGGTATCGCGCTGCGCCACCAGCGCATCGCGCAGTTCCGGCCAAAGCGCGTCCATCCGCGCCTTGTAGACATCCGCGACATGGACCTCGCCCAGCAGATGGGCGCCGCCCCGCAGGTCGAGCCCGAGGTTTACCAGCCCCGAGGGCAGCCAATCCGGCCAGCCGGCGCGGGCGGCGACATCCTCGGGCGTCTCCACGCCGCTCCGCCCGATGGTCTTGATGGCATCGTTATGCTGCTCGACCCGCGAATAGAACAGGTTCGGCATCGCATAAAGCAGACCGATGGCGATCAGGCCAAGGATCAGCAGGCGTTTCCAGGTCGGGATATGAAGCATCTTGGCCGTTAGCCTCAGCTGTTGGCGGCGACGGGCGCGGTGCGGTTGACGACGCCGGTGATGGTCGAGCGCACGACGCGCGTCCTGACGCCCGGCGCGATCTCGACCTCAAGCTCGTTGTCGCGCACGGCGGTAACCTTGCCGATCAGCCCGCCCTGGGTGATGACCTCGTCGCCCTTTTTCAGCGCCTCGATCAGGGCACGGTGTTCCTTCATGCGCTTCTGCTGGGGGCGGATCATCAGGAAATACATGATGACGAAGATCAGGATCAGCGGCAGGAAGGATGCGATGCTGGCGCCGGCAGACGGGGCGCCCGCGGCCTGGGCATAGGCGGGGGTCACGAACATGGTTTGATCCCTTCGGTTGACAGGTTCCGGGCGGTCCCCCGGCGGAATTGGCGCGCACCCTAGCCGCGCGACCGGGGGATGGCAAGAAAAGCCGGGATGACGAGATCGGCAACAGCCCCGACCTTGTCCCGAATGGGGGGCTTCGCCCCCCGCGCGTCCCGCGCTCCCCCCAGGATATTTGGACAAGCAAGAAACACTGACCCGGCAGCCTCGGCTTCTTTCTTGCCCAAATATCCCGGGGGAGTCCGAAGGACGGGGGCGGAGCCCCCAAGCCGCACCCGCCACGGACGGCGTGGACACCGGCCGCGCCCTGTGGCAGCAGAAGGGATCCGAACCGCAGGGGGAACGCCATGGCGCAAGACGCAATCCATCCGGCCCTGGCCGAGCGCATCGCCGAGCCCGACGAGACGGGGATTCCCCGCCTGCTTGCCATCATGGCCGCCTTGCGCGATCCCAAGACGGGCTGCCCCTGGGATATCGAACAGAGCTTTGCCTCGATCGCGCCCTACACGATCGAGGAGGCGCATGAGGTCGCCGATGCCATCGCCCGCGAGGCCTGGGACGAGTTGCCGGGCGAGTTGGGCGATCTGCTGCTGCAGGTGGTGTTTCACGCCCAGATGGCGGCCGAGGCGGGACTTTTCGAATTCTCCGACGTCGTCGCCAGCATTTCGGACAAGATGATCGACCGCCACCCGCATATCTTCGGCGACGAATCCCGCGACAAGTCGGCCGAACAGCAGGTCCGCGACTGGGAGGAGATCAAGGCCCGCGAACGCGCCGCCAAGGCCGAGAAGGGCGTGCTGGACGGCGTCGCCCTGGGACTTCCCGCCCTGACCCGCGCGGTCAAGCTGCAGAACCGGGCCGCGCGCGTGGGCTTCGACTGGCCGGGCCCGGCCGAGGTCCTGGACAAGATCCGCGAGGAGGCGGCCGAGCTGGCCGAAGCGCAGGAAGGCGCCGACCAGGGCCATGTCACCGAGGAATTCGGCGATCTGCTGTTCGTCATGGCGAACCTCGCCCGGCACCTGAAGATCGACCCCGAGGAGGCGCTGCGCCTGGCCAATGCCAAATTCACCCGCCGCTTCCGCCGGATCGAGGCTGCGCTGGCCGCCCAGGGGCGCCGCCCCGAGGACAGCGACCTGGCCGAGATGGACGCCCTGTGGAACCAGGCCAAGGCGGACGAGCGGGGCTGAAGGATTTGGACCTGCCCGCCGAGCTGGCGGCCCTGCCCCCGCTTGCCGGGGCAAGGGTCCTGCGGCTGATCCGCGACCTGCCCCAGCGCCGGGTCTGGGAAATCCGGCTGCAGGGCGAACGCGCCTTCCTCAAGCAGTTCCGCACCGCCGATCCCGCTGCGACGGCCCTGGGCGCCGCGCGGCGGCTGGACGAGGCGGCGGCGGCATTCGGGAACAGCCCTGACTGCGTCGCGCCGGCGCTGACGGTCCTGCCCGAGGCAGGCGCGGTGGTGCTGCGCGCCGCCCCCGGCGTGCCGCTGGTCCAGGCGCTGGATTCGGCGCCCGCTGCCGAACGCGCGCGGCTGGTGGCGCGGGCCGGGGCATGGCTGGCGCATCTGGCGGGCCCTGCGCGCGAGGAGGGGCGGTTCGGCCCGCGCTTCTGGCTGCGCGGGATCGAGGAGCGGCTGGCCGCCACGACCGGCGACTGGGCGGACCGCGCCCTGGTCTCGGGCGTCCTGCGGCGCATGGCGCAGGACGGCCGCGCCCTGGCCGGAACCCGGGTCGAGCGCGCACGCCTGCATGGCGACCTGACCGGCGACAACCTGTTCTACGACGCCGTCACCGACCGGATGACGGGCATCGACCTGCAGGACTGGGGGGCCATGGCCGTGGTCCGGGACGCAGCCCGGCTGCTGGTCTGGCTGGAAAGCCGGCGCGCTATCCCCCTGCCCCGGATCGATGGCATCGCCGCGCCCGACTACCAGGCTCTGACGGCGGTGCCGGGGCTGATCGCGCCCGACCAGCGCGCCCTCCTGCGCTTCATGATCGGAGAGATCATGCTGGCCTATTACCTCGATTCCGCGCGCCAGCCGGTCCGCCGGTCGGCGCTGGCCGGGGCGATGCGGGACTGGGCTCAGGCGACTTCGGCCAGCGCGGCGTCATAGACGGCAAGCGCCTCGGCCGGGGCTTCGGCCCGCGCCGCGCCTTCGGACAGGATCCGCCGCCAGCCGCGCGCGCCGGGGCGGCCGTGGAACAGGCCCAGCATGTGCCGTCCGATCTGGTGAAGCCGCCCGCCGCGGGCCAGATGCGCCTCGATCCGCGGCCGCATGGCCTGTGCGGCGTCAAGCGGCGTGGCGAAGGGCGGCTCCTGATCCCACAGCAGATCGGCCCGGCCCAGAATGTCCCAGGGCTGGTGGTAGGCTGCGCGCCCGACCATCACCCCGTCCATCGTGCCAAGCTGGTCGCGGACCTGGTCGAGCGAGCCGATGCCGCCGTTCACGGACAGGTGCAGGTCGGGAAACTCGGCCTTCATTCGGTGGACCAGCGGATAGTCCAGGGGCGGGATCTCGCGGTTTTCCTTGGGGGACAGGCCCTGGAGCCAGGCCTTGCGGGCGTGGATGGACAGGCGGCGCACGCCCGCGTCCCGCATCCGGGCGATGAAGGCGGGCAGGACCTGTTCCGGGACCTGGTCGTCGACACCGATGCGGCATTTCACCGTGACCTCGACCGGGCTGACGCGCATCATCGCCTGGACGCATTCGGCCACCAACTCCGGCCGGGTCATCAGCACCGCGCCGAAGCACCCCGACTGCACCCGGTCGCTGGGGCAGCCGACGTTCAGGTTGATCTCGTCATAGCCCCAATCCGCCGCGATCCGGGTCGCCTCGGCCAGCAGGGCCGGCTCGGACCCGCCCAGTTGCAGGGCGACGGGATGCTGGTCCGCGTCGAAATCCAGAAGCCGCGCCCGGTCGCCGTGGATCACGGCCTGCGCCGTCACCATCTCGGTGTAAAGCAGCACCCGGCGCGACAGCAGCCGGTGCAGGTCGCGACAGTTCCGATCGGTCCAGTCCATCATCGGGGCGACGGACAGTCTGTAGGATTGTTCGTTGTTCATCGTCTGTATTTCAATGCATCGGGCGTGCAGGCGTGCCGGTTCACGGGCCCTTTTACGGTTCGTTGCGCCGGGTTTCGACCTCGGAATGCACATTGCGCCGAAGCTTTCTTTCCCAGATGGCGCGCACGGGGCGCGAAACAAGGCCGAATGCCTGTTCAGCTGTTCCCGACAACCCGAGCCGAGAGGAACACGCTCTGCCCGCCCGAGCTGCGCCGCTGCGGATCGCGGTGGCGCAGAGGACGGGGCCGCGCTAAGCCGTGGCCGCAGGAGGGACGGATTTGCGGCTTTGGGTTCTGTTCACCATGCTGGTCGCGCTGGCGATGCCCGCGGGGGCGGCGCCCCGGCGGGTGGTGTCGATCAACCTCTGCACCGACCAACTGGCGCTGGCCGTGGCTGCGCCGGAACAGCTCGTGTCGGTTTCGGAACTCGCGCGCGACCCGGCGCTCTCAGCCATGGCAAGCCGGGCGGCGGCGATCCCGTCCAACCGGGGCCGGGCCGAGGAGGTGCTGGCCCTACGGCCCGACCTGGTGCTGGCCAGCAGCCTGGGCGACGCCGCGACCGTGCGGCTGCTGCAGCGGCTGGGCGTCTCCGTCGCCCTGTTCGACCCGGCCGAGGACCTGGAGGGCATCCGCGACGCGCTCTACCGCATGGGCACGCTGCTGGGCCGCGCCCCCGAGGCACAGGCGCGCGTCCGCGCCTTCGACCGGGACATCGCGCCTTTCCTGCATCCGCGCGGGCCCAGGCCCCTGGCGGCCATCTATCAGGCGAACGGCTATACCACGGGCCCGGACAGCCTGGCGGGCCGCATCCTGGACGCCGCGGGCTTTCGCAACCTGGCCGGAGAGCTGGGCATGCGCGGCGGCGGCACCCTTGCGCTTGAACAGCTTGTGGCGGGCCGGCCCGACCTCTTGGTGCTGGGCCCGCGTTATCCCGGTGCCTCGCGGTCCGAGGAGGTGCTGGCCCATCCTGCGCTGCGCGACCTGGGCGCACGGCGGCTGGAGATTCCCGACCGGGCCTGGCTGTGCGGTACCCCCGCCGTAGCAGAGGCGCTGCGCGCCCTTGCCTCTGCCCGCCAGCGGATGATCGCGCCGTGATGCGGATCGCCTGCGAACGGCCTTGGCTTGGCGTCGACCTGGGCGCGCCGCACCGGGTGCTGAGCTGGGCCGTCCACCGTCCCGGTCTGGTTTCGGCGCAGCGCATCCTGTGGCGCGAGGTGCGCGACGCGGACCTGACGACGGACCTGGACGTGGCGCCCTGGCTTGCCGCCGAACTGGCGTGGCGGGACGAGTCGGGGTCGGTCGCGATGCTGACCTCGCGCGATGTCAGGCGGCATCATCACGCCGTGGCGCGGATCGGCGGCATCGAGGTCGAGGCGCTGGCGACCGTCGGCCTGTCGAACGCCGAACGCGTGGGGCGGCGGCGCGAGCCGGACCCGGCGGGCTGGGGGACGATCAACATGGCGGTCAGGATCGGTGCCGCGCTGGACCTGCCCGCGCTGGTCGAGGCCATGACCATCGCGGCCCAGGCCCGCACGGCGGCGATGATCGCGCTGGGACCCGTGCTTTCCACCGGGCAGGCCACCGGGACCGGCACCGACTGCATCGCCCTGGCCGTGCGCCTGGATGGGACGCCCCTGCCCCATGCCGGACTGCATACGGCCCTGGGCGAGGCGCTTGGCCGGGCCTGCCACGACGCGGTGGCCGCGGGCGTCCGGGCCTGGATGCAGGCGCCGCCGCCGCTGGCGGGCCGGCGATGACCCCGGCCCGGCACATGGGCCTCTGCCGCGATCTTGCGTGGCGCGGGGGGGTTCCTTACATGTGGGTGAAACCCAGAAAGGACCCCTTCATGGCGATGGAAGCCCAGGACATCGAAGCGCTGATCCGCGCAGCTTTTCCCAAGGCCCAGATCACGATCACGGACCTCGCCGGCGACGGCAACCACTATGCCGCCGAGGTCATCGACGAAAGCTTTCGCGGCATGAACCGGGTTCAGCAGCAGCGCGCCGTCTATGCCGCGCTTCAGGGCAAGATGGACGGCCCCAGCGGCGAGCTGCACGCATTGGCCCTGACCACCAAGGCCCCCGAATAACCGGCCCGCAGACAGGCCCGCCGGGCCGGGCCGGATCGACCTGCCCGCCTGCCGGCGAAGGAAACGAAAGGAAAACCAGATGACGGATGTTCGTCAAAAGATCCAGGCCACCATCGAAGGCGCCGACGTGGTGCTGTTCATGAAGGGCAGCAAGGAAATGCCGCAATGCGGGTTTTCCAGCCGCGTGGCCGGTGTTCTGAACTACATGAACGTGGACTATCGCGACGTGGACGTGCTGAAGGATGCCGACATCCGCCAGGGAATCAAGGATTTCTCGGAATGGCCGACGATCCCGCAGCTTTACGTCAAGGGCGAGTTCGTGGGCGGCTGCGACATCGTGACCGAGATGACCCTGTCGGGCGAGCTGGACCAGCTGTTCGACAAGGCCGGCGTGGCCTATGACAAGGACGCCGCGAACAAGATCCGCGAAGCGAACGCCTGAAAGGGCGGTCCCGGGAAAAAGGAACGGCCGGTCCCGCGACCGGCCGTTTTCGTTTCGCTCCCGCGGGTGTTACTGGACCAGCGCCTTCTGGTGCTGGGCGTGGCGGACCGCCAGCTTGCGGCCCTGGCGCCCCGAGGCCAGCAGGCGCGCGCCCTGGGGGGGGTGATCCTCGGGCATGTCGCGCAGTTCGGGGAAGATCGCAAAGATCTCCTCGCAGGCGGCGGGGCCCACGGCCTTCAGCGCCTCGGGGCCGGTGTAAAGCGACTCGGTTTCCGCGCCTTCCGACAGGACGATCTCGTGCCGGTCGAACAGGAAGTGGAAGTACTCGACCGACTCGAGGTCGGTCGCAATGTCGATGCCGTCGATCTGCAGCAGCTGCTTGGCGGCGACCAGAACCTCGGCCGCCCCGAACATCTTTTGCGCGATCCTGGAGCGCACCAGCACACGGTGCTGCGGCGACACGATCAGCTCGCGCCTGGGCAGGCCGTTCCCCAGCGCCCCGGCCGCAATGCGGATCGGGCGCAGGTTTGGGTTCTGGTCCAGCATCGCGGCATCGACAACGCGCGATCCGGTCCAGCGCAGTTCCTGAAGCCCGTTATCGCGGGTCATGACGCGGGTGCCGGGAACCAGGCGTTCGACAGGCATCTCGCCCGCCTCGGTCAGGATCATGGTGCCGCCGGCAAAGCAGGGAACGCAGCCGCCGCCATGTCCACCGCCATGATGGCCGCCATGCCCGTGCCCATGGCCGTGGCCGCCGTGGTGGTCGTGCCCGTGCCCATGTCCATGCCCGCCATGGTGGTGGTCCTGCCCGTGGCCATGTCCGTGCCCGCCATGGTGGTGGTCGTGCCCGTGGCCATGGTGGTGCCCGTGGCCATGGTCATGCCCATGGCCGCCGTGGTCGTTGCTGCCGTTGTGCTTGTTCTGGGAAGTCATTCAAGTACTCGCTATCAGACACGCCCAATGCATGGCGTGATCGGTTCACCGCATCGACAATCAAGACAGACATTCCCGTTCGCCCAAGGGCGTTATCCGGTCAGAATGGACCGGAGGAAGTTGGCGGACTGCATCGAGACGGCACCGGCGCGGAATGCACCGGCGCCGTCATGTCTAATTTGCTTTAATTGCCTGACAAGAAGAATTGCTGAACTTGTCAGTACGGAATCTTTTTAAATGAAAGCGTTAACCAATATTACCTGCATCATTGCATTGGATTTCATGGATAATCATTCCGCGTTATTTTGTACGTCATGTCTGGAAAATTGACAGGCGACAGGCCGGCGAAGCCAAAGGGTCAGAGCGCCGGGATCCCTGCGCAGGAACCATGGCAGAACAAATGGATAAGACCGGGCAGATGCCCGGCCTTGTCGCGAATCTCGTGGATGGAACGCCCGCTTATTCGCGGTTGCCCATGAACTGCAGCAGGAACATGAACAGGTTCAGGAAGTCCAGATACAGCTGCAGCGCGCCCATGATCGCGGCCTTGCCCAGAAAATCTCGATCCGAGTTCGCCAGGCGCAGATAGGTATTCTTGATGTTCTGCGTGTCGAACGCGGTCAGCCCCGCAAAGATCAGCACGCCGATCACCGAGATGGCGAACTGCATGGCGCTGGACTTCAGGAAGATGTTCACGATCGAGGCGACGATCAGCCCGATCAGGCCCATCATCAGGAAGGTGCCCATGCCCGACAGGTCGCGCTTGGTTGTGTAGCCGTAAAGCGACAGGCCGGCAAAGGCGATGGCCGTCACCAGGAAGGTCTGCACGATCGACACCGAGGTATAGGCGGCAAAGATCCAGCTGATCGACACGCCCATGACGGCGGCGAAGGCATAGAACAGCGTGGTCGCGCCCTGCACCGAAAGCCGGTTCAGCGCGGCGCCGAAGGCAAAGACCATCAGCAGCGGCGCGAACATCACCAGCCACTTGAAGGGCGACAGGTACAGGGTCTTGCCGAACTCGGTCAGGTACTGGCCGTTACCCAGCGCATAGGGCGTCTGCACGTCCGACAACGCCAGTCCGGCCATGCCCCAGGCGGCGCCGGCGGTAACAAGCATGCCCACGGCCATCAGGCCATAGACCTTGTTCATATAGGCGCGAAGCCCTTCGTCCACGGCGGCCGAGCGCGTCGCGGTCCCGGCCGTGCGGATCGTGTTGTAGTCTTGCATCGGTTCTCCCCGGTCGAAAATCGCGGTGCGGCCATGCCGGCCCACCATCACGCAGGATATTGGCAGAGTTCGCAGGATTTTCAATGCGCCACCGCCCCGCCGCCCGGCCGGTGACGCAAAAGTCAGATCGTCACGACGATCTTGCCCGAGGTGCTGCGGCTTTCCAGCAGCGCATAGGCCTCGGGCAGGCGCTCCAGCGGCAGGGTGGCGCCGACGTGGGGGTGCAGCCGGCCCGCCTGGTAAAGCGCCATCAACGCGGTCAGGCTGTCCCGCATGGCACCGGGATCGAGCGTACGATAGGCGCCCCAGTACAGCCCGTGGATGGCGATGTTCTTGACCAGCGCATGGTTCAGCGGCAGCCGGGGCGGCTTGCCCCCGGCAAAGCCGATCAGCAGGAAGCGCCCGCCCGGGCGCAGCGCGCCGAACGCCGCCTCACCCAGCGCGTCGCCGACGGGGTCATAGACCACATCGACCCCGCCCAGTGCCCGCAGCGCCGCGCGCAGGTCGGGGCAGGTCTCGCTGTCGATGGTCTCGGCCGCGCCGGCCGCGCGGGCCGTTTCAAGCCGTGCCGCCCCCCGGGCCACGGCGATCACCCGCGCCCCCAGCGCGGCGCCGATCTCGACCGCCGTCAGCCCGACCCCGCCGGCGGCGCCCAGCACGGCCAGCGCATCGCCCGCACGCAGGCCTGCGCGATGGGACAGCGCCAGGTGGCTGGTGCCGTAAGCGATCAGGAAACCCGCCGCCTCGGCCCAGCCCATCGTGTCGGGGATCGGCACGCAATGCGCGGCGGGAAAGACATTCGCCTCGGCCATGGTGCCCTGGCTGTAGACGGCGACGCGCGTGCCGGGCGCGAGCCCCGCCTCGGGCCCGGCCTCGATCACCTCGCCCGCGCCTTCGAGGCCGGGGATGAAGGGGCGCGGCGGGGTGTCCTGATAGCGCCCGTCCAGCATCAGCAGGTCGGCAAAGTTCAGCGCCGCCGCGCGCAGTCTGACCACCACCTCGTCCGGTCCCGGCGCACGGGCGGGCCACTCGCCCATCGCGGGCGAAGTTGCCTTTTCGGACAACCCCATCACTTTCCAGTATCCAGCCATATTTCCCCCTGCCATATTCCCCGAAGCTGCCACCGGGTTTGCGCAAGTAACCGCAAAGCCGGGCAGAGCGTCAAAGGGATTGTCTTTTTGGTCAGATGATCCAGTTCGCGCTCGAAAATTGCGGCACGATGCTATAGTGCACGTTCAGATTGAGTGAGTGAGGTGTTACCATGAAGCATAACGTCGATGTCCACGTGGGCAAGCGGATCCGCCATCGTCGCTGGATGATCGGAATGACCCAGCAGCAGCTGGCCGAAAAGGTCGGCATCAAGTTCCAGCAGATCCAGAAGTACGAAACCGGCATGAACCGGGTTTCGGCATCGCGCCTGTGGGACATCGCGCAGGCGGTCGAGGTTCCGGTCAGCTTCTTCTTCGAGGGGCTCGAGGACGGGCAGGTTCAGGCCACGGTCGAAGGCGACATCCTGGGCGACAAGGAGGCGCTGCAGCTGGTCCGCGCCTATTACGCCATGCCCGAGGCGCAGCGCCGCCAGATCTTTGAACTGGCGCGGGTGCTGTCGGACGCCGCCTGACCCGACCGGGGCGCCTGGGCTTTCGCTTGGGGGAAAGGCGCGCTATCTGTGATCCCTGTCACAGCCGCGGGGTGTCCATGCACGAAGTCCAAAGGCCGGCCGGCGCGAGTGCCGGCATTTCCCCGGACACGGCCGCTGGGATCGTCGCGACGGCGCACCGGCTGGCCGACGCGGCGCGGGTCGAAACGCTGCGGCTGTTCCGCAGCCCGGACCTGCATCCCGACAACAAGGCCCAGAAGGGCTTTGACCCCGTCACCGAGGCGGATCGTGCCAGCGAACGCGCCATGCGCGCGATCCTGGCCGAGGCCCGCCCCGACGACGCCATCCTGGGCGAGGAATTCGGCGCACAGCCCGGCACAAGCGGCCTGACCTGGGTGCTGGACCCGATCGACGGGACCCGCGCCTTCATGGCCGGGGCGCCCAGCTGGGGCGTCCTGATCGGCGTGACCGCGGCCGACGGCCCGATCTATGGCATCGTGGACCAGCCCCACCTTGGCGAGCGGTTCGAGGGCGGGTTCGGCCGCGCCAGCCTGTCGGATCGCGCGGGCACCCGCGCGCTGGCCGCCCGCCAGGGGGTCGACTTGGCCCAGGCCACGCTGATGACCACCTACCCCGAGGTGGGCAGCCCTGCCGAACATGCCGCCTTTCGTCGCGTCGCCGACCGGGTGCGGCTGACCCGCTATGGCCTTGACTGCTATGCCTACGCCCTGCTTGCCGCGGGCCATGTCGATCTGGTGATCGAGGCGGGCCTGCAGGCCTATGACGTGGCCGCCCCGATCGCCGTCGTCCAGGCGGCGGGCGGGATCGTGACCGACTGGCAGGGCCGCCCTGCCCATGGCGGCGGCCGGATCCTGGCCGCCGGGTCGCCCGCGCTTCACGCCCAGGCGCTGGCGCTTCTCGGCCCGGCGGACGATTGAGGCGCGGCTCCATCCCCCCTATGGTGCCGCCAACACGAACCGCCCGCCCAAAGTGAGCCCGCCATGACCGAGCATCGCGATGCCGAAGCCGACGCAACGGAAGACGACTTCCAGCTGAGCCGGCACGACCTGAACGCCATCGAGCGAGCCATCGACGAGGGCGACGGCCCGCTTCTGGATGCGCTTCTGGACCCGGTGCACGCGGCCGACATCGCCGACCTGATCGAACAGCTGACCCCGCAGCGCCGGCGCGAGTTCCTGCAGCTTTACTCGGGCGAGATCGACGGCGACATCCTGACCGAGATCGACGAGTCGATCCGCGAGGAGGTGATCGAGCAGCTGCCCCGCGCCGTGCTGGCCGAAGCCGTGCGCGAGATGGACAGCGACGATGTCGTCGACCTGATCGAGGACATGGAGGCGCCCGAGCAGCAGGCCATCCTGGCGGCGCTGGACGACAGCGACCGGGCGGCCGTCGAACAGTCGCTGACCTATCCCGAATACTCGGCCGGCCGCCTGATGCAGTCCGAGGTCGTGACGGCACCCGAACACTGGACGGTGGGCGAGACCATCGACTTTCTGCGGCAGGAGGACTGGCTGCCCGATCAGTTCTATCACGTCGTCCTGGTCGATCCGCGCCGCCATCCGACGGGCTATGTGACGCTGGGCAAGCTCTTGGCCTCGCGCCGCCACATCCCCCTGCGCGACATCACCGAGGACAGCTTCCGCACCATCTCGGCCCGGCAGGACGAAGGCGACGTGGCCTATGCCTTCAACAAGTATCACCTGATCTCGGCGCCGGTGGTCGATGACCACGACCGGCTGGTGGGCATCATCACCATCGACGACGCCATGTCGGTCCTGGACGAGGAGCATGAGGAGGACTTCCTGCGCATGGCCCGCGTCTCGGACGAAAGCCATGTCTCGGACGGGCCGCTTCAGACGGCGCGGCAGCGCCTGCCCTGGCTGGTCATCAACCTGTTCACCGCCTCGCTGTCCGCGCTGGTCATCTCGCGGTTCGAGGCGACGGTGGCGCAGTTGGTGATCCTGGCCGCGCTGATGCCCATCGTCGCCTCGACGGGCGGCATTGCGGGCACCCAGTCGCTGGCGGTCGCGGTCCGGGCGCTGGCCACGCGGGAACTGACCAGCGGCAATGCGCGGCGCGTCATCCTGCGCGAACTGGCGGCGGGGCTGCTGAACGGGCTGGGACTGGCGGTGATCCTGTTCCTGGCCGGCACCTTCATCCTGGGCGCGCCGATGATCGGGGTCGTGCTGGGCATGGCGATGATCGCCAACCAGATCGTCGCCGCCACGGGGGGCGTGCTGGTGCCGCTGGGACTTAGCCGGCTGGGGCTGGATCCGGCACTGGCCTCGGGCACCTTCGTCACCACGATGACCGACATGATGGGATTCTTTGCTTTCCTGGGGCTGGCGACATGGATGCTGATCTGAAATCCGAATTGCGCCTGCGGGCGCTGGCCGCGCGCGCCCAGGGGGGCGACGACGCGGCCCTGACGAGGAACCTGCGCGAGGTCCTGGAACCCCATGCGGGCAAGGTTCTGGCCGGCTACTGGCCCATGCGGGGCGAGGCCGATCCGCGTCCCGCGATGGACGCGCATGCGGGGCCGGTCTGCCTGCCCGTGGTGACGGGCCCGGCCCGGCCGCTGGTCTTTCGCCGCCATGACGGCCGGCTCGAGGGCGGGACCTTCGGCACCAGCCATCCGCCCGAGGACGCGCCGGTTCTGGTTCCCCAGGTGCTGATCGTGCCCTTGGCCGGCTTTGACCTGGTCGGCAACCGGCTGGGCTATGGCGGCGGCTTCTATGACCGCACGCTCGAGGTGCTGCGCCGGGACGGGGAGGTGCTGGCCGTGGGATTCGCCTATGACACGCAAGAGGTGCCCCCGATTCCCGCCGAACCGACCGACCAGCCGCTGGATCTGGTCGTCACGGACCGCCGGATTCTGGTTCCGGCGAAAAAACCTTTGGCGCGGGGTTAGGCGAACAAAACCGCAACCCGACCTGTGGGCAAGGCGGTGGATAAGCTGTGACCAACCGCCGGATCGCTTGGGTTTTGCCCAAGGGCCGCACAGGTGGATGAAATTAACCCGGGGTGACGACGAATCTACGGCCTGTCGCGCCGGGGCGACTGTCAACCTCAAGCTGACATTCATGTAAAAATTTTCACGTTGAATCGACTCGCGACGCGCGTCAGTTTGTGCGTCATGATCGCCCAGCCACCAGATCTTGTGCCACGCACGGTCCGGGCAGCGGCGGCAGACAGACAGACATCAACAGCCTTGCCCGCGCGCTGCGGTCCTGGACGACGCATGGCGTCGCCGGGTCTGCGCCGTGCATCCGGGCGGGCGGCAGGCAGATCGGGGTGCAGGATGAAAATCGAGCGGCGCTTTACCACCGAACGCGGCGGAGCCTATGGCGGGATCGCCTTTACCACGACCGCCAGCGAGATCCGCAACCCGGACGGCCAGATCGTCTTTCGCAACGAGGCCGTCGAGGTTCCCGAAGGGTGGAGCCAGGTCGCCTCGGACGTGATCGCCCAGAAGTACTTCCGCAAGGCGGGGGTGCCGGCGCGGCTGAAGCGGGTCAAGGAAAAGGGCGTCCCGGAATTCCTGTGGCGCTCGGTCGCGGACGAGGTGGCCCTGGCCGAATTGCCCGAAGCTGAGCGCCTTGTGGGCGAGACCTCGGCCCGCCAGGTGTTCGACCGTCTGGCAGGCGCCTGGGCCTATTGGGGCTGGAAGGGCGAATATTTCTCGGACGAGGAAAGCGCCCGCGCCTATTACGACGAGATGCGCCACATGCTGGCGCGCCAGATGGGGGCGCCGAACAGTCCGCAATGGTTCAACACCGGGCTGCATTGGGCCTATGGCATCGACGGCCCGTCCCAAGGGCATTTCTATGTCGATTACCGGACCGGCAAGCTGGTGCGGTCGGACAGCGCCTATGAACATCCCCAGCCCCATGCCTGCTTCATCCAGTCGGTCAGCGACGACCTGGTGAACGACGGCGGCATCATGGACCTGTGGGTGCGCGAGGCGCGGCTCTTCAAATACGGCTCGGGAACGGGCACCAATTTTTCGTCCCTTCGAGGGGAGGGCGAGAAACTGTCGGGCGGCGGGAAATCTTCGGGGCTCATGGGCTTCCTGAAGATCGGAGACCGGGCAGCCGGCGCGATCAAATCGGGCGGTACGACCCGACGCGCGGCAAAGATGGTGATCTGCGACATGGATCACCCCGACATCGAGCAGTTCATCAACTGGAAGGTCATCGAGGAACAGAAGGTCGCGTCGCTGGTGGCCGGCTCCAAGATGCACGAACGGAAGCTGAACGAGATCTTCGCAGCGATTCGGGAATGGGACGGCAGCACCCAGGATGCCACCGATCCCGCCCTGAACCCCGCCCTGAAGGCGGCGATCCGCGGCGCCAAGCGCAGCATGATCCCCGAAACCTATATCAACCGGGTTCTGCAATATGCCCGGCAGGGCTTTGATTCGATTGAATTCCCAACCTATGACACGGATTGGGATTCGGATGCCTATGCCTCGGTTTCCGGGCAGAACTCGAACAATTCGGTGCGGGTGACGGACGCCTTCCTACGCGCCGTCCGCGACGACCTGCCGTGGGAACTGGTCCGCCGCACCGACGGCAGCACCGCCAGGACCGTGCGCGCCCGCGAGCTGTGGGACCAGATCGGCCATGCCGCCTGGGCCTGCGCCGATCCCGGCATCCAGTTCCACGACACGGTGAACGCCTGGCACACCTGCCCCGAGGACGGGCCGATCCGTGCCAGCAACCCGTGCAGCGAATACATGTTCCTGGACGATACCGCCTGCAATCTGGCGTCGATGAACCTGCTGACCTTCTGGGACGGCACCGGCTTTGACGCGGACGCCTATGTCCACGCCACGCGGCTGTGGACCCTGACGCTGGAAATCAGCGTGCTGATGGCGCAGTTCCCTTCGGCCGAGATCGCGCAGCGCAGCCACGACTTCCGCACGCTGGGCCTGGGCTATGCCAACATCGGCGGGCTGCTGATGACGATGGGCCTGGGCTATGATTCCGCCGAAGGCAGGGCGCTGTGCGGCGCGCTGACCGCGATCATGACGGGGGTGGCCTATTCGACCTCGGCCGAAATGGCGGCCGAGCGCGGGCCCTTCCCCGGCTATGCACGGAATGCGGCGGCCATGCTGCGCGTGATCCGCAACCACCGCGCCGCCGCCCATGGCACCGGCGCCTATGACGGGGTGAACGTCCGTCCCGTCGAACTGGACGTCGAGAACTGCCCCGACCCGCGCCTGGTCGCCATGGCCCAGAACGCCTGGGACGAGGCCCTGACCCTGGGCGAGGAGCACGGCTATCGCAACGCCCAGGCGACCGTGATCGCCCCGACCGGCACCATCGGTCTGGTCATGGATTGCGACACCACCGGGATCGAGCCCGATTTCGCGCTGGTCAAGTTCAAGAAGCTGGCGGGCGGCGGCTATTTCAAGATCATCAACCGCTCGGTTCCCGCCGCGCTGCGGACGCTGGGCTATACCCCCGCCCAGATCGACGAGATCGCCGCCTATGCCGTGGGCCACGCCAGCCTGGGGAACGCGCCCCATATCAACCACGCCAGCCTGGTCGGCCACGGCTTCGGCCCGGCCGAGCTGGACCGGATCGAGGCGGCGCTGGAATCGGCCTTCGACATCCGCTTCATCTTCAACCAGTGGACCCTGGGCGAGGATTTCTGCCGCCAGACCCTGGGCATCCCGGCCGAGAAGCTTCTGGACCCCAGCTTCGACATGCTGCGCCACCTGGGCTTTACCAAGGCCCAGATCGAGGCGGCCAACGACCACGTCTGCGGCACCATGACCCTGGAAGGCGCCCCCCATCTGAAGCCCGAGCATCTGGCCATCTTCGACTGCGCCAACGCCTGCGGCAAGAAGGGCACCCGCTATCTGTCGGTGGAAAGCCACATCCGCATGATGGCGGCGGCGCAGTCCTTCATCTCGGGCGCGATCTCGAAGACGATCAACATGCCCAACAGCGCCACGATTGCCGATGCGCTGGCGGCCTATGAACTGTCCTGGTCGCTGGGGATCAAGGCCAACGCGCTTTACCGCGACGGCTCGAAACTGTCCCAGCCGCTGGCGGCCGCGCTGGTCGAGGGCGATGACGAGGCCGAGGAGGTGCTGGCAAGCGGCACCCCGCAGGAACGCGCCACCGTCATCGCCGAAAAGGTGGTCGAGCGGATCATCGTCAAGGAGGCGGTGCGCAGCCACCGCGAAAAGCTGCCCCAGCGCCGCAAGGGCTATACCCAAAAGGCGATGGTCGGCGGGCACAAGGTCTATCTGCGGACCGGCGAATACGACGACGGCAGCCTGGGCGAGATCTTCATCGACATGCACAAGGAAGGCGCGGGCTTTCGCGCGATGATGAACAATTTCGCCATCGCCGTGTCGGTCGGCCTGCAATACGGCGTGCCGCTGGAGGAGTTCGTGGATGCCTTCACCTTTACCCGGTTCGAGCCGGCGGGGATGGTGCAGGGCAACGACAGCATCAAGAACGCGACCTCGATCCTGGACTATGTCTTCCGCGAACTGGCCGTCAGCTATCTGGACCGCACCGATCTGGCGCATGTCCAGCCGCAAGGCGCGCGGTTCGACGACCTGGGCGGAGGCGAGCGCGAAACCCAGGCCCCTGTCCCGCCGGCCGTCGAAGGCGCCACGCGCTCGCTTGAGATGCTCAAGCAGATCAGCTCGACAGGCTATCTGCGCAAGCGCCTGCCGCAGGATCTGATGGTGCTGCAGGCCGGGGTTTCGACCCTGGCCGTGACGCAGGGGGGTGCCGCCGTGGACCTGCGCACCAAGGCCCGCCTGCAGGGATACGAAGGCGACCCTTGCGCCGAATGCGGGAACTATACGCTGGTGCGCAACGGCACCTGCATGAAGTGCAACACCTGCGGCGGCACCAGCGGCTGCAGCTGACCGTGTCGCGTATGTCGCGTAACCCATAAATTGGCCATTCTGGAGGGCGAGTTGTCCATTCTCGCCCTCTGAGGTTTGTCCTTTCCGATTTCTCCGGAAGGTCAGCCGCCTCTGAAATTCCACGAAATCAGGACGAAACACCTTTCGCTCTTCTTCCATCCCGCGCGGGCTTACCAATTACGGCCCTTTTGACGCGGTGGTGGCGAAAGAGGTTTTACCCGACCAAACGATAATCAAACTATTGATTTTTATTAATAAATTCGAACCCGACCGGTGTGACTTAGATTCGGACAATCCACATCTTGATCGAATCGGGTGATTCGACTACATATGGTATCCCAGCAAACATTTATGGTCGACGCGATGCCTCACAAGAAACGCGCCCGATTATCATGCCGCCTCGTTTCGGGGCGGAAGGGCGTGTTGCACGCCCGACCTGCTCCTGACACGGGCCGCGCCGTAGGCGCGCTCCGGGAGATCTAATCCCCGAGACAGACGGCTGATCATCCCGTTCCGGCTTCGGAGCGGTCTTATTGCGCGTGTCTCGGGGGTATTTCGCATGACTCAGTCTCATTTTACGGGCGGCACGATCGTGCCGCCCGCGCCGTCTCTGGCGTCCCGTGGAGGGGTCGTCGGCAAGCACCATTTCACCGGGGAGCTTGTCGCCGATTTCAGCGGCGCCCGCGTCGTCTATTTCGAGAGTCATCTTGAGATGCAGGTGCTTGAGGTGCTTCGCGCCCGCTCCGACGTTGCCGACGTTGCCGAACAGCCGCCGCGCGTGGCGTGGAGGGACGGGTCCGGAGTGGTGCGGCACCACACGTTCGACTTCCTGGTCACGCTCCGCTCTGGCGAGAGGGTCGCTGTCGCGGTGAAGCCGGCGGCCCGCGTCATCAGCAGCGGCGTGCGTGTGGCGCTGGCCGAGATCGCTGCGCAGATCGATCCCGCTTTCGCGGCCCGTATCGTCCTGGTGACGGATCGCGACACCGACCCGGTCGAGGTGCGCAACGCGACCCTCCTCAACCGGCTCGGCCCCGTATGTCCCGACGCGTTGGCCGCCGTGACCAGTGTCGTTCGAACGATGGGGGGCGCGTCGCCCATCGGCGCCATCGCCAAGGCTTCCGGCGCTGGCTGTGCCGGGGCGCGGGCGGTCCTGAGCCTGGTTCGGGACGGCGCGCTCGCGCCGCACGGACGTTCGCCGATCACGCCGGACACCCTGGTCGCCCCGACGGGGGTGGCCGCATGAGCACTCTTCCGCGCGCCGTCCCCGCGTGGCGGCTCTCCAGGCATGATTGCGTGATTATCGGCGGCGTCCCGCACGAGGTCGGACACGCGACCGAGGGCGGCTACGTCCTCGTCCGCCCCGGACGGGACGGCCTGTCAGTCCAGATCTCGCATCATGACCTGGCCCGCCGGTTATCCGAAGACGTCGAGATCCGGCGTGACCATTACGCGCCGCACGGCGCGGCCAATACCGACGCGGCCTGCCTGTCACGGCTCGGCGGCCGGCAGATGGACGTGATCAGGCGGCGCAACGCCTACGTCCAGGCCTTCCTCGACATGGAGGCGGCCGGCAAGCTGTCCCGGACGGACGCGTCGCTCTACGCCGCGATGGGCCGGATGACCCGGGCCGCGAACGAGATCGTGCGCGGCGAGGCCGGATACACCGGGGACCGCAAGTGCCATGTCCCCCCCTCGCCCAGGACCCTGCGGCTCGTGAACGCTCGAACCACGCGGCGGGCGACGCCGAACTGCCCGTCCCGTCCCACAAGGCCACCGGCCAGGCGATCGCGCGCCTGGACCCGTTCGAGATCGACGTGAAGCGCCTGGGCCAGGCGGCGGCGCTGCGCAAGCATCGCGCCGTCTCCGCCGGCCTCGCGCCGACCCGGCTCCTGGAGCGGGTCGAGATCGACGAGTGGCTGGTCGATCTGCTGACCCTGATTTCCGATATGGGCCTCGGGGACCTTCTGGACGAGTCCGGCATTGGAGACCGCGCCAAAACCGAAAGGCTTTGGCTCTCGGTGGCGATCGACGCGACCTCGCGCTGCATCGTCGCGATGAAGCTCGACAAGTCCCCCACCGCCGCGACGGCGTTGCGCACCCTGGAGCTGGTCACGCTCGACAAGGGCCCCTGGGCGAACGCGGTCGGCGCCCTCTCCCCCTGGGACATGCATGGCACGCCGGAGCTGGTCGTCACCGATTGCGGCGCGGCCTACAAGTCCGCCGAGTTCCGGGCCGCCTGCCATGACCTGCGGATCGCGGTGGAACGGGCGCCGGCGGGCACGCCCTGGATGCGGCCCTATATCGAGCGGGTGTTTCGCAGCATCGGCACGGACCTGCTGGCCCGGCTGACGGGCCGCACCTTCGGCAACGTGCTCGAACGCGGCGACGCGGACATTGAGGCCCCCGCCGCCCTGACGGCGGATGATCTCGGCCGCGCCCTGATCCGCTGGGTGGTGGACGTCTATCACAACCGGCCTCACGCGGGGCTCGCCGGACGGACCCCGCTTCAGGTATGGCGAGCGCTCAGCGCCGACGACCAGTTCGGGGTGATCCCGCCGCCGGACGCTCGCCTGCGGCGGCTCGTTTTCGGCGTTCGCCTCTCGCGCGTGCCCCAAAGCGGCGGGGTCAGCGTGATGGGGGTCCGGTATCAGAGCCGCGAACTTGCGGCCTGGCGCGTCCGGAACCCGGGGCGAACGTTGGAGGTCAGGTGGTCGCCCGAGGATCTGGGCCGGATCGAGGCGGATTTCGGAGCGGGCTGGGACGGGGTCCCGGCCGCTGATCCCCGATTCAGAGGGGTGACCGCGGCCGCCTGGGAGCTCGTGGTTCGGCGCGTTCGCGCATCGGGGCTCCGGAGCGCGGCGGCGGCCGGCGTTGCGGTCAATGAGGCGCTGGAGGAGATCGACCGGATCAACGACGACGCCTGCCGCGCCGCCGGGATCACGTCCCGAAACTGGACGACGGAAGCGTTGGGGCGCGCGGAGGCGCGCCTCTTCACGGGGTTCCCGGCCCTCTCCGCCGAGGCCGCGGATGCCCGAGCGGGCGATATCCTCGCCGGCGGGTTCGTGGCCGACGGCGAGCCGCGTGCCGGGCGGCAGGGCGGTCCCGGTCGGGCGGGCGGCTGGCGTTTGCGGGAGGCTGACGATGAGTGACTTTTCCCGCTCCCGCATGGACCGCCTCAGATCCCTTTACGTCGAGAGGGATCGTGACTCGGACTTCAGGCGGCACATGGGGGCGCTTCTGACGTCCGGCGAAGATCCGGCTCAGCCGCTTCGCCCCCGGCTCTTCGGCGCCACGCGCGAGACGCGCGGCCTCGTGGTCACCGGCGCGCCCGGCCAAGGCAAGACCTCGCTGGTGGCACGCGGGCTTCGCGACCTGCTAGGCCCGGCGGCCGGGCCGGCCGCCATGCCGACCCTCGCCATCGACGTGCCGAGCCCCGCGACGCTCAAAAGCCTCGGCGCGGAGATCATCCGCGTGACCGGCCTGGACATGTCCGGCGCGCGCGACCCGCAACACAAGATCTGGGAACGGGTGAGGCATCGGATGGCCCTCTTCGGGGTGGTGGTCCTTTGGATAGACGAGGCGCATGACGTGTTCCGGACCGGCCTCCCGAGGGAGCGCCACGGCATCCTGAACACGATCAAGACCCTGATGAAAGGGGATCATGCCGTCGTCCCCGTGCCTTCGGGGCTGCCCATGCTGGAGGACGCTGTGCGTTCCGACGAGCAGGTGTCGCGCAGGATGGCCAAGCTCTCGCTCCGGCCGGTGACCTGGGAGTGCGACGGGCGTGACCTTATGGAGCTTGCGACGGGCTACTGCGACAGGGCGGGGCTCGCGTCCGACATGAGCGAGGCCGATCTGCTGGCGCTGGCCCGGGCGGCCGATTACGGGTTCGGCCGCATGATCGAGGGCGTTCTCGACGCGATCGAACTCGCCGGCCAGGAAAGAGCGACCTCGGTCGACCGTCAGCATCTCGCCGAGTCCTGGGGGTTCCGGGAGGGGGTCCCGTTCGACGCCAACCCGTTTCTGGGGATGGGTAAAGAATGACCGTTCCTGAAAGGCTCTTCCCGACGCTGCCCAGACGGGCGGGCGAGTCCCCCTCCTCATGGCTCTCCCGGCTGGCGAGCTTTCACGTCGGGGCGTCGGCGCACGATTTTTGCAGACTGGTCGGCCTTTCCCGCGCCGGCGTCTGCCGCGGCGAAAAGACGGCGCTCGCCGCGCTCGCCGAGGTGGGCGGCGAGCCGGTCGAGTCCCTTGGCCATGACGCGCTGATCCGCACGACCCGATCAAGATACCTGTTCCGCGGGCACGCCCTCTGCTCCCGCGCCGTTATCGTGGGGCCTGTCCGCTTCTGCCCGGCCTGCGTGGAGGAGGACGCGTCGGACCATCCGTATCACTTGGGCGCCCCCTGGGCGCACCGGACGATATGGCAGATCAGGACATGTCGCGTCTGCTCGCGTCACCGTTTGGCGCTTACCGACATCGACGCGTCAGACGCCCGGTCGGCGATGGCCGACTTTCCCGCACTGATCGGCCGGGACCCGGGCATGATCTCACGGGCCCTGAGACTGGCAACGGAGGAAAGCCCCCTCCAGACCTATGTCGAGGATCGGCTGAATGGTGCCCGGGGCCAGCCCTTCCTGGACGCCCACGAGCTCAGGGACGCGATCAATGTGACGGAAATGATCGGCGTGGTCGCGACGCGCGGCGTCAACGTCAATCACGAGGACGCGGCTTCCGCGACGTCTGAAGAGGCACGTGCCGGGTTCACGATCATGAACGGAGGGCCTGACGGGCTACACGCTTTTTTGGACCGGATCGCCAGCGACGCAACGGGTCGCGGGATGAAGCGGTTCGCGCCACGCGCCACCTTCGGCGCCCTGCACGACTTCTTCGCCAAGGCTGGACCGGGCAGATCGGCAGATCCGTCGCGAAGCGTCTTCCGGGACGCCATGTTCAGGGCGTTCCCGTATGATGAGGGCACTAATGTGGGTGGGGAGCCGGCACCCGCGCCGGACGGAGTGACGCTTCGTCGCGCGGGCCGAACATCAGCCGCTCATCCGAAGCGCTTCAGGCGCGCGCTGGAGGCCGAGGGGATGATCTCGCCTGACGACGCTCGGACGCCGAACTTCATTCTCCTGGATTCGGCGGGCGCGGAAATACTGGCCAAGGATCTGAGCAGCGCGCTGCGGTTCAACGATCTTCCCGAATATCTCGGCTGCTCTCGCAGTGTCGCGAAATCCCTCCTTGACGCGGGCGTCATCGCCCCGATCGGAAACGGTCGTGCCGGCCTGCGCCGAACCGGTTATCGGAGATCCGAGATGGACATGTTTCTGCGGGACGTTGCGACACGGGCTGAGGCGCAAGCCGCTGAGGTCTCCGGATGGACAAATCTCTCGGCGGTGTCACGGCAAACCGGCGTGTCCAGCGGTCGCGTCATCGAGGCAGTCCTGAACGGCGGGCTTGCCGACATTCGGGCGATTACCGCGAAAGGCCGTCGCCTCGACGCTCTGCGGTTTCGCAGCGAGGCCGTGCGGGAGGCCCTGACATCGCCCGAGCATCCTGACGAGATCTGCGTCAGTTCCGCCGCCGCGTTCCTGCGAACCTCCCCCGAGGTGGTGATCAGGCTCGCCTCGCCTGATCTGGCTCCTGCCGGGCTTAGAGAGGCCCGACGTGTCCGCTGGAACGGCGGAGAGCGTCCGGTTTTTCGACGGCAGGACCTGGAGATATTCGCCGGAAGATACGTCTTTATGACCGACGAGGCGCGCATCCTGAGGCTTTTCCCGTCCGAGGCCGTCCGGAGGCTCGATGCGGCCCACATCTCGCCCGCGTTTCCCGCGAAGCGCGTTCGCGCAAGGATTTACCGGCGCGAACCACGCTTCTTCGAGGCGATACGTAACGCTTGACCCGAAGGCGTCGAAAAGGCTAAACTGCGCTTGAAAGAGCGCGGTTTTTTCTTGCGCAAGTCCGGAAAGTGGACAGATTTCAGGGACATAATGGTCATGTATCGAGCTTTCTGCTCGGTAAACTATTGTTTTTCTCAATCTAAATGGTCATTTTTTGGGTGAGGTAACAGCTGACCGTGTCGCGTAACCCATAAATTGGCCATTCTAGAGGGCGAGTTGTCCATTCTCGCCGGCTAGCTGTTTGATCCCACGGTTTGATGGTGCGGTCCTTTCTTGGGAATGGAAGGAGGCATTCTGGGCCAAGTTCGTCACGGGAGCGCCAAGACCACGCACGCCATCCGAGCAGCAATAATGAGGGACTGCCCGCCATCGGTTCCAGGGCTGGCCCGAATGATCGCAAGCTTCGACCGCGTCACTGAGCCGGGAGCTGGGCATCAACCCCAAGACCGTGTCAAAATGGCGCAAGCGGGCCACAGTGGAGGATCTGAAGACCGGGCCGAAGGAGCCGCGCTCCACGAGCCTGAGTGCAGAGGAAGAAGCAACAGTCGTGGCGTTCAGGCGCCACACGCTGCTGCCGCTGGACGACTGCCTCTATGCCCTGCAACCATCCATTCCCCATCTGACGCGTTCGGCATTGCATCGCTGCCTGCAGCGGCATGGGCTATCGCGCCTGCCGGATGTGGATGGCGATAGGCCGGAACGTCAGAAGTTCAAGCGTTACCCCATCGGCTATTTC
>NZ_KK211403.1:61537-68944 GCF_000622145.1 Paracoccus yeei ATCC BAA-599 | reverse complement strand
GCTGCCTGCAGCGGCATGGGCTATCGCGCCTGCCGGATGTGGATGGCGATAGGCCGGAACGTCAGAAGTTCAAGCGTTACCCCATCGGCTATTTCAACGACGCGCTCGCGAGCCTCGACGCGGAGTTCGAGGCTGTTTACACCGACTTCGGTCGCCCCTCGATCCCGCCGGAACGGCTGATCCGGGCGAGCCTGATCCAGATCCTGTTTTCGGTCCGGTCGGAGCGGCAGCTGATGGAACAGATGCACTACAACCTGCTGTTCAGGTGGTTTGTCGGCCTTGGGATCGATGACCCCGTGTGGGTCCCCACGGTCTTCACCAGGAATCGGGACCGCCTGTTGACGACCGAGATGTCGCGCAAGGTGATGGCGGCGATCCTGGCTCATCGCGATGTCGCGCCGCTTTTGTCGGACGAGCACTTCTCGGTTGACGGCACGCTGGTCAAGGCCTGGGCTTCGATGAAGAGCTTCCAGCCCAAGGCCGCCGACACGCCGCCCGACGACGATCCGGGCGGCCTGCCCGGACAACGGGCAGGCGGCGGCGCCAGACATAGGTGGCGCCACGGCGGAAAACATGGGTCTGCAAGCCCAAGACGATAACCCCCTTATCGGGCTACCTTGCCGGGGCCGCCGGTGTCATACGTATGACACCCCTGTCGCGCACAACCCCCGAAGGGCGTAATTACGCAACAAATCTCGTAGCTTGGGAAGTTTTGGCTCCGGCGGTAGGGGCCGGAATGAACGCATAGCTAACGCATTGATTTTTCGCCGGATAAAGCCCTCTGGCGAAATCGGCTCAAAAGGCCTGTTCACCATCAACATGCAGCACCTGTCCCGAGCTTTCAAGGCCTGCCTTCGCCATGCCACCTTGCATTGTGCTGCAGCGCGCCATGATCGGGCCTGCAGCTATGCAGGATCGGAAGCCAGCAAGGCCCTGACCGTCTCGGCCCGGGTCATGGCATCTTGCGAGATCGGGTCCATCACGGAAACCGGAACCTGATCCCGCACGGCCTCGCGTGCCCGCGCGAGGGCCGGGCCAAAGCGATCCGCCAGCTCGGCCAGCAGAACCAGCGCGCGCCCTTTCGGCATGCCGCTGGCCCGTGCCTCGTTCTCGAAATGGCGCGGGACGATGTCGTCGATGCCGTAGTGGCCATCGACGGACATCGCCATGCGGTAGCGCTTGCGTTGCAGCCGTCCCGCCTGCACCACAGGGGCGATGCTCAGGACATCATAAAGCGGTGCCAGCCGGAAACGCCCCCGGCGACCAAGATGCAGGCTGAAGTTCTTGGCATGACCGTCAGAGGCTCCGATCAGATAAAAGAACATCTGCGCGCAAAGAAACGCCTCGCGGTCAAGGATCGGCTCATCGGATTCGCGCAGCAGTTCCATGATCTGCCGAATGCCAGGGCCGCCAGAGCGCTGATACTTTTGCGCCGAGGGGTAGCCGAGGGCCTGACAAAGATCCTCTTGCGGGAGCCGCGTCAAAACCGCGCCATTCCAGCGCCGGTCAAAGCGTTCGACCGCCAGAGCGGTGACGTCGGGCAAGGTGATGCGCTGGACCGAGGCCGCCTGCAGCCCAATCTCTCTTGCCAAGGTCATGCAGAACAGTTCGTTTTCGACGCTGTCGCTGAGGTCGATCTGGTCCGGCCCCGGCAAAACCCCCATCGGGGTCTTGAAGATGTGGCTTGTGGGCGTGATGCCGCGCGGCTTGGCCCAGTTGCCGCCGATCCTGAGATATGCGGTCTTTTCCTGCGCGCCCGCGATCGAGATCCTGAAATCGTCATCCGGCCCTTGGGCCAGAGGGGCCATGGCCAGTCCACGCAGATCGGCCGCCATCTCGTCCTCGGTCATCACGCGATAGGCCATGTCCTGTGCCTCGGGCGCGGCACCCTGCGGCAAAAACTGCAGCGCACCGACGCAGTCGCGCCCCAGCACCGAGAGCAGCGAAAACACGTCCTTGTCTGGCGCAGCGACCCGTTCGGCGATTTTTGCGCGCAATTCCCCCTCGGCATCCGGCAAGAGATTGTCGAAGGCGGCAAAAACAAGGTCACCGCGTTGCGCGCCCTGCACCAAAGGCAAGATGCTGGCGACCGGAAAGGCCTCTTCGTTCGACAGCCAGGTTGGTGCATAGCTGAAGCCGATCCCGCCGTCCGCAGCCTTGACCAAGGTGCCGACAAGGTTGTGCCCATACCAGACGCCGGTCTTGTTCTGCCTTGCGCCTGGTCGGGCGCGCTGTCTACGTGCCATGCCCAGGCGTATCCATGTGGGTTGCACGGTTGGTCAGGCACAACTCGCCGCCTAGAGGTTCGAGCAACCGAAGGTAGACGTCAAGGCTGACCGAGACGACACCGGTTTCGATATCCGAAATCGTCGATTGCGCCGTTCCCGTTGCCGCGGCGAGCTGCTTCTGGGTGAGGTTGCAGGCCCTGCGGCGCGCGCGCAGAGCAGCGCCTGCCTGCCGCAGGCTGCGTATGCTGGTCGAGGGCAAAGCGTCCATGCACAGATATATAGTCCATGGGCGGTAGGAGTGGAATATCCCTTGTGGGCTATTTTCTGCAGCTATAGCCTGTTGACGATAGATGCTAGAGCTACAGTGGCGACGCTAGAGCGTCGAAAGCTTTGACCTGTTCTAGCATACGGCGGTTTTTGCTTCAATGAACGCCATCATCGCTTCACGATACGCGGGATTCGAAGGGTGGAACCGGACGGTGGTCTGTATCCTGTTCGGCCCAAATGCCGATGATACGTTGATCCATGAATCCTTATCCGCTGCACTGCGACGGGGCTCTGATCGCAGTTCAAGGAAAAGGCTTGTAGGTCGCTTTTTCGAGCGTGCGTGCATTCACAACAGATCAAGATCGGGCCAGTATCTCGATCCGAGCCAGCAGCGCTCGGGAGATCGCGACGCCTTCCCGCACGGACATCCGTCGGCTTTCCAGCCTGCGGGAGCCGGGCCGGCGGGCATTTCGCTCAGCGTCGATGGCTTGCAGAAGGGCGTCCAGTCTGTCCGCAAAGAAACTATTGGAGGTCAACGACGGATCGCAGGCAATAAAGAACTGCCCGGTGCGAGGCGGCCCACCCGACGTGCCGCTAAAGGGCGAGGCGTGGATCCCTAGCGTGGCGCCCGTCATGGCCGCGGCAAACAGCTCGACCATCAGCCCGATGCCAAAGCCCTTGTAGCCTCCGGAGGGCATCATCGCGCCTTTGAGTGCCGCGCCAGCATCGGTGGTCGGATTGCCCTCGGCATCCACGGCCCAGCCTTCTGGGATTGGTGTGCCGGCGGCGGCACGGCGGGCGATCTCGGATTTGGCGACCACGCTGGCGCTCTGGTCGATAACAAGCGCCGCCGCGCCCGCTCCATTCGGGACGCCCAGAGCGAATGGGTTGGTTCCGATGATAGGTTTTGCGCCCCCGACCGGAGCAATCGAGGCCGGTGCATTCGTGAAGCACAGCGACAGCAGCCCAGCGCTTGCGATCCGCTCAGCATGATGGCCCAAAACGCCGCAATTGTAGGAGTTCCGGATCGCGAGCGCGGCAATGTCGAGCCGCATTAAAATAGGATGTGGCGTCGCGGTGTCCTTGTTTCCTGTTCCTGCTGTCTGCGATTGCCACACCTTTTAGACGTCGGTGATGAGCCGACCACCTTAGCCCCGGTTCAATCGAGCCGGGGCCTTTTTCATTAAACGCGCAACGCATCAAGATGCCCGCTCAATATTCGTCCTTCTCTGCTATCGAGAATTTTGCTATGATGCGATCACTACCAGACATCCCGGCGCGCGCTTGCGCGTATTCATATCTGTTCTTGAGTTAGTAACCCGTGTTTCGCGAGGATATGCAGATGACGGAATTTTCAATCGCTGTGGACTCGGCTCTGTTCGATCTCAAGCGTGACGTTAAGCGATATGAGAAAGCATACAATCGGTACAAGGCAGTTGGTATAGCTTTGCGGACGGCAGCTTTTTTTGCGCTAGCTTTTGGAGTTATAATCCCCCTCTCTTACGTCTTTGTCGGCGGCGATCAAAATAAGCTTATATCAATAGGATATCTATGTCTCGTTGTTTCTGGACTAATACTTTTGTGCGACACAACGTTTTCTGTCTCAGCGACGCGCGTGGGATATCTCACCGCTTACACTAACCTTCAATTTCTGCAAGAAAGATTTGTGCTCGGAAAGACGTTAGCCGAATTAGCAGAGGGTGCGGGGGAAGCTGGTGCAGTATCTAAATTCATTGAAAGTTCTATTGCTGAACGCCAGAAAGTGGTATGGGTAGAAACTAGTAAGTGGATAGAGATGAATGTCCAAGCTTTGGAAGTCCTGAAGGGCAAAGTTGACGATGCTGTCAATCAGGCCAAAAAGAATACCACACCGGCGACGAAGCCGTAATTGATGCAAAGGCTGCGAGGCGTGTGCCTGGGCGCTTGGTGAAGCGCCCGGTGAGGATAGGTGGTTGGAGCGGTCACTTACTTACCCCGGCATCGCGATGGCTTTCGGGAAGCAGTGGGGAGCGAATATATAGCCCAGTGCCCGTCACGAGCCATGATAATCAAGATACTCGTTGAAAAACTTAGCGATTCGGAAGTATTGTAACGCCCGGTGTAACCAGTTTCGGAGATTGTCCGGTGCGTATTTGTGTTGCCGTTTTGTCGATTGCATTGCTCTCCAATTGTGTGGCTGAAGATGACGGTTCATATGCTGAGACGCCGCGCGAACGGTACATAGCCAATTTCAACTATTTTTGGGATATGAAGTCGGACAGAGGATTGTCTTTCGGCATTGCGCCCTTCTATGGTTCGTTTACGCCGAAACAGATTTGGCGATATGATGATTGCGGTCTGGAATCGGAATGCAGTTGGGATAGCGGTTACGTATGGGCTGAGGAAAACTCTTTTCTTATGGAGCCTTATACCCCGGACGAGCTTCGCGGTGGAAAATTCGATTATGCGTTTGTTGATATATGCACTCTGAACCCATTTTCGCCTTTAGAAGATAGAGTTCAATATTATACTTTTGCATCGGCGGAGGACAAAAATTTCGACGTGGCAATAGGTAAGCGCGAATCTCGCCTAGCTGAGCGTATTTTCACCGATCAATATCTCAATTATATTGACGCGGACTTTAGGCTCCGTGCAGATATAAAATCGAGCGGTTTAGAATCAAGAGATATTAACGCCGTTCTTAGAGATGCATGGCTTAAGAAGCGTCTAAAGCGACCAGCTGCACTATATATTTTGGACGGATGCGGTGCTGGCGAGCTGCCTGTGAAGTTTGCATTTATTGAGCCTACTTCGCGCATTCAGTTGATAACGGAGTTCGATTACAGAATATGCAAAGAATCTAATCTGGACCCTTGGAATGTTGATCAATGCCCATCGGTCAAAGACTTTCTGGGCCGTGATGCGTCGTTGGCGGGTTCCTACAGGGCGCGGGTTACCAGAAGCTCCGGGCAGGTCATCTATAGGGAATTCACAGTCACAGATGACGACGAAAATCGTGAGTTGAAGTTCTAGGTGAAGGCGATGAATGGTCTTTCTGATTTCCGTGACTACTTTACGTCTTTTTTAGGAATTGTCGCTGCCGGCGTCGCATCGTCAGCGTTAGTCTTAGCGGCATCTTTAGTTAAGATTTTGCCGGCGTGGCCGGGCGGCGTCTTGCAAATAACTGCAATTGCTCAGCTGATAGTTTTGGTCTTTGTATATCAGAAACTAGAAAAGGCACCGCGTAATCGCATAGAAAGAACAATGAGCATTGCGCTGGCTTTTCTTTTGCTGACATTTGCTTTATATATGTCAATGCATTCAATGCTGATATTCAGTATGCCGAATGGCGAGTTCGGCACTCGCGGATTCGTGTGCACAATCGACGCAAAACTTCTCTTTAATGATAGTTGTCCATTCTTGCAGTTAGAGCAGATTGGCACGGCGAACTTTGAAGCTGACAGGATCTGGACGCCGCTTGGCTTGATGGTTTCGCGAATGACTATCCTAATATTTTGGATCAGCGCATTTGTGTCGTTGGTCAACTTACTTGCCGCGTTTGTCGTTTTTCAAAGACGAAGGGTGCAAAAGTAGCATCGCGTCGCCGCGTTGGTCAGGTCGTGTGGCATCGGTTGCTTGACTGATCATCCCGACACCCCGCCAAGTTCTGCGGGCAACCCGGAGACAGACCTCATGACCAATGAGCTACCCCCCGAAAATCGGACAGTGACGGAAGCTACGATCTGAAGTCTGCTGGTCTCCAAGAACGAGGAGAACAGAGATGTCGAGACGCAGGAACCACGATGCGGCGTTCAAGGCGCGTGTGGCGCTGGAGGCCGTGAAGGGGGAGCGCACAGTGTCAGAGCTGGCCGCCGAATATGGCGTGCATCCGACGATGATCCATCAATGGAAACGGTCGCTTCTGGAGGGTGCCGCAGGGATCTTCGAGCGGGGCGGCAAGGCTGCGGCAGCGGCCGAGGTTGCCGAAGAAACTGTCCGTGACCTGCACGCCAAGATCGGAGAGCTGGCCGTCGCCAACGATTTTTTGTCACGAAAGCTCAAGCCCTGGATCGGCAAGTGAGGCGCGGAATGGTTGAGAAGAACCACCCAAGCCTGTCGGTCGGGGCGCAGTGCCGCCTGCTATCGATCTCGCGGTCGTCGTTCTATTACGCGCCGCAGGGCGAGACGGCGATGAACCTCGACCTCATGCTGTTGATCGACAAGCAGTTCCTGGAAGCTCCTTTCCACGGCGTGCGGCAGATGACGTGGCACCTGCAGAACGAGGGGCATGGTGTGAACCAGAAACGCATCCGGCGGCTGATGCGGCTCATGCGCCTGATGCCGATCTACCAGAGGCCCAACACCAGCAAGCCGAGAAAGGGCCACAAGACCTATCCCTATCTGTTGGGCGGGCTGCGGGTGGATCGGCCCGGTCAGGTCTGGTGCGCAGATATCACCTATTTGCCGATGCGGCGGGGCTTTCTGTATCTGGTGGCGATCATGGACTGGTTCACCCGCAAGGTGCTGGCCTGGCGCATCTCCAACACGCTAGAGGCCGACTTCTGCGTCGAGGCGTTGAATGAGGCCATCCACCGCTTCGGCGCGCCGGGGATCATGAATACGGACCAGGGCTCACAGTTCACGTCCTTCGCCTGGACTGATCGGCTGAAGCGCGTTGGCACCCGGATCTCCATGGACGGCAAAGGACGCTGCATCGACAACATCTTCATCGAGCGCCTCTGGCGATCCCTGAAGTATGAATGCGTCTATCTGCACGCCTGGGAAACAGGATCGCAGGCCAAGTTGGTATTGGGCACTGGATCAACTTCTACAACCATCGACGACCCCACACTGCCCATGGCGGGCAGCCGCCCGCCGTGGTCTACTTCAACAGCAGCGAAACCGATCAGCAGGCACAGGCAGTAGCTTAAAT
>NZ_KK211403.1:51698-61527 GCF_000622145.1 Paracoccus yeei ATCC BAA-599 | reverse complement strand
ATCATCGCGCCTTTGAGTGCCGCGCCAGCATCGGTGGTCGGATTGCCCTCGGCATCCACGGCCCAGCCTTCTGGGATTGGTGTGCCGGCGGCGGCACGGCGGGCGATCTCGGATTTGGCGACCACGCTGGCGCTCTGGTCGATAACAAGCGCCGCCGCGCCCGCTCCATTCGGGACGCCCAGAGCGAATGGGTTGGTTCCGATGATAGGTTTTGCGCCCCCGACCGGAGCAATCGAGGCCGGTGCATTCGTGAAGCACAGCGACAGCAGCCCAGCGCTTGCGATCCGCTCAGCATGATGGCCCAAAACGCCGCAATTGTAGGAGTTCCGGATCGCGAGCGCGGCAATGCCGTTCTGACGCGCCGCGTCGATCAGCAGCGGAAAACCGGCATCGATGGCCGGATGGGCGAAGCCAGAGGCCGCATCGACCGTGATCACGCCGGCTCCGGGGCGCGAGACGACTGGCCGCGCCGCGCCGTCGACTTTGCCGCAGCGCAGATGCTCAGCATAGATCGGCACATACATCAGGCCGTGGCTGGCGATGCCGTCGCGCTCGGCCAGCATGGTGGACCGGCCGACCGAGGCGGCAGCCTCGGCGCCTGCGCCGGCACACATCAGGGCGCGGCTGCTCAGGGCTTCGATATCGGCGAGCGACATGCGGATGGTATCGGTCATTGGAAGGTCTCAATCATTGTCATGCGTTCCGGCCCCCGCACCGGTCCGGGAAACGGCGGTGGCGGGAACCGTGATGGCCAGGGCAAGGCGGTTCAGATCCTGCCAGACCGCGATCGGACAGGGGCGGCGCGGCGCATGGCCGAGCGACCCTGGCGTGACGATCGCGTGGTGCAGGGCAACCGAACCCCGCCGCGGCAGGGGCAGACCTTCGAACGTCGCGCGCGTCGCACCGATCCGCGCCTTGCCGCCCGACCACGCCATTTCGAAGCCAGCCGGATGGCGAAGCAGAAAGCCGATCAGCAGCCCGGGAACGATCATATCCGGCAGGCTCAACGGAAGGCGAAGGCGCAGGCCATGGTCGATCAGCACGGCGCCTGAGCGGATCGGGCACAGGGCTGTGGCGGCGGGATTGCCCAGATCGACAGCCGTTCCGGCAGGGGATTCAAGCCAAGCCAGGAACCAGTCCAGACCGGGCAGGCCAGCCCGCTCCAGCACGGCGACCGAACGGCCAGCATCCTCGGCGAGTCCCCATTCCAAACCCGCCGCGCGGGCGGTCTTGAGGCAAAGCGCCTCTATCTCGGCGCGGGATGGAGTCAGGACGCCATCCACAGGGGCAGAACCATTGCTCATCGGGCGGTCTCCATCTCGTCAGGATAGGGCTCGCCTGCGAACAGGTTGATGCGCACCCAGAGGTCCGAGCGGGGATCGAAGCGGTTGGCACCAAAGAATGCCAGCTTGCACCGCAGCAAATCGATGGGCAGCATGTCGCGCGCGATCAGATTGTCGCGGATTTCGGCATAGCCCGCTCGGGCGGTGATTTGGACCCTGCGCACCATCAGCCGGTGTTCGGGGTGGGACCGCAGAAACGTCGCCAAGTCGTTGTCGCGGGCAGTCTTCAACGCCTCGGACAAAGCGGCCGCCCGGCGGCCTGTGTCCAAACGTTGCTCGCGGTCGTCGCCGGAGTCGCTGCCGCGGCGGCCCAGACGCGGCTCCAGCTTTTCTTCGGAGACATACCAAAAGCGCGCGACGGCATCGGCTTGCGCATAATCGACCGCCAACGCCCAGTCGTAATGGGTGTGCAGCAGGCGGCGCAGCTCGGCCAGTGGCATCGAGCCGTCGATCTCGAACGCCGCGGCCTCGTCGGCAGACATGCTGTCGGCGAGATCGTCGATCAGGTTGCCATGCGGCTCCAGCAGCAAGGCGCAGAGCATTTCCTGCGCCTCGATCCCCAGGGCGTGCTCGCCCCAGGTCCACAACCGGTCCCAAGGCATAGGGGTCTGCCAGGAATGCCCCGGCAGATGGCCGTCCAGCCGCGCCAGATCCGCCCGGAGCAGGGCTAGCTTGGCCATCTGCCCTGGGTGATCGCTGTGCCACAATGTTGCATTCTCGCGCGCATGGGCCAGCGCCTTGGCAAAGGCCGCAACGGTCTCGGGCGTGGCCTGAGGCATCGCGCGCACCCGGGCCAGCGCGGTTTCGCGCGCCGCGATCCAGTTGTTCAATAACAGGGGGTGGCGCACCAAGAATGGTGCCATGCCTAGCCCCGTCGAATTCCCCACCCCCAACCGGCGCCGCAGTGCCGGATCCAATCGGACGGCGCCCGGCCCGCCCCGCACCCGGGCCAGATGTTCGACCAGATCGACGGTAAAGGCGCGGATCAGCCAGACTGTCAGCATCTCGGCCTGGAACGGTCCCTGCAATTCCGGCCGCGCGGCGATCTCGTCCCGATCCGCCGCCCCGAACTTGCCGGAGCCGTAAACCGCAGTTGTCCGCATGAGATAGCCCACCGCATCAAGCTCGGCGGTATCGGGTTGCAGATCAGCGGCCAATCGCGCGACGACATGGTGAAACAACCGCACCGAGCGGTTGGCGCGGCTGAGCGTCAGTTCGCTTTGCGCGATGCGGCCGGCCTCTTGCAAGGGCACATTCGCCGCGAGACGGTCAAGATCCTCGGCGGTGGGGGTGCCGTCGAACAAGGCGAATGTCGCGTCCCACGCCGTGGCAATGACACGGTCGCTGCGCATCTCGTCGGGAAGATCATGCGAGAACGCAACCAGCGCATAGCTTCGGTGGGGGCCTGCGGCACGATAGATCGCCCGGCCCACGCCCTTCCCGTCCAATTCAAATAGCGGCCGGTCGAACCGCCAGCCTTCGCGGGCAAGGCGACGCAGCAGGCTGCGCAGGAACGACAACCGCGTCGGGTGCGAGGCGCCCAGCCTTTCCAGGCGCATCACCTGAGCCGGAGGCCTGGGGCGGATCGTGGCTCCAGAGACGTCCATCGGGTGCGGTGTCATGATGCTGCCGGTCCAAAGCTTTCGTTGAAAAACCGATACCAGTTGCCGCCCATCACCGCAGCCACGCTGCTCTGGGACAGGCCGGCGGCCCGCAGCCCGGCCGCGATATTGCCGAAGTCGCGGTTGTCGCGAAACCAGTGGGGCATCGCGGGAAAACCCGGGTTCTCGGCGCTGCCCTCGCCAAAGTCGACCCGTTTGGTCCAACGCCCGGACCGCATCCATTCGACCACGCTGTTCGGCTGATCCTGGCACAGATCGCTGCCGATGCCGACCTTGTCATGGCCGATCATGTCGGCGGTGCGCACCACCGCATCGCAGAAATCCTGCAAGGTGCAGTCGCTGCCGCCGCGCAGGTGATGCGGATAGGTCGAAAAGCCGATCATGCCGCCGGTTTCGGCAAGGGCGCGCAGCACCGTCTCGGATTTGTTGCGCCGCGCCGGGTGCCAGGCAGCCGGGTTTGCGTGTGTGATGGCGATCGGGCGCGTCGAATGCTCGATCGCCTCCAAGGTCGAGCGCTCGCCCGAATGGCTCATGTCCACGACCATGCCGACGCGGTTCATCTCGGCGACGACCTCGCGACCCATGCGGGTCAGGCCGGAATCGCTGGCCTCGTAACAGCCCGAAGCCAGCAGGGACTGGTTGTTGTAGGTCAGCTGCATAAAGCGCAGCCCCAACCGGTGGAGGATCTCGACTAGGCCGATGTCGTCCTCGATGCAACTGGGGTTCTGCGCGCCGAAAAAGATCGCCGTGCGGCCGGTCTGACGGGCCAGGTCGATGTCGGCGGCCGCGCGGCCCGGAAAGATCAGATCGGGAAACGCCTCGAAGTGGCGCGCCCATTTTGTCAGGTTCTGCACGGTTTCGCGGAATGTCTCGTGATAGGTGACCGTGACATGGACGGCATCCACGCCGCCTTCGCGCATCTGGCGAAAGATTCGCTCGGACCAGTTCGCGTATTGCACCGCATCGACGACGGGGTTCATTCCGGTGTCCCCTCGGCGATATAGCTGGTCTTGACCGTGGTAAAGAACTCGGCCGCATAGCGACCCTGTTCGCGGGGCCCATAGCTCGAGGCGCCGCGCCCGCCGAAGGGCACATGGTAATCGGTGCCGGCGGTAGGCAGATTGACCATCACGCAGCCCGCCCGCATGTTGGCGCGAAAGTGGTTGGCGCGGGCCAGGCTTGCCGTCATGATGCCGGCAGTCAGGCCAAATTCGCTATCATTGGCGACGGCCAGTGCCTCGTCATAATCCGACACGCGCTGCAGGCAGGTGATCGGACCGAACATTTCCTCGCGGTTGATACGCATGTCGTTGCGGGTGCCGGAGAAGACGGCGGGCGCCATATAATAGCCCTCGCTCGGGCGGTTCAGACGCTCGCCTCCGCACAGCAGGTCCGCCCCTTCGGCCTTGCCGATGGCGATGTAATCCAGGTTCTGCGCCAGTTGGGCTGCGCTGACCACCGGGCCGATCTGCGTGCCCGAGGCCAGCGCCGGGCCGACTTCCAGGGCCTTTGCAGCGGCGACCAGTCGGGCTGCGAATTCGTCATGCACGCGCTCATGCACGATCAGGCGGCTGGCGGCGGTGCATTTCTGGCCGGTGCCGCCAAAGGCCGAGTTGCAGGCATGGGCGACCGCCAGGTCCAGATCGGCGTCGTCCATGATGACCATCGGGTTCTTCGAGCCCATCTCCATCTGCAACTTCGTCATGTTGACGATGGCCGAGGCGGCGATGGCGCGCCCGACCGGCACCGAGCCGGTAAAGGTGATCGCGTCCAGTGCCGGGCTTTCGATCAGCCTTTGCCCGATGTCGCGCCCGGCACCGGGCACCAGATTGAAAAGGCCGACCGGGATGTCCTGGCGGGCGATGATCTCGGTCAGGGCAACAGCGCTGGCTGGGGTCAGATTGGCAGGCTTCCAGAGCACCGCATTGCCATAGGCCAGGGCCGGCGCAATCTTCCAGGCCGGGGTCGCGATCGGGAAATTCCACGGGCTGATGACGGCGACGATGCCCACCGGGTCGCGCCGGACCTCGATGCCGATGCCGGGGCGCACGCTTTCCACGCGCTCGCCAGCCAGGCGCAGGGCCTCGGCCGCGAACCAGGTAAAGAACTGGCCGGCGCGATAGACCTCGCCGCGCCCCTCGGCCAGCGGCTTGCCTTCCTCGCGCGAGATGATGCGGCCGATCTCGTCAGCGCGGACCATCAGCTCGGTGCCGATTGCCATCAACACGTCATGGCGCTTCTGGATCCCAGCGGCCCACCATAATGGTTGGGCCTTGCGCGCGGCGGCGATGGCTTGATCCACCTGTGCCACCGTGGCTTGCGCGTAATGGCCGATCACATCGGCCAGATCCGAAGGATTGCGGTTTTCGATCTCTGTCTCGCCGCGCTGCCATTGGCCCGCGACATAGAGCCCGGTTTGCTGTTCCATCTGTTTGTCCTTCGGTTCTTACTGTGCGGCTGGGCGGTGTAGGGCGCCCAGCACGGCGCCACGGTCCAAAAGCCCGATGGCGCGTCCGTTGCTGGTGACAACGACCGGGGTGGCGGCGGCCGCCAGTGTGGCGAACGCGGCCTCAAGCGGCGCGTCGGCGTCGATCTCGTCATAAGGGGCGGCGCTGCCGTCCGGCGCCATCAGGCGGGGCGATTGCCCCGGTTGCGTGGACCAGCCCTCGCATTGCAGCCGCGCCAGCCCACCACAGGACAGCACCCTCGCGCGGTTCACGTCGCGCACGAAGCGGCTGACGTAATCATCGGCGGGTGTCATCAGGATCTGGTTGCCGCTGCCGACCTGGCGTAACTGGCCATCCTTGAGGATCGCGATGGTGTCGCCCAGATACAGCGCCTCGTCCAGATCATGGGTGATGAAGACCACGCTCTTGCCCAGTTGGCTCTGGATCGCCTTCAACTGCACCTGCATCTCGGTGCGGATCAGCGGGTCCAGCGCGCTGAACGCTTCGTCCATCAGCAGGATCTCGGCATCGGTGGCCAGCGCGCGGGCCAGCCCGACCCGCTGCTGCATGCCCCCCGACAGCTGGGACGGCAGATGGCTTTCGAAGCCGGTCAGCCCGACCACGCCAATGAACTCGGCCGCCTTGCGGCGCGCGACGGCTGCGGGCTCGCCGCCGACGATCCGGCCATAGGCCACGTTGTCCAGCACGGTGCGATGTGGCAGCAGGCCGAATTTTTGAAACACCATCGAAATACGACGGCGCCGCAGTTCGCGCAGATCAAGCGTGCCCAACTGCAGGATGTCCTGACCGTCGATCAGGATGCGACCATCGGTGGGCTCGATCAGGCGGTTGAAATGCCGGATCAGCGTGGACTTGCCCGACCCGGACAGGCCCATGATCACGAAGACCTGTCCGGCGGGAATGTCCAGATTGATGTCGTGCAGGCCCAGGACGTGGTTTGTCGCCTGCAGCAACTCGGCCTTGCCCATGCCGGTGCGCACATGCTCGCGGGCCTTGGCAGGATTGGGGCCGAAGATCTTGCAGACATTCTCGACCCGGATCTTGATTTCTTGACCCATGCTTCAGCTCTCCTGTTTCCGGGCGCGCTGAACCCTTTGGCCGTAGCCCTGTGCTATCCGGTCGAAAATGATGGCCATAAGGACGATGCCTACCCCCGCCAGCAACCCGCGGCTGACCTCCAGCCTCTGGATGCCCTGCAGGACCTGATAGCCCAGTCCGCCCGCGCCGATCATCGAGGCGATGACCACCATCGAAAGCGCCATCATCGTGGTCTGGTTGATGCCTGCCATGATCGTCGGCAGCGCCAGCGGAAGCTGAACCGACAAAAGCGTCTGGGTGGGCGAGGCCCCAAAGGAATGCGCCGCTTCGATGGTCTCCGCGTCGACCTGACGAATTCCCAGATCGGTCAAGCGGATGACGGGCGGGATGGCAAAGGTGATCGTCGCCAGCAGGGCAGGGATCTTGCCTGGGCCGAACAGCATGACAAAGGGAATCAGGTAAACAAAGATCGGCATGGTCTGCAGGATGTCCAGAACCGGCAGCGCGACCGCGCGCAAGCCGTTCCAGCGCGACATTGCGATGCCCAGCGGCACGCCGATCAGGATGGCGAGCAGCGTCGAAACCAGCATCAGCGCCAGCGTCGACATGGCCGCGTTCCACACGCCCACCACCCCGATGCCAAAGGTTAGCAGGCCGACCAGCAGCGCCGTTTTCCAGCTTCTGGACATTGCCCAGGCCAGAACTGCCAAACCCAGCACGACTGACCACCAGGGCAGCGCCTGCAATGTCTGTTCGAACAGGGTAAGCATCTTCAGCAATGGCAGAAAGCAATTGCTCAGCGCGGTGCCATAGGTCGAGACAATGCCCGTAAAGGCATCGTCCAGCGCCGCGCCGAATGTCCTGACGTCAAAGATTTCGGGAAAGCCCTGCGCCATGCGGTTTCTCCATCTTGCGCGGGCCAGGCGTGCAACAAATCGCGTGTGCCGACCGGCAGGTAAATGGGGGAGGGAAAGGCGCTGCCGTTCCCCGGGGGCAATCAGTCGGCCAGCTTAGCCTCGACGCGCTGGGCTACATCGGCCGGAACCCATGTCTTCCAGACCTGCGGGTAGGTTTGAAAGAAATGCTGTGCAGTCTCCTCGGGGCTGGCGCTGGCGACATCGGCCCAAGCCAGGATGGCGTTCATGTCGTTATTGGGAACGGTCATTTTGGACAGGAACGCCGCCACGTCTGGGGCATCGGTCCGCAGACGCGTCGTCGCGGCGACCGCGACCTCGCCCGGGGCCCATCCCGTCACCTCGGGGTTGGCGCAGTCGGTCTGGGTCAGGCACTTGAACTTGACCGGGTCATAGGCGGGCATGTCCAGCCGGACCAGCTTGTATTTCCCGATCACCTCGGTCGGCCCCCAATACCAGCCGACAAAGGGCTGACGCGCCGCCACCGCCCGGGCGATCGACGCCTTCAGGTTCTCGCCCGAGCCGGTCGAGAACACCTCAAAGGTCTTGCCTAGATCCAGCGCCTTGAACAGGTTGTCCGAGATGATCTCGCAGCCCCACCCCGGAGGGCAGCCATAGAAGCGGCCCTTTTCCGGGTTCGAGGGGTCGGCGAAATCCTTCCAGTTTGCGGCCAGATCGGTGAGGGATTTCAGCTTGGGGTTCGCCTCGACCATGTAGTCGGGCACCCACCAGCCCTCAATACCGCCCTCGGTATAGGTGTTCGAGGCCTTGTAGACATTGCCTTTTGCAATCATCTGGTCCCAGACCGACTGCGCGGTCGAAACCCAAAGCTCGGGCGCGATATCCGGTTGCGAGCGCGTCAGCATCGAGCTGGCGACGGGCACAGTGTCGCCGGGTTGCAGCGCGGTGTCGCAGCCGAAGCCATCCTGCAGGATGCGCTGGGTTACCTGGGCGAGCATTCCGGCAGAAGCCCAGGTCATTTCCGCTATGGTGATGGTGCCGGCATTTCCGCAATTGGGCTCGGCACGCGCCTGCCCGCTGGGCAGGGCGGCAAGGGCCAGGGCCGAACAGGTCAGGCAGACCTTGATGCTGGTCATGTGGATGCTCCGATGTTGATTCCCCGTATTTCTTGACGAGCGGGTTGACAGTACCTAGCGCTTCCCTGAGATTTCAATCAATCTTGAAAAATTGGCATTTGATTAAGAAAACCTGAAGCAGGTGTGAAGTGGCAATCAAGATCGAGATGCTGCGAAGTTTTTTAACGGTGGCAGAGGAGGGCAATATTAAGGACGCCGCCACGCGCCTGCTGCGCACCCCGTCGTCGGTGTCGATGACGCTGTCCGCGCTTGAGGACGAACTGGGCGGGCCCCTATTCGAACAGGACCGCAAAAGCCGGCTGACCGTTCTGGGAACCTATGTCCGCGACATGGCCGAGGTGATGATCCGTGACCACGACCGCGGCATCGAGACGATCAAGGCCTTTGCCCAGAGCCGGCTGGGCCGTCTGCATATCGTGGCGGTGCCATCGGTCGCATCACGCATCCTGCCGCCGATCCTGCGCGAGTTCCTTCGCCGCCAGAGCGGCGCAGCCGTCAGCCTGGTGGATACCGACAGTCATCAGGTTCAGCAAATGGTCGTCACCGGCGAGGCTGATATCGGTATCGGCGGCCCGCCGCCGGGCAAGCTGCCCCTGTCCTTTGCACCGCTGTTCGAGGACCCTTTCCGACTGGTCTGTGCAGTCGAGAGCCCTTTGGCTCGGCTTCCCCGACCCCTTTGCTGGCAGGATCTGCTGACCGAAGATCTGATCGTCAACGAATCCGCGCGGGCAATAAACGCGCCTGAATATGCGGAGATGGTCGACAAGGCCCGGCTGACGATCAGGAATATCACTTCTCTGCTGGCGATGGTCCGGGCGAATGCCGGGGTCACGCTGCTGCCCGCGCTTGCCTGCACCACGCTGCCTGCCGGTCTGACGGCGCTCGAGATCGAGACCGGCGGCGTCTCTCGGGTCGTCGGCCTGGTTCAGCGCAGCAACAGTATGCCAAGCCCTTTGGCAACGACCTTCGTGAAGCAGCTGAACGAACAGCTGAGAGAGGTTCTATCCCACAGCATAGGATTATACCCTAGTCATGTTGATGGCGTGGATGCCCCCACCTGACGGCATCGCAATGTGCCAATGTGATGCGTGTTGAAGCCATCACAGAAGGAGGGAGCATCCATGTCCGAGGTTACGATTATCGGGATCGATCTGGCAAAGCGCATTTTCCACCTGCACGGTGCCGGTCACGACGGATCCGTCGTGTTTCGCAAAAGGCTTTCGCGTGGCCAGCTACTTGCGTTCATGTCTCAGGTACCGCGGTGCGTTGTCGCCATGGAGGCGTGTGCGACGGCGCATGGCTGGGGCCGCGCTTTCGAGACGTTTGGACATGAAGTGCGCCTGATCC
>NZ_KK211403.1:0-51688 GCF_000622145.1 Paracoccus yeei ATCC BAA-599 | reverse complement strand
ACTGCTCAAGATCAAACCGAAACAACCGAAGTTGAAACCGCCCAGATGCCCCGACCCACGCGCCAGAGCCGCAATGCCGAGGTCGACTTCAAGGGCGAGAAGCGGTCCAACGCCACCCATGCTTCCACCACGGACCCGGATGCCCGGCTCTACAAGAAATCTCCTGGAACCGGCGCCATGCTCTGCTTCATGGGCCATGCCCTGATGGAGAACCGGAACGGGCTCATCGTGCAGGGCGACCTGACGCAGGCCGACGGTCATGCGGAACGGCGCGCCGCCCTCGACATGATCCATCGCCATTCCCCGGGGTCGACCCGACGGCTGACGCTGGGCGCGGACAAGGGCTTCGACGCGGCCGAGTTCGTTGCTGATCTCAGGCAGGCCTGTGTTACCCCGCATGTCGCACAGAAATCGAGATATTCAGCAATCGACGCCAGAACCACACGGCACGAGGGATACGCCCTGTCGATCAAGCACCGCAAACGGATCGAAGAGGCTTTCGGCTGGGCCAAGACCGTCGGCGGCATGGCCCAGACCGTCTATCGCGGCCTCGAAAGGGTCCGTTCACGCTTCATCTTGACCATGGCCGCCAACAACCTCGCCCGGTTGCCACGACTGCTGGCCGCGTGACGATGAAAAACCTCGTGGGGCACACGCGCCTTCCGGACCCAAAAGCCAGAGGTCGGGCTGCCAAGTCTGCAACGACGGAAAACAGTTCCGGCTCGGCGACTATTTCAGCGGCCTGCTAAACCGGCCCGCTGGGTTGGCTTGGAGGAGTTCCGTGTAGGACGTTCGTATCGAACTGGACGGGGACCTTTCCCTTTACTGAAGAAGTCGATTGTTTTTCGTCGCGATTCTCGTTATGCTAAAATAAGCACACGTTTGTAATAGGCTTAATAAGAGGTTCAATAGTATGCGCAATATTTTTATTGCGATCACGTTTGCCTTGGCTTGTTTCGAAGCAGAAGCTCAGTCGGCTTTGCTCCCACTACATCGAATCTTGCAGGATTCAATTTACTGCGAGGCCGAAATTTCAAACGAAAATACTTCCATGCGAGAATTGGAAACCTGCCAGGGTGTCTACTACTGCTCAGACGGCGGATGTATACCACAGTGGTTTGCAGTTTTAGCAGATAGAACCCATGAGCGCCAACTATTCAACGAGATATCGAAGTTACCCGTAAGCAGATTTAGCAAGTGCTCCGATGATGAAGTTGTCGGACCTGCTGCGAATGGTTCTTGGAGCGTGCCTAAGCGTAGAATGCTAATGCCGTCCAATCTGGAAAGGTACTGCGGGCTTGCTATCTCTGGATTCGAGAATGACGTTGTGCTGTGGCTCCGGGAAAAATCGGTGGTCGCATACTGGGCTCGAAGATTTGGCGAGGGTGCCGGGTCACCGCCAGCATTTGTTACGGTAAGCGGCAGAACATTCTATGAGTTGCGGGGAGAGGGGATTGGGAGGCTAATGTCTGTTGTAGAGGATGCGTTAGAGGAAATCATCGGCCGCCCCTGCAAAACAGATCAGAACATAACGTGTTCAGTTTCTCTGGGAAATGGACGAATAGTTGCGGATGTTCTCGCACCCGCGACAGGAGTTTCTGGACGCGCTGGCGTCTGGGAGAAGTCTCACTGGGAAGTATACCCCAACCAAATGTTTAGCGACACTTTCAGCATAACGATAGACCTTCCGGTCACGAGCATCCGTCGATGGCCTGTGAACTCTACAAAGCCAACCACGGGATTCACCTCTCTCGATTATGATGACGGTTTCGAGATCCTCAGAAATCACATAGCTAAACGCATTTCAGAACGCGTGGATGGGCAGGTTGAGGACTGGAATTGAGTGCAGGAAAGCTAAGGGCAATACTTTCGATAGCTGTTGTGTTAGCTCACATCACACTCATCGTTTTTTGCGCAATCTTCCTCTATCCAAGAGTAACCAAGCTTGAAACATACATATCCACGATTTCAATGTTCGTCCCGGTATTTGGCGTATATGTGGGAATTGTGGTAAAGAATATCACCATTTCCGCTGCCCCTGCCGGTCGGAAGGTAAGCAAAACTTTCATTACTCTGATCGTGATGCTATTTATAACCTATTTTGCATCTTGTTGAACGGCGTGGAATAAGGACCCCGCTTCTGGGGTGATCGGCGTCCAAAAGGGACCCCACTGACCGGGGGTTGGGTCCAATGTGCCTTCGATGATTATCGGAGGCCGAGCGCAGGATGCTGATCGTGGAGACAATCGCAAAAATCAGGCGGCTACATTTTACCGAGGGCAAGGGGATCAAGACGATCTGCCGCGATCTGAAGCTGTCGAAGAAGGTGGTGCGGAAGGTGATCCGCACCGGGATTACGGAGTTCACCTATACCCGGACCGTGCAGCCACGCCCGAAGCTGGGTGCCTGGCTGGAGGAACTTAACCGGTTGCTTGAGATCAATGCCGCGCGGGCCAGCCGGGAACGCCTGACGCTGATCCAGATCTACGAGGAACTGCGCGGCCTCGGTTATGAAGGCGGATATGATGCGGTCCGCCGCTATGCCTCGGTCCGGGCGCGCACTCAAAGCTCCGGTGCCTCGTCCGCCTTCGTGCCGCTGAGTTTTGCCCCCGGTGAAGCCTACCAGTTCGACTGGAGCCACGAGGTTGTCCTCATTGATGGGGCGACCACCACGATCAAGGTGGCCCATGTTCGCCTGTGCCACAGCCGGATGTTCTTCGTGCGGGCCTATCCACGCGAGACGCAGGAGATGGTGTTCGACGCCCATGATCGGGCTTTCGCCTTCTTCAAGGGCACCTGCACTCGCGGGATTTACGACAACATGAAGACAGCGGTGGAGACCATCTTCGTTGGCAAGGAGCGCCTCTACAATCGTCGATTCCTGCAGATGGCCAGCCATTATCTGGTCGATCCCATCGCCTGCACCCCGGCTTCGGGTTGGGAGAAAGGTCAGGTGGAGAGCCAGGTCGGCACGGTCCGCCAACGGTTCTTCTCGCCCCGGGTCAGGGTCAAGAGCTACGAGGAACTGAACGCTTGGCTTCTGGATAAGTGCATCGCCTCGGCCAGAAGCAGCAAACATCCCGAGCTGACGGACAAGACTGTCTGGGAGGTCTTTCAGAAAGAGCGCCCGCACCTTGTCCCCTATGCCGGGCGCTTCGACGGCTTCCATTCGCTGCCTGCGGCGGTATCGAAGACCTGCCTCGTGCGGTTCGATAACAACAAATACTCTGTCGCGGCAACGGCTGTCGGGCGGCCGGTCGAGATCAGGGCCTATGCGGAACGGATCGAGATCCGGCAGGAGGGTCGATTGGTCGGAGACCACCCGCGCCACTTCGGCCGAGACCGAACAGTTTACAATCCTTGGCACTATGTGCCTGTTCTTCTTCGCAAACCCGGGGCTCTGCGTAACGGTGCCCCGTTCAAAGACTGGGTTCTTCCCGGAGCTCTCGAACAGATCCGCCGCAAGCTGCAGGGTTCCTCGGATGGAGACCGCCAGATGGTAAAGATCCTCGGCGCTGTGCTAACGGAAGGCATGCCTACGGTGCAAAAAGCATGTGCCGAAGCCCTCTCGCAAGGCGTCCATTCTGCCGATGTGATCCTAAATATTCTGTCCCGCAGGCGCGATCCGGAGCCACCACCGCTTCTGCTGACCTCTCCGGCCTTGAAGTTGACCCATGAACCTGTGGCGGACTGCGCCCGCTATGATCTGCTGCGGAGGGCCAGCTGATGGAGCGTGCCGACATCATGGCCGCAATGGGCGATTTGAAGCTCTACGGGATGCGCGCTGCTTACGACGAACTCATGGCGGTGGCTGTGCGCCGCCAGCATGAACCCCGCCAAATCGTTGGTGATCTTCTGGCCGCCGAGATCAACGAGAAGAAGGCGCGGTCGGTCAAATACCAGATTACCACAGCCAAGCTACCCTATGCCCGGGAGATTGAAGAGTTCACCTTCGATGATACGCCTATCAACGAGACGTTGGTGCGGGATCTGGCCAGCGGGGAATTCCTCAATCAGCAGCGCAATATCGTGCTGGTCGGCGGCACTGGGACCGGCAAGACCCATATCTCCGTGGCCATCGCGCGAGCCGTCATCCGCAACGGTGCAAGGGGCAGATTCTTCAACGTCGTCGATCTGGTGAACAGGCTGGAGGCCGAAGCCCGCGCAGGGAGGGCGGGCCGGCTTGCGGATCATCTGATGCGGCTCGACTTCGTCATCCTTGATGAACTCGGCTACCTGCCATTTGCCCAATCCGGCGGCCAGTTGTTGTTCCATCTGGTCAGCAAGCTCTACGAGCAGACTTCCGTCATCGTCACCACCAACCTCGCATTCGGGGAGTGGCCGACCGTCTTCGGAGACGCGAAGATGACCACCGCGCTGCTCGATCGTTTGAACCACTGCGACATCGTTGAGACCGGCAACGACAGCTGGCGCATCAAAACCCGAGTCTGACCGCCCCACAAAACGCAGGCCCGCGTCGGCTGCGCCAGCTGGAAAGCTACGCCGCCACGGGCCTGCTTCCTACATCGCCAGAGGGGTCACTTTTGGGCGCCGATCGGGGGGCACGTTTGGATGCCGATTGACACTCTTGGACCCGGCCATGAACGCCAAGCTGGCGAAGGGCCGCAGCCTTGGGCGCATCGACGCTGCGGCGGCGACCGTGCTGGCGGTGGCGCAGGGGCAGCGCATGAAGGCGGCACCGGCCCGGAAAGCGAGGCTGCAATGGGCGTGACGCGCGACGAATGGCGGCGCTACTCCCGGCCCGTCCTGAAAACCAAACGCTGGCAGGTGCTGCGCCATATCGTGCTGGAACGGGACGGATGGGCTTGCGTGGACTGCGGCACCCGGCGCGGGCGGCTGGAAATCGACCATATCCTGCCCGTGCGGACGCATCCCGAACTGGCGTTCGACCCGGCGAATTGCGCCGTTCGGTGCAGCTCCTGCCACACAAAGAAAACCAGGGTCGAGTGCGGGCATCCCGCGCCGATCATCACCCCCGAGCGGCAAGCCTGGGGGCAACTCGTTGCCGATCTGGCGACAAATCCCAACCCGGCAACATGAGGTATCAAATGCTGGACTCTGTGAAGATCGCCCGTCGCCAGTCGGAAATCCGGCAGGCATTGGCGGGTCTGGTGGGTAAGGAAAACCCTACCGAGGACGAAACCCGCTCCATGGAAACCATGGATCAGGAATATCGCACCAACGAAACCCGCTATCGTGCCGCTCTGGTGGCCGAGGATCAGGAACGGCGCGAAGCCGGGGCCGATCTGGAAACCCGTTCGGATCGTGAATTTGCGGAACTGATCGGGCGCTTTGAACTGCGGCAAGTGGCCTTGTCGCTGGACGAAGGCCGGGCGCTCTCGGGCGCGACTGCCGAGGTTGTGCAGGAACTGCGCAGCAAGGGCGGTTATCAGGGCATCCCGATCCCCTTGGCGGCTCTGGAAACCCGTGCGGGCGAAACCGTCGCGGCTGATGTGCCGAACCCCAAGACGATCCGCCCGATCATCGACCGCATTTTCCCGAACTCGGTTGCCGAGCGTCTCGGGATCCAGCGTATCAACATCACGGCGGGCGAACTGGCCTTTCCCGTGGCGACCGCTGGCGCTGTCTTTGGCTGGCAGACGACCGAACTTGGCAACGTGGGCGGGCCTTCCCCCTTCGACACGACCGAACGCAGCCTGAACCCGGATCATACCGGGGGCGCTCAAATGGTCATCAGCCGCAAGGCGCTGAAACAGGCGGGCGAAGGGCTGGAACAGGCCATCCGGCGCGACATGAACGCAGCCATCGGCGCGGAACTGGACCGGGTTGTCGTGAACGGCAGCGGCGCGGCTGGCGAACCTCTGGGCATCGTCCCCGGCGCGGCGACCTATGGCATCCCTGTGACGGCAGTTGGTGCAACCGCGACCTGGGCCGCGTTCCGGGCGCAGATCGTGGCGTTCATGGAAGCCAACGCCATCACGGCAGCCAACCAGGTGAACCTGGGCTTTGACCCGGCGATCTGGGCCGAACTGGACGATGCGCTCATCACCGGCACGGCTGTTTCGGAATGGGACCGCCTGACCAAGCATGTCGGCACCCCGGCAATCTCGAACGTGATCCCCGACGAAACCGCGATCCTGACCGCGACCGTGCAGGGCGTGGCACCGGGCTATCTGGGCATCTGGGGCGGCGTTGACCTGATCCGCGATCCTTACACCAAAGCCCACTCGGGCCAGCTGGTGCTGACCGGGCTTGTCACCGCTGACTTTACCGTCCCGCGCGGGATGCAGACCCGCATCCTGACCGGCATTGGTGAACCCTGATGCTGTGGGGCGGTAATCTCGGAACGCTGGAAATCCGGGCCGAGGGCGGGGCAACCCGTCTTTCGGCGCGGTTCCCCTACGGGGCCGAAACCGAACTGGCACGGGGGCGGCGTGAGGTTATCGCCCCGCGCGCTTTCGCTGACCGGCTCGAGGCAGGCGGCGAAATCCACCTGCTTTCGCAGCACGACTATGCAAAGCCTCTCGCCTCCACGGCGGCGGGCAACCTGTCCCTGCGGGACGCTGACGACGCGCTGACCATCGAGGCCGAGATTGACGGCGGCACGACATGGGCGCGGGACTTTCTGGCGGCTCATGGCCAGGGCCTGATCCGTGGCCTTAGCCCTGGCTTCCGCGTGGATCAGGGCGGCGAACGGATCGAGCGGCGCGGGGCGGGCATCCTGCGCACCATCACCCGCGCGGCGCTGTTCGAGATTAGCGCCGTCACCCGCCCGGCCTATCCGGCAGCGCAGATCGAGGCGCGGGCGTGGCAAGCAACCGGGTATGGGCAGCCACACCAGGTTCACCCCCTCAACCGTTGGAGGCTGTGACATGGGCCTGCTGTCATTTTTCACGCGGAAAACTGATCCTGTCGAAACCCGCGCCGCCATCCAGCCGGGCTTCACAAGCGCGCTGCTGGCAGCCCGTGAGGCATGGATTTCTGGCGCATCTGGCCTGGGCGAACTGACCGCAGCCGTGCAGACCTCTGTGAGCCTCTGGGAAAGCGGCCTGTCGCTGGCCGATGTGACCGGCACCGATCTGTTGACCCGGCGGGACATGGCAATCACCGCCCGCGCTCTGGCCTTGCGGGGCGAATGCCTTTTCCTGATTCGTGACCGCCTGATCCCGGCGACCGATTGGGACATCTCGACCCGCTACGGCCAACCCCGCGCCTATCGCGTGGGACTGCCTGAAATCGGCGGCGGGCGGAATGAGACCGTGCTGGCAGGCGAGGTTTTGCACTTCCGCATCGGCTGCGATGCTGTCACCCCCTGGGCAGGCTCTGCACCCCTTGGCCGGGCCAAGCTGTCGGCGCAGCTTCTGGAAGCCATCGAAACCGCCTTGCGCGACGTTTACCAGGACTCGCCTATAGGATCCTTGATCGTGCCCGTTCCCGAGGGATCGGTCGAGGACATGGCGCTGATGCGGCGCAGCTTCCGAGGGCGGCGCGGCGCGGCTCTGGTGATCGAAGGCACGGCGCAGGCTGTCGCGGCGGGCATGGCTCCGAACATCGGCAAGTCACCGGATCAGCTTAGCCCGGACCTGTCCAAGACCCTGGCCGACCGGCTGCTGACCGATGCCAAGGGCGCGATCTTCGGCGCGTTCGGGATCCTGCCCGGCCTGCACAACCCCGCCACGACCGGGCCAATGGTCCGCGAGGCGCAGCGGCACCTGGCGCAGTTGGTGCTGCAACCCATCGCCAACCTGATGGCCGAGGAAGCAACCGAAAAGCTAGGCACGCCCGTGGCGATTGATTGCGTCAGACCCATGCAGGCTTTCGACGCTGGCGGCAAGGCGCGGGCGCTGTCCACGATGCTGCAAGCCATGGCGGCGGCAAAAGAGGCCGGGCTGGACCCTGCGACCATCAAGGATGCGTTGGCTTTCATTGATTGGGCGGAATAAGCCATGCTCCAGATGCCGCTCCATCTCATCAACCGGCGGGCAAGGCGGGCGCATGATGCCCGTCGCGGGCGTCTGGGCGAGGCCCGCTATAACATGCTGGTGCAAGAACTGGCCCGCGTGATCCGACTGGCTTTCGAGGCGGGCGACACCGGCAGTTTGTTCGGGTTGGAAGGTCCGCTTAGGGCAGGCATCCGGTCGGACCTGTGCAGGCAGGGCTGGGGCTGGAACTCTGCCGATCTGGCGGCGCGGGACATGCTGGACGACGCTTTCCGCGTGGTGCGGGCGATCCGTCCGACATGGAACCAAGGACAACCGGATTGGACCACTGAGGCTGGAACCCTGATTGGCCGCGCGTGCTGCGTTCGGTGCCACAAGGGCTTGCCCGAGGGCCATCACAAGTTTTGCAGCCGGATCTGCGCTCAATCTCATTCGGCGCATCTTGGGCGGCTGCGGGACGCAAGCGAGAATGCGGCGCTGGACATGGCCGTTCGGCGGCTCTGATGGACCTGCGGAATTACTGCAAGGGCTGTGGGGCGGTCCTACCCGATGGGCCGAGGGCCGAGGTGCGCGAGTGGTGTGGCAAAGAATGCTACATGCGCGCTTATCACGATCTGGACAAGCAGGCACGGCTGGATGCCAAGCGCGACCGTCCACCCTGCCAAGTCTGCGGCAAACCCATTCCCCCGGAAAAGATCAGCACGGCCAGGTATTGCAGCCTGACGTGCCAGCGGGTTCGCGTAAAGGCGCGCTACCGGCTGCAATTCCCCCGGCTCTGCGAACATTGCGGCAAACCCTTCTGCGCACATCACGACGATCAGCGGTTCTGCTCTGTATGGTGCAATGCACAAACGACCTTCCGCAAGCATCAGCCGCGCCCCTGCCAATGGTGCGGAAAGATGATCGAGAACCCGAGGCGGGCAGCGGCGAAATACTGTTGCAGCACCTGCGCGGCCTATGCCCGAGAGGCGGCGAAGCGGGGTGAATAAGTCACACGTTTCCCCCAGCCGTTCCTTGTTCCCCCGGCGTTCCCCAGAACGGAAACGAGAAAAGCCCCCTTGCGGGGCTTGCTCATAAATCTCTGTATTATCAGGGATTTTTGGCTCCGGCGGTAGGGATCGAACCTACGACCAATTGATTAACAGTCAACTGCTCTACCGCTGAGCTACGCCGGAACACGGGGCGGTGTATAGCGGTGGCTTGCGGCCGCGTCCAGAGGCCTGTCGCATATTTTTTGGAAAAAATTATCCGCAAGGAAATCAAGGCGCAGCATCAGGAAGTCCGAAAGACGGTGGCAGCGCCAAGGGGACCCTCGGGGATGATGGCGCCGATCTCGGACAGGGCCAGCAGGTGGGCCAGGACATTGCGTCGCGCGGCGGGCATCAGCGCACGGGGAATGTCGTAGATGCCGGCGGCAAGCGACTCGGCCGTGCCGGGTCCGCGGTCCAAGGCGGCCAGAATCTGGGCGGTCCGCTCGCGCCGATGGGCGGCAAGCTCGGCCAGACGCGGGGCCGGGGCCTCGACCGGGGCGCCGTGGGCCGGCAGCAGGCGGCGGGACGCGGCGTTTTCCAGTCGGGAAAGGCTGCGGAAATAATCGCCCAGATCCCCGTCGGGGGGCGAGATCACCGTCGTCGCCCAACCCATGACGACATCGCCGCACAGGATCTGGTCGCCCCACTGAAAGCTGAGGTGGCCGGCGAAATGGCCGGGCGTGTGCAGCGCGGTCAGCACCCATTCGTCGGTTTCGACGCTTTGCCCGTCGGTCAGCCGGATGTCGGGATTAAATCCATGGTCCAGCCCCTCGCCGCCCTCAAGCCCACCGTCGCGGGCCAGGCGCTGCATCAGGGCGGAGCGGCCGGCCTCGGGCGGGCCGAAGCCCAGGATCGGCGCGCCGGTGGCCTGCGCCAGCGCCCGCGCGCCGCCGGAGTGATCCAGATGGGCATGGGTGACCAGGATATGGCTGATCCGACCCGGGCCGGCCGCCGCCAGGATCGCGGCGCGATGGGCGGGCAGGTCAGGGCCGGGGTCGATCACCGCGATGCTGGCGCGACCCAGCAGGAAGGTGTTCGTGCCCGGCCCGGTCAGGGGCGAAGGGTTGTCGGCGGTGATGACGCGCAGGGCTTCCGGGGCGTGGGACATGGCGCTAACTTGGCCCGGTCAGGCGCGGCAAGGCAAGGGCTTTGGATGGATTGGGAATGGCTCAAGCGGATCATGCCCCGCGGCCTTTACGGACGTGCGGCGCTGATCCTGTTCCTGCCGATCGTCGTCGTCACCATCGTCGTCACGGTCATGTTCCTGCAGCGCCATTTCGAGGACGTGACGCGCCAGATGACATTCGGCATGACGCGCGAAATCGCCCTGGTCGCCCAGCGGATCGACGCGGCGCCGGACCTGGCTGCCGCCCGCGAGGCCGCGCTGCGCGAGGCGCTGCCGCTGGGGCTCGAGGTGACGCTGCCGGCCGAGCGTCCCGCCATCGACCGGCACGATTTCCTCGACCTGTCCGGCCGCGTGGTGATCGAGGAACTGCACCAGCGCGTCCCCCATGTCCAGGGCGTGGACCTGGACCAGCGGCGCGAGGTGCGGGTCGCGCTGCAAAGCCGTTTCGGCCCCTATGAGATGGTTTTTCCGCGGGCGCGGGTCAGCGCCTCGAACCCGCACCAGCTGCTGGTGCTGATGATCGGCACCTCGCTTCTGATGACGGCCATCGCCACGATCTTTCTGCGCAACCAGCTGCGCCCGATCAAGCGGCTGGCGCGGGCGGCCGAGGAATACGGTAAGGGCCGGATCATCCCCTATCGCCCCGGGGGCGCCAGCGAGATCCGCAGCGCCGGCACCGCGTTCCTCGAGATGCGGGCCCGGATCGAGCGGCAGAACGAACAGCGCAAGCAGATGCTGTCGGGCGTCAGCCACGACCTGCGCACCCCCCTGACGCGGCTGCGGCTGGGCCTGTCGATGCTGTCGCCGGACGTGGCCCCCGAACCCGACGAGATTGCGGCCCTGGAAAGCGACGTGGCCGCGCTGGGGCGGATGGTCGACGCCTTTCTGGACCATGCCCGCGACGCCGCCCAGGACGCGCCGCCCGAGGCGGTGCCCGCCCTGAGCTTCGTGCGCGGCATCGTGGCGGATGCGCAGCGCGGGGGGCAGGCGGTCAAGCTGGGGAACCTGCAGGGCGATCTGGCGGGGCGCGCGACCTTTCGCCAGGACAGCCTGCGCCGCGCGGTCGAGAACCTGATCGGCAATGCCGTGCGCTATGGCGAGCACGCCGAGGTCGAGGCCGCGCTTGGACCCAGCTATTTCCGCATCTCGGTCGAGGACGACGGGCCCGGCATCCCCCCCGAAAGCCGCAGCGAGGCGCTGAAGCCCTTTACCCGCCTGGACGCCGCGCGCAACCAGAACCAGGGACAGGAAGGGGTGGGCCTGGGCCTGTCCATCGCCGCCGACATCGCCCGCGCCCATGGCGGCCAGCTGCGCCTGGTCGAGGGCGAGCGCCTGGGCGGCCTGCGCGCCGAGATCGTCATTCCCCGCTGAGCGGCGCGGTTGCCGTGACGCGCGCCAGCCGCTAAGGCTGGGACAAGCAAGAAGCAAAAAAGGGACATCAGGATGCGGGCTTTCGTGTTTCCGGGGCAGGGCGCCCAGGTGGTCGGCATGGGCAAGGATCTGGCCGAGGCCTATCCGGCGGCCGCGGCGGTCTTTGCCGAGGTGGACGAGGCGCTTGGAGAAAAGCTGTCCGACCTGATCTGGCAGGGCGACATCGAGACGCTGACCCTGACCCAGAACGCCCAGCCGGCTCTGATGGCGACCTCGATGGCGGCGTTTCGCGCGCTGGAGGCCGAAGGCTTCGGCATCGCGGATGCCGCTTTCGTCGCCGGCCATTCCCTGGGGGAATACTCGGCGCTCTGCGCCGCGGGCGCGCTGAGCCTGCCGGACACCGCCCGGCTGCTGCGCCTGCGCGGCCAGGCCATGCAAGAGGCCGTGCCGGTCGGTCAGGGTGCGATGGCCGCGATCCTGGGGCTGGACCTTGCCGCGGTCGAGGAGATCGCCCGCGACGCCGCCCAAGGCGAGGTCTGCCAGGCGGCGAACGACAACGACCCGGCGCAGGTGGTGATCTCGGGGCACAGGGCAGCGGTCGAGCGGGCGGCCGGGCTGGCCAAGGAGCGCGGCGCCAAGCGGGCGCTGATGCTGCCGGTCTCGGCCCCGTTCCATTCGGCGCTGATGCAGCCGGCGGCGGCGGTGATGGCCGAGGCCCTGGCGGGCGTCGAAATCGCGCCGCCCGCCGTGCCGCTGGTCGCCAATGTCCGCGCCGCGCCCGTGACCGAGCCGGGCGAGATTCGCCGGCTGCTGGTCGAGCAGGTGACGGGATCCGTCCGCTGGCGCGAGTCGGTGGCCTATCTGGCCGAGGCCGGTGTCACCGAGTTCTGGGAGATCGGTGCCGGCAAGGCCCTGTCGGGCATGATCAGGCGCATCGCGAAGGATGCCGTGGTGCGCAACATCGGCGTGCCGGGCGATATCGCGGCGCTGAAGGCATAAGGGGGCTCCGCCCCCATCCCTGCGGGATTCCCCCGGGGTATTTGGAAAACGGAGAAGAGCTTGATGTTTGATCTGACGGGCAGGAATGCGCTGGTGACCGGGGCTTCGGGCGGGATCGGCGGTGCGGTTGCCGAGGCGCTGCACGCGGCGGGTGCGACCGTCACCCTGTCGGGCACGCGTGAGGCGCCGCTGCGCGAACTGGCCGACCGTCTGGGCAGCCGCGCCCATGTCGTGACGGCGAACCTGGGCGATGCCGCCGCGGTCGAGGCGCTGCCCAAGGCCGCCGCCGAGGCGATGGGTTCGGTCGACATCCTGGTCAACAACGCCGGCATCACCCGCGACAACCTGTTCATGCGGATGTCGGACGAGGAATGGGCCCAGGTGCTCGAGGTGAACCTGACCTCGGGCTTTCGCCTGTGCCGCGCGGTCTTGCGCGGCATGATGAAGGCGCGCTGGGGCCGCATCGTCAACATCACCTCGGTGGTCGGCGCGACCGGCAATCCGGGCCAGGGCAATTACGCCGCCGCCAAGGCCGGGCTGGTCGGCATGTCGAAGAGCCTGGCCTATGAGGTCGCGTCGCGCGGGATCACGGTCAACTGCGTCGCCCCCGGCTTCATCGAGACCGCGATGACCGACAAGCTGAACGACGACCAGAAGGGCCGGATCCTGGCCCAGATCCCCGCCGGGCGCATGGGCGCGGCAGGCGAAATCGCCGCCGCGGTGCTTTATCTGTCCAGCGCCGAGGCGGGCTATGTCACTGGCGCGACCCTGCATGTGAATGGCGGCATGGCGATGATCTGATCGTGGTTTATGCGGTTGCAAGATCACGTCCCCGTGCTATATCCCGCGAACAAGGCTGCAGGGGAACCGCCCTGGGCTGACTGCCGGCTGCGGCCGGCAATCTTTTGGGCGGATGCCCGCGAACATGAGGAAGAGACATGAGCGATATCGCTGATCGCGTGAAGAAAATCGTCGTCGAGCACCTGGGCGTTGACGAGGACAAGGTGACGGAAAGCGCCTCGTTCATCGACGACCTCGGCGCCGACTCGCTCGACACGGTCGAGCTGGTCATGGCCTTCGAGGAAGAATTCGGCATCGAAATCCCCGATGACGCGGCCGAAACCATCCAGACCTTCGGCGATGCGGTGAAGTTCATCCAAGGCGCGGTCTGATCCGAATCCCTGCGCTGGCGCGATCGGGCGGTGTCTTCCAGGCGAAGACACCGCCCTTTTTCATGGCCTTGCGGCGGTTTGTCGCGGGAACCGCCGGGTGGGGATAGCCGTTTCCTGGGCGACTGACGCAAAGGAGACGATCATGGCCGTGAACCTGCAAGGACTAACCGACAACGCCCGCAAGACCGCGATTGCCGAGTTGAACGCCCGGCTGGCGGATGCGGTGGCCTTGTCCGCAGCGATCAAGCAGGCGCATTGGAACGTCAAGGGTCGCAACTTCATCGCCGTGCACGAACTGTTCGACCAGGTCTTCAAGAACCTTCAGGTTCATGTGGATGAGATGGCCGAGCGGGTTCAGCAGCTGGACGGGGTGGCCGTCGGCACGGTCGAGAAGGTGGCCAAGGCCAGCAGCCTCAAGGAATATCCGACCGACCTGACCAAGGCCGAGGACCATATCCAGGCGATCTGCGAACGGATGCGCGATTACGGCGCCAAGGTGCGCGAAGGCATTGACACGACCGACGAGGCGGGGGATGCCGATACCGCCGACCTTCTGACCGCCGCGTCACGGACGGCGGACCGCGACCTGTGGTTCCTGGAAAGCCACCTGGAATAAGCGCGCAGGCGGAAGTGAAAGAAACCGGGGCAGGCGCCCCGGTTTTTCCATGTGTCGGGGGCTATTTCGGCATCGGCGCCGTGATCCCTTCGACATAGAAGTTCATCGAGGACAGGTCCTTGTCGCTGGCCTTCTGCCCCTCGGCCAGCCATTCGCTGCCATCCTGCTTTTTCAGCGGGCCAGTGAAGGGGTGGTGTTCGCCCGAAGCGATCTTGGCCTTCAGCGCCTCGGCCTCGGCCTTCACCTCGGGCGGCACGGCATCGGTGATCTCGCCGATCTCGACCTCGCCGTCAGCGATGCCCAGCCAGACCGAATGCGACTTCCAGGTGCCGTCCAGCACCTCGCCCACGCGCTTGATGTAATAGGGCGCCCAGTTGTCGATGATCGCGGACACCCGCGGCGTCGGCTTGAAGGCCGCCATGTCGCTGGCTTGGCCAAAGCCGATGGCACCGGCCTCTTGCGCCTTGGCAAGCGGCGCGGTCGAGTCGGTGTGCTGCAGGATCACGTCCACGCCCTCGGCGATCAGGGCGGCGGCGGCATCGGCCTCTTTCGCGGGGTCGAACCAGGTATAGGCCCAGACCACCTTCATCTCGACGTCCGGGTTCACCATGCGGGCGTGGATGAAGGACGAGTTGATGCCCTGGATCACCTCGGGGATCGGGAAGCTGCCGATATAGCCGATCTTGTTCGACTTGGTCATGCGGCCTGCGATGGTGCCCATGACCGCGCGGCCTTCGTAGAAGCGGGCGTCATAGGTCGCGACGTTCTCGGCCGTCTTGTAGCCGGTGGCGTGCTCGAACTTCACGTCGGGGAATTTCTTGGCGACGTTGATGGTGGCATCCATGAAGCCGAAGCTGGTGGTGAAGATCAGCTTGTGGCCGGACAGGGCCAGCTGGGTGATGGCGCGTTCGGCGTCGGCGCCTTCGGGTACACTTTCGATGAAGGTGGTCTCGACCCGGTCGCCGTATTTCTCGACCACGGCCTTGCGGGCCAGGTCGTGCTGGAAGGTCCAGCCGCCGTCGCCCACGGGGCCGACATAGATGAAGCCGACCTTCAGCTTCTCTTCCTGCGCAAGGCTCGGCAGGGTGGATGCCGCCACAAGCGCCGCCGCGCTGCCAAGAAGGGTTCTGCGTTTCATAGGGGTCTCCTGATAGGGCGCTAGCGGAGCGCGTGAAAGGGTTTGCCCAGCGAGCCGGGGGCCGCCGTCCCGCCCGAACGGCCGAATTTCTGGCGGGCCGAGATCAGCACCAGCACCAGGATCGTCGCCAGATAGGGCGCCATGCTGAGAAGCTGGACCGGCACGGCGACGCCCGCCGCCTGCAGGCGCAGCTGCAGCACGGTGACGCCGCCGAACAGCCAGGCGCCCATCAGGACACCCCAGGGGTTCCATTGCGCAAAGACCACGATGGCCAGCGCGATCCAGCCGGCGCCGGCGGTCATGCCCTCGGTCCATTGCAGCACCGTCGCGATCGAGACATAGGCCCCGCCCATGCCCGCCAGCGCGCCGCCAAAGGCCAGCGCCAGGATGCGGACGCGGCGCACCGGATAGCCCAGCCCATGCGCGGCATCGTGGTTTTCACCCACCGCACGCAGGATCAGGCCCGGGCGCGAGCGCATCAGGAACCACCAGATCGCCGGCACCAGCGCAAGGCCCAGCCAGATCATCCAGTTCAGGCCCAGGGGACCGGCCATCATGGCGGGGGCCTTGACGCCTTCATAGGGCTTGCCGAACATCGCGGTCAGTCCCAGGCCGAACAGCACCAGCGCAAGGCCGGTCGCCACCTGGTTCGACAGCAGGTATTGCGTCATCACCGCGAACAGCATGGCCAGCGCGGCGCCGGCGCCCGCCGCCGCGACAAAGCCCGCCGCCGGGCTGCCGGTGGCATCGGCGGCGGCAAAGCCCGCCAGCGCGCCGCCGATCATCATGCCCTCGACCCCCAGGTTCAGCACGCCGGCGCGTTCGACGACCAGCTCGCCCAGGGCCGCGAACAGGATCGGGGTGGCGGCCCCCAGCAACAGCAGGAATACGGACAGCGGGTCGATCATGCGCGCCTCCGGCGAATGCGGTACCGGGTCAGCAGGTCGAAGCCCAGCAGGAAGAACAGCAGCATCCCCTGGAACACCTGCACCGTGGCGGCCGGCAGATTCAGCATCATCTGCGCCAGCTCGCCCCCGATATAGGTCAGCGCCATCAGAAGGCCGGCCAGCAGGATGCCCAAGGGGTGCAGCCGGCCCAGAAAGGCCACGATGATCGCGGTGAAGCCATAGCCCGAGCCGAAGCTTTCCGTGATCTGGCCCGCCGGGCCCGCGACCTCGAACAGGCCCGCAAGCCCTGCGAGCGCACCCGAGACGCCCAGACACAGCGCGACCAGCCGCTGCGGCCGGACGCCGGCAAAGCGCGCGGCGCGGGGTGCCGCGCCGGCCGTGCGGATGTGAAAGCCCAGGATGTGGCGCGACATGACGAACCAGGTCAGCGCCAGCGCCAGGATCGCGGCGATGCCGCCCCAGTGCAGGCCGGTGCCCGCGATCAGCTCCGGGTTCGAGGCGGCGGGGTATTGCTGCAGATTGCGCGAGCCGGGGAAGTTGAAGCCCTCGGGGTTCTTCATCGGGCCGAAGGCCATCCAGGCCGCGACCTTCTGCGCGACATAGACCAGCATCAGCGACACCAGGATTTCCGAGGCGCCGAACCAGTTGCGCAGCATCGCCGGGATCATGCCCCAGGCCCAGCCGCCAAGCGCCCCGCCCAGGATCATGGCCGGAAAGATCCAGAAGGCGTCCAGCGGATAGGCCGCCAGCGCGACCGCCGCGCCGCAGATGCCGCCGATGATATACTGGCCCTCGGCGCCGATGTTCCAGATGCCGGCGCGAAAGCCCAGGGCAAGACCGCAGGCGATCAGGATCAGCGGTCCGGCCTTGACCAGCAGTTGCGGGCGCGAATAGCCGGCCGCGGGGCCGAACAGCGGATCCCAGAAGATGGTGCGAATCGAGGCGACCGGATCAAAGCCCATGGCGGCGAACAGCGCGCCGCCGACCAGCATGGTGGCCAGGACGGCCAGGACGGGCGTGGCGATCTGCCAGCCCAATGGCGCGCTTGCGCGCGGCTCAAGCCGGAACATGGGCCACCTCCATGCCATGGGCGCCGCCCAGCATCAGGCCGATCTCCTCGATGGTCAGCCCTTCGGTCGGGCGCGGGGCCGAAAGGCGCCCCTCGTTCAGCGCGCAGAAGCGGTCGGACAGTTCCAGCAGCTCGTCCAAGTCCTGGCTGATGACGATGATGCCCGCGCCCTGCGCCGCCAGATCCAGCAGCGCCTGGCGGATCGCGGCGGCGGCCCCGGCATCGACGCCCCAGGTCGGCTGGTTCACCACCAGCACCCGGGGCTGACCCAGGACCTCGCGTCCGATGACGAATTTCTGCAGGTTTCCGCCCGACAGCGCCCCGGCCGCCGTTCCCGGACCGGGGGTGCGCACGTCGAAGGCGGCGATCACCCGTTCCGCGAAACGGCGCGCGCCGGCATGATCGACCAAGCCATGACGCACGATGCCCTGCCGCATCCCTGCGGTCAGCAAAGTGTTCTCGGTCAGCGAGAATTCGGGCACGGCGGCATGGCCCAGCCGATCCTCGGGGGCCGACAGCAATCCGGCCTTGCGGCGCGCCTCGGGTCCCTGGGCGGACAGGTCCGCGCCATCCAGCGCGACGGTGCCGGGCGGGGTCGGGGCCTCGCCCGACAGCGCAGCCAGCAGATCCTCTTGCCCGTTGCCGGCGACGCCGCCGATGCCCAGGATCTCGCCCCCGCGCAGGGTCAGGCCGACGCCCTTCAGCGCGCCCGCCGACAGGCCCGAGACCCGCAGCACCTCGGCCCCCGGCTTGCGGCCGGATCGGTCGATCACCCGCATTTCGGCCCCGACCATCATCGCGGCCAATGCGCGCGCCGAATGGGCGCGGGGATCGACGGTGCCCACGACCTTGCCGTGACGCAGGATGGTGGCGCGGTCGCAATGGGTGCGGATCTCATCGAGCTTGTGGCTGATATAAAGGATCGCCGTGCCCTGCGCGGCCAGTTGGCGCAGCGTGGCGAACAGGATCTCGGCCTCCTGAGGGGTCAGGACGCTGGTCGGTTCGTCCATGATCAGCAGGCGTGGGTCCTGCAGCAGGCAGCGCACGATCTCGACCCGCTGGCGTTCGCCCGCCGACAGGCTGGCGATGCGGCGGCCTGGGTCCAGCGGCAGGCCGTAGGCGGCCGAGACCTCGGCGATGCGGCGCGACAGCGCGGCGCGCGGCGGCGGGTTCTCCATCCCCAGGGCGACGTTTTCGGCCACCGTCAGCGCGTCGAACAGGCTGAAATGCTGAAACACCATGGCGACGCCAGCAGCCCGGGCCGCGCGGGGATCGGCCGGGGCATGGGGCGCGCCCAGCAGGGTCATCGCCCCTTCGTCGGGCCGCACCAGCCCGTAGATCATCTTGACCAGGGTGGACTTTCCGGCGCCGTTCTCGCCCAGCAGGGCGTGGATCTCGCCCGCGCCGACGGAAAAGCCGATATCGTCGTTCGCGCGCACGCCGGGATAGGTCTTGCCCAGGCCCTCGGCCCGGAAAATCTCGTTCACTGTCACGTCCCTGCCTGGTTTTGGCCCAAGTCTTAGCGGTTTTCCGCCGGGGGGCAATTGCACAGTTGGACAGGCAGGGCCTAGATAACCCCCATGGCCGAGAACACCCCCCGATTCATCCACCTGCGCACCCATTCCGAGCATTCCCTGCTGGAGGGCGCGGTGCCCGTGAAGAAACTGCCCGATCTGGCTGCGCAGAACGGCATGCCGGCCGTCGCCCTGACCGACACCAACGCGCTGTTCGCGGCGCTGGAGTTTTCCGTCAAGGCGCAGGATTACGGCATCCAGCCCATCGTCGGCTGCCAGGTGACGCTGGCCGCTGACGTTACGGCACCCATCGTCCTGCTGGCGCAGAACGAGGCAGGCTGGCTCAATCTCATGGCACTTTCGACATGCCTTTACCTGCGCGACGGCGGCGCGCTGCCCCATGTCACGGTCGACGAACTCGAGGCCCATGCCGAGGGGCTGATCTGCCTGACCGGCGGCCCCCTGGGTCCGGTCGGCCTGCTTGTCGCCCAGGGCCGCCAGCCCGAGGCCCGCGCGCTGGTCGAACGGCTCGCCGCCGCCTTTCCGACCCGGCTTTACGTCGAACTGCAGCGCCACCACGACGCCGAGGGCCGCCCGCTTCCCGAAGAGCAGGCGGCCGAGGGCGGCATGATCGACATTGCCTATGACCTGGGCCTGCCGCTGGTTGCGACGAACGACGTCTATTTCCCGAAATCGGACCTTTACGCCGCCCATGACGCGCTGATCTGCATTTCCGAACGGGCCTATGTCGACCAGACCGCGCCGCGCCGCCGGCTGACGCCGCAGCATTACTTCAAGTCGCAGGCGGAAATGGCGACGCTGTTCGCCGACCTGCCCGAGGCGATCGAGAACACCGTCGAAATCGCCCGCCGCTGTGCCTTTGCCGTCAGCAAGCGCAAGCCGATCCTGCCGCGCTTTGCCGATGACGAGGTCGAGGAATTGCGCCGCCAGGCCTGGGAGGGCCTGCGCGCGCGTCTGGCCATCATCCCCCACGCGGTCCCGGTCGAGGAATACGAGGAACGCCTGCGGTTCGAGCTTGGCATCATCGAGCAGATGGGCTTTCCCGGATATTTCCTGATCGTGGCCGATTTCATCAAATGGGCCAAGGACCACGGCATCCCGGTCGGGCCGGGGCGGGGCTCGGGCGCGGGTTCGCTGGTGGCCTATGCGCTGACCATCACCGACCTCGATCCCTTGCGCTACAGCCTGCTGTTCGAACGCTTCCTGAACCCGGAGCGGGTGTCGATGCCGGACTTCGACATCGACTTCTGCATGGATCGCCGCGAGGAGGTGATCCAGTATGTCCAGGAGAAATACGGCCGCGACAAGGTGGGCCAGATCATCACCTTCGGCGCGCTGTTGTCCAAGGCCGCGGTGCGCGACGTGGGACGCGTGTTGCAACTGCCGTTCGGCCAGGTCGACCGCCTGTCCAAGATGATCCCGGTCGAAGGGGTCAAGCCCGTCAGCGTGACCAAGGCCCTTGCGGACGAACCCCGGCTGCGCGAGGCCGCGAAGGAAGAGGTCGTGGGCCGGCTGCTGGACTATGCGGCCAAGCTGGAAGGGCTGCTCAGGAACGCCTCGACCCATGCGGCGGGGGTGGTGATCGGGGACCGGCCGCTGCACCGCCTGGTGCCGCTTTACCGCGACCCGGCGTCCGACATGCCGGCGACGCAGTTCAACATGAAATGGGTCGAACAGGCCGGGTTGGTCAAGTTCGACTTCCTGGGCCTGAAGACTCTGACGGTCATCCAGAACGCCGTCGATCTGATCAACGGCGGCGGCCGGCCGCTGCATGTCGCTGCCGACGGGCGCGTGCTGTACGAACCCGCCAAGGGGGCCGAAAACCAGATCAACCTGATCCCGCTGGACGACAAGGCCAGCTATGATCTGTTCGCCAGCGCTCGCACCGTCGCCGTGTTCCAGGTGGAAAGCTCGGGCATGATGGACGCGCTGCGCCGCATGAAGCCGACCTGCATCGAGGACATCGTCGCTCTGGTCGCGCTTTATCGTCCGGGCCCGATGGAGAACATCCCGACCTATTGCGAGGTCAAGAACGGGTTGCGGCCGCTGGAATCGCTGCACCCGACCATCGATCCGATCCTGGCCGAGACGCAGGGCATCATCGTCTATCAGGAACAGGTGATGCAGATCGCCCAGGTCATGGCGGGCTATTCTCTGGGCGGCGCGGACCTCTTGCGCCGCGCCATGGGCAAGAAGATCGCCGAAGAGATGGCCAAGGAGCGGCCGAAGTTCGTCGAAGGCTGCAAGAAGCAGGGAATCGACGCGAAGAAAGCCGGAGAGGTCTTTGACCTTCTTGAGAAATTCGCGAACTACGGCTTCAACAAGTCGCATGCCGCGGCCTATGCGGTCGTCAGCTATCAGACCGCCTGGCTGAAGGCCAACCATCCGGTCGAGTTCATGGCCGCGGTGATGAACTGCGATATCCACCTGACCGACAAGCTGGCCGTCTACAAGCGCGAGGCCGACCGCATGGGGATCGAGACGGTGCCGCCCTGCGTCAACCGCTCGCTTGCCACCTTCAGCGTGCGGGACGGGCGCATCCACTATGCCTTGGGCGCGCTCAAGGGCGTGGGGGCCGAGGCGATGAAGCTGATCACCGAGGCACGGGGCGACCGGCCCTTCCGCGACATGCTGGATTTTGCCCGGCGCGTGGACATGAAGCGCGTGGGCAAGCGCCCGCTGGAGATGCTGGCGCGGGCAGGGGCCTTCGACTGCCTCGAGGAAAACCGCTGCAAGGTCCTGAAATCGCTTGACGGTCTGGTCGCCTGGTCGGCGGCGGTGCAAGAGGCCGCGGCCTCGTCCCAGTCCTCGCTGTTCGGTGGGGGCGAGGATCTGCCGCCGCCCCGTCCGGTGACCGCGCCCGTCTGGCTGCCGACCGAAAAGCTGGCCGAGGAGCACGCCGCGATCGGGTTCTACCTGTCGGGCCATCCGCTGGACGATTACCTGCCGGCGCTGCGTCGCAAGAACGTCCAGACCTTGGCCGAGGTGACGCAGGCCGCGCTTGATGGGGCGCTGGTCGCCTCGCTGGCCGGCACGGTGGCCTTCCGGGCGGAAAAGAAGTCCGCGCGCGGCACGCGCTTTGCCTTCGTCGGCCTGTCCGACCCCACCGGCATGTACGAGGTGACGGTGTTTTCCGACACGCTGGACGCCCATCGCCAGCATCTGGAACCCGGCGCGAACGTGGTGCTTCAGGTGCAGGTCGAGCCTTCGGGCGAGCAGGTCAAGCTGCTCGCGCGCTCGGTCACGCCGCTGGATCAGGCGGTGGCCGACGCGGGCGCGAACCGGCTGGCGGTGGAAATCGCCGGCCTTGACGCCGTGCCGATGATCGCCGAGGCGCTGGCCCGCATCCAGGCCGAGGTCAACGCCCCCTCGCGCGCGCGCGGCCCCATTACCCTGCGGCTGAAAGACGGCGAGGACCTGGTCGACATCGAGATCACCGAGGATGCGCCCCTGACGACGCCGGCGCGCCAGGCGCTGCGCGTCATCCCGGGGGTGCTGGAGGTGCTGGAGGAATAGGGCGCCGGGGCCCAGCGGGCCGGCGCGTCACGACTGTTCCCCGAACGCCAACGGAAAAGGCCGCCCCTTGCGGGACGGCTCTGTGTTTCGCCAGAGGCGGGCTGATTACATCATGCCGCCCATGCCGCCCATGTCGGGCATGCCGCCGGCCGGAGCCTTGGGCTCGGGCTTCTCGGCGATCATCGCTTCGGTGGTGATCAGCAGGCCGGCGACCGAGGCCGCGTCTTCCAGCGCGGTGCGCACGACTTTGGCCGGGTCGATCACGCCGAACTTGAACATGTCGCCATATTCTTCGGTCTGGGCGTTGAAGCCGAAGGACTTGTCGGTCGACTCGCGGACCTTACCGGCCACCACGGCGCCGTCGACGCCGGCGTTTTCGGCGATCTGGCGCATCGGAGCCTCAAGCGCGCGGCGCACGATGGCGACGCCGGCTTCCTGGTCCGAGTTCTCGCCCGACAGGCCTTCCAGAACCTTGCCGGCCTGGACCAGGGCCACGCCGCCACCGACGACCACGCCTTCCTGAACGGCCGCACGGGTCGCGTTCAGCGCGTCGTCCACACGGTCCTTGCGCTCTTTCACTTCGACTTCGGTCATGCCGCCGACACGGATGACGGCGACGCCACCGGCCAGTTTCGCGACACGCTCCTGCAGCTTCTCGCGGTCGTAGTCCGAGGTGGTTTCCTCGATCTGCTGGCGGATCTGCGAAACGCGGGCCTCGATCTCGGCCTTTTCACCGGCGCCATCGACGATGGTGGTGTTGTCCTTGTTGATCGAGATCTTCTTGGCGCGGCCGAGCATGTCGATGGTGACATTTTCAAGCTTCATGCCGAGGTCTTCCGAGATCACCTGGCCGCCGGTCAGGATCGCGATGTCCTGCAGCATGGCCTTGCGGCGGTCGCCGAAGCCGGGCGCCTTGACGGCAGCGATCTTCAGGCCGCCGCGCAGCTTGTTGACGACCAGCGTCGCCAGCGCTTCGCCTTCCACGTCCTCGGCCACGATCAGCAGCGGGCGCTGCGACTGGATCACGGCTTCCAGCAGGGGGACCATCGGCTGCAGCGACGACAGTTTCTTTTCGTGCAGCAGGATGTAGGCGTCTTCCAGCTCGGCGACCATCTTGTCGGCGTTGGTCACGAAGTAGGGCGACAGGTAGCCACGGTCGAACTGCATGCCTTCGACGACTTCGACCTCGGTCTCCATGCCCTTGTTTTCTTCGACGGTGATGACACCCTCGTTGCCGACCTTCTGCATCGCGTCAGCGATGAAGCGGCCGATCTGGGCTTCGCCATTGGCCGAGATGGTGCCGACCTGAGCGACTTCGTCGCTGTCGTTGACCGGGCGCGCGGCGGCCTTGATCGCTTCGACGACCTTGGTGGTCGCCAGGTCGATGCCGCGCTTGAGGTCCATCGGGTTCAGGCCGGCGGCAACCGACTTCAGCCCTTCCTTGATGATGGCCTGGGCCAGCACGGTGGCGGTGGTGGTGCCGTCGCCAGCCTCGTCATTGGTGCGCGAGGCCACTTCGCGGACCATCTGGGCGCCCATGTTCTCGAACTTGTCCGAAAGTTCGATTTCCTTGGCGACCGAGACGCCGTCCTTGGTGATGCGCGGGGCGCCGAAGGACTTGTCGATCACGACGTTGCGGCCCTTGGGACCCAGGGTGACTTTCACCGCATCGGCCAGGATGTTCACGCCGCGCAGCATGCGGTCGCGGGCGTCGGTGTTGAACTTGACTTCTTTCGCAGCCATCTGTTCTTCTCCTTGAATGAGTTAAGCGAAGGGGACGATCAGGCGATGATGCCCAGGATGTCGCTTTCCTTCATGATCAGCAGTTCTTCGCCGTCGATCGTGACCTCGGTGCCCGACCATTTGCCGAAGAGAACGCGATCACCGGCCTTGACCGACGGTGCGATCAGTTCGCCCGAGTCCTTGCGCGCGCCTTCGCCCACGGCGATGATCTCGCCCTCGGCGGGCTTTTCCTTGGCGCTGTCGGGGATTATCAGGCCACCCTTGGTTTTCTCGTCCGACTGGACGCGACGGACCAGAACGCGGTCGTGCAGCGGTTTGAAAGCCATGTGAACACTCCGGTGTTACAGGTTGCTGTATGGTGTTGGCACTCGGTCTTGGTGAGTGCCAGTGGCGTTGATCTAGGCCGGTGCGCGATTTCTGTCAACGGGACGGCTGCGGAAAATTTTGCGCCGATTTCCGCTTGACGGGATTTCGGGGGGACGGCAAGCGGAGGCAGGTCGCGGGGTGCTGAATATGGTGGAACGGCGTTTGAAGGCCCTGGTCATCGCTGAGGCGGCGAACCCCGAATGGGTGTCGGTGCCGCTGATCGGCTGGTCGCTGTCGAATGCGCTGCGCGACGTGGCCGATGTCCACATCGTGACGCAGATCAGGAACCGCGACGCCTTTCTGCGCGCCGGGCTGGTCGAAGGGCGCGATTTTACCGCCATCGACAGCGAGAAGCTGGCCGCGCCCTTGTGGACGCTGGCCGAGCGGCTGTCCTTCGGCAAGGGCGTCGGCTGGACGATGAAGACCGCCGTCACCTCGCTGGGCTACGGCTATTTCGAGCGGCTGGTCTGGCGGCGCTTTGGCGCGGGCATTCGGAAAGGCGACTATGACATCGTGCACCGGGTGACGCCGCTGACGCCGACCGCCAACAGCCTGATCGCGGGGCGCTGCAAGCGGGCGGGAGTACCCTTTGTCATGGGGCCTCTGAACGGCGGCGTACCCTGGCCGCGCGGTTTCGACAGCGAGCGGCGGCGCGAGAAGGAATGGCTGTCCTATGTCCGGGGCGCCTACAAGGCGATTCCGGGACGCGGCGCGACGCTGGCTGCGGCAAGCGCGATCATCTGCGGCTCCGAGCATACCCTGTCCGAGATTCCGGCGCGCCATCACGGCAAGACGGTCTGGCTGCCCGAGAACGCCATCGACCCCGCGCGCTTCAGCCTGGTCGCGCCGCAGCCGGGCGTGCTGCCGCTGCGGGGCTGCTTTATCGGGCGACTGGTGCCCTACAAGGGCGCGGACATGGCGATCGAGGCGGCGCTGCCGCTGCTGCGCGACGGGCGGCTGACGTTGGACATCATCGGCGATGGGCCACAGGCCGAGGACTTGAGCGCGCTGATCGAGCGCGAGGCCGTCGGCAGTGCCGTGACCATGCACGGCTGGATGGACCATGGCGCGGTGCAGTCGGTCGCCGCGCGGGCTCAGGTGATGGTCTTTCCCTCGGTCCGCGAATTCGGCGGCGGCGTGGTGCTGGAGGCGATGGCGCTTGGTGTGGTGCCGGTGGTGGTGGACTATGCCGGCCCGGGCGAACTGGTGGACGACGCGACGGGGTTCCGTATTCCGCTGGGTCGCCGCCCCGAGATCGTGGCGGCGTTGCGCGAACGGCTGCTGGCGCTGGCCGACGATCCGGCGGTCCTGCCGGGGATGGCCAAGGCTGGGCGGGCGCGGGTCATGCGTGATTTCACATGGGCCGCCAAGGCGGGGCAGGTGGAGCGCATCTGGCGCGCCGTGGTCGAGGGGCATCCGCTGCCGCAGGAACTGCCGCGCCGCGGGGATATTGCCCGGCGTTGAAACCGACCCGTCCCCCGTGCCATGCTGGCGCGGCAGTCCCGGAGGTTCGATGCGCCTGAAATCCCTGATCCTTGCGCTGGCGCTGTGCCTGCCGTCGCTTCCGGCGCTTGCGGCGGAATGCGTCGGCCGCAACCTGATCGACGCCTTGCCGGTCGAACGCGCAGCCGAACTGCGGGCGGCGACCGCCGCCGTGCCCTTTCATCACGGGCTGTTCTGGCGCGCGACCAAGGGCGACCAACGCATCACCCTGATCGGGACCTATCATTTCGACGACCCGCGCCATGACGCGATCCTGTCGCAGTTCGGCCCGGACCTCGACCGCGCCGCCGTCCTGCTGGTCGAGGCCGGCCCCGAGGAAGAGCGCCGCCTGTCCGAGGCGATGACCCAGGACCCCACGCTGATCGTCGATGCGACCGGCCCGACCCTGCCCGAGCGGCTGGCGCGGGACGAATGGCAGGCCCTGGCCCGCGCCCTCGAGGCGCGTGGCCTGCCTGCCGTCGTCGCAAGCCGCCTGCGGCCCTGGTATGTCGCGATGATGCTGGGCATCTCTCCCTGCATGATCGAGCAGGTCCAGGCCCGGGGCGATACCGGGGGGCTGGACCATCGGCTGGTCGCGCGGGCCCGCGCGGCGGGCGTGCCGGTGCGCGCGCTGGAGCCCTGGGACACCGTCTTTACCCTGTTCCAGGGCATGACGCCGCAAGAGGAAATCGACATGATCCGCGCGACCATGCCCGCCGCGGAATATGCCGACGATTACACGACGACCCTGACCGACGCCTATTTCAGCGGCGAAAGCTGGCTGATCTGGGAATTCGGCAAGATGGACGCCTATGACAACTCGGGCCTGCCGCGCGCCCAGGTGGACCGCCAGATGCAGCTGGCGCAGGACAAGCTGATGGACCGCCGCAACCGCGCCTGGATCGCCCCCATCGGGCAGGCGGCGGCGGATGCCGCGCGTCAGGGCAAGGGAATCGTGGTCGGTTTCGGCGCCTTGCATCTTCCGGGCGAGATGGGCGTTCTGTCGCTGTTGCAGCGGTCGGGCTGGACCATCGAGCCGATAGAGCCGCGGCTGGGAACCACAGGGAGAGGCACGGATGGCAGATGAGCTTTGGCAGGAGGAGCGCGATTTCTGGCTGGCCGGCAGCGCCGAGGCGGCGCGCAAGCTGGACGAGGGCTGCCTGATGGCCTTTGCGGCGACGGGCATCCTGACCCGGCGCAAGGTGGTCGAAACGCTCGCGAACGGCCCGCGCTGGCAGGAGGTCAGTTTCGCCGACCGCGCCTCGATCGAGACGGACGAGATCCGGGTGCTGGCCTATCGGGCCACCGCCCGGCGGGCCGGGGCCGAGACCTACCGTGCATTGTGCACCACCACCTGGGTCCGGCGCGAGGGCGGCGACTGGCGCATCGTCCAGCACCAGCAGACCCCGGTGCCGGCGTGACGCCGGCGAACGGCCCGGCCGTCCGGGTGACCCTGCCGCGATGATCGGCGACCTGCGGCGGCACCTGCGCTTCCTGATGGCCTTTGGCCTTGGGCTGGTGGCGGGGATGCTGGCGTTCCGCATGGCATGGCTCGACCGCCTGTTGATCTTTGCCGACGTGTTCTGCCTGGCCTATCTGGTGCTGGCTGCCTTGATGATGCGGCGCATGACGGTGCGCGACCTGCACCGCCACGCCGACGACGACGACGAGGGGATGCGCCTGATCGTGCCCCTGGCCGTGGGCGTCGTGGTGCTGAGCCTGTTCGCCATCCACATGACGCTGCGCGATCCTTCGGGCGGGTTTTCGCTGCGCCCCGCGCTGGCGATCCTGTCGGTGCCGCTGGGCTGGGCGATGATCCACACGGTCATGGCCTTTCACTATGCCAGCCTCTGGCACGCGCCAGCGCCCGGCGGCGGGCTGGCGCGGGGCCTGGACTTTCCCGGCCAGGGCAAGGGCGAACTGGCCGGGATCTGGGATTTCATCTATTACAGCTTCACCCTGGGGATGACGGCGCAGACCTCGGACGTGGCGGTGACCTCGACCGCGTTGCGGCGGGTGACCATCGTGCATTCGGGCCTGTCCTTCTTCTACAACGCGGTGCTGGTGGCGCTGACGGTCAACGCCGCCGTCAGCTTGGGTCAATAGACAAGCGCGGGCCCCCGGCCTATAAGTCCGGCGAAATTTCCGTTTCCTTCGCGAAGGTATCTCCATGATCAAGGTTTTCGGCCACAAGGCCCCCGACACCGATTCCACCGGCTCGCCCATCATCTGGGCCTGGTATCTTTCGGAAGTGCGCAAGGAGCCGGCGGTCGCCGTCCTGCAGGGCGAGCCGAACACCGAGGCCGCCTGGATGCTGTCGAAATGGAACCTGCCCAAGCCCGAGATCATCGCGGACGTTGCGGCGGGCGACAAATGCGTGATCGTGGACACCAACAACCCGGCCGAACTGCCCGCCTCGATCAACGAGGCCGACGTGATCGAGATCATCGACCACCACCTGCTGGCGGGCGGCGTCAAGACGCGGCTGCCGATCAACATCACCATCCGTCCGCTGGCCTGCACCGCGACCATCATGTTCGACCTGATGGGCGAAGAGGCCTATGCCCGCGCGCCGAAAGCGGTCAGGGGCGCGATGCTGACCTGCATTCTGTCCGACACGCTGGAGTTCCGCAGCCCGACCACCACCGCGCATGACCGCTGGGTGGCCGAAAAGATCGCCGCCGACCTGGGCGTGTCGATCCCGGCCTATGCGGCCGAGATGTTTGCCGCCAAGTCCGACGTGTCGGCCTTTACCGAGGAAGCCCTGCTGCGCATGGACAGCAAGGAATACGAGCTGGGCGGCAAGCAGCTGCGCGTCTCGGTCCTGGAAACCACCGCGCCGCAGGTGCTGCTGGACCGCAAGGGCGCGCTGATGGCCGCCATGCCCGCCGTCGCCGCCGCCGATGGCGCCGACGAGGTGCTGCTGTTCGTCGTCGATATCCTGAACGAGGAAGCGACGCTGCTGGTCCCGAACGACTTCGTCAGGCAGGTCGCCGAGAAAAGCTTCAACGCGACCGTCACCGGCGACACGGTCGTGCTGCCCGGCATCATGTCGCGCAAGAAACAGATCATCCCGGCGCTGGCCGTCTGATCCGAAAGGCACCCTGATGACGCAGATCATTTCCTCGCTGGCCGAGGTCGCCCTGAATTACGACGTGCTGTTCTGCGATCTGTGGGGATGCCTGCACAATGGCGTAGAGGCCTATCCGGCCGCCGTTGCCGCCCTGCGCGATTTCCGCGCGGGCGGGGGCCGGGTCGTCCTGCTGACGAACGCGCCGCGCCCCTGGCGCTATGTCGTCGATCAACTGGACCGCATGGCGGTGCCGCGCGACGCCTGGGACGTGGTGGTCAGCTCGGGCGACGCGGCGCAGGACGCGATGTTCGCGGGCGCGGTGGGCCGCAAGGTCTGGGCCGTGATGATGGCCAAGGACGAGGGCTTCTTCTCCGACATCCCTCCGGAATGGCAAGATGCCGAGCCGATCCAGCGCGTGGCCCTGGACGAGGCCGAGGGCATCGTCTGCACCGGCCTTTTCGACGAGGTGAACGAGACGCCCGAGGATTACCGCGCCCCCCTGATGCTGGCGCGCGAACGCGGGCTGAAGCTTCTGTGCGCGAACCCCGACGTGGTGGTGGACCTGGGCGAGACGCGGCTTTACTGCGCGGGCGCTCTGGCCGAATTCTATGAAAGCCTGGGCGGCACCTCGCTGTACTTCGGAAAGCCCCATCCGCCGATCTATGACCTGGCCCGCCGCCGCCTGGGTCTGGGCGACGATGCCCGCATCCTGGCCGTGGGCGACGGCATCGCGACCGACATCCCGGGCGCGGCGGGCGAGGGGATCGACGCGCTGTTCGTGACCGGCGGCCTGGCCTTCGACCAGTTCGGTGACGATGTGGAAAACCCGCTTCAGGAGAAGCTGGACGAATGGCTGGCCATGCGCGGTCACGCGCCCCGCTACAGCATCGGCCGCCTGCGCTAGGGTAACAAATAGTCGTTTGGTATAGGGTCTGCGATATTTTGTTGCTGACGGGTTCTTTTGCTGCTATGCAGCATCAGGGCAACCCGGGGGCATTGAATGATGCTGGACAATCTTCCACGCGGCACGATCGTCATCGAGGATCTTGAGGTGGGCATGATGCGCCATCTGCAAAAGGTCGTTACCGATGAGGACATCGAACTGTTTTCCCGGGTCTCGACCGACCGCAATCCGGTGCACCTGGACGACGCCTATGCCCAGGACACGATCTTCGAGGGGCGGATCGCGCATGGGATGCTGACCGCCAGCCTGATCTCGGCCGTGATCGGGGAACAGTTGCCGGGTCATGGCACGGTCTATCTGGGCCAGACGCTGAAATTCATGGCGCCGGTGCGGCCTGGCGATCTGGTCCGGGCCGAGGTCGCGGTCGAGGCCATCGACCATGCGAAACGGCGCGTGACCCTTGCAACCCGGTGCCTTGTCGGTGATACGGTCGTCCTGAAGGGCGAGGCGGTCGTTTTGGCCCCAAGCCGGAAATTCGACTGATCGGGCCGGAACGTGGCCCACCGGGGGCCTGATTGCGCATCCATCACGACTGGAAAGCCTTGCCGCCTGACGCCCGCGGGGCCAGCGTCGCCATGGGCAATTTCGACGGCGTGCATCTGGGACATCGCTCGGTGATCGACCTGGCGCGCGCGGCCTGCGACGCGCCCCTGGGCGTCGTCACCTTCGAGCCGCATCCGCGCCAGTTCTTTCAGCCCGACGCGCCGCCGTTCCGCCTGATGAACGCCGAGGCGCGCGCGAACAGGCTGGCGCGGCTGCAGGTCCAGCACCTTTACGAATTGCCCTTTGACGCTGTGCTGGCCGGGCTTTCGCCCGAGGATTTCGCCCGCGACGTGCTGGCCCAGGGCCTGGGCGTGCGCCACGTCACCGTGGGGGCGGATTTCCGGTTCGGCCACAAGCGGGCGGGCGATGCCCAGACATTGACCGAGCTTGGCGCCACTCTGGGGTTCGGCGTGACCGTAGCGCCGCTTCTGGGCGACGGCGAACGGGAATACAGCTCGACCGCGATTCGCGCGGCGCTGAGCGAGGGGCGGATGCGCGACGCCGAGGCGATGCTGGGTCACTGGCACCGCATCGACGGCGAGGTGCTGCACGGCGACAAGCGGGGCCGGGCCTTTGGCTATCCCACGGCGAACATGGCCGTCCAAGGGCTGCACCTGCCGCGCATGGGGGTCTATGCGGTCATGGTCGATGTGCTGACCGGACCCGAGCGCGGCGGCTACAAGGGCGTGGCGAACCTGGGCGTGCGCCCAATGTTTGGCGAGAATGTTCCGAACTTCGAGGTGCATATCTTTGATTTCCGCGCGGATCTTTACGGCCAGCACCTGTCCGTCGCGCTGGTCGAATACCTGCGCCCGGAGCTGAAGTTCGACGGCCTGCCGGCGCTGATCGCCCAGATGGACAAGGACAGCGCCCAGGCGCGCGAGATCCTGTCGGCCCGGTGATGCGCGAACGGTTCTGGGAACTGCCGCTGAAAAGCCTGAAGCCCGACGAATGGGAGGCGCTGTGCGACGGCTGCGGCAAGTGCTGCCTGAACAAGATCGAATACGAGGATACGGGCGAACTGGCCTTTACCCGCGTCGCCTGCAAGCTGCTGGACGGGCAGACCTGCCAATGCTCCAGCTATCGGAACCGGCATGACTTCGTTCCCGACTGCATCGTGCTGACGCCGAAGAAGCTGAAGGAAATCGCCTGGTGGCTGCCGGCGACCTGCGCCTATCGCCTGCGGGCCGAGGGCAAGCCGCTGCTGCCCTGGCACTACCTGATCTCGGGCGACCGCGAGTCGGTGCATCGCGCCGGGGCCAGCGTTCGCGGCTGGACGGTCAGCGAGCTGACCGTCACCGAGGACGATTGGGACGACTACATCATCGAGGACCAGTCATGAACTTTGCCTCTGACAACGCCTGGGGCGCGCATCCGGCGGTGCTGAAGGCCCTGTCCGATTGCAACGAGGGCGCGGTCGGGTCCTATGGCGCCGATCCCGTCACCGCCCGGGCCGAGGCGGCGATCCGCGATCTGCTGGACGCGCCTCAGGCGGTGGTGCGCTTTGTCGCCACCGGCACGGCGGCCAATGCGCTGGTCTGCGCGCAGCTGTCGCCGCCCTGGGGCCGGGTCTATTGCCACGACAGCGCCCATATCCACCGCGACGAATGCGCCGCGCCCGAGTTCTTTTCGCATGGCGCGAAGCTTGTGCCGATCCCGGGCGACCACGGCCGGATTGGGCCGGATGCCTTGGGCCAGGCAATCCGTGCAGGGGCCACGGGCAGCCTGAACGACGGCGCAGGCGCGCTGATGTCGATCACCAATGCGACCGAATGGGGCACGGTCTATGCGCCGGCCGATGTCGCGGCGCTGGCCGGGGTGGCGCGGGATGCGGGCCTGCGGCTGCATATGGACGGGGCGCGGTTCGCCAATGCAGTCGCGGGTCTAGACTGCGCGCCCGCCGATCTGGTGCGGGGCGTCGATGCGCTGTGCCTGGGCGGGACCAAGAACGGCGCGCTTGCGGCCGAGGCGGTGGTGTTCTTCGACCCCGCGCTGGCCCAGGGGTTCGATTACCGGCGCAAGCAGTCGGGCCATGTGTTTTCCAAGCAGCGCTATCTGGCCGCGCAGATGCTGGCGTTGATGACGGGTGGGCTGTGGCTTGATCTGGCGCGCCACGCCAACGCGATGGCGGCGCGGCTGGGGCAGGGGCTGGCACGGTCGGGGGCGGAATTGCTGGCCCCGGTGCAGGCGAACGAGGTCTTTGCCCGCATCGCCCCCGAGGCCCATGCAGCGGCGCGCGCGCAGGGTGCGGTCTATCACCTGTGGCAGGACGTGCCGCCCGGTCCGGGCGAGCCGGTCGCGATCCGGCTGGTGACAAGCTGGGCCACGCGCCCCGAGGATGTCGAGCGCCTGCTGGCCGCGATCGGCTAGGGCTGCAGCGCCTGCGCCAGCAGTTCCAGCGCATGATCCACGGTGGCTGCGCGCACGGCGGACCGGCCGATGGCGCCGAATTCCACGGTTTCGGTCCTGACGCCCCAGGCGTCCGCGACGCCAAAGCAGACCCGGCCCTCGGGCTTGTGCTCGGACCCGCCTGGGCCGGCGATGCCGGTGACCGAGACCGCGATGCCGGCGTGTGACCGCGCCAGCGCGCCGCGCGCCATCTCGGCCGCCACCTGTTCGCTGACCGCGCCATGCGCTTCCAGCGTGTCGGGGCGGACGCCCAGCATCTCGATCTTGGCGGCGTTGGAGTAGGTGACGAAGCCGCGCTCGAACGCGTCGGACGACCCCGGCACGTCGGTCAGCCGGCCCGCGACCAGGCCTCCGGTGCAGCTTTCGGTGGTGGCGATCATGACGCCGCGTCGGCGGGCCAGGTGCAGGACATCGGCGGGGTTGGTCACAGCATGGGCTCCAGCAGGCCATGGTACAGCCCCGCCAGAATGACCGAGACGATGCCCGCGAACAAGCCCGCCCACAGATCGTCCAGCATCAGCCCGGTCGCGTCGCCCCGCCGGTCCGCGCGCCCCACAAGCCAGGGCTTCCAGATGTCGAACAGCCGAAACAGCAGGAAGGGCGCGACATAGCCCGGCCAGGCGTCAAGGATCGAGACCCCGTGCCGCCACAGGGGGACGACGGTAAAGCTCATCGCCAGCCACTGGCCGGCCACCTCGTCGATGACGATCCAGGACGGGTCCTTGTCGGCGCTGCCCGCCAGCACGCGCGGCACCGCCCAGAAGCCGAGGACGGTGGCCAGCAGAAAGCCCGCGGGGACCAGCAAGGGGTGCAGGAACACGCAGGCCAGCACGCCCAGCAGGACGGCGGCGGCCGAACCCCAGGTGCCCGGCGCGGGTTTCAGCCAGCCGATGCCGAACAGGGTCGCGATCATCCGGTCCATGTCAGCCTCCGATCAGGGTGGCGGTGGCGATGGCGGCGATGCCCTCCTCGCGCCCGGTAAAACCCAGCCGTTCGCTGGTGGTGGCCTTGACGCTGATCCGGTCAGGGTCGGTGCCCGTGATCTCGGCCAGCCGGGCCTGCATGGCGGCGGCATGGGGCCCGACCTTGGGGCGCTCGCAGATTAGCGTCACGTCGGCATTCGACAGCCGATAGCCCATCGAGCGCGCCAGATCGGCGGCGTGGCGCAGGAAGATGTGACTTTCCGCCCCCTTCCATTGCGGGTCCGACGGCGGAAAGTGCCGCCCGATGTCGCCCTGCGCCAGCGCGCCATAGATCGCGTCGGTCAGCGCGTGCATGCCGACATCCGCGTCCGAATGGCCCAGCAACGCGCGGTCGTGCGGGACGCGCACCCCGCACAGCCAGACGTGATCGCCCGCCGTGAAGGCGTGAACGTCGAAACCATTGCCAAGGCGGATGTCCATCGCGTTCCCCAGTATCCGTTCGGCCCGGGCGAAATCGCCGGGCCATGTCAGTTTCAGGTTGTCTTCGTCGCCCGGCGTCACGCTGACGGCAAGCCCGGCGCGCAGGGCCAGTTCCACATCGTCCGCCGCGCCCTCCGGGAAGGCGCGATGCGCGACCAGGATCGGGGCCAGTGCAAAGCCCTGCGGGGTCTGGGCGCGAAACAGCCCCTCGCGGCTGGCGGTGGCGGTGACCTGCCCACCCTCGGCCCGCCACAGCGCGTCCGACACGGGCAGCGCAGGCGCGGCGGCCTGGGCGCCCGCCTGCAGCGCATCGACCACGCCCCGGATCACAGCGTCCGACACCAGCGGCCGGGCGCCGTCGTGGATCAGCACATGGGTGATGTCGCTGCCCTCAAGCGTTTCCAGCGCCGCCCGGATCGAGGCGCTGCGCGTCTCGCCTCCGGCGACCAGCACCACGGGGCCCGCGATTTCGGCCAGCGCCCGGTCCATGTCCTGCGGGGCTACGGTCACGATGATGCGCGAAAACCCCGCGAAGGCGCGGATGCTGCGGGCCAGCGCGCTGTCGCGGCCCAGCTTGCGCCACTGCTTGGGCAGGTCGCCGCCCGCCCGGGTGCCGCGTCCGGCGGCGGTGATGATTGCGGCATAGGTGCGGGGTATCGTCATGGCGCCATGCTTTAGGCGAGCCGGGCGCGGCTGGCAATCGCGGCGGGCGGGGCGCGGCGCTTTTCCCACGCGGGGCGTTGGATCCGCTCTCGGTTCTGCTTATAAGGTGCTGGCACAATCCCGAAACAGAGGTTTCCCATGTCCCATCCCGCCGTCGATCCCGCCAAGGATGCCGCCGCCCGCGCTGCCGTGGCGCTGGTGGAAAGCGGTATGAAGCTGGGGCTGGGAACCGGCTCGACGGCGAAGGTCTTTGTCGACCGCCTGGCCGAGCGCGTCCATGCCGAGGGGCTGGACCTGCGCTGCGCCGCCACCTCGAAGGCGACGGCCGAACAGGCGCGCGGCCTGGGGCTGGTCGTGCTGGAGCTGGACGACCTGGGCTGGCTGGACCTGACCGTCGACGGCGCGGACGAGGTTGACCCCGACCTGAACCTGATCAAGGGCGGCGGCGCGGCGCATCTGCGTGAAAAGATCGTCGCGACCGCGTCCGACCGCATGGTGGTGGTGGCCGATCCGGGCAAGGTCGTGGACCGGCTGGGGGCCTTCAAGCTGCCGGTCGAGGTGATTCCCTTTGGCTGGACGACGACCCGCACCCGCATCGTCCGCGCCCTGGCCGAGCTTGAGATCGAGGACTGCCCCATCATCCTGCGCGAACGCGAGGGCCGTCCCCTAATCACGGACGAGGGCAACCTGATCCTGGACCTGGCGCTTGGCCAGATCGCCGACGCGCAGCGCCTGGCGCGCACGCTTTCGGGCATCGCGGGCGTCGTCGAACACGGGCTGTTCCTGAACATCTGCAGCCTGGCGATCATCGGCTGCCCCGACGGGACGGCCACGGAACTGCTGCGCGAGGACCTGGAATGACCTTCGACTATGACCTGTTCGTCATCGGCGGCGGCTCGGGCGGGGTGCGCGCGGCCCGGATCGCGGCGGGCGAATACGGCGCCCGCGTCGCCCTGGCCGAGGAAAGCCGCATGGGCGGCACCTGCGTCATCCGCGGCTGCGTGCCGAAAAAGCTGATGATCTTTGCCAGCCAGGCCGAGGCGCTGGCGGCCGAGGCGCGCGGCTTTGGCTGGACCCAGGCGACGGCGGGGCTGTTCGACTGGCAGGCCTTCCGCCACAAGCTGGACGGCGAACTGACCCGGCTGGAAGGGGCCTATACTGGCGGGCTGGTCGCGGCCAATGTGGACATCCACAAGGCGCGGGCCCGGCTGGCCGACGCCCATACGGTCGAATTGTCGAACGGCCAGCGCCTGACGGCCAAGCACATCCTGATCGCGGTCGGCGGGCGGCCGCAGCGCCCCGGCATTCCGGGCGAGGAACTGGGCCTGATCTCGGACGATCTGTTCCTGATGGAGGACCTGCCGGGCCGGGTGCTGGTCGTCGGCGGCGGCTTCATCGCCTGCGAATATGCGACCATCCTGGCGGGCCTGGGGTCGCGGGTGACCGTCGCCTATCGCGGCGATGCGATGCTGCGCGGCTTCGACGCCGAGATGCGCCGCTTTGCGACCGAGCAACTGCGCATGATCGGCGTCGATCTGCGGCTCGAGACCGATCCCGCGCGCCTCGACCGGCGGGACGGGGCCGTGCGCGTGACCTTTCGCGGCGGCGACACGGATGATTTCGATCACGTCATGTTCGCCACCGGCCGCGTGCCGAACACGGCAGGGCTCGGGCTTGATGAACTGGGCGTGGCGCTTGGCCCTCGGGGACAGGTGCTGGTCGACGAATGGTCGCAAAGCTCGGTCCCGTCGATCTTTGCGGTGGGCGACGTGACGGACCGGGTGAACCTGACGCCGGTCGCCATCCGCGAGGGACATTGCTTTGCCGACACCGTCTTTGGCGCACGGCCGCGCAAGGTGGATCACAGCCTTTTCGGCGCTGCCGTCTATACCCGCCCGCACGAGGTCGCCAGCATCGGCCTGACCGAGGAAGAGGCCGGCCAGCGCGGTCCGCACGACGTCTATGTCGCAAGCTTCCGGCCCATGCGGTCGCTGTTTGCCGGCTCGGACGCGCGCGCCGTGATGAAGCTGATCGTCGAGGCCGGGGGCGGCAGGGTCGTCGGCTGCCACATCTTCGGCCCCGAGGCGGGCGAGATGATCCAGCTGGTCGCCATTCCCCTGGGCATGGGCGCGACCAAGGCGCAATTCGACGCGGCCATCGCGGTGCATCCGACCCTGGCCGAGGAATTGGTGACGATGCGCCGGCCCGCGCGTCACATCGGCATGGGCGGTTCTGACAAAACCGTTGGCGCGGCTTGATTTTCGGTGCTTTCGCACCAGTTACACCCTGAGCGAACCATAAACTGCAGACGAGGCGAGAGACACGCATGGCGGGACAAGGCCCCTGGGGCGGCGGAGGAGATGACGGCAAGGGCGGCAAGGAGCCGCCGCAGGGGGGCCAGCGGCCCTGGGGCAGTGCCGGCGGCAATCAGGGGGATCGCAACCCGGGGCCGCAGGGCCCGCGCCGGGGCGACCAGCGGCCCGAGATCGAGGATCTGGTGCGCAAGGGCCAGGACAAGCTGCGCGTGCTGATGGGCGGCAAGGGACCGGGCGGCCCGCGCGGCGGTCCGGGCGGCCCGCGCCGTCCCTCGGGCTTCCAGATGAGCCGGGGGTCCTGGGGGCTGGTGGGCCTTGGCGCCGTCGCGGTCTGGGCCTTCATGTCCTTCTATACCGTCAACCCCGAGGAACGCGCCGTCGAACTGCTGTTCGGCCGCCCCTTCGCCACCGCGGACGAGGGCCTGAACTTTGCCCCCTGGCCGGTCGTCCGGGCCGAGGTCGTCTCGGTTTCGGGGGAACGCACGACGGAAATCGGCACCGGCCGCGCCGGTCCGATGGATTCGGGCCTGATGCTGACCCGCGACCAGAACATCGTGGACATGGCCTATCAGGTCGTCTGGAACATCTCGGACCCCGAGAAATACCTGTTCAACCTGGCCGACCCCGAGGACACGATCCGCGCAGTGGCCGAATCCGCCATGCGCGACATCGTGGCGCGCTCGGAGCTGGCGCCGATCCTGAACCGCGACCGCGGCACCATCGCCGAGGACCTGAAGCTGGCCGCGCAATCGACGCTGGACGCCTATGAGTCGGGGATCAACGTGGTGCGGGTGAACCTGGACCGCGCCGACCCCCCGCGCGAGGTGATCGACAGCTTCCGCGAGGTGCAGGCCGCCCAGCAGGAACGCGACCGGCTGGAAAAAGAGGCCGACGCCTATGCCAACCGCGTCCTGGCCAATGCCCGAGGCGAGGCCGCCGCCCTGATCGAACGCGCCGAGGCCTATCGCGCCGACGCCGTGAACACCGCCGAGGGCGAGGCCGCGCGCTTCATCTCGGTCCATGACGAATATATCAAGGCCCCCGATGTGACACGCCGCCGCATGTATCTGGAAACGATGGAGAAAGTCCTGGGGCAGGCGAACAAGGTGCTAATCGACGGTCAGGCCGGGCAGGGCGTCGTGCCCTATCTGCCGCTTGACCGCCTGCGTCCCGGCCAACCCGCCGCAACCAATACGCCGAACGGGGGGAACCAGTGATGAACCGTGCGATCTCGATGCTGCTGCTGCCCTTCCTGATCGTGGTGGCGGTGCTGGTCATGGCCTCGGTCTATATCGTCGACGTGCGCCAGAAGGCGCTGGTCCTGCGCTTCGGTGAAGTGGTGGACGTGCGCGAAAACCCCGGCCTGGGCCTGAAGGTGCCCTTCATCGACCAGGTGGTGCGCTATGACGCGCGCATCCTTGGCATCCCGACCCCGCCGATGGAGGTGACGCCGCTGGACGACCGTCGCCTGGTGGTCGATGCCTTCGCCCGCTGGCAGATCACGGACGTGGTGCAGTTCCGCCGCGCCACCGCCGCAGGGGGCGTGCAGTTCGCCCAGCAGCGGCTGGCCGACATCGTGACGAACGCGATCCGGCAGGTGCTGGGCTCGGTGCCCTCGACGACGGTGCTGTCGGACGACCGCACGCCGCTGATGAACCAGATCCGCGACCTGGCCCGGCAGAACGCCGAGGATTTGGGTGTGCGCGTCATCGACGTGCGCCTGACCCGGACCGACCTGCCCGAGCAGAACCTGAACGCCACCTATGCCCGGATGCGCGCCGAACGCGAGCGCGAGGCCGCCGACGAGATCGCCCGCGGCGGCGAAGCGGCGCAGCGCGTGCGCGCCGCAGCCGACCGGACCGTGGTGGAACTGACCTCGGAAGCCCGCAAGAAGGCCGAGATCGTGCGCGGTGAGGCCGATGCCCGCCGCAACGCGATCTATGCCGCAGCGTTCGGCCGCGACCCCGAGTTCTTTGCCTTCACCCGGTCGATGACGTCCTATGAACGGGCGCTGCGCGGGGAAAACAGCTCGCTGGTGATCCAGCCCGAGGGCGAGTTCTTCGATTATCTGAAAAGCGACGGGGCCGAGCGCGCCAACCCGGTGCCGGCGGCGGCTGCGGCCGCGCTGTCGGTCGTCGCGCCCGCACCCGCCGTGGTGCCGGCGGCGACCGAGGCCGACGTGCCGCCGTCGGAGACGAACCGCGAGGGCGAGCCCCTGGGCGAGGCGGCGGGCGTCACCCTGACCCCGATGCCCGAAGTGCTGTCGAGCCCACCGCAGGAACAAAGCGTGGTTCCGACGACGCCCGCGAACTAAGCCGGGGTGACAAAAGAAAGGGGGCGGGGCGGCGGTCCCGCCCTTTTCGTTCAGCCTTCGCCGGCAGGTGGGGGCATGACGGGGCGGGGCCTAGTTCCAAGCTCGGGACCCACGCCCGGCGGGCCCAGCGGCGACCACAGGGCGCGCGGGTCCTGCACGGGGGATTCCTCGATGTCGACGGAATGGCTGCTGGCCTGCCGCCCCTCCAGCCGCAGCATGCCGGCGACCGGGGCCACCTCGTCATAGTCGCGGCCGAAACCGATGTCGATGTGATCGCCCAGCGCGAAGCAGGCGTTGGTCGGATCATAGTCGATCCATCCGGTTTCCGTTCCGCACCAGGCGCGCACCCAGGCATGGGTTGCATCCGCCCCCACAAGCCGCGGCTGGCCGGGCGGCGGCAGGGTGCGCAGATAGCCCCCGACATAGGCCGCCGGCAGGCCCAGGCTGCGCAGCGCCCCGACCATGATCTGGGCAAAGTCCTGGCAGACCCCGCGCCGCATCTCGAAGGCCTGGGCCGGGGGCGTGTTCACGTCGGTGGCCTTGCCGTCGAAGGTTATGTGCCGATGCAGCGCAAGGCCCAGCATCTCGAGCGCCTCGCGGGCGGTAGCGGCCTTGGCGGTCGCCTGCCGCGCGAAGGCCGCGACGGCGGGCATCGGCGGGATCCGCTCGGTCGGGGCCAGGAAATGATGCGGCGAGGCCGCATCCAGCGTCTTGTAATGGGCGATTTCGGCCGGCAGGTGGGACAGGGTGGCGGAAATGTCCAGGCCGGGGTCGTGGCCGATGCGCTCGACCTCGGCATCCAGCACCAGCTCCAGTTCGCTCAGGCCCGGAGGCATGACCAGTTCGATCACCCGCGTGCCGTAGAAATCGCGGAACTCGGCCGTCTCGTCGGGGTCGGGCTCGATGCTGACCTCGGCGCGCAGCAGCGTCTGGATGCCGGGAATGACGGCCGGCAGGATGCGGAACAGCTGCCGTCCCGCGCCCGCCGGGCGGTCGAATTCATAGCGGAACGCCACCTGCATGGAATAGATCGTCACCGCAGATACGCCTCGGTCAGAAGGTCGGAGAGGTCGGCGATGGCGATGCGCAAGTCGTTCAGCGCCAGGGTCGTCAGGGTTTCGGGCGTGTGGGTCGCGACATCGGTCTGCAGGCGCAGCATGGCGCGGCCCAGTTCGGAATATTCGCCGTGGCGGGCGGCACCGGGCAGTTGCTCGATCTGCGCCATCATGTGGTCGACCTGATGGCGCAGCGACCGCGGGTTCAGCGGGTCCAGCATCAGCAGATCGATCACGGTCTCGCGCGAGGTCGAGACGCTGAAACGGCGGCGGTGGGTCAGCACGCTGTCGCCCAGTTCGACGCACAGGTCCAGCGCGCCGGGCGGGGCGGTGTCGTCGGCCAGCGCCGCGACCACGGCCGTCATGCCCGAGGCGCGTTCGTGCATCCGGCCGAGTGTCAGGAAGCGCCAGCCCAGAAAGCGGTACATGTTTTCGTGCACCAGCCCCGAAAATCCCGCCAGCTTGCGCAGCAGCGCCGACAGCGCCCGCGCCGCGTCGTCCCCGGCGGACACCTTGCCGGCCATGCGCCGCGCGCTTTTTTCAAGGTCGGTCAGCGCCGACCAGCCATCGGGCGAAAAGCGGTCGCGGACCTGCCCGGCGCTTCCGACGGCGGCGGCCAGCGTGTCGATCAGCCCCGTCGGCAGCGGCCGGGCAGGGTCGATGCCATAGCTTGCCAGAAGGGCGTCGATCACCTCTTGCAGGGGCAGGGCGCCGCGTCCGCTTTCGGCCAGGCGGATGTGGCGCGCGCGCAAAAGCCGGACGATGCCTTCGGTCCGTTCGACATAGCGCCCCATCCAGAACAGGTTGTCGGCCGCCCGCGACGGCAGCGCGCCGGGGGCCGAGCGGCGGAACGGCCCCTTCCGGGGCGGCGCCATGGTGACGGCGGGCACATCCGTGGGGCTGACGATCCAGACATCGGCCGCCGCCCCGCCGCGCTGCATGGCCAGCGCCGTGGGCTCGGCCGAGACGCCGACGCGGGCAAAGCCGCCGGGCATGACCTGCCAGCCCTGCCGGGTGCGCGCCAGAAACACCCGCAGGCCAAGCGGGCGCGGCACGATCCGCCCCTCGACCAGGGCGGGCGTGGTGGACAGGGTGACGGTTTCCTGCGCGACAAGCTCGGGCCCTTCGGCGGCAAGCAGGCGTTCCAGTTCCGCGCGCGGCAGGCTTGAGGCAAGCGTCGCCGACCCGCTTTCAAAGGGCAGGGCGGTGGCAAGCGCCTGGCTGAGCGCGAGGCGCTTGGGGTCCTCCAGGACCACGGCGCGTTCCGCCGCGCCCCCCAGCCACCAGGTCGCGATGTTCGGCATCGCCAGCGGCGCTCCGGTCAGAAGCGGCGCGAGCTTGGGCAGGAACGCCATCATCGCCCGGGTTTCAAGCACGCCCGAGCCCAGCGCGTTCACCATCGTCACGCCGCCGTGGCGCAGGGCCGAAACCATCCCCGGCGTGCCGATGCGCGAAGCGGGGTTCAGCTCCAGCGGGTCGGTATAGTCGCCGTCCATCCGCCGCCACAGGATGTCGATGGGCCGCAGTCCCGACACGGTGCGCACCATCAGCCGGCCTTGCGCGACCACCAGGTCGTCGCCCTGCACCATCGTAAAGCCCAGGTAGCGCGCGATCCAGGCGTGTTCGTAGTAGGTTTCGTTCAGCGGTCCCGGGGTCAGGATCGCGATGCGGGCGTCGCGGTCGCTGCGTTCGTCCATCAGCGCGTCGCGAAAGTCGCGAAAGAACCCCGCCAGCCGGTGGACGTTCTGATTGTCGAACACGTCGCTGAACGCGCGCGAGGTCGCCACACGGTTTTCCAGCGCATAGCCTGCGCCCGACGGTGCCTGCGTCCGGTCCGACAGGACCCACCATTTGCCATCCGGGCCGCGCCCGATGTCGAAGGCCACGAAATGCAGGTAATGCCCGCCGCGTGGGCGCACGCCCACCATCGGGCGCAGCCATTGCGGGTTCGCCGCGACCAGCCGCGGCGGCAGATGGCCCGAGGCGACCAGCCGGTTCTGCCCGTAAAGATCGGCCATTACCGCCTCAAGCAGGTCGGCGCGCTGGATCAGGGCGGCGCTGACCTCGGTCCAGTCGCGCTCGGCGATCAGAACCGGGATGTGGCTCAGCGGCCAGGGCCGCTCGGTCGAGGTGCCGGTGTCGTACTGGCGATAGAACACCCCCGAGTCGCGCAGATACTGGTCGGCGCGGGTCAGGGCGCGGGCCATGCCTTCGGGCGAAAAGCGCCGCAGGTGGCGCAACAGCGGGCCCCACAGCGGCCGCAACCGCCCGTCCGGGCGCATCAGCTCGTCCGGGACGCCGGGCGGCGGACGATAGTCGGCCAGCCCCAGGTCAAGACCCTCGGGCCGCGGCGGCGCCACGCTGGCTGATGTCGCAGGTTCCATGCCCCCGACTAGAGGCCCTGGGGCCGGCGCAGGTCAAGCGTCATGGGAAACTCGGGCGAAAAACGCTCGGCCTGTGGCTGGAAACCGTAGCCCGGCGTATGGCCCGAGGGCTGGAAGCGCGCCAGCCTGCGGGCTTCGGCCTCGTTGCTGTTCACGGGGAAGGTGTCGTAGTTGCGCCCGCCGGGATGGGCGACGTGATAGGTGCAGCCGCCCAGCGACATGTTCGACCAACTGTCGAAGATGTCGAATGTCAGCGGCGCGTCGACCCGCAGCACCGGATGGATGGCCGAGGCCGGCTGCCAGGCCTTGTAGCGCACGCCGGCGACCGACTCGCCCCCGCCCACGTCGCGCATGGGCATGGGCCGGCCGTTGCACAGCACCAGATAGCGCCCGGGGTCCGCCGTGGTCAGCCTGGCCTGCAGCCGTTCGGTCGAACTGTCGGTATAGCGCACCGTGCCGCCGATGGCGCCGGTTTCGCCCAGCACGTGCCAGGGTTCCAGCGCCTGCCGGATTTCAAGGTGGGTGCCTTCGTATTCGACCTCGCCGCAGAAGGGAAAGCGGAACTCCAGCTGCGCCTTGAACCATTCCTCGCGCAGCGGAAAGCCGTGCTGGGCCAGGTCGCGCAGCACGTCGCGGAAATCCTGCCAGACATAGTGCGGCAGCATGAAGCGGTCGTGCAGCGCCGTGCCCCAGCGGGTCAGCGGCCCCTGCGCAGGGCTGGCCCAGAACCGCGCGATCAGGGCCCGGATCAGCAGTTGCTGGGCCAGGCTCATGCGCGGGTCGGGCGGCATCTCGAAGCCGCGGAATTCGACCAGGCCCAGGCGGCCGGTGGGGCCGTCGGGGGAGTAAAGCTTGTCGATGCAGATTTCGGCGCGATGCGTGTTGCCGGTCACGTCGGTCAGCATGTTGCGCAGCAGGCGGTCGACCAGCCAGGGCTGCGGCGGCATCCCCGCGCCGGGCGTCGGGATCTGGGCCAGCGCGATCTCCAGTTCGTAAAGCGCATCGTGGCGCGCCTCGTCGATGCGCGGGGCCTGGCTGGTCGGGCCGATGAACAGGCCCGAGAACAGATAGCTGAGCGACGGGTGCCGATTCCAGTGCAGGATCAGGCTGGCCAGCAGGTCGGGCCGTCGCAGGAAGGGGCTGTCCATCGTCGTATGGCCGCCGACCACGACATGGTTGCCGCCGCCGGTGCCGGTATGCTTGCCGTCGATCATGAACTTGTCGGCGCCCAGACGGGACTGGCGCGCCTCGTCATAGACGGCGGTGGTGATGTCGACGCAATCCTGCCAGCCGTGGGCGGGGTGGATGTTGACCTCGATCACGCCGGGATCGGGGGCGACGCGGATCACGTTCAGGCGCGGGTCCTGCGGCGGCGGATAGCCTTCGATGTGGATCCGCAGCCCCAGGCGCAGGGCGGCCGCCTCGGCCGCGTGCAGCAGGTCCAGGTAATCCTCGAGCATGGTGACCGGCGGCATGAAGACGCACAGCCGGCCATCGCGCGGCTCGACCGTCAGGGCGGTGCGGACATGGCCCTCGATCTCGGCCGCGGTTTGGCCGGGCATGGCCTGCTGGGGCGGGCTGGCGATGAAGCTGGCCATGGGCTGGGTCCGGCGCGCGGGGTGGGCCGCCGTGGGCGGAGGCAGATCCGGCCGGGGAACGGTCGGGTCCATCGGGTTGACATAGGGGTATTCGGCGGGCGTCAGATGCGGCAGACTGCTCAGCGGCAGGCGATAGCCCGCGGCGCTGTCGCCGGGTGTCAGATAGACCTTGCCGCGCCGCAACCGCCAGCGTTCCGAAAACCACTTTCGCCCGCCGGCCCGCGCCTGCCAGGGCTGGACCGGCAGGACGAAGCCCACCGGCTGGTTCAGGCCGCGGTTGAAGACCTGGGCGATGCGGTGACGCTCCTCGGGGTCCTTGAGCTTGCTGTTCTCGGGGCTGACGTTCTCGGGCAGGTTCGCCTCGCGCAGCAGCCATTCGGCGGGGTCTTCATAGGCGGGCAGGATATTGTCCTGCGGCACGTCCAGCTCGGCCGCGATCTCGCGCAGCAGTTCCTGGGATTGCAGGGGCGTGGCCTGCTGGTCCACGCCCTCGGCCGCGATCAGGTCGGGGTTCTGCCAGATCGGCTGGCCGTCGCGGCGCCAATACAGCGAAAAGGTCCAGCGCGGCAGGCTTTCGCCGGGATACCACTTGCCCTGGCCGTAATGCAGGAAGCCGCCCGGCGCAAAGCGCGTGCGCAGCCGGCGGATCAGCTGGTCGGCCAGGGCGCGCTTCTGCGGGCCCACCGCGTCGGTGTTCCATTCCGCGCTTTCGAAATCGTCGATCGAGACGAAGGTGGGCTCGCCCCCCATGGTCAGGCGCACGTCGCCTTCGGCCAGCGCCTGATCGACCTTGAGTCCCAGCGCGTTCAGGTCCTGCCACGCCTCGTCGGAAAAGGGTTTGGTGATGCGCGGATGCTCGGCCACCCGGCGGATGCGCATGTCGAAGTCGAAGGCGGTTTCCGCCGTGCCGTAGAACCCGCCCGAGATCGGCGCCGCGTTGCGGTAATGCGGCGTCGCGGCCAGCGGAATATGGCTTTCCCCGGTCAGCAGCCCCGAGGTCGGGTCCAGCCCGATCCAGCCCGCGCCGGGAATATAGACCTCGGCCCAGGCGTGCAGGTCGGTGAAGTCGTGGTCGGTCCCCGAAGGCCCGTCCAGCGCCTGCAGGTCGGGCTTCAGCTGGATCAGATAGCCCGAGACGAAGCGCGCGGCAAAGCCCAGATGGCGCAGCGCCTGCACCAGCAGCCAACTGCTGTCACGGCAGGACCCGCTGGCGGCGGCCAGGGTTTCCTCGGGCGTCTGGACGCCGGGCTCCATGCGGATGGTATAGTTCACCCGTTGCGAGATCTGGCTGTTCAGCCAGACGATGAAGTCGGTCGTGCGCCGGCTGTCGCGCGGAATGGCGTCCAGCAGGCCCTGCAGCAAGGGTCCGGCGGGCTCGGGCCGGCGATAGATCACCAGTTCTTCAAGCAGCTCCTCGGGGTAGTCAAAGGGCCATTGCTCGGCGCTTTCCTCGGTGAAGAAGTCAAAGGGGTTGTAAACGGTCATGTCGGCGACCAGGTCGACCTCGATCTTCAGCTCGCGCACCGGCTCGGGGAACACGAAACGCGCCAGCCAGTTGCCGAACGGGTCCAGCTGGTGGTTCACGAAATGCCCGCCCGGGCTGACCTTGAGCGAGTGGGAAATCACCCGCGTGCGCGACCAGGGCGCCGGGCGCAGCCGGATCACCTGCGGCCCCAGGATCACGGGCCTGTCGTAGGTGTAGTGGGTCAGGTGATAGATACCGGCTTTGATCGACATGGCCCCTCTGCCTTGTTGCCTTTGTCACTGGGTAACAGTGCCTGCCGCGACAGCAAATGTCGCCTGCCGTTTTGCGCCCGGCTTCGGAACGCTGCGAAGGATTGCCTGCCGTGGCGGCACCGAAGCGCCGGTTGCTGCCCGGCAGACGGGCAGATCAGCGCGGCAGGTCCTGCACCACCGGCAGGCCGGCGGCGCGCAATTCGTCTTCGGCGATCTCGCGCTGCCATTCGCGCCAGATCGACACCAGCAGCGCCATCAGCACCGGGCCGACGAACAGGCCGACCAGGCCCATCGTCTTGACCCCGCCCACCAGGCCGAAGAACGTGGGCAGGAAGGGCAGCTTGACCGGGCCGCCGACCAGCATCGGGCGGATCGTCTTGTCCACCACGAACAGTTCGCACGCGCCCCAGGTGACCAGCGCCAGCCCCGCCACCGGCGCCCCGCTGGCCGCCAGATAGATCGACACCAGCGTAAAGCACAGCGGCGCCCCCCCGGGTATCAGCGCCATGAAGCCCGTGATGACCCCCAGCGTCACCGGAGATGGCACGCCCGCGATCCAGTAGGCGGTGCCCAGGATCACGCCCTCTCCGATGGCGATCAGAGTCATGCCGGTCACGGTCGAACTGATGGTGGCCGGCACCACGCGCGACAGCCGATCCCAGCGTTCGGGCAGGATGCGGGTGCCGACGCGGTCCAGTTGCGCCACGATCCGGTCGCCATCGCGATACAGGACGAACAGCGTGATCAGCAGGAACAGCAGCGTCAGGAACAGGTGGAAGGCCAGCGACCCCGCCGTCAGCGTGCCGCGCCAGATGGTGCCGATGTTCGACCCCGACACCGCCTGCACGATTTCGCTGATGCCGCCCGGGTGGCCGATATAGGTGCGCCACTGTTCGTCCAGCCAGGGTCCGATCTGGGGCAGCTCGACCATCCAGCCGGGCGTGGGCGCGCCGGCGGCATTCACCAGGAACGCCCAGCTGATCCAGTCCCTGAGTTCGCGGAAGGCATAGACCAGCGCCATGGCGATGGGCACGACCAGAAAGCAGACCAGCACCAGCACCATCACCGAGGCGGTGATCGTGCGCCCCATCCGCTCGACCCCCCGGCGGCGCAGGGGCCAGCTGGCAAGCGCGATGACCGTGGCCGCCAGCACCGGCACCAGGAAGCCGTGGAAGAAATAGACCGAGGCCAGCACGATCGCCAGCAGCAGCCAGCGCGCCGCCGAGACATTGGTCAGAAGCGGTGGGCGGTGGGCACGCAACCCGGTTGCCTGCACCGTCCGCCTGGCGGGATTGTCGGGGCCTGCTGCTGCCTCGTTGGTCTTCATCGTCCTCGCCCAGATATGCAGCCTACATCAACGCAGATCGCCCCGGGCTGCAAGCGGGGAATCGGTGCTTATCAGTCCAGGGCAGGGTGACACGGCGATGACGCCGCGCTATACCGTTCGCCACCAAGGGGAGTCCCGGCAAGGGGCTGAGAGTTCGCTGGCGTCCCGAAACGGGCGGCGCGATGACCCTTAGAACCTGATCCGGATCATGCCGGCGAAGGGATGGGAGAGATGCGCCTGCCTGACGCCGGCCTCACCTGCGAGGCCGAACGATGACGAACCAAGGTCTCGCCCGCCAAGGGAAAGGGCGACCTATGACCGAACGCTTCACCGAAACCCTGCGCCGCGCCAGCGAGCCCGAATGGTCGGCCGCCGTGCAGCACCGCTTCGTGCGCGAGCTGTGCGACGGCACCATCCCGGACGCGGTGATGGGCGCCTATCTGGTGCAGGATCACCGTTTCCTGGACGCGTTCCTGACGCTGCTGGGGGGCGCCATCGCCTCGGCCGACGGTTTCCAGGCGCGGCTGCGCCTTGGCCGCTTTGCCGGCATGGTCTCGGGTGACGAGAACGACTATTTCCTGCGCAGCTTCGCGGCGCTGGGCATTTCGGATGCGGCGCGGGCCGCGATCCCCGACAGCGCGCCGACGGCCGGGTTCCAGGCGATCATGCGCGAGGCGGCGGCGACGCGGTCCTATGCGGCGATCCTGGCGGTGCTGACCGTGGCGGAATGGCTGTATCTCGACTGGGCGTCGCGCGCCCCCCGGCCCCTGCCCGGGACCTTCGTCCATGCCGAATGGATCACCCTGCACGACAACCCGTTCTTTCGCGACTTCGTGGCCTTTCTGCGGGACGAGCTGGACCGCGTGGGACCGGGGGCCGAAGCCCAGGCGCGGGATTTCTTCACCCGCGCCGTCGCCTTGGAGCGCGCCTTCTTCGACGCGGCCTATACCAGCGCGTCCTGAGCGGTCGCCAGCGCGAGCCCGTCGACCACGGCGGTGAAGGCATCCGAACGGTCCAGCCGGGCCTGCGGGCACAGCGCCCGCATGGCCTCGGCCACCAGCCCCATCAGGCTGGAGCCGCCGACCAGGATCACGCTGCCGACCTGCGCGGGCGCGATGCCCGCCAGGTCCAGGGTCTGGCGCGCGGCCCGGGACAGGTCCCCGGCATGGGCGGCAAGGGCGGCGCCCATGCTGTCCGGGGTGACCGGGCGGCGCAGGCCGGGCTCGATGAAACCCATGGCGATCCAGGCGTCGCCGCCGCCGTTCGCCGCGATCTTGCCGCGCTCGACCGCAAAGGCCAGCTCATGGCCCAGCTCGTCCTCGAGCACGGTGACAAGCCGCTCCATCGCGGGGCGGTCCTGGGCCACCCGGACCATGTCGGCCGCCATGCGCCGCGTCTCGGGCGTGTAAAGGAACGGGATGCGCGCCCAGGTCGCAAGGTCCGAATAGACCCCGTTCGGCACCGGCAGCAGCCCCGGACCCATCTGCCGGCGCAGCGAACCGCCATGGCCCAGCGCGGGCATGGCATGGGTCATCGACACGGCATGGTCGAAATCCGTCCCGCCCAGCCTTATGCCATGGCTGGCAAGGATGCGCGGCCCCGTGCCCTCATGCCGGAACACCGAAAAGTCCGAGGTGCCGCCGCCGATGTCCACGACCAGCCCGGGCGCGCCGGCAAGGCCCAGCCCATGGGCGGCCAGAGCCGCGGCCTCGGGTTCGGGCAGGAAATCGACCTCGGCAAAGCCCGCCGCCAGATAGCAGGCCCGCAGATCGGCCTGCGCCTGCGCGTCGCGCGCCGGGTCGTTGGAATGGAAATGCACCGGCCGGCCCGACAGGGCACGGGTGAAGCGGCGGCCCGTCGCCGCCTCGGCCCGGGCCTTCAGCACGGTCAGGAAATCGGCGATGATGCCGGCAACCGTACGCCTTTCCCCGCCGATCAGCCGCGATTCGTGCAGCAGGGGGGTGCCCAGCACGCTTTTCAGCGCGCGCATGTAGCGGCCCTCGTCGCCCGCGATCAGCGCCTCGGCGGCGGCGGTCCCGATCCGCATGGCGCCCCGGCGCGGGAAGAACACGGCGGTCGGCAGGGTCTCGGCCCCTTCCTCGATGGGAAGGCGGCGGATGCGGCCGTTCTCGATCACGGCGGCGGCGCTGTTCGACGTGCCGAAGTCGATGGCCAGGATGTCGTCCTGCATGGCAACCCCTTTCGGAAAAGCCCGGGCTGATAGCGGCAATCGCGCCGCTGGGCAAGCTATTCCGCCGGGTCACGCGCCGGGGGCAGGGCGGGGTTGCGCGGGCTGGTGGGCGGGCCCGCCTCGGTCGTGACGGACGCGGCCTCGGCGGTGTGGCCGTCCAGATCCGCCATGACATGCAGCTTGCGCCAGCCGCCGTGCAGGTAAAGCACCGTCGCCATCAGCATGGTCGCGACCATCGCCGCGGGAAAGCTGAGCCACAGCGCATCGACCCCCAGCCTGTCGCGCAGGCCCAGGGCGACGCCCAGCCGGACCGGGTACAGCGATACGGTCAGGATGATCAGCGGCCAGAGCACCTGGCCGTTGGCCCGGATGGTGCCGAACAGCACCATGCTGACCCCGAAGGCCACGAAGGCCCAGGTCGCCAGCCGGCCGATGTGCTGGCCGATGGCGATGGCGGGGCTTTCGGCGCCCAGGAACAGCCCCAGCGCGGCCCGATCCGCGATCAGCAGGACAAGGACCAGCCCGCCGGTCAGCAGAAAGTTGAAGACAATGCCCGCCCGGGTGATCTGCGACACCCGGTCCCAGCGGCCGGCGCCGATGTTCTGCGCGGCCATCGCGCTGACCGCCGCGCCCAGGGCCATGGCCGGCATCTGCACATAGGTCCACAGCTGCTGCGTCGCGCCGAAGGCCGCGGTCGTGTCCACCCCTTCGCGATTGACCAGCGAGATCATCGTCAGCATGGCCGAGGACACCACCACCATCTGCAAGCCCATGGGCAGGCCCTTGGACAGCATCAGCCGCAGCACGGGGGGCGCCGGGATCAGCAGCCGCAGGTCCGGCCCGGCCAGCCGCAGCGGATTGCGCCGCAGATACAGGTATCCGACCATCGCGATCAGGCTGACATAGTTCGCGACCGCCATCGCAAAGGCCGAACCTCCGATCCCCATGCGCGGGGCAGGCCCCATCCCAAGGATGAAGACGGGGTTCAAAACCACATCAAGAATGACGGCCAAGCCCATGAAGATCAAGGGCGTCACCGCATCCCCCGTGCCGCGCAGCGCCATCATCAGCATGGTCTGCAGCAGGATTGCCGGCATGGCGAAGAAGGTCACCCGCAGGAAGTCGCGGGCCAGCGGCGTGATCTCGGGTCCCGTGCCCAGCAGCGCCAGCACCTGCGGCGCCAGAAACCAGCCCGCGACCGAGATGAGGATGGCGAGCGGCGCGAAGGTGCCCACGGCGGTGCCGACCACCTCGCGCGCGGCGGCGATGTCGCGCCGGCCCACGGCCTGCCCGATCAGGATGGTCGAGGCCATGCCGAAGCCGAAGACGAAGGCCGTCAGCAGGAACATGATCAGGTTGCCGTTCGTCGTCGCGGCCAGCGCGTTCTCGCCCAGAAGGCGCCCGACCCAGACCGCGTCGATCGAGCCGTTGGCCGATTGCAGCACCGACGATCCCAGCGTGGGCAGCGCGAAGGCAAGCAGCGTCGCATAGATCGGTCCGCTGGTCAGATCGGTGCCCTGTCTCATCTGCCTCGTCTCTCTGCGGCCGCGGCCCGGGCGTCAGGATGCGCGGCCAGCGCGCAAGGGCAAGGGCGAAACCGCAAGGCTTTGCGAAACCCGGGCCCTAGCAGGCTGCTGAAATAGTCGTTTCTCGACGCGGTTTGCAGAACATGATTCATCACTGGCAGGAAGACAGTGGGAGTGATCATGCGCGGAGCG
>NZ_KK211402.1:311362-366202 GCF_000622145.1 Paracoccus yeei ATCC BAA-599 | reverse complement strand
TACTAATGGCTCGATTGGCTTGATTTGATCCGGAAGAAGACAGACCTTCTTCCAAAAGCATCCTTGGACAACTTCATCCTGCGGGATAACGCCGATCTCGCTCCTTTTCCGGTCTGGTGGCCAAAGCACGAGCAAAACACCCGATCCCATCCCGAACTCGGCCGTTAAGTGCCGTCGCGCCAATGGTACTGCGTCAAAAGACGTGGGAGAGTAGGTCACCGCCAGACCTGAAAAGAAGCGAAAACATCTCTCAGAACGATGAAAGCAACGCAAAGCGATGCAACGGACGCGGGGTAGAGCAGCCCGGTAGCTCGTCAGGCTCATAACCTGAAGGTCGCAGGTTCAAATCCTGCTCCCGCAACCAAAAAAATACGTCTTATCAAAGACTTCAAGGCCGAGCAAAACGCTCGGCCTTTGTCATTGCAGATTCTTGTCAACACCTGGTCAACGTTTGTCGAGCCCCCCATCGACGAAGCGGATAATCGTCGCCCGAGCCAACCTTCACTTCGGAAGATCCTCCCGAAACCGGTCCATCTGGTGCATCCGCTCGTGCAGGATCGTCACGATGCCGACGTCCCCGTTCGACAGTCGCCGCCAGTACACGAAATGATGGACATGCCGGAAGTAGAAGCCTTCGACCCCGAACTCGGCCGGGATGGGGCGTGACGCGACGCCATGGCTTTCTATCTGGTCAAACGCCGCGAAGAGGTCGGTGAGGTACCGATCCGCTTGCTCGATCCCCCAACGTTCGCGGGTGTAACGGTAGATCTCGTCAAGCCGCAGCGATGCGGCCTCCTGGACGCGAACGACCACGTCGTCAGCCCCGGTTCCGGGCGATCACCTCGGCGGCGGTCAACGGGCGATAGCTTTCCTCTGGCGCTGCAAAAGCACGCGACAGCTCAGCCTTCAGACGATCAAACGCCTCCCGCTCCGCCCTCTCCTTGTCGCGGCGGATCAGGTCGCGCACGTACTCGCTGATGTTCTCGTAGGACCCGTTCTCGCCCACGTTCGATGCCACAAACTCGCTCAGCGCGCCGCTGATCCGGACAGTCATCGTCGTGGTCTGGGACATGTTGGCCTCCATCTGTTGTGTTCAAGATACGCAAAAATGAACACGCAGACAAGATTGGCTCGGCATCCTTCGCCGCGCCATTATCCTGATGATGCCAGTGCTTCCAGATACGGGCGCATCTGGTTCCATGCCGCGTTCTCGCGCGCGGCTGTCGCGAGTTGGCCAGCCGTGGCCTTCCTCGCGCCCAGCGCCGCCTTCATTGCCTCGATGGTAACGGATCGGTCGAGCAGCTTCGGGTTACGAAATGCGTCAGCAATTGTCTTGGTGATGGAATAGACACGCACCTCCACGCCGCGGATGCGATGAGTCTCGATGTTATTCGTCAGGTAGGGCTCACGGAAGCGAACGATGCGGGTGCGGGGGTATTCGATCTTCGGTGCCCAGTCCTTGGCACCGATGGCGATCCACACCCGCCGTGGCAGCTGGTCGGTCAGTTGATGAAAGGACAGTGCCGAGGTCAGGCAGATGACAGCCTTGGGTGCGAGCTTGGCGATCTCGATCAGCCCCTCATGCAGGTCCGGCTCGCTGTCGGGCAGTTGATACAGCCCCCTCCCGATGCGCACGACCACGCCATCTGCCACTGCCCTCGCGATCGTGGTCCTGCTCACGCCTATGGGCGCCAGATCCCTTGAACGGGCGCATGAGCTTCCATGTATCGATCATGCGGGCGCGCTGGTTCTGATCCGTCGCGAGCATAGCTACAAAACCTCAGGTAAAGGTGCATCCTGTCCTAGGTTTGGTAACATCGAGGGCAGATTGAAACAACCAGTGCAGACATTCACTGGACAACACCAAGATGAACAATCGCCTCGGAATATGCGGAGATTTGTGTCGCTATTCTCCGCAAATGAGATCAGCGATGTTTTCAATATCCACGCAATGTCGCTCTCAACCGATTGAAGCAGCCTGTTCCGGAAGGCCCCAGACAGCGCGGGCGAGCGTAACAAGTGAACGCTGACGCTGATGAACGGCCCCCTCATTCCACGAGGAGTAGGGCTCGATCAAGGCGACCGCCCGGTCAATGCGCGTGTTCGTACCGACCTTTGGCCGCTCGCTCAGCGCCCGTGTCAACAGCAGCTTGGACTGCTGATACACCGGCCTCTTTTCACTGTAGGGGCGGTTCCCGAGCGAGGTGTTTATGGATTTTTCGACGAGGACGAGGTTACCCAGCCTTTGCACAACCTCCGGATCGCCGACGGGACCGAACTCAGCGGCGGCTTCTGCATTCGGCGTTTGAGGAAAGATATGCTCGACCTCGTATCCGCCGCTCACGTAGTTCCCAAGCCACCTCGTACCCTCGGTCTCGCCATAAGCCAGAAGATCCACCTGCTGGGTTAGCTTGGCCAGCACGTACTGAAACCGATACAGCTGCAAGCTGCGAAGTGCGAGTCGGCCCATCGAGTCATCGAAACGGTTCGCCAGGTCTGCCTTCGCCTTGTCGAAGCGTGCGACGATGAAAGTATCAAGCTCATCGTCGGAGTTGATGGACCTCAGCTCCGTTGCCCATTTCGCGAAGTTGCGTTCGAAATCCCGCGTCGGCTCTCGCGTGATGACATAGCAAAAGAACAGGTTCTCCACTTCGGCGGCCAGACGATCGAACAGCGCCGGACCAAGATGGCGCCCCGCAAGAAGCAGTATCAGGTGCTGACGCGCTGCTTGGCCGCCCAGTAGCCGGATGTTGTCGAGATAGCGGTTGCGCTCACCCTTTTCATTCTTGCCCTCGCGAAACCGCTCATAGGCCCGTGCGGCTGACACGAGTTCTTTGGCAAAACCGATTGGATCGCGTCCATACCCGACGAGCGCATCGTTTTTCGTGAACCAGCCATAGATCTCGTCCTCACGCAGGAGATCCACGTCGTACCTGCTGAAGATGAAGTAGCGGAGAAATCGCAGGGGTTTCTCGCCCATGCGGAAAATCGTGTCCTGCAGCTCCTTCCATGTATCCTTCAGGCGGTCGAACTGTCCCTTGGGCGTCTTCATGAAGAGCAGGTTCTTCAGAAGGTCCATGGAGTTCAGTCCAACGCCACGATCGTTGATCGTTTCGAATATCTTCAGGGCTTTCGCGACGTCTTCGGTCTCGATGCGGATCAGCTTCACCTTGTTCGTCAGGTACCCGTAGAGTTTGCGGACGGCTGCGGCATCCTGACCGAATTCGGACTCGAGAAACCGGGTGACGACATGATGGGCGTTGTGCATGTTTCGCATCGACTGGGTGGAGGGCGTTTCTATGCGCTTCCCATCAGCGAGGCGCGTCAACGCATCGCCACTATCTTCATACTGCAGGTCGAGCCGGTAGCGTCGACGCTCCTCGCCGGAAACGTCAACCGCAGCATCGGCGATCTGGGAATTCAGCACTGAGGAGGGCTGTGCTCCCAGCTCAGCGAACCGATCCCGGATCGCGCAGAGCGTGATGTAAAGAGTTGTCATCCGCTGTTGGCCGTCGATCAGGTCAAGCACGCCATCGCGGCCAGGGCAGACGACGATGCTGCCGATGAAGTACTCTGGGGCATCTTGCGCGGGGCCGTCGCCCATCTCTTCGCGGACGTCCTTCAGAAGCTGTTCGACCTGGTCCGTATCCCAGACGTACTCGCGCTGATAATCGGGGACAGCATAGAAGGACTGGAAGAGGCTGGCGACCGAGCAGTCTTCACTCTGGATCTTCTGAATGGCCATCTGCGCTTTCCCTTCCCGTTGACACAGTTAAGTCGTCGCAAAATCTGCGGAATTCTTCCAGACCAGATTTGCAGCGATCGCATGTCACTCCCGAAAAGTGCTCAGCCAGAGGCCAAGCTGGAATAGCCGTCGACAAGCTGTCTGACGACATCGCATTTCATCCAAGTGCACAATTGTGCCCATCGCCATGCGGGACAGGCAGGGCCGCACCTGACATCATCAACCCGCTGCGAATCCCTGCCGCTCGTTGACAGCGTGAATCCATGAACCGGGCCGGGCGATGCGCCGCGGTTGAGGCGACCGAGCTTCCTATGGAGGCTTCGCCCGGCCCGTGTTTCATCTGCACGCCCGCGCCTGATCACGCAAGACAGCGTAGTCGCTTAGCATCCGCACTATGACGGCGCCCTCTGGCAGCGAGTCGACCTCGTCGGCAGCGCGCGCTTGATCCGCAGAAGAATATTCGACCACAGGGGAACATGGCGCGCGGGTCTCAAAACCTGCCATCGCGCAGGCGCTCAGCCAGAGCGTCACGATCAGCAGGGCGGCGGGCGGCGGCGTCGAGCATCTGGCGGTGGATGGCATCGTTTCTCTCTCGGAGGTCTAGCCGTTCGGCGACGCGCCCAGCGCGCTCGCCTGCCCGGCGCAGGTTCAGCAGGAACAGCAGGATCGCTGCGGCGGAGACGAACAGGCCCAGCGCCTTGCGCGCCGGGCCATGGGTGAGGAGCCAGCCGATCACCGCTGGCCCCGCTTCCAGTCGTCGAGCCGCGCGTGAATGGTGACCGCGATGCCGATCAGCGCGATGACGATCAGCACCCAGCGCAGCGTGTCGAGGTAGGGCACCAGCGGCTGGATCGTCGACTGGGTCTCGGCAAGTACGTCCTGCAGCACTTCCACTCCAGCCGCGCCGACGGTTGCAGCGCCCGCAGCGCCGCCGCCGCGCAGGGTGCGGCTTTCTGATAGGACTTCGCGCACGGGCGGCAGTTCCGGGGCGAAGGGCACGGATCGCGCCGGGAAGGGATCGCCCCAGGACCGGGCGGGGCCGAGGTCGATGTGCATGAAGCCCGACCGCGGGTAGTATCCGAACCCCAGGAACCCGACCGCCCGCGCCGCCGCTTCGAAGGCCGCAGGATCGTGGTTGGACATGGCGATGTCGAAGGCGGTGGCCTGCATGTGTTTCGAGGCCGGGGCGCCTCCGACAGCGCGGTTGTGTTCGGGGCTGCGATAGGCGGAGCGGATGATCAGCGGCTTGCCCAGCCGATCGCGCAGGGCCTGCAGCTTGTCCATGGCTTCCGTGTTGATCTTGATCGCGCCGGTGCCGCGGCAGGCGATTTCGGCGGCCGAGAAGTTCGGCCAGCGCCAGGCAGTCGCGGGCACGTCGCGCCAGTGGGAGTAGGTCAGGATCGGCATGGTGGATCCTCCAGATGAAAAAACCCGCCCCCGCGCGGCAAGGCCGCGCAGACTTTAGGTTCTGGCGGGCATTGCCCGCCGGGGGCGGGGGATGTGGTCGTGGTAGATTGGTCGCCAGGCGGTCAGTCGGATCGGCCGCGCTGGAAGGCGTCGAACAGCATGTCCCGCATGGATCGGATGTCCGTCTCGATCCGGTCGAGGCGGTCGCCATCAGTCTTGCGGTCCTCGCTGCGCTGGCGGTCGATCCGGTCCCGGTCGGCGATCAGTTCCCGGTCCAGGCGATCCAGCAGGGCCTCGTTGGTAAACGCTTTGCGCGTGATCGCCGCGATCAGGGCCATGGTGCCACCGATCAGGGCTGTCAGCGCGGCGGTGATCCCGTGGTCCCGAAAGGCCCGCGCGACCTCCCCGGCGAGAGTGGTCTGGTTATCCATCATGGTCCTTTCCGGCCACGGGGCGTGGCGCTTCAATAATCGGTCTCGACGTAGACGCCGGAGCAGTCATAGGCGACGGCTGCGGCTGTGCTGCCGTTGTTGAGGTAGTTGCGCGGGCTCAGGAGCTGGGTCGCCGCGGGCATGTCGGTGGTGATCGTGGCTTCGGCGACGGCGCCCGAGACTTCCTCGACCACGCGGATCCCGACCGCGCTGTCGTTCGGGGCCGCCGCGATATAAAGCGTCAGGACATTGGTCGTGCTGGCCACGGGGAAGCCCGCGCCGAGGTCGATCAGGGTCGGCGCGGCCGCGCCGTCGTTGTGGACGATCTGCCAGTTGGCATGCGTGCCGCGCTCGAACCCGATGCCCAGCGCGTTGACGACGGCCGAAAGGGTGAGGGTGGTGGACAGCGCCGCGATCGACCCGATCAGGCCGAAGAACCCCATGCCCGTTGCTTGCAGCGTGACCAGCGACAGACGGTTCACATAGGTGAAACCGCCCAGACCCTCGGCATTGCCGCGCCAGCAGACCCAGCCTGCGGATCGCTCCTCTGCCGCCGCCCCGGCCGTGGCCGCCGAGGTCATCCGCCAGCGCCGCATGGAGGTGGAGAGGTTGGTGGTGGCCAGCGTCGGCGTCGCCGCCGTGCCGACGGCCGTCCGCGGCATGCCGTTGGTGTTGATCGTCGTGCTTGTCGAGGGCGCCCATGTCGCGATGCGGTTGACCCCAAAATGCGGCTGAAGCGGAAAGTGGCGGCCCGAAGGGCGCTCGACATCCAGCCAGCCCATCCCCGCCCGGTCGCGGGCATAGAGCGCGAGTTTCCCCGCGGGCGGTGGTGAGGGCACGGCATCATGGGCGGGCAGGACCACCGGCTCGGCCAGTTCGACGCGGCCGTTGGTGCGGTCGACCTTGATGGCGTCGAAGAAGGCCGAGCCGTCCGGGCTGACCTTGAAGCTGAAATCGTCATTCCCGAGCAACCCGATGAGGGCGCGGGCCGAGAAGCCGGTCTTGAAGGCGAAGGCCGCGTCATTCCCGGCCGCAGCCTTGTTGACTGTCGCCTCGATGCCTGAGCCTGCGTTGTTCAGCAGAACTGCCGGGGTGTTCACCGACAGGCGGTTGTAACTGTCCGCCGTGGCCCCGCCGAGGCCGAGCAGTTGCGCGGTCAGGTTTGCCTGCGGCATGCCGACCTGCGTGACGGCATTGGCGAATGTGACGGTGGGCGTGTTCACCACCGTGGTGCCCCCGGCCCCGGCGGTGGCCGAGCCGATGTTCACGACGGTGGTGGATCCGGAGGCGCCTCCGGTGCCGATGTTCACGGTCTTTGTGACCCCAGCCGTCGTGGCGCCGGTGCCCATACCGTAGGTTGCGGTCGTCGTCGCCGTGCCGATCGAGGCGCTGGCGGCCGACACCGTCACGGTTCCGGACGCCGTCAGCGTGCCTGAGAAGGTCTTGTTGCCGCTGAAGGTCTGGGTGCCCGCGAGGATCGCCAGTTCGGACGAGGTGTTCGGCAAGGTGAAGCTGCGCGTCGTCCCGGCGCTGATGCCCGCCAGCGAGAAAGTGGCCTTCTTCGTCGGGTCCGCGTCGTTGACCAGGCTGAACACCGCGTCCGAGACGTCGCGGGGCTCACCGACCACTTCCCAGGCGCTGCCGGTCCAGACGAGGAACAGGCCCTCGGCTGCGACCCAGACCAGCCAGCCGGTACGCGGCACGAGGCGGATCCATGCGCCATCGACCCAGAAGGCGATGTTCAGATCCCACCCGGCCCAGAGGCCTGTTGCGCCGGAGGCCACCAAATGTCGGTTCCCATCGTTGGGACTCGCGGGTGGTGCGGTGCGCGTGCGGTCGAGGACGGAAAGCTGCACCATGGCGTCGAGCAGGCGCAAAGCCTCGTTGTGGGTGGCATGCTTCTGCGCCTGCGCCGCCAGGAGATAGGGCAGGCCCAGATGGGTCGTGGTGTCGGACATGGGGGTTCCCGCGAGTTGGGATCAGAATTGCAGCGTCACAGACGCGGGCGTGCCGCGGCCAAGGCGGTTCGAGAGCTGGTAGATGCGGATCACAAGCGTTTGGCCGGGCCCGAGCGGCGCACCCCAATCGGCAGTCTGCTGGGCGGCGGTATAGAGGACGGAGGTCGTGGTGCTGGTCAGCGTGCGCTTGACCGAAGCACCATCGAGGATCTGGACGTCATAACCCTCGACATCTTCGGCCAGCGGCACCTCGACCTGCTCCCAGGCATCGGCCACCAGCGCACGGGACCGGCGCGTCCAGCGGATGGTTAGATCGCCCGGGCTGCGTGCGATCCGCCATGGCTGTTCGACATGGACTGGCGCGAAAGGCACGAGGCCGCGCCCGGTCGGGGTGAAGCCCAGCGCGGCGTAGCTGTCATCCGTTACAGAACGCGCGGCCGGGCCCACCCGCCAGTTCCACGGCTGTCCGAGATCGGACTCGGCGATGGGCAGCGAGGCCAGCGTCGCATCTAGCACGACCACCCGTGTCCCGGCCGGGGCCGGGTTGCCCATCGCATGTTCCGTTCCGCGCTGGCCACGCAGCAGACGGATCAGGCGGTACCTGCTTGGCGCGATCAGTTCAGCCTGACCAGCCTGGACGATCTCCCATTGGCCAGCGGCGGCCTCGACCGCCAGCGCATTCGCCCCACCGAACAGTACGACGTCCGTCACGCTTTCCAGCGTTCCGGACAGGAGATCGACGACCAGTTGGTTGCCCAGATCGAAGCGCGAGGTCGGGCCGGGAAAGAAGTCGAAGGCCAGCGTGCCGATCCGCGCCCGGCTACCGAATGTGGTCAGCAGATTGAACCCATCCGTCGAGGCGCTGCGGAAGACCGCGATCTCGCCCGGCCAAGGGCTGGCATGGGCGGCGATCAGGGGTCGATGGGCTGGCTGGTCCTCAGTGATCTGCGGCAGGTCCAGCATGACCACTTCCGGCGTGCCGAAGACAACGGGGCTTGCAAGTGAGGCCGGGCGGGGATCCCCAGGTGGCAGATCGTAGGCGGCGCGGTCCTGACGCACCGCCTCGATACCGCGCGCTTCGGCATCGGCGACCGAGACGAGGCGGAACTCGACCTCGCGGCCGTCATGGGCGAGCCGGATCACGTCGGCCGGATCGAGGGCGAGGCGCGATGGCGGCAGGCGGAAGGTCGCGCTCTCGCGGCCGATCCAGGCTTCCATCAGCGCGCGACGGCAGCGGCGTTCGGCCTCCTCGGGCGGGATCGCCATCGGGAAACTTTCCGAAGCAATGCGCGTCGTGTCGACAGTGATGCGCCGTGCCTCGACCAGCGCAGCGTCATAGTCCTCATCCGCCCTTGCGACCTGCCACTTGAGGGCTTGGGGCAGTTCGGTCTCCTGGCCGCGGGTCAGCTCGAAGGCCTCGCCCTCGCGAACGGCGACAAGATCGTCGGTGGCCAGCGTGGCGACCGAGGCCCGACCGCGCATGACAAAGCGGATCACGCCCTCCGTCTCGATGGCGTCGAAGCCGAAGTGGCGGGCCAAGGTGGAAATCGATGACCGAGGGCTTTCCAGCGCGCCGATGACATAGCCCTCGACCGCGCCCCAGAGGCCGGAGACGTCGATCAATGCCTCGTCGAGCCCAGCGCGCAGGCAGAGGTGGCGCACAAGGGCCGCCAGCGACACCGCGCCCAGCCGCCCGGTCAGCCAGTGCCCAAGCCGCCAGTTCGGACCGTCCGTCCAGATCCCGGTCAGCTCGGGAAAGAACGGATAGGGCCGCGCATCCCAGGTCCAGGCGGCGCATTCGGGGACATGCACCATCCGGCCGCCGTAAACAGTCGAGATCGGGTTGTTCGCGCCCTGACCCCACCAGAGGTAGCTCGCCTCGAGATAGGCGCGCTGGATGGCATCGTCGCGCCAGCTGCGCGAGAAATAGGGCGTGAAGCTCTCAGACGACTTCGGGTCGAAGAAGACGTTCGGCTGGTTCGTCCCCCGGTCGACGGCGGGGCAGCCAAGCTCGGTGAACCACACGGGCTTCGACTGCGGCACCCATGCCGTGGGCGTGCCGCTCTCCACCCCACCCGGCCGGTTGAAATGCGGGTTCGACCACCAGGCGCGCAGATCCTTGTAACGGAACACCCACGGTTTGCCTGCAGCGCCATCCGTGATCGGCGTCCGGATCTGGGTCGACCGGTCGGCGTCGCTGGCATAGAACCAGTCGAAGCCTTCGCCGCCTGCAATGTTGGCCTGCAGGTAGCCGCGATCATGGTTCGCGGGCCAACCCTCCAGCGCATCGGCATGGTCGAAACCGTCGCGCCAGTCTGACAGCGGCATGTAGTTGTCGATGCCGATGAAATCGATGTTCGCATCCGACCAGAGCGGGTCGAGATGGAAGAACACGTCCCCGGTGCCATCGCCGGGCTGGTGGCCGAAATACTCCGACCAATCGGACGCATAGCCCACCTTGGTGCCCGGCCCGAGGATCGCCTTCACCTCGGCCGCCAGCGCCTTGAAGGCCGTCACGGCGGGATAGGCGCTGGCGCTGGACCGGATCGTCGTCAGGCCGCGCATCTCGGTCCCGATCAGGAAGGCATCGACACCGCCAGCCACTGCGCAGAGATGGGCATAGTGCAGGATCATGCGGCGCAGCCCCCAGTCGCCGGAGGGGCCGGTCCAGCTGACGGTGTCGCCCGACACCGCGAACTGCGCCGGGGACGCCGCGCCGAAGAAGGCCGAGACCTGCGTGGCAGCGGCGGCGGTCTTGTCGGCGGTCCCCGCAAATCCTGCCGCCGGGGAACAGGTGATCCGGCCACGCCACGGGAAACTCGGCTGGCCCGGCGTCGCGGCATTCGCGCTGTAGGGGTTCGGCAGCGTGTTGCCGGGCGGCACGTCCATCAGCAGGAACGGATAGAACGTCACCCGCAACCCGCGCGCCTTCATCTCTCGGATCGCCTGCACCACCGCGAAGTCGGCTGGCGTGCCGCCATAGACCGGACGGTCCTCGGCATCGCGGCTGACGAGGTGGGCATTCGCCCGCGCTACGCCATTCACGGACCAAACCTTCGGGCTGGTGACCTTGGCCGCCACTTCGACGCCGGGCTTGATCGTACAGTTGCCCGCGCGCAGATCATTGCCGAACCAGGCGACGACGAGGCTTACGCTCTCGACGGCCGGGGCCATGGCCTGCAGACGGTCGAGGGCCACGACGATGTCAGCCTCATCCGGGAGCGCGTTCAGGTTCTCGGCCGAGGTGGTGCCGCCGGTGGTCTGGCCGAAGACCGTGGTCGTGGCGCCGATCGTCTTGCGGACAGCTTCGGTCGCATAGGTGAACTCGCCCGAGGCGGGGATCATCGTCACGGCCTTGACCAGCCCCTCGGCGGTGTCGGGATCCGCGAGCGGCCGGAATACCTCGAAGCTGAGCTGCGGCAGGCGATTGCCGTAAGTCGAGAGCGGCAGTTCCTCGAAGACGACATAAGCCGTGCCGCGATAGGCGGGGGTGTTGGCCGCCCCCATCTTCGCCGCAATGAACGGGTCAGCCGTCTGGGTCTCGTCGCCTCGATACCAGCGCCAGGTGATGCCGGTCATGTCGAGCGGTTTGCCGTCGGCCCAGATTCGGCCGATGCCGGTGATCGGCCCCTCGCACAGGGCGACCGCGAAGGACGCATAGTAGAGGTATTCGGTCGTCTGGACCCTCCCGCCGCCCCCTCCGCCCTTGCCGCCTCCCTGTGTCGTGGTCTTCGTCTCCTCACGAAAATCCGTGGCCCAGATGATGTTGCCGCCGATGCGCATGCGGCCGTAGAGGCACGGGATGATGGCCCCTTCGGTGGCCGAGGTGATCCGAAGACTGTCAAGACGCTGGCCCTCGATCTTCTGCGCGGGGGCCAGTGAGGACACGATCCAGCTGTCGACCACCGACCCGATGGTCGAGCCGATGAAGCCACCGATGGCAGCGCCAGAAAAGCCGAGGATCGCGCCGCCAAAGGCCCCGCCGATGGCGGAACCGACGGCGCCGAGGACAAGCGTGGCCATGGGAAACTCTCAGCGCGCAGGGAACAGGAAGGCGAACGCGATGCGGCGTCGCCATGCAGGTGTCAGCGGTTCCTCGATCACGCCGAGGCGTTCATAGGCGTGAAGGAAGATGTCAGGTCCGGTCAGGATGCCCACATGCTTGGCGATGGCGCGGGGCATCATCCGGAACAGGATCAGAGCACCGGGCGGCGCATATGCTGGTACGATTTCCGGCATCATCGCCCGCGCGCCGTCCGCCAGCACCTCGCGAGGGCCGGTCTCGCCCCAATCCCGGCTGTAGGGCGGGATCGGGAACGGCTCCGGCCCGATGACCTCGCGCCAGACGCCCCGTGCCAGGCCGAGGCAATCGCAGCCGACCCCGCGCAGGCTGGCCTGGTCGTGATAGGGCGTGCCGAGCCAGGACCGGGCGACGGCGATGACAAGCAATGGATCGGCGGCCGTCACAGCACAGCCCCCTCGTGGCCGCCGTCCTTGGTGGCGTATCGAAGAACCGCGTCCTGACCGGGGATGTGTGGGAAGCCCCGGAAGTTCGCGACATTGGCGAACTTCGTCCCGCAGGTAGCGATCCGCTTGTCGCAGCCTGCCTGGACGATGAAACTGTCTATCGCCGTGATCGGGCGCACCGGGGCTTCCAGCAGGGTCAGGATCGCCACCCCGTCGACGAGGTCGTGCGACAGCACCTCGACGCGCCGCCCGGCATTCGCCCCGGTCGACCATTCGACCAGTCCGAAGGTGAACCAGCTCGCCGCAAAGGTGCCAAGGCCGGAGGCGGTGAACGCCCGGTCGCGCAGGACATCGATCACCGCGCCGCTGCCCTTTAAGGCTGGTGCCTCGAGGTTCACGCCGCAGCGTGCGTCGCCCAGCGCGGCGTCGCAACTCGCCTGGAACGTTCGCCCCACGGTCTGGCCAAGGACATGGGCCAGCGACCGCACCTCTGCCACGAAGGCGAGGCGCCCGCGACGGATCTGGCCGATGGCACCGCGGCGCAGCAGCACGCGCTGCGAAGGGTTTGCCCAGTTCACCCGCCAGACCTCGACAACTGCGGCGTCCCATCGGCCGTCGAGGATGTCGGTCTCGGTGATCCGGTCGGAGGACAGCACGCCTTGCGCGTCCTGCGCATCGACCGAGAGGTCGGAGCCCGAGCGCACCTCTGACGCCGTCAGCCCGCTTTCCGGTTCGAACTCGGTCCCGTCGAACGACAGGGCCCTGTCGTGGTCGGTGAAGCCAAAGGTCACGCCGTCCGCTCGGGTGATCCGCCAGCACCAGGACAGGGTGGTGGCGCCCTCGTCGAGAAGGGCCTGCAGCGCGGGGTTCAGGGCTTTCATGTGCGGATTTCCACGAGAGGGATCGAGGTGATCGACCCGAGGCGTTCGAGATCGAGGGTGACGTCGAGGGCGTCGGTGTCGAAGCGGACAGGGACGTCGAATTCGAAGCCCGCGGTGATCGCGACGCCTGCGGCGGGAGCCGCGGTGAAAGTGACAAGGCCGTTGACGGAAGAGACAGACCAGCCGGAGGCCTGCGGCGTGCCGTTCAGGGCGATGGTCACCGTCCCGGCGACGGGTTTGGTGATGGCCCGCGTCCAGGACTGCGCGCCGGAGCTGTAGCGTTTGGTCAGCTGGAACAGGGTGGCTGACCCGTTGCCGGTGCCGATGGGCTGGTTGGTCGGCCCCGGCGACTGCGATGGCAGGCAGGACTTGAAATCGGCCCAGTCCTTGAACCGGAAGCCGTGGAGGCGGCCGTTGCGGGCCTCGAAGAAGGCGACGACTGCTGCCAGATCGTCAGCGCGGCGGATGCCGTAGGCCACGTCATAGCGGCGGCGGCTGTTGGCCCAGCTGGCGTTGCGTTCCTCGGCCCCGCTTGCCAGCTCGACGATCTGGGTGCGCCGCTCGGGGCCACCGCGTGCGCCGCGGCTGATGTTGTCCGGAAAGCGGACCTCGTGGAAAGCCATCACATCCCCCTCCGCCCAAGCGACACGGCGCGGGCGATGTCGCTGGCGACCTGTGTCCGGGACTGGCGGAAGCTCTCGGCGTCGCGGGCGTTGATCGTGACGTTGACTGTGGAAGCGCTCGCCTGGCCGTGACCGGCCGCCTCGCGCCGGGAGAGAACCCGCTCCCCGCGTTGCAGGATTGCGGGCACCTCGTCCGGTCGCAGCCCGGCCCAGCCCCCGTTGTGCATGCGCGGGGCACCCGCAAAGGCCAGCGCCGGGACCATGCGTCCGGGACCAGGGGCACCGACCATCCCGCCCGCATGCAGGATGTTGGCGAAGATCCCGCCCGCGCCGCCCAGCGCTCCGGAGAGAGCGTTCGCAATCGGGCCGAGGATGAAGCGGCGGGCCGCGAGCTTCGCAAGATCGGCGATCATCGATGTGACCAGATCGCGAAAGTCGAGCTTTCCGGTTTTCACAAAGTCGCCGATGGCGTTCTCGGCGCTCTGGAACGCGCCGACCAGCGCGCTCCCGATATCCCCGCCGATGTCGCGCGCTTTGGCGGCGTAGTCGGCAAGTGCGGCGGTGACGGCTTGCCAGCCGGTCAGAGCCTGCTCGGCTCCGTCGGCAGTGTCGGCCCCTGCCTGTCGCCCCGCCGCACCGGCGCGACCTGCCGCTCCGCCGGTATCGTCCAGGTCTTCGCCCAGGGCCCCGGCCGCAGCAGCGGCACCCGCCAGCGCAGTCTCGGCGTCGACCCCCGTGCCGGTCACCGCATTCTTCAAAGCCTGCCAGCTGGCGAGCGGCCGACCGGCGGCATCGGCGAGCATCCCGGCCGCCTCGCGATAGCCGTCGGCCCGGGCGCGGGCATCGTCAGCCATGGCCCCGAGCCCGAGATCGGGTGGTTCCAGATAGGTCCGCGACAGCGCGGCCGAGAAGGCATCCGCGGCTGCGGCCCCGGCTGCGGTCGCGGCCCCTTCAAAGGGATTGCCGATACGCCCCAGTTCCACCGGATCGAGGATGCCGATCCGCACGCCACCTTCGCCCGTGGCCCACTCTGGCAGCAAGGCCAGCGCCGCGTTCAGGGTCTCGATGAAGCTGTTGATACGGGTGACGACACCGTTCAACATCGCCTCGACGCCGGAGATCAGCCCGTTCGCGGCCTGAAACGCGAAGTCTCCGATGGCCCCCGGCAGGCTGCCCCAGATCGCCACCGCCGCGTCATAGGCCCCCTGGAAGATCGCCGCCGTCCGGTCGCCGAAGCTGACGACACCCGCGATGGTGCCTTCCAAGGCCGAAAGACCGGCCGCCTTCAGCCCCTCCCATCCAGCTGTCATCCGAGCGAGGGCCGCGTCGAGCGACAGGCCGATGCGCGACCAGACTTCGCGGGCCAGATCGCCAAGCAAGCGGAAGGTCTCGCCCACCCCGCCGACCCGGGCGACGAGCTGCGAGAATTGATAGACCAGCTCGCCCGCCCCGACGATCAGCGCGCCGATGCCGGTGCGGATCAGAGCGCCGCGCAGTAACACCAGCGCGGTGGCAAGCCCGCGCACGGACAAGGCTGCGGCCGCCATTCCCGCGACCCAGCGCCCGGCCATGACGGCGGCGAAGGTCGCGGCATACGTGGCGAGACGGCCGAGGTTACCGATAAGCGTGTCGATGGCCGACCGCAGGATGCCACCATCTGACGCGAGGGCGACGAAGGCATTGGCCAGTGCCTCGATGGTCGGGGCGACGGCCACGGCGATGCGGTTCCGGAGGCCATCGAACACGAGGGATACGGTGCCCAGAGCGAGTTGGGTGCGGCGCAGGGCTTCCAGCGCATCATTGTCCAGCACCGCGCCGAGATCGGAGGCCTGATCCCCAAGCCGGGCCATCTCGGCGCCGCCGTTCCGCAGGAGGGGGATCAATCGCGTCGCGTCCGAGGCCATGGCCTCCAGATAGAAGGTCATCTCCTGCTGGCTGAGCCCGGCCCGTTCCAGCGTGTCGACATAAAGCTGAAGCGCCTCGGGGCCGGAAAGGCGGGCGAACTGGTCGGCCGTGACGCCCACGCGCGGGGCCACGTTCTCGAAGAAATCCGCCATCGGCCCGCCGCCGGTCTGCAGGAAATCCCCCACCCGGTCGTTCACGTCCTTCAGGATATCGGCCAGCTTCTCTTGCTCGATGCCAACCGTCCGCGCCCCCGCCGACCAGCGCTGCAGTGCCTCGGGCGTTGCATTGGCGACCTGCGCGAACTGCCGGATCTGCGCGGCGCTCTCGGCGGTGGATCGGACGATCAGGCCGAGCGAGGCCGTGGCGGCGGCAGCGGCAGCCCCAAGGGCGAGACCGGCACGGCGTGCGAAACTCGCCAACCGGGTGTTCGCCAGTTCCATCTCGCGCGACAGACGGCCGAAACCACGGGCACCGGCCTCGCCCACCCCTTCCAGTTCCGCGCGCACGCGCCGCCCGCCCTCCGCCACGAGGCGGACGGAGACCTTCTTTTCAGCCATTCCGGCGTCCTTCCATCTGCTCGTTCAGTTTGCGCACCATCACCGCCTCGATCTCGGGCAGCAGTTCGGCGGCGATCAGGGGCGCAATGCCCAGCGCCTGCGCCAATGAGAGCGCGGCACCCATGTCCCATCCGATGACGGCCCCCGGCGCGAGGCGCAGCTGGCCGCCGAGGCGCTGGGTCAGGTCCCAGACCTGCCAGCCCTCGACCGTCATCGGCCTGTTCAGTCTTGCGGGGCAGTCGGGGCAGGGGCCCGCGCAGGCCGCGCAATAGTCGTCGCCCCCGCCGAAGGACCAGTCGGCGAGGGCCCGGAGGCGTTTTTTTCCTGATCCAGCATGAGGCCGCGGGCGACGTATTGCGCCTGGAAGGCTTCGAACACCGGCCAGATTTCCAAGAGAGCGTCGATCCCCGCCGGGCTGACGGGCACGAGGTTGCCTGCCTCGTCACCAACGCCGTCCCATTCCAGCACCGCCTGGCGCGCGACGGCCTTGGCCATGGCCAGCGCCATGTCCTCCTGGCTGGAACTGTCCGACAGGCCGTCGATCATCGGGTCCGCGCGAGCGGAGACCATGAGCGCGGTGGTCAGTGGGGCCACCAGCACGCGCAGTCCGGGCAGGAGGTCCAGCCATTCAGGGCGGTTCGACAGGTTCAGGCGGATCATGGTCAGTATCCCGTGACAGTGTTGACGAGGACGGCGGTGCACATGCGGGCGGGGCTGGTGGCCTTGGCGGCCTGCCAGTCGAAGGTGGCCTGGATGCCCTGGGGTCCGGGGATCTCGATCCGCGGGACGGGCAGGTAGACGGCATGGGCGGTGAAGGTGTAGCTGGCGTTCGCGCCGAGGCTGTAGGCGAACTCCAACTCGCAGGGTGTGCCGTCGATGGCTTGTGTCACCAGCGCCGAGTCCGCGAAGCGCACCTCGATCCGGCCGGTCAGGGCCGCCATGCCGGGATCGGCGCCTTCGATCTTGCCGTCGTTGCGGATGGTCTCGATCCGGTCGAGGCCGTTGGCATAGGTGATCTCGGCCGAGACGACATTGCCCAAGGTGGTGCCATTGCGCTTCACCACCCCGTTGAAGTGGCCGAAGCGCTGCAAGCCCAGAGCGGTGGGCGTCCCCGCGGCCGTGGTGGCCGCGATGGCCTCGCCTTGGGCGATCAGCCGTGCAGTCGCAGTCAGCAGGCCCGAGCGGTTCATCTGCCAGGACAACTGGTCCACCACGCAACCAGCATACATCGCAAACCGCGGCACCTCCGGCATCGCCACCTCGATGGCCATGGAGGGCAGGGTCCAGTTCCCGGACTGGAACGTGTGGGTCTTGGGCGTGGTCCCGGTCGTGGTCGGGGCGCCTAAGGCCGCCTTCAGCCAGAAGCCGAAGGCCTCCACATCGATCGGCACCACCACTTCGCCATCGGCGGTGACGGCGTCTTTGATGGGGGCCAAGGGATCTCGGCCGTAGCCCAGCAGCTCGGAATTCAGCAGCGGCTGTTCCGCGCCCAGTGTGGTGCGGGCAAAGGGCATCAGCCGATAGCCGCTGGCGGGCGGGGTGCCGTAAACCGTCTCGAACGCAAGCGCCATCTGCGCCCGCGCGCCGTGAGCGCGTGCCATGGGGGTCTCCTATGTGGGGGGTGTCAGGCCAGAGGGCCGGTCGTGGTGTAGTGCAGGACGATGGTGATGACCGCCGCCTTCAAGGCCGCGGCACCCTCGATGGGCAGGTCGACCGATGCCGGGGCCTCGGGTTCGACCCAGTCACAGAGGCCGCCAAGCGTCCGGTCGGCTTCAAGCGCCGCGCCGATGGCAGCTATCAGGTCGTCGAAGGCGCTGGCCCGGCCGGTGCCAGCCTGAACGACGATCTCCAGCTCGGCCCGGTGCTGGTAGTGACAGCGCAGCGGTGACAGCGTCACTTCCGGCTCGCCCGGCTGGCCGTCGCGCAGGATGATCAGCCCGGCCGCCGGGATCCGTTCGGGCAGCACCTCGTCACGCAGGGTGAGGGCGGCAAGAGGCTGCAGCCGCGCGTGCAACGCGGCGAGGACGAGTTCGCGGGTGGTGGGCATGAGGAAACTTCTTAAAGGTGCCGACTGCGTTTATTAATAGAATCCCCATTGAGGCAAAAACCTATTCGCCTACCACGAAGCTCATCAAGGGTAAGAAATTTAGAGCGCGACTTCGTTCAATTCCCGGAGTATTGCTCGGCCTTCATCAGAAAGGACGCCCACGCGTTCAGTGATCTGTTTGGTCAAATATTCGAGTGCCACTCTCCCATCACACTGTGCGTCAATCAGCGCGGAAGATTCTCGTGGATGTAGTCTGTTGCTAGTAAGTGCAATGCCGCGAAACCAGCTTAATCTAGAGTAAACAAACGCTGCATGAATCGCTCTGTCGATTGGCCAGTGAGTGCTTCGCCAAGGTATGAAAACCTGCTCATTCACGGCACTCCGCTCCTGCACCAAAAGGCTGTTTAGTGTCAAATAGCTTGTCAACTCTTGATGGCAGCACTCATGAAAAATGTTCTCCTGAAGAGCGTAAAGTCCAACATGCTGGATCACAGTCTTCGGAGGGATATGTCTAATTGCCTTCTTCGAGATAAATATACAGTAAGGGATCGAGGGAATGGCAACAGAAGTCACTTCGTTTATTTCCGAAGCCACTCTGGAAACCCAAACAAATAGCCTGCACCAGTTCACGATGTGCGAGAGAGCTTCCGGATTGTACCGCTGTAGATCTGCTAATGCTTCATCCACCCAGGAAAAAATTCCGGTTGAACGGACGGCTTTATGTCCACCGAGAGGGAGTGACATGAAACAAGCTTCATCCAGCCCATCCGTGGCGCATTCGATCCCTGCGACTGTTCGCCGAGCATTACCCATGCGCCCAGAGAAATAGCCTTGAGGAAACTCATGGTCGCTTGGGCATGTTCCCTTGAGGGTTTGGTAGCAAGCGAAGGGGGCACCTGCAGCAACAAAGTCAACAGCTTTGGTACTGGCCCCTAATGAAGCAGCCAAATTGCTAAGACTTTGTGATAACTTGTTTGGTTCTACCAGTTTATTCAGGTTCAATCTTTCCTCTCGGGTCTCCCATGGCCTCAAGCATCTGAATTGTAGAGCCAGATCGTAATTCAACGGGAGCCATGCTCACAATAATCTGATACAGCTGATCAATCTTCTCCATAGGGTTGGAATCATCTGGCATCAACTGAGTAAGGCGCTCATTGATCTTCTCGAGCTTCTTGTGAGCGGGTTGGAGTTGTTCGAGGTCAGGTGACCGCCCCTCAACAACGCGAGCTAGTCTTTCGATACGCTCAAGAGGCGAGAGTGAAGGGTCTGGCAGCAGTTCGTATAGTTTCTCAGATATCGCAGCCAAGTCAGCCGCAGCTTTCCGATTAAACGCAAGAGGCATCTCTGGATCTGGAACCATATGGTCCAATCGCTGCGTCAGGTTCGCGGCTCGCCGAACAATCTCGTCCATGTGCACCCCCTTCTGTCACGTTGCTCTCTTGTCCAAGAGTGCATCATTGAACGTTGTCTGAGTCAAACTCTCCTTTGCCGTCATCTCAACATTTCAGTGTATAGATCGTCCCACCCTGCCACGATCCGCCCCGGCACGCCGTCGATGGCCTGCTCGGCATCGCGCGCCAGATCGAGCCGCTTGCGCAGCTTGACCTGCGGCACGAGAAGGAAGATTGGCACCGTGGTCAGCCCACGACCAGTTTTCGCGCGGGAGGCCACGGCGCGTCCCTTGCTGTTCAGTCGCCCCTCGGCCACCAGCAGGCTCGGACCCCGGCGCCGGTAGATGAAGCGCAGCCGCAGCCCCGTGCGGCGTTCCCATTCGCCGGGGGTGATCCGGCCGCCGCGGGTGGACTTGCCTGCGGCCGGGGTCGGGATGGCCAGCCAGAACCCGTTGCGCGACCGTATCAGCGGTCCTGTATCATGCGCGCCGACGATCACCGGGGCGTTGGACCAGACCAGCGCCGCGGCGTTCAGGCTTTCGCCGCCCTTGGGATAGGTGGCCAGCCGGATCGAGTTGCCGAGCCGGGTACCGAGCCCCGCGCCGGTGATCTGGCCGCGCCACGCGGATTTCAGGCCCGCGCCCGCCTCGCGCATGGCGGTGGCAACGGCCTTTTCACCGGCAGCGATTTCCGCCTGCATCAGGGTGGCGAGGTTGGGGTTGATCTCGAGTTTCAGCTTCATGCTGGCCTCAGGTCCAGCGTCCAGATCAGCCGTTCCCGGTCGCGCAGCGGTTCCCCTTGGATGATATGGCTGCCCGCGCCAATGACGATCACGTCGCCTGGGCGCGGGGCGGGCAGGTCGGCCACGCGGACGTCCACCACGGTCGAGTCGCTGACGAACCGCCCCGCGCCGAAGTCGGTGACGTGGTCGGGTGCGCGGCGGATGATGCGGATCGGGCGTTCCTCCGACGTGGTGGCCGAGATCCAAAGGGCCGGGGCCGCCATGGAGGCATGGGTGAAGATGCGGTCCATGGCGGCGGCGAAGACGGACATGACAGATCAGTTCGAGCTGTGGATCCGGACGGCCAGCCGGGGCCGCTTGTTCACCGGCAGGATCGAGGCCTCGGTCATCACGTCGATCCAACGGCCCTTCTCGTCGAGATGCTGGCGGGCGTAGAGGGGCAGGCCGATAGTGTTGGCGGTCTCCAACAGGTTCGCCGGGCCGCCATAGGTGGTGAAGGTGTCCATGGTGCCGAGCGGGAAGGCGATGCCCTCGTTCGCCGGGACCAGCCGTTCGGTCGCCTTGGTCGAGAGCGTGACGGTGCCCGAGTATTCCTCGAACAGGATGCCGCCGAAGGGGAAGTTGCGGCGGACATCCTCGCGCAGCGGCTGAGCGCCAGTCGAGGCGTAGAACTTGTAGGCCTCTTCCGTCTTCGGATGCGCGATCAGCTTGTCGAAGAACTCCCGGCTGACCAAGGCATGGACCGAGGTCATGGCCTCGCCCAGAAGGTTGTCCTCGATGGCGCGCAGAACCTCGCGGACCTTGTCCTGCACGTTGGTGCCAGCCGTGCCCAGCACGAAGTCGACGGAGATCTGCGCGAGGCCGAATTCGGTGAAGTAGTTGTAGAGGGTGGTTCCGGCGCCGTCCTTCACGATGCCGCGGAGCGCGTTCATCTCCATGTATTCTCGCGTCTGGGCATGCTTGCGCCGCATCAGCAGAAGTTTGCGGTTCATCACCTCGACGAGGGGATCGGCCGCATCGAAGGCGCCGCCCAGCGCGGGTTGCCCCTGGATGTCGGCGGGCAGGACCACATCGTCATGCGGGATCCACGGCAGGGCGAAGGACCGCATGGACCGGCCTTCGCGGGTGCCGACTGTGGCTGGGCCGCCGAGGGGGACGGAGGGCAGAAGGCTCAGGACGCCTTCGTACTGCTCGATGATGACCGAGCGCTGGCTGACCCCTTCGAAGCGGAAGAGGCCGATCTGGGCGAGGCGGGTGTAGAGGTTGGGCAGGATGTTGATGGCCTGCGTCATCTCGGCCAGCGAATAGCCGCCAGCGTCGAAGGGATTGCGGACGAGGGTCATGGGGATGCTCCGGGGGATAAGGGGGATCAGACGCCGTCACGGGCGATGATGCCGACGGCGGCCAGCTGGGTGATCTTGGCGGCGATCTTGGTGCCGTCATCGACGGTGGCGCCGTAGGCGAGGGCGGCGCGCGAGACGATGGCGGGGCCGCGGACCAGCACGATGCCGATGGCATCGGCCAGCGTCGCGTCAACGGCATAGAGCAGGACGGCCGTGGCGACCTGCGAGCCGTCGGCTCCGGTCGCGGGCGACAGGGTAAACTTGCCGCTGGCCGTGATTTTCCCGAGCACCGAGCCGACGGGATAGGGCATGCCCGCGAGCAGCGTCACCACCTCGCGGGTGTAGTTCGGGTTGACCTCATATTTGAGGACATCGCCCATGCTGGGCGGTTCCGTCAGGACGGGCATGGTTCAGTCTCCAGGATGTTGGGGGATGGGGGCGCCCAGCGCGGGCAGAATTGTCAGCGCGAGGCAGCGGCCGATTTCTTCGCGGCCGCGACGATGGGGCTTTCCTTCGCGCCAGCCGCCGGGGCCGTGGCGATGATGGCCGCGGCATCACTGCGCGCGGCAAGATCGGCCAGCACCTTCGCGCGCAGCGCTTCGGGTTTCACACCCTTGGTGACTGCGTCTGCGGCATCGATCTGGATGCCAAGGCGAGCCGCCTGCGCGCAGACCTGTGCGACCTCGGCCGCCTCGGCGCGGATGGCTTCGGGCGACATCGCGGCCGCTGTGGTTTGCGGCGGCGCGACTGCCGCGGGCGGGGCCGGTTCCGGCGGGGTGCTGGCGGCGGGCGCAGTTGCAGGCTGCGCATGGTCTTCGGGGGCAGTGGTCATCATCGGGCCCTTTCCTTTGGGTGGGGTTGTTCCGCGGGGTGCGGCGGCGAAAGCGCGGAAGGCAGTGACGGGATCGGCCACCTCGTCGGCAAGACCGGCGAAGACGGCCGCCTCGCCACGGAAGACGGCGGCCTCGGTGCCGAGCGCCTGAAGGGTGTCGAGGCGACGGCCGCGCCCTTCGGCGACGGTTTCGGCGAAGAGCTGGCGCAGGTCTTCAAGTTCGCCCGCGATCCGCGTGCGGACGGCCTCGGGCAGCGGCTGATACGGGTTCGCATCGACCTTGCGCGCGCCTGCATGGATCAGCGTGACGGCGATGCCCTTCTGGTCCAGCGCCCCGCTCATGTCGCTGTGCATGGCCACGACACCGATGCTGCCGACAGCGCCGGTGCGGGGCAGGATGATCCGGTCGGCCTGGGAGGCCAGCGCATAGGCGGCCGAGAGGGCATGATCGGCGACGAAGGCATGGACTGGCTTCTGCGTCCGGGCGGCTCGGAGTCGGTCGGCTAGGTCGAAGGCCCCTGCGACCTCGCCACCGAAGCTGTCGATATCGAGGGCGATGCCGCGGATCGCAGGATCGACCAGCGCTGCCTGCAACTGCGCCGCGATCCCCTCGTAGGAGGTCAGCCCCGACGACTGCCCGATCCAAGCCCCGCGATGCACCAGCGTGCCCGCGATCTCGATGACTGCGATCCCGTCCACCACAGTGAAGGGCTGGCTTCCGTTCCGCGCCTGGCGGCTGGTCAAGTCGTCGCTGAAGAGAGAGGCGCGGGCAGGGAGTGCGGCGGTGGCCTGATCTGCGGGATTCACGGGCATTCCCTCGACCGTGATTTCCCTGCCGGTGATCCGCGGGCCGAGCCCGGTCAGGAAGGCCAGCGCCTTGGCGGGATCGACCATCAGGGGCGTGTTGAAGACGCGCTGGGCGATCTGGGTGTGATGCATCATGCGTCCTCCGCGGGCCGGGGTTCTCGGCCCTCGCCATCGTCTTCCTTGTTGTTGCCGTCCTGCTGATCTTGCTGCCGGTCCTCGGCATCACCTGACCCAGCGCCGCCATCGACCGCCTGCGCGGGCGATCCTGGCCGCCGGAAGTCGAGCCCCAGTTCCGCCTCGCGCTTGCGTTCGGCGGCGATCTCGCGGTCGACCTGTTCGGCGTCATAGCCGCGTTCGGCGATGGCCTGCGTGCGGGATTTCAGGCCTGCTTCGATCTGCAGGATCTCCGCCGCTGCATCCTTGGCCGGGTCGATCCAGTCCCACTTGGTCGGAAGCCAGTCGCAGGCGAGGTATGCGCGCCGGTCGGTGGCATAGCCCGGCAGGTCGATGGCACCCGCCAGCACCGCCATGTCCATCCAGCGCGTCCAGACGGCGCGGCAGAGCTGGTAGACCATCACGGAATGCTGGAAGGCGGAGATGCGGCGCCGGAAGTCCACCAGCGCGATCCGGGTGTTCGAGAAGTTCCCCTTCGCGGTGTCGCCCGTCAGATAGCCATAAGGCACGCCCAGCGCCGCGCCGATCTGCAGCAGTGTCCGGTACTGGAACGGCTCATAGGTGCTGCCGGAATCCGGCGTCGAGGGCGTGGTGACATCCTCGCCGGGGTCAAGCCGTACCACCTGGCCGGGTTCGACCTCGAGATCGTCCTCCGCCGGATCGAGCGCGGTTTCTGGGGCGGGGGAGGTGATGAACATCGCGAACATCGCCGCGGTCTTCTTCCGCTCCAGCTCCGCATCGTCGTAAAGATCGAGGGTGAAGAGTTTCACCACGGCCGCTGCAAAGCGCGACACGCCCCGCAGCTGGCCCGCCTCGACGGGGTCGAGGATGTGGATGACCTCGGAAGCCGGAACCCGCACGGTTTCCCCGGCCAGCCCCGGATCGGTCATGTCGCCTGGATGGCGGCGCAGGAAGTGATAGGCCACGCGCCGCCCGATCCCGTCGAACTCGATGCCCTGCCGGATTGATCCCGCGCCGGGCAGACCGCGGGTCATGTCCTGGGGCAGCATTTCCGAGGGCAGCATCTGCAACTGCATCGGCACGGTCAGTCCGTCCTCGGGGCGCCGCGTCCGGATGCGCAGGAACACCTCACCCGCCAGAAACACCTCGCGTGCCGCCCGGCGCTGCAGCCCGAAGAAGTCCGTCAGCCCCTCGGCATCCGCCTCGTCGGTCCAGGCGAGCCAGAGCCTCTGCAATTCCTCCTTCTTCGTTGCATCCGCGATCTTCGATGAGGGCTTGATGCCGTCGCCGACGACATGGTTCGCGAAGGCGTCGACCGCGTTGGCCGCGTAGCCGTTGTTCCTGACCAGCCAGCGCGCACGTGCGGTGATCGTCTCGCCCGAGGTCGCGATCAGCGTGTTCACATGCGCCCGGGTGGCCCGGAACCCGCGCATGCGGCGGTGGGACTGCGCGGCGTCAAACCCGCCGATGATGGACCCGAGGCGGGCGCGGAAGGCGTCGAAGACCATGGTCACAGACCCTTCGTGGCGACCGTGCCCCAGCGGCGGCGGCGTGGCGTGGCCGAAGCCGCTGCAACCCGTGCCTCGAGATCGCGAACGGCCGCCGCCAGTTCGGCATCCGAGCCATAGGTCACCGTCTTGCCGTCGTAGCTGACGCTGCGCAGCCCGGCGAAGCGGGCTTCCTGCAGCGCGGTCAGCAGGGCCTGCATGCGTTCCAGGTCCATCAGTCCCTCATGAAGTTCGGGGTGTAGGCCCGCCGTTTCCGACGTGGCGTGGTCAGGGTTCCGGCCTTGGGCTGGGCCGGGTCCTGTGTAGCGATGTCGGTCGCGGTGGCCGAGGGCATGCGCGTTTCGACGCCCGCCTGCGCCTCGAGTCGCCGCCAGGTGGCTTCGTCCCAGCGGTCAGCGCCGAGGATCCACGCCGCGGCGCGGGCATAGACCCGGCAGTCCAGCGCCTCGTTCCGCTCGCGCATCTTCTGCCATTCCTGGTGGGCATAGCCGCGCTTGTTGCGGATCGTGACCAGCTGCTCGGCCACCAGCTGCTTCAGCCATTCGGTGTCAGCCCAGCCCGGAAGGTGGATCGTACCGGGCGCGTCGAGCACTCCGGTGGCGCGATCCTCGTCCGAGGGCCGTTCGATCCGCAGGAACCTGTAGGTCTCGGCCTTGAACGTCGCCGTGGCCACCGACCAAAGCCGTGCACCGCGGCGCAGCCGTTTGCCGCCGATGGTTGCGTCGACATAGGTCGGACCCGACACCGGTGCGGCGCGGTTGAAGCCCTCAAGCCCCTTTAGCGGCGCCACTTGTTCGAACCCAACCTTGCGCGACCAGGCATAGACAGCTGCGGCTTCGTACCCGGTGTCGATGCCCAGCCGCGCCACGGTCATGAAGGCGCCGTTGGCATGCTGCCAGCTGCGCCCGAGCAAGGCGGTCAGCTTGTCCCATGCGGCCGGATCGTCAGGTCCGCCCGGGATGACTATGTGATCGACAAGCCAGGATTCGAGCCCGCGGCCCCAGGCCCAGATATCGACCTCGATGCGGTCCCTCTGGACGTCGGCACCCGCGGTCAGGAACAGCCCCGCCATCGGCACCGTGCCCGGCTTCCACGCCTCGCGGCGATCCGCCAGCCGCTGCCATTCCGGCGCGTCGCCGCTTTCGACCCACGTTTCCCCCAGAAGCGTGTTGCGCGCGGCGCGCAGCGTCTCGTCCGACCCTTGCGCCGCCAGCCATTCCCGCCCGACGTCGGACCAGCTTTTCCACCCAAGCGGCGAATAGAGCGCCGAGAGGTGGAAGCCGATGGCCTTCGGATCCTTGGAAACTGCTGTCGCCCGCCATTCGCCGCGGGCCAGCATCTCGGTCTTGTGGTGCTCTGCAATGGGACGCTCGCAACCCTCGCAGTGATAGGCGGCGGTCTCCGGCTTCCCCTTCGCCCAGCGCAGCCGGTCGAACTGCAGCCATTGCATCGTCCCGCAATGCGGGCATGGCACGAAGTAGCGCCGCTGGTCCGATGCCTCGAATTCCCGCTCGATCCGGCTCAGACCCCGGATCGTGGGGGTCGAGACCATGAAGACCTTGCGTCGGTGCGAGAAGGTGGTGGTCCGCGCTTCGGCCAGCGTGACCGGATCGCCTTCCTCGTCGGCCGAGGCCGGGTAGGCATCGACCTCGTCGAGGAACACATATCGCGCGGGCATCGACCGCAGGCCGGTGGCGCTGTTGGCCCCGGTCAGTACAAGGATGCCGCCTGGGAATTCCTTCGACAGCATCGAGTTGCCCGCGTCCCGCGACCGCGCCGGGTTCACCCGCTCGCGGAGCGCCGGACTGTCCGAGATCAGCGGGTCCAAACGACCGCGTGACGTCCGCTTGGCCAGTTCCAGGCTCGGCAGCACCGCCAGCATCGGCCCCGGCGCATGGTGGATGACGAAGCCGATCCAGTTGTTCCCCGCCTCGGTCGCGCCCACCTGCGCAGCCTTCATGAAGGTGATGCGCTGCGCCGGATGACCGGGCGAGAGCGCATCCATGATCTCGCGCAGGTAGGGGGCGCGGGCGGTGCGATACCGCCCAGGCTCGGCCGCGCCCCGCGACGACAGCCAGCGATGCTGATCCGCCCATTCCGACACCGTCAGGTTCGGATCGGGGCGCAGCCCCTGCCGCCAGACCCGTAGCAGGTCCTCGGCGCCGTCGAAACCGAGGTCGAAGTCGGCCGTCGGGTCGTTGTTTTCATCCTCATCATGCAAGCGAGACCCGGAGGTCGGCGAGGGCGTCGAGCTGTTCGCGGACATGGGCTTCCAGCACCCTCTGCATGATCGCGGTCTCGATCGTCACCGATGCCCCGGATTGCCGTTCCACCTCCGCCATGATCTGCGCCGCCATCAACGCGGCCACCCGTCCGGGCCAGGTCACCCAGACATCCCGTTCCTGCCGCGCCAGGCGGAAGACGAGGGTCTCCGCCCGTGCGCGGTCGACAAGCGCGCCCTTCTTCTTCTGAACCGCCAGCTGACGTTCCTGCGCCGCGTAGACCGTCAGCGCCGTGCGGGCCTTGATGTAAGATGTCGTGTCGCCGGGGCCGCTGGCGAGGGTTTCGCCGCCCAGCGACCGGCGCTGCTGGTCGGGGTCGGTCATCTCGGCCCGGCGCACATCCGAGGCCGCGGCGTTGATCGAGCCATCGTCATGGACCACCAGCCGCCCGTTCTTGCGCGCCTTCTGCACCCCGCCGCGGGAGAGGCCGGAATGCGCCGCATACTCGCGTTCGCTCATGCCCTTCATGGCGCAGATAGTCCGATCAACCCAATGATATTGCTTGGTATTCAGTTGATTAGAGGACGCGACAGAGCGAGTCTGATCCCTAGGGAACGATGCAACTCACCGAAGGATGCCACCGCCATGACCACCCGTCGCGCCGCCGACAATTCCAAAGCCCTCGACGCCTTCATCGCCGCCAAGGCCGAGATCGACACCATGCTGGAGCGCCTGAAGGCCCTCAGCGATGACCATTTCGAGACCCACCCCGACGAGATCAACTGGGGGCATGTCGGCACGCTGAAGCATTATGCGGACCTGCTGCGCCAGATCAGCGATAGCGTCTTCAAGGAAGGCGAACACGCCGCCTGACGCGCCCACGTGGCACGACGGCCGCCCCGTCTGGTGATGGGGCTTGCCTCCGTAGAAGGCGCGCACGCCGCGCGCCACAGCGCCCGGAGGCCTCGATGACCACCCCGTCCGACACCCAATCCCTGATCCTGTCCCGCGCCGCGACCCGGCCCGGCAACCTCGCCCTACCGCTGCCCGGGGGGCTGGTCGGCGCCGCAGCCAAGATGGTTGTCGGCAAGATGATCGCCCGCGGCTGGCTCGAGGAGGTCGAGGCAAACCTGCGGCGCGGCGAGCCGATGTGGCGCGAGACCGGCGACGGCCACGGCACCACGCTGATCGCGACCGAGGCCGGGCTGGAAGCCATCGGGATCGAACCGCTGGTGGCCACCGCTGTCGCCAGCGCGCGGAAGGCGAGGCCGAAGCAAGAGGCAGAGCGCACGCCCGACGACACCGACAACGCGACGCCCGTCGCCATCCGCGCTGGCACCAAGCAGGCGCAGATCATCGCCATGCTCCAGCGCCCCGAGGGCGCGACGGTCGCCGAGATGGTCGAGGCCACCGGATGGCTGGCCCATACCGTCCGCGGCTCGATCTCGGGCGCCTTGAAGAAGAGGCTGGGCCTGCCCATCAGCGCCGAGAAAGACAAGGGCAGGGGAACCGTATATCGCCTCGTCAAAGAGGCGATTTCTTAGGCGGAAGCCAAATGGGTTTCAGTAGGGCCCGCCTATGTGCATAGGCCAGCCCAAGGACGAACATGCCGCCACCACTCCAAAGGAGTGAGAACCCTGATCGGCAATAGCCTCAACTGGTCGCGCTTCTTGATAATTGTCCGCCGATCTCTTGTGCAGAAGACGTCACATTCGAGGCCGACTGCATTTCCAATCAGTTCCCGATCCGCCTTGTCCGGCAGTCGGCGGGTGAAAGGAGCATCGATCATGCGCCGCCCGACCACGGAAGCGTAAGCGTTCGCTTCGTCTTCAGGCGAAATCAACTCTACAGCGAAGTCTCGCAGCCGCTGGCGGTGTTCGGGATCGGGCGTATTGTCAACCTCATCAAGCGTCTTTCGGGATGCCATGATCGCCCAGTTTGCCCGCCTGCCAACGTAGAAGATGTGCATAAGCGCTTCGAGGTCCTCTGCAAGTAACGCGTCCTCGATACTCGGTAGCGGCTGCTGCTCGAAAATCTGGTCTGGGTAATTCACGAGCAGGTTCACAACATTCGTGTCGAGAAAAATCCGCCCGGGAACGGCCTCATAGGGATAGACCCTGCAATCCGCACTATGTTCGGCCTCACTGCGATAAAGGATCCAGCGCTGTCTGGTTTCATCCCAATGTTCGATTCCCAAGGGTCCACCATCTCATCTGGAAGCTGACGACAGGGAGAATAGACTTGGTCTGAGGTTGATCCAAGCCTCCAACGGCTTGCCAAAATGGCGCTACTCCGCCGCCAGGACAGCCTTCAGCCCCGTCGCCATCTCCCACCGCCGCACGGCGACGTCGCAATAGACTGGGTCCAGTTCCACCGCGCGGCAGCGCCGCCCGGTGCGTTCCGCGGCAATCAGCTGCGTGCCGGAGCCGCAGAAAGGTTCGAACACCAGGTCGCCGGGATCGGTGAAGGCCTCCAGCACCGCCTCGACCAGCGCCACCGGGAACACGGCCGGGTGCGATCCGGCCGCGCCCAGCCCGCCCTTGTGGCGCATTATCCGGAATACGCTGTCCGGAATGCGGTGGCTCTGGATCGCGTTGCCGTATCCGGTCTTGCGGTGGACCGTGCCGTCGGCCCCGCGCAACCCGCCGCCGCCGAGGGTTTCGCCCGCGTGCTTGCTTTCGACCGTTTTGTTCGGTTTCCGAGGCTGGCGGTTGAAGTGGAAGATGAACTCGTGCGAGGGCGCGAGGCGGCCGTTCCAGTCGCCGGGCAGGCCAGGCCCCTGGTCCCAGACATACCAGCCGAAGCGCCGCCAGCCCTGCGCGCGCATCCAGTCGACCCAGCTTTCCCAATACGGGATCCACTCGCCATCGCGATGGACGAGGCCGAGGTTCACCAGCAGCTGGGCATCGGCGGTGACGGGCGCCGCGGCGAAGGCACCCTGCATCAGCGCATCCCAATCGCCGACCTTTTTCTTCGCCGCGCCATAGTCGCGCTGCTGGGCGTAGGGCGGGGAGGTGAACATCAGCGCTGCCTGCGCCCCATCTATCAGCCGCGCCACCACGGCCGGGTCGGTGGCATCGCCGCAGATCAGCCGGTGATCGCCCAGCGCCCAGATGTCGCCGGGGCGCGTGATCGGGTCGGCCGGGGCCTCCGGGATGGTGTCGGCGGTGTCGTCGCCGATGGGCGCGCGGTCGTCGGCGTCATGCAGCAGGGCATCCAGCTCGTCCTCGGGGATCCCGATCAGTCCCAGGTCGAAATCCTCGGCCATCAGGCCCCGCAGTTCCTCGAGCAGAAGCGCCTCGTCCCATCCGCCCAGTTCGGTCAGCTTGTTGTCGGCGATCCGATAGGCCCGGCGCTGCGCCTCGGTGAGATGGCCCAGCACAATGACTGGCGCCTCTGTCAGCCCCAGTTGCGCGGCGGCCAGGACCCGGCCATGGCCTGCGATCAGCTCGCCGTCGCCTGCGACGAGGCAAGGGACGGTCCAGCCGAATTCGGCCATGCTGGCGGCGATCTTGGCCACCTGGTCGGCGTCGTGGGTCTTGGCATTTCGCACATAGGGCCTGAGACGCGCCAACGGCCAATGCTCGATCCGTCCGGGCAGGAGAGGCGCGTTCATGCGGCGAGCCGCTTCGCCTTGAGGGCGGCGAAGGTCTCGCCGGTTTCCACCAGCACTGCCTCGACGCCAGTAAAGGACTGCCAGCGCTCGATGGCGACGTCGACGTAGGCGGGGTTCAACTCGATCCCAAAGCAGACCCGGCCGGTGGTTTCGGCCGCGATCAGCGTGGTGCCGGAACCCATGAAGGGTTCATAGACCGCCTGACCCGGGCTGGAATTGTTCAGGATCGGCCGCCGCATGCATTCCACCGGTTTCTGTGTGCCGTGCACGGTGTCGGCATCCTGATCCCGGTTGGCGATCTGCCACAGCGTGGTTTGCTTGCGGTCCCCCGCCCAGTGGCCCTTTCCCTTGGCGCGGACGGCATACCAGCAGGGTTCGTGCTGCCAGTGATAGTCGCCGCGGCTGAGGACGAGCCGGTCCTTGGCCCAGATGATCTGTGACCGGATCGCGAATCCCGCGGCCACCAGGCTGTCCGCCACGGTCGCGGCATGCAGCGCGCCGTGCCAGACATAGGCGACATCGCCGGGGAACAGCGCCCATGCTTCGCGCCAGTCGGCCCGGTCGTCGTTCAGCACCTTGCCGGTGCGTTTTGTCTTCGCCGCGCCCGCCTGGTTGCGCCAGGAGGGATCATACTCCACGCCATAGGGCGGATCGGTGACCATCAGCAGGGGGCGGACATCCCCGAGCAGGCGCCCAACGACATCGGCGGCGGTGCCGTCGCCACAGATCAGCCGGTGTACGCCCAGTTGCCAGAGATCGCCCGGCACCGACACCGGCTTGCCGGGAAGCTCCGGAACATCGTCCTCGCCCTCGACCGGGCCATCGCCGCCCAGCGCCTCGGGATCCCGCAGGAGTGCGTCGAGGTCATCATCGCTGATGCCAAGCAGCGTCAGGTCGAAATCCTCGGCCAGAAGCCCGGCGATCTCGTCGCGCAGCAGCGCCTCGTCCCATTCGCCGAGTTCGGTCAGCTTGTTGTCGGCGATGCGGTAGGCCCGGCGTTCGGCGTCGTCGAGGTGGCTGAGCCGGATCACCGGCACCTCGGTCAGACCGAGCATGGTGGCGGCCAGCACCCGGCCGTGCCCCGCGATCAGCTCGCCGTCGTCGGCCACCATGCAGGGCACGGTCCAGCCGAACTTGGCCATGCTGGCGGCGATCTTGGCCAACTGATCGTCGCCATGCATCTTGGCATTGCGGGCATAAGGGCGCAGCCGGGCAATCGGCCAAGTTTCAATCTGGCTCGGCGCGAAGACCAGGTCCATGGGATGGGGCTCGGGATGGGGAGGACGGAAAATGAAAAGCGCCCGCGAGGGGGATCCTCCGGGCGCAATTCTTCGATGATCAAGGGGTAGGTCAATGGGAGCAGGTCTGTCAAGCCGAAAAGTGAAGCGGATTCAACGGCTTCTAACGAATTGGCTTCCCAGGGTGGCTTCTGGCCTCCTGGCTTCCCCGGAGGTGGCTTCCCTGGCTTCCCACGGGGAATCCACCCCGGCCAGATCGTGATTCCGCAAGCCGCTGATCTGACTCACGAATTTCGGCATCAGGTCGCAAGGTGGCTTCCGCCTGGCTTCCCCGGTGAAAATGCCTCACGCTAGCGAACCGCCGCGCTGCGCCCCCCCGCATACGTTCGAGGCCGGGGAGGAACCAGAGGAGGGGGCCCCTGTTGGTGCGACCCTCTTATGGGGTTCGGCACGCATCAGTTTGAAATAGCTCGTTCCCACTCCAGTATTCCATCCGCAGGTAGGGTCGCAGCGAAAGCCTGACAGTGGGTCCATCATTCGTGGTCAGTGCCACCACCACATGTCGCGCCTCTGTTTCCTCCACCGCGAGGACGCGGTAGAGCGTGGTCCCTTCGGGTACGTCCAGTTGGATGTTTGTATCGCCGTCGCTGAAACGTACCTGGTATTCACGGCGAGGGTTTTCGCAGATCAGCTGGTAAGTCTCTGCCGTTGCGGGGCCTGCCGATGCGGCAACGGCGAGAAGAGCGGTTAACAGGGATGAACGGCAAACGAACTGCAAAGCGCTTCAACTCCTCGAGATATGCTTTTAATTCGGCCCGCATCATCAGCCCGACTGATTGAGACCCTGTGACCAGTCACACATCACAGTGCCATCTCCGAAAGCATCGCTTCTGCCTGTGCCAGAACGCCCCGCACTGCCGCTTCCTCGAGGTCAGGGGGATAGCCATACTTCCGGAGGATACGCTTGACGAGGACCCTCAGACGTGCGCGCGCGCTGTCGCGGTGCGCCCAGTCGATGCTGACGTTGGCCTTGAGTCCCTTCAGCAGTTCATGGGCGATGATTTTCAGCTGGTCGTTGCCGAGGACGTCAATCGCACTCTGATTGTCGGCCAGCGCATCATAAAAGGCGACCTCTTCGGGTGTCAGCCCGGTTTCTTCGCCACGGTTTCTGGCGTCGCGAACGTCTTTGGCTAGTGCGATCAGCTCCTGAAGAACCTCGACCGTGCTGATGGCATTGGTGTGGTAGCGCGCGATAGCTTCCTCAAGCCGTTCCGAGAACTTGCGGGTCTCGATCACATTCGACCTACTGCGCGACCTGATCTCGTCGGCCAACAGTTTCTTCAGAGCTTCGAGGGCCAAGTTCTTCTTTTCCAACTGGCCGACCTCGGCCAAGAACTCGTTGGAGAGTATGGAAATGTCGGGCGACGAAAGCCCGGCCGCAGACAGGATATCGACGATATCAGTCGAGGCGACGGCCTCGTTCACGATCTGGCGGATGGCAAGGTCGCGGTCGGCGGCCGAGCGACCGGACGTGTCCGCCGCCTTGACCATGGCCGCGCGCACAGTCTGGAAGAAACCGACTTCATCGCGGACGTCGCGGGCGGTGTCACTGGCGGAGCTGAGTGCAAAGGCCTTCGAGAGCGCCAGCACCGCATCCGGGTATCGGCGGTGCGCCGCCTTCTTGGCCTCCTTGTCGGTTTCGCGCTGTGCTGCCTCGTCCTGTTTGGCTAGGATCCAGTTCAACGCCTCTGCCAAAGTGACAAGCCGTTGGTGCGGGGTGCCGGTCAATCCGGCCGAGTAGTCGAAACCGTGGAACATGGAGCGCACTACATCCAGCCGCTCCAGCAGCGCGGCGACGGCTTCAGCTTCGTCGATCCCTGCCTGCTCCTGGTCCGACTTGGAATACTGGCCTAGGGCCGACTTCAGGTTCTGTGCGATGCCGATATAGTCGACGATCAGCCCGGCAGGTTTGTCGCGGAACACCCGGTTCACCCGGGCGATGGCCTGCATCAGCCCATGCCCGCGCATCGGTTTGTCGATGTACATCGTGTGCATGGAGGGGCTGTCGAAGCCGGTCAGCCACATGTCCCGCACGATCACCAGCTTCAGCGGGTCTTTCGGGTCCTTCGCGCGCTTGGCCAGCAGGTCGCGGCGAGCTTTGCTTCCGATATGGGGTTGCCAGGCCTCGGGGTCCGAGGCTGATCCGGTCATCACGATCTTCACCAGCCCGACATTGTCGTCGTCAGAATGCCATTCGGGGCGCAGCGCGATGATCTGGTTGTAAAGGTCCACGCAGATGCGGCGGCTCATACAGACGACCATGGCCTTGCCGTCCATCGCCTGCACTCGCGCCTCGAAATGGGCGACAAGGTCCTCGGCAACCATGCGCAGCCGCTTTTCGGCCCCGACAAGGGCCTCGACCGTGGACCATTTGCGCTTCAGGCGCTCCAGCTCGCTGACGGCTTCGTCCTCGGTCAGTTCTTCGATCTCGGCATCGACCTTTGGCTTTTCCTCCTCGGGCAGCTCGATGCGCGCGAGGCGGCTTTCGTAGTAGATCGGCACCGTCGCCCCATCCTCGACAGCACGGCTGATGTCGTAGACGTCGATGTAGTGGCCAAACACCGCGGGGGTGTTCACATCGTCCTGCTCGATCGGCGTGCCGGTAAAACCGATGAAGGACGCATTCGGCAGCGCGTCGCGCAGGTGCTTGGCGAAGCCATAGGCGATTTCGCCAGTCTTCTCGATCCGCGCCTTGAACCCGTATTGGCTTCGGTGGGCTTCGTCGGCGATCACCACAACGTTTCGCCGATCCGTCAGCAGCGGATAAGCCTCGCCTTTCTCGGGCACAAACTTCTGGATCGTCGTGAACACCACCCCGCCCGAGGCGCGAGACAGCGCCTTCTGCAGATCCCCTCGATTCTCGGCCTGAACCGGCGTCTGGCGGATCAGGTCGCGGCACATGGAAAAAGTGCCAAAAAGCTGGTCGTCCAGGTCGTTGCGGTCGGTGATCACCACGATGGTCGGGTTCTCCATCGCAGGTTCGCGCACCAGCTGCCCGGCATAGAAGGCCATCAGCAGGCTCTTGCCCGACCCCTGCGTGTGCCAGATCACCCCAACCTTGCGGTCGCCCCCGGAACGGCTGGCTTCCACCGTGCTGGCCACGGCCCGCTTCACGGCGTGGAACTGGTGATAGCCCGCGATGATCTTGGCAATGCCACCGGGCGCGTCGCCAAAGACTGTGAAATTCTGCATCAGCGACAGGAGGCGCGGCCGCGCGAAGACCCCGTCGATCAGCACCGACATTTCCGGCGCGCCCTTGGGGGCCACCTCGGCGCCATCGGTTGTGCGCCAGGGCATGAAGCGTTCCAGATCGGCGGTCAGCGAGCCGATGCGGGCCTGGATGCCGTCGGTCGTGACCAGAACGGCATTGGCGCGGAAGAGCGAGGGGATCTGCGCCTTGTAGGTCTGCAGCTGGTTGAAGGCCGCACCTAGTGTCGCTGTCTCGGCCCCCGGCTTCTTCACCTCGATCACGCCCACTGGAAGGCCGTTCAGGAACACCACCACATCCGGGCGGCGGTTGTTGCCGTTCTCGATCACCGTGAACTGCGCGATGGCCAGCCAGTCGTTCAGCGCATCCTCAGGGTCCACTAGCCGCACGGCATCGCCGCGGATCGTGCCATCCTCGGCCCGATACTCCACCGGAACGCCCTCGATCATGAACCGATGCAGGCGACGGTTTTCTTCGATCAGCGAGGGGCGGTCGCTGGCGATGATCCGCCGCAAGGCGTCCTCGCGCGCATCCTCCGGGATCTGAGGGTTCAGCCGGGCGATGGCGTTGCGCAACCGGCCGGCAAGGATGGTGTCGGAATAGGCCTCCCGCTCAGGTGCCGCGCCATCGGGACCGGAGACCGCGTCGTTCAGGCAGGCATAGCCCAGCGCTCCCAGTTGATCGATCAGGACGGATTCGACTTCGGCTTCGGTCAGCGTAGGCATCGAACCTCCGGCTTGATCGGTGTGTCCGGCTTGTCGGTCACTTTTGCACCACAAATCATTTTGTGGGTCAGTTTTCCTGCGCTTCCGACCCACAAGCTAGTTTGAGGCGAACAAGTGATCCTCAAAACGCGTCCCGCCCTTCGCAGATGTTCAGCAACTCCGGGAAGGCCAGCACGGCGGGCCGCCTGCCGCTGGATGCGCGGATTTCGCGCAACAGCCCATTGTCGCGCACCAACCGCAGGATGCGCTTGGCGGTTGGTTCGGGAATGTCGGCCTGCGTGACGAAATCGGAGGCTACGAAGATCGGGCGGCTGAAGAACCAGTCCAGCGCACGCACCCCGTATTGCGAACGGGTCGCCTCGACCATCCAGTCCTTGCGCGCCGTGTAAAGCGCATGGATCGCCTGCGCCTTGGCCTGGTTCGTGCCCGCCTGTTCGATGATCGCACGCAAGAAAAACCCGCACCAGCCAGTCCAGTCGCCATCGCGCGACACGGCCAGCAGGCGGTCGTAATATTCGTCGCGGTGGCTTTCCAGATATTCCGACAGATAGAAATTCGGCGCCGACAACAGGCCTTTGGATTTCAGGAACAAGGGGATGATCAGCCGACCCAGCCGCCCGTTGCCATCCAGAAACGGATGGATCGCCTCGAACTCGGCATGCAGGATAGAAAGCTGGATCAGCGCATCGGGCGCGGCGGCGTGGATATAAGCCTCCCAGGCAGTCATCGCGTCGGGAAGCGCCTCGGCGGAACACGGGATGAAGCGGGCCTGCTCGATGGTGCAGCCTTCGGGGCCGATCCAGTTCGGGATACGGCGATACTCGCCCGGTGCCTTGTTGCGGCCGCGCACGCCCTGCATCAGGCGTTCGTGGGTCAACCGGATCAGGCGCTGCGACAGTGGCAAGTCCTCCAGCAGGTGCGAGGCCTCGGCCAAGGCGGCGCGATAGTTCAGCACCTCGTGGATGTCGGCCTTCTTGGCGGTGCTTTCATCGCCCGGCTCGCCCTCGGCCTCGAACTCCAGCACCTCGCCGATGGTGGCCTGCGTGCCCTCGATCCGGCTGGACAGCACGGCTTCCTGTGTGGTCAGGGGCGAGAGCAGGACATTCGGGTTGGGGATGCCGTGCAGCACGCCCTCATAGCGCGCGACGGCGGCATTGGCCGGGCCGATCAGCGGCAGAAGCTGCGGCCAGTCGAGCGCCCCTGGCGGGAACTGACCCTGATGATAGGCAACGGCCATCACGCCACCTCCCTAGCGAGGGTCTCTGCCTCGGCCACCCGCAACTCCCCCGACATCAGGCGCGGCAGCAGGAGGTCGCGGGTCTGAGCGAGGGTGCGGGATTCGGCGCGATTGGCCTCCATGAGGTCGAGATTCGCCGAAACCGCGCTGCGGAAAGCGTTCAACACATCAGCTGGAGGAATGACGATGCCGGTTGCTGCCACGGCCTCCGGTCTCACTGCAGGATAAGCCCCACCATCGGCTAGATGCGCCAGCCGGTCGATGTTCTCTGGTGACGTGGCTGCGCACCACACAAACGCTTTGTCCCTCAAGTTCTTCGGGCGAAGGGCTGCAAAGCCGGTGCTCCCGGTCAAACTGTCCTCGCCGATGTAGCAGAACGAGCCATTTCCGGGGCGAACGGTGCCAACGATGGTGTCGCCTGCACGAAGTACCCGTCTTGCTCGGCTCGGCGCGTCGGCCCAAGCGTATTCTTCTACCTTGTCGATGCTGCCCCACTTGGTGTTGGCCAAATCGACATATGACACGCGCGCAGGGGCATTTCTCGCGGTCCAGCTTTCTGGGTTGAGCAACGCAAGATCAATGAGCGTGCCGACCTCCCACCCCTCCGGCTTGCCCTCGGCGTCGAGGCGGTCGGGGAAGAGAGACCAGAGGTCAGGGGAGAGGTAGGGGGCGCGGCCTTCCATCCTGGCGCGGGTGGGGCCGAAATCGACGAACCAGTCGCGGAACAGCGCCCGCGCCATGGCCTCGAGCGTGGCGTTCATCTTCCGGTTCAACTCGATCTTGTCATCCAGCGCCCCGAGGGTGGCGGCAATGGCGCGTTGTTCGGGGAGCGGTGGCAAGTCAATCTTCATCCGCCCAAATGCCGACTTGTTCAGGATCGGCTGGGCGGAACCACTCGCTGATCCCCGGATTTCGTCCTTTCGGGCGCTTAGGTTGTAGTAAATGAACAAGGGGTCATGGTCGCTGCTGGCAATTACACTGTTGATCTGTTGGTTGGTCACGCAACGGCGAGCCGCTATTGCAGCTTTCCCCATATCGGAGCCGATGCAAGAGACCATTACTGCGCGCGCAGGTATGATCGAGTTTCGGACTTTGGCTGCGCCAGTGTCGGAAAGGTAGCGCGCCACGTCTTCAATGATCCGCTGCCCCTGCATGTCGCTTGGAGATACGAAGGGGATGTTTCCGCCATAGTTTTCCGGCTCGGAGGTTGCCGGAGTTTTCCCAGTTACGATCCTGCCCAACTGGTCCAGTGTGGAAAGCTGCCACCCCTCCTTCAAAGCCCAACCCCCGCCAGCCGCGCCCGGATGGTCGCCGTAAATTCCTCAGCCTCGGCGAACTGCGCCTCCAACAGCTCCTGCAAGGCAGCGAAGCGTTCGGCAAAGGGCGTCTCGTCCTCCTCTGCCGCCTCGGCCCCCACATAGCGGCCCGGGGTCAGGACGTGGCCGTGAGAGCGGATCTCCTCAAGGCTCGCCGATTTACAGAAGCCCGGAACGTCGGCATAGCCCTCGCCCAGCCGCCAGGCGTGGTAGGTGTCGGCGATGCGGGCGATGTCGGCGTCGGAAAACTCTTTCCGCGTGCGATCCACCATGAAGCCCAGCTTGCGGGCGTCAATGAACAGCACCTCGCCACGCCGGTCGCGCAGCTTGCGGTCGCGCGCGATGCCGTTCGACTTGTCCTTGGCCAGAAACCACAGGCAGGCCGGGATCTGGGTGGAATAGAACAGCTGCCCCGGCAGGGCGATCATGCAATCCACCACCTCGCCCTCGATCATCGCGCGGCGCATCTCGCCCTCGCCACTTTGTGTCGAGGACATCGAGCCATTGGCCAGCACCACCCCCGCCGTGCCGGTGGGCGACAGGTGGTGCAGGATGTGCTGCAGCCAGGCGAAGTTGGCGTTGCCCGCAGGCGGGATGCCGTATTTCCAGCGCCCATCCTCGCGCAGCCGCTCGCCACCCCAGTCCGAGATGTTGAAGGGCGGGTTGGCGAGGATCACATCGGCGCGCAGGTCGGGAAGTTCGTTCTTGTGGAAGGTGCCTTCGCTGTTCCAGCGGATGTCGGCGTCGATCCCGCGGACGGCCAGGTTCATCTTGCACAGCCGCCAGGTGGTGTAGTTGCTCTCCTGCCCGTAGATGGCGATGTCGCCCAGACGGCCGCCGTGGGCCTCGACGAACTTTTCCGACTGCACGAACATGCCGCCCGAGCCGCAGCAGGGGTCATAGACGCGGCCTTTGTAGGGTTCCAGCATCTCGACCATCGTGCGGACGACCGACCGGGGGGTGTAGAACTCGCCGCCCCGCTTGCCTTCGGAGCCCGCAAACTGGCCGAGGAAGTATTCATAGACCCGGCCCAAGAGGTCGCGCGCCTTGTCCTTGCCTTCGCCCAGCGCGATGCCCGAGATCAGGTCGATGAGTTCGCCCAGCATGACGGCGTTGAGGGCGGGGCGGCCATAGTCCTTGGGCAGGACGCCCTTTAGCGAGGGGTTCACCTTTTCGATGGCGATCATCGCCTCGTCGATCAGTTTGCCGATCGTGGGCTGCTTGGCATTGGCCTGCAGATGCGACCAGCGCGCCTCCTGCGGCACCCAGAAGATGTTGTCGGCGAGGTATTCATCCGGGTCCTCGGCGCCCTCGGGGTATTCGGTCAGCAGCGCCTGGCGTTTCATCTCGAACCCGTCCGAGATGTGCTTGAGGAAGATCAGGCCGAGGGCGACGTGCTTGTAATCCGACGGCTCCATGTTGCCGCGCAGCTTGTCGGCGGCTTTGAAAAGGGCGGCTTCAATGCCGAGGTCGGAGCCATTGTCGATTGATGCCATTGTGAAATCTGCCCCCCGGTAAGTCTTTTCCAGACGGTATTTCAGCCGGAGGGCGAAATCCAGCCGCTAACAGCGGCTTGGCGGGGTTCTTTCCCACGGCTTTGCCTTCGGCATCGCCCCTGTCACCTCGACCTCGCGCAGCATCCCGCCTGCGATTAGCCCCTCCCGGACCCAGCCCAGCGCCTGCCACCAGTCGTCATAGCCGCGACGGGCAGCGTCGATCTGCTGCGGGTGGGGCGAGAAGGTGACCGGGCAGGCCAGGATGTCGATGGTCTTCCATGTCGCTCGGGCACCCGCGCCACGCACCCGGATGCGCTCGGTGCCGACGACGATGGCGCCCGCATGCGTCCCATGCTGGTTCTGCTTGACGATGGTCGGCACGCAGCGCGGGATGGCGCCCGGCATCCAGTCGGGGGTCAGACCTGCGCGGGCCAGTTCGGCGACGCGGATCGCCATGCGTTTCCCGCCGAGGATGTCGGGGATCCCGGCGACGGTGGCGGCGATCACCTCGGCGTCCTCGTGGGTGTAGCCGCCGATCTTGTGCTGGCCGCCGTCGATCTTGCAGCCGAGCACGGCGCGCTGCAGCAGGACGTATTCCAGGCCGAAGCCGAACCCTTCCTCGGTGACGTCCGGGGGCAGGGGCAGTTCCAGCTGCGCCTGTTCGATCCGGAACGCCCATTCCAGCGCCGCCTGCACGCCCAGCGCGCGCTTGATCCTGGTGCCTCTGACGCGGCCGTGGAAACTCATCGCTGCAATCCTTCAAGGAAATCCATCTGCGCCGGGCGCTGGGCTGCATCCGTCGGCCGCCAGATCCACGGGCCCGAGGCCATGGGCAGCTGCGAGAGAGCGCCACGCATGTGCTGCTGCCAGAGGGTGAACTCCGTTGCCGAGCAGGCGCACAGCGCGTGCCCGATGGGCCAGCCCATCAGCCATCCGACGAAGAGCGGGTTCAGCCGCCGCCGCGACCGGCCCTTCAGGATCCGCCGCGAGACGGCGCGCCCATGCGAGGCAATCATCGAAGCCCAGAGCGGGCGCGAGATCGGGGCGTGCGGCAAGGACCGCGGCCCATCGGGCGAGGTCGCCGGGGCCGGGGGGGTGAAGCCCTGCTCCGCCCGGTAGTGCAGCAGATCCATCCGGGATTTGCCGTCGCTGCGGGTGACGCTGGCCTCCGAACTGCCCTTCCAGTTCTGTGCTGCCGGGGTCGGCCAATGGTTCGGCAGGGCCTTCGCGATGCACAGTGCCAGCGCCTCCGCCTTCCGCGTGAACCGAAGGTCCGCGACAGCGAATTCGCTGTTCCCGGCCGGGTTGTAGCGGCCGGTGCCGGGATGCAGGCTCATTGGTGTGGGCCAGGATGAAGATGCGCAGCCGCTCATGCGGCGCGCCGACCTCTGCCGCCGAGAACAGGCCCGCCGCAGGCGAATAGCCCAATCCCCAAAGCTCTCGCAGGACGGTTTCAAGGCCGAGAGTGACGTGACCGGCGACGTTTTCGAGGAAGACCCATTCGGGGCGGAGCTCAAAGATGACGCGGGCGACATCAGGCCAGAGATGGCGGGGATCGTCGGCGCCGCCGCGCTTTCCGGCCGCGCTGAAGGGCTGGCAGGGATATCCAGCCAGCACCGTGTCGAAGGCGCCGCGGAAAGGGCGGGCGTCGAAGCTGCGCAGGTCGGTCCAGATCGGGGCCGGGGCGAAGTAGCCTGCGCGCTGGGCGGCAATGAGGACGGCGCGGGGCCAGTCCTCCCATTCGACGAAGGCGCGGGTGTGATAGCCGGGTTCGGCGAGCATGAGGCCCAGATCAAGGCCTCCGCCGCCAGCGCAGAGGGACAATCCGTGCCGGGGACGAAGCACCATGCCATTCACCGCACCCCGCGCTCGCGCAGGCGTTCGGCTGTCACCAGCCCCCGGGCCAGCATGGCATCGCGCATCGTGTTGCTGATCGCGCTGACCGGCAGGTAGCGGTCGGAGTTGACCAGATCGGCGTAGAAGGCGGGCAGGTCGGTGATCGGCTTCGCGGCCGGGGCAGGGGCCGCCTTGGGCTTCCGGCGCTTCCGGCCTGCATCCTCGACCTTGCGCCCTGCTGCACGCTGCATGGCGCGGTCCAGTGCCTTCGGCCCATCGGGCGGTTCGGGATGCTCCTCGCGGGAGGCCTCAGCCGCAGCGATGATCTCCGCCTCGGTCAGGCCGAGTTCGTCGCGCCAGCGCTGGACGTGCAGCCGGGGCGGCCAGCCTTGCCACCAGCCGGGCAGGGCCGCGGGGTCGAGGCCCAGCGCCGCGAGCAGGTCCCCGAAAACCTCATCGGAAATCGCTTCGCGCGCCTGCGCGCCCTCCTCCTCCTTTACTGGTTTACTTAGAGGTTCCCTTACAGGGTTAGTGTCCGAAATCCGGACACGGCTTCCGGCATTTTCCGGACACGGGTCGGCCGGAAAATCGGACACGGGCCTCGCGTCATCCCCATGTCCGAAATCCGGACACGGCAAGGCATCGGCCACGCCACCGCCAGCACAAGCATCGGCACCGTCGAGCCTTTCTGCGCCGCCATCGTCCCCGTGTCCGATTTCCGGACACGGCACCACAGCCACAGGTGTGAAGCCCGGCTCGAACCCCAGGATGTAGCGGGTGGGCAGCTGGCGCTTGGTCACGGGGTCGAGCCGCGGCACACGCCGCAGCAGGCCCACGGCTTCGAGTTGACCAAGGTGATCGTTCAACGTCGACCGGCTGATCTCGCAGTCATGTGCCAGCCGATCCTGCGAGGGGAAGCAGCCGAAATCCGGGTTGAACCGGTCGCAGAGGTGCCAGAGCACGATCTTGGTTGTGGGCTTCAACCCGCGCTGCTTGATGGCCCAGTTGGTGGCATCGTGGCTCATGGCGCGGGCCTCCGCGTGGCTGGGGCGATGCGCGTGGTGAAGCCATGATCGGCGAGCGCGCCCAGCGCGTCGTCGAGACTTCTCACCAGCGCCCAGCCGAACCCCTGCGCCTGCACCGCATCGCGGAATGACTCCTGCTCAGGCCGCAGCCGACCCTTCGGGGCTTTCAGCTCGAGAAACAGGACGCGGCCGTCAGAGAGCACCATCAGGTCGGCGAACCCGGCATGGACGCCCATGCCGACAAGGATCGCCTGGCGCTTCGCCCCGCGGTACCCGGACTCGGTCACCTCGTTGGCGCAGTGATGGATGATGGCCGAGCGGGGCAAGGCAATGCGAAGCGCCTGCACGACGGCGCGCTGAAGGTCGGCCTCGGGGGTCCCGCGGCGCTTCATCGCGTGGCCCTCCCTTGGTCTTCGCGCTGCGCCCGACGAACTGGCCGCCGCGCATCGACGACCACCAGCAGGCGCTGGGCATCGGCGCGTTCGCCCGGGGTCTCGCCATGTTGGACCAGCACGTTGCAGGCGAGCCGGATCAGGAGATCGCTGTGATGTGCGACATCGGCGAGGACGGCGCGGGCCTCGGCCACGCGGTCGGCTGGCCAGGCGGAACTGCGGGGGTGGATCGTCATGACCGCCCCCGCGTCTTGCGCACCGGGTGAGCCTGTTCCTGCGACCGGATCCACTCCTGGATGGCGGCGCGGCGATAGAAGATCTTTCGACCTATGCGTGTGCAGGGCGGACCCTGACGGCGGGCTTCCCACCGCGACAAAGTGTCTGTGGTCAAATCCAGTGCGCGGGCAAGCTGCTCGCGGCTGATCCAGTCGGCCAGGAGGTCAGGGACCTCCTCCACTGGGTCGTTTTGCATGTCCTTCATCGGCTGCTCCGTTCGCCTCGCGCCCCTCTGCCGGGGGCGGTTTCAGCGAAGCAGAACGTGAGGACCGGAAGACAGGCGGAAGGTGGAACTGGCCGCTATCTCCCAATTCCACCCCTTGTTTTATTGGACTTTCAGCGGATAGCGCGCGACGCGACAGGCGTTGCCGCAGCCTTCGCAGGGCATTCCAAGCGCCGCTTCCTGGCGACGATCCGCGCTTCGTCGACACCGCTCCGACAGCTTGGGGCTGATTGGGCGGCGCTGAGGCGGTTTCGCCGGTTTCGCAGGGACCGGAATTGCCGGAATGGACCATTCCGGTCGGGTTCCGACGGTTCTGGATGATATCCACAAGTTCTTTTTTTGTTCTGGTGCGCCAGTGCAGGATTCTGGTTGATCGTTCGCCTTCAGGATGCGTAGATTCGTGGTTGAGCAGAACATAAGAATCGACAAGGCAACCGAAGCCAGGTGCCGCCCCTCTTGGGGTGGGGTGCCCAATTACAGGCAGTTTTCCTCGACGACGTGGGCTGCAGCCAGTCCACCCGCGTGCTTGGCACGGCGGGTTTTTGTAACCCGCAGTCCGACGGCCCTGGCCGAAGGATGCCGTATGTCTGAGAGGAGTTCGTTCATGCCTTTGCCGCCCGTCGCCTTCTATTCCATCTACGAAATTGCTGTGCGCTGGGGCTGTCCCCCGGCCGATGTCGCGGGCTGGGCGGCAGAGGGCCATCTGAAGGTTGTCGCAGGCATTCCGCCCGTCAGATGTGGGGATGAAGTCGTGGGGGGCTTGGTCGAGGTGCCTATCGCCGAATTGATGTGCATGTTCAGGCGGTTTGGGCCGAGCGACGATATCGGCCGATTGAGGCGCGTTCTCAAACCCGGCAGCGCGACATGGGCGCACGTGACCGAACCTTCGGATGGCCTCCCGATCCGCTCGTCAGACCTGCTGGTGGCATCGGGGTCGTTGCTGCAATTCGAAGAAGAACGCGATCTGCTGCGCCGCCCGGCCTCCACCATCGGCGCCAGCCCGCGTTACGATTGGGATGCGATGTACGCATGGCTGACGTGGTTCATCTTCGAAAAGGGCGTTCCGGAAACCCAGACCGCTCTGGTCTCGCTGGTGCAGGACTGGTTCGTCCAGAATTCGAAGTCGGGCGAGGTGCCGGATGAAAGCACCATCCGCAAACGGCTGAGCTCTCTCTGGCGCAAGTTGCGCGGCGAGGAAACCGTGTGAAGATCAGGCCGATTTCGGCAGGTCGGCCCCGTCCTGCGCCGCGTCATGCACGAGGCGCGGCCGCGGGCGCAGCAGGCTGGCCACCGTGTCGACGCCCGCCCGCAGGGGGGAATCCATCAAGTGCGCGTAGCGCTGGGTGGTCTGCATTTGGCTGTGGCCCAAGAGCTTGCCGATTATTTCCAGCGATGCGCCGCCACTGACCAGAAGCGAGGCGAAGGTGTGGCGCAGGTCATGGATGCGAACGTCGGCCAGCCCGGCGTCCTTCTGCACCTTGGCCCAGAAGCGGCGGATTTCACGCACCGGCTGGCCAACCGTGTCGCCGGGGAAGAGCCACGGATTGCCGCTCGGCACCGCCCGCAGACGCAGGCGCACGATGGCTGCGACGTCCTGCGAAATCGGCACACGGTGGATCTTGCGCTGCTTGGTGGTCGAGGCGGGTTTCGACCAGATGGCATAGTCGAGGTTGAACTGTTCGAACCGCGCGGTCCTGACCTCGCCCACCCGCGCGCCGGTCAGCATGCACATGCGGATGATCGCCGCGGCGCGCTGATCCTCGGCAGCATCCAGCACGGCCGCCAGCCGGGTCAGTTCCTCGGGAGACAGGAACCGTTCGCGCGCATGCTCGATGCGCCGATGGAACCCCTGTGCGGGGTTGTCCGTCCGCCATTCCCATTCCATGGCCAGCGTGAACATCTTGCGCAGCACCTCGCCCATGCGGTTGGCGCGGATCGGGGTGGGCTTGTGACCCTGCAGCTTGCGCGCCCGGTTGTTGGGCTTTGCCTTGCTGGGACGTGGCCGCCCCTCGGCAACGAAATCGAGGAACTTCGCGACATCGGACTTGGTGATCTCCGTCACCAGCCGGTTGCCCCAGGCGGGTTCGACCATCTTCTTCAGCATCGACACCTGGTCGCCCGCATTGGTCTTGGCCAGTTTCGGCAGATGCTCGGCGATGTAGCGGTCGATCATGTCTGTGACATGCGGGGCCCCGCGCCAATCGTCGCGGGCCGCCAGAGGATCCTGCCCCTCGTCGATGGCGCGGCGCAGTTCCTTGGCACGTTCGCGCGCGGCCGTGACGCTCCACTCCGGCCACCGCCCGATGGTCATCCGCCGCTGCCGCCCGGCATGCCGGTAGTCGATGGTAAAGGTCCGCGCGCCCGAGGCCTGCACCCGGGCGGCGAAGCCGATCACCTCCGTGTCGAATATCTGATAGCTGACGCCGGGCTTCGGCTCCGCCTCGCGCAGGGTTTTCTCATTCAGTTTCAGTCTCTTGACCATCCATCACGCCTCCTTGCCCGACGACACAGGCGTAGACCCGCGCCACTATCAAGTCGGACCACGGGGCGGCGGCCGGAATACAGGCGGAAGGTGGAATTGAAGGCCGGGTGACAATTCCTAAAAAAGAAAAACAAGGTGTTAGGTGAATTTGCCCAGCGCACGGGGGGGGGAACAGACGGACGCTCGCCCCCTCCTGCGCCGATGGTTTGATCGGAGGCCGCGCAAGAGGTAATCCTGTCGGCACACCCCAAACACGAAACTTCCATGCCCAGCGCCAAGCCACCAAGAAACCTGACGCCCGTGCTGTGCCGGCGCCTGCAAGCCGAAATGCTGAAGGCCTGCGAAGCCGTCGCCGCTCGTCATGGCCTAGTGGTCGAGCCGCGCGACATCACCGGCGCCGACCTGCGCTGGGGGTTCGATGCCACCTTCCGCGTCTCGATCCCCCTGCCGGATAGCAGCGCTCTCGATCCCGAGCGGCTTCGGTTCGAGGCGCTGTCCGAGGCCTTTGGGCTTTCCCCCGCCGATTACGGCCGCCAGTTCAGCACCGGGCGCGAGCAGTTCCGCATCACCGGCATCGACCCCCGCCGCCCGAAATACCCGGTGTCAGCCGAGCGGATCCCAGATGGCCAGCAGTTCAAGTTCACCGCAGAACAGGTCTCATTGTTGCTGCAGCACGGGATGAAGGATGTGACGCCGAAGGGGTAGGGGCGGAGAGTTGCCCATGGACGAAGCCGCTCGCGCGGCAATGGCGCGTGTGGCGGGCGTTGCGCGCTGATCTGACTCTTGTGCATTTGGGAATGGACGATCCTGCCTGACGATTGGGGCCTTCTCAATCATCAGACAGGAGGCTTCCATGACAGAGGAGAGCGTAAGCCCGCTACGCCAGCGGATGATCGAGGACATGCGCATCCGCGGGATGGGCGACAAGGCGCAGAAGTCCCACATCCGGGCCATCAAAGATTTCGCGGCCTTTCTCGGGCGGTCACCCGATAGGGCGACGCCGGAGGATCTGCGCGCCTATCAGCTTCACATGACGGATACCGGGGTCACGCCGTCGACTTTCAACACGCGCATCGTGGCGCTTCGGTTCTTTTTCGGCATGACCTGCGGGCGGGAGGAGATGAAGCGCTACATGCAGTTTCGCACCGAACCGCGCAAGCTGCCGGTAGTCTTCAGCGTCGAGGAGGTGTCCGACATCCTGATGGCGGCGCCGGGGCCCGGGCTCAAGTATCGGGCGGCGCTCAGCATCTCCTACGGCGCAGGGCTCAGGGCCGCCGAGGTCTGCAATCTCAAGATCGGCGACATCGACAGCGACCGGATGCTGATCCATGTCGAGCAGGGCAAGGGCCAGAAGGACCGCAAGGTCATGCTGTCGCCCGGATTGCTGGAGTTGCTGCGTGCTTGGTGGCGCGAAGCACGTCCCGAAGGCTGGCTGTTTCCCGGCAAGCCCAGGATCAACCCGATCTCACCGCGCCAGCTGAACCGGGCCTTCACCTCGGCCAAGCACATGGCCGGCGTCAGGAAGCCCGCCACCTTGCACACGTTGCGCCATAGCTTCGCCACGCACCTGCTGGAGGCCAATACCGATGTGCGCGTGATCCAGGTGCTGCTCGGGCATGCCAAGCTGACGACGACCGCCCGATACACCCACGTGGCAACCAAGACGATCCGGGATACCGTCAGTCCCTACGAGATGCTGGCCAGGTTGCAGGATCAGACGGTGAAGCGAAGTCTGGAGTGACCGGACGCCGGGGTGCCCCGGCCGAAGTTGGAGATCGCTGACATCTTTCGCGCCCATGGTTCCACGTGGCGGCGGGCCAATGCCGGGCATGTTAGCCTCTCCCAGCTCAAGGTCATGTCGGCCATCGAGGCCTGCCGGACCGAGGCGTTCGGCGGGCATGTGGCGGGATGCACAAAGTGCGGCCACCAGCATGTCGCGTATAACAGCTGCAAAAACCGGCACTGCCCGAAGTGTCAGGGACCGGCGGCGCGCGACTGGATGGAGGCACGGGCCGAGGACCTGCTGCCGGTGGAATACTTCCACGTCGTCTTCACGATGCCGGCCGAGATCGCGCAGATCGCCTATTGGAACAAGAAGGCGATCTATGGCCTGCTGTTCAAGGCGTCGGCAGAGACCGTCATGACCATCGCGGCCGACGCCAAGCGCATGGGCGCGCGGGTGGGTATGACCAGCGTCCTTCATACCTGGGGATCGGCGCTGACACACCACCCGCACATCCACATGATCGTCCCCGGCGGTGGCCTGTCGCCAGACGGCGCCAGGTGGGTCGCCTGCAAACCAGGGTTCTTCCTGCATGTGCGGGTGCTGTCACGGCTGTTTCGACGCCTGTTTCTGGAAGGGCTGATGGATTTGCACCGCGCAGATCAGCTCACTTTCTTCGGAGATATGGCGAGGCTCGCGGACAATGCAGCTTTTGCCACCTGGCTGAGCCCGTTCCGCAAATCCGAATGGGTGGTCTACGCCAAGCCTCCCTTCGGCGGGCCGGAGGCGGTGCTGGCCTATCTGAGCCGCTACACGCACCGCGTCGCCATTTCGAACGCACGCCTGGTCAGTGCCGATGCCCATACCGTGGCCTTCCGTTGGAAAGATTACCGCGTCAAATCCGGCGGCCGGCAAAAGGTCATGCGGCTGGCCACGCCCGAGTTCATCCGCCGCTTCGTGATCCACGTCCTGCCCGATGGCTTCCATCGCATCCGGCATTATGGCCTGCTGGCCAGTTCGACCCGCAAGGCCAACATCAGAATGATCCGCGCCTTGCTCTGCGTCCAGCGTCCCGAACAGGTCACCGCGCCAGGACCCCATACCGAGATCATCCCACTCACCCTGCGCGAACCATGTCCCTGTTGCGGCGGACCCATGCGCATCATCGAGATCTTCCGGCGCGGCCAGAAACCGATGTCGCGCGCCCCACCGAGGGAGCAGGCAGCATGACATATCGCCCGTCATCCGTCACGAGACAGCACCGGCTACACTCCGCTGACCCGGTCCGAACAGCGCGTGCTCGCTTACTTCCAACGCGACTCAAGGCGCCAGTATCTCCAGAACGCGCAGCATCGTCGGGATCATCAGCCGGGTTTGAGACCGTATCCGGCGCCTGCCTCGCCATTCGTAGCACCCCGGATGCAGCCGCCGCCGCGACCGTCCGCGCTCTTTCCCCATAGCCTGATCCAAGGCCCCCGCGGCTTCCACCTTGGGAGGTTTTCCAACGCGGGTCGTGGCCGCGCGAGTACGCAGCGTTCCGCCGCGACCCGCATCAGAAAACCTTCACCAGAGCTGCCGTTCGACTTCATTGCAACGAAGGTCCACTTGGAGCCCAGACTCACCGATGCTGCGGGGCGCGCGAATGTCGGCTTTCGTTCGGCGCGTCGCACCATGATGGAGTTAGTCAGCTTCCACCAAGTCACTCCGGGCATCGCGGATGATCATCCACGACGAATGCAGGAAAAGCCCCGCGATCGCGAACGCGACGATCAGGTCGGGCCATGCACTGCCAAGCCACGCGACCAGCCCGGCGGCGATGACCACGGCGAGGTTGCCGATGGCGTCGTTGCGAGAGAACAGCCAGACGGCTCGCATATTGGCATCACCCTTGCGGTGCTTTAGCAGCGGCAGCACCGCGAGGATGTTTACGATCAGCGCACCTACCGCGAAGGCTCCCATCAACCCGGCTTCTGGCGTGGTCTGGTTGAGGACACGCCAGAGCGTGCTGCCGACAACGCCAAGGCCCAGAAGGCCCAGAAACACGCCTTGGATCATCGCCGACCGCGCCCGCCATGTCAGGCTCCAGCCGATGGCGAGCAGGCCCAGAAACGTGATCGCACCATCGCCCAGAAAATCGAGCGCGTCTGCCTTCAGCGCCTGCGAACCGGACAAGAACCCGCCGAACATTTCGACCACGCCGTATCCGAGATTGAGCGCGACCACGATCCAGAGCGCGCGGCGATAGCTCGGGTCCTTGTAGGCCGGATCGGACGATGTATCGCCGTCCTCGATCTTCTCGAAACCGTAGCCGGTCGCGTCGAGCGCGGGCCGCACTTTCGGCAGATCGCCGTCCGCGATCCGCAATGTCATGATGTGGGTGGCGGCGGACACTTTCACGTCGCCTTCGGCCACGCCCGCAGACCGGGCCGCGCGCTCGATCTCGGCGGCATCTTTCGCGCAGTCCATGCCTTGCACTCGCATTCGGATCGGGGAGGAGGCTGTCGCCAACTTGCTGTTATCGGGCTGGCTCATGTGCGATCCTTTTTGTGGTGGCGGGCGAAAAGGTACGCTGCTAACGTATCAGTGGATAATGATATGACAGCGCAAAACATTCAAGACGATCTTTCGGCACCCGATACACTGGAACTGCGGGCAAAGCTCTTCCGGGGCCTAAGCGATCCCAGCCGTCTGACGATCCTCGATGCGCTGGTGTCGGAAGAACGCAACGTGCAGGAAATCGTCGGGCATACGGGTTTGGGTCAGCCCAACGTCTCGAACCATCTGCGCTGTCTGCTGGAATGCGGGCTGGTCAGTCGCCGCAGCAAAGGCCGCTTCGTTCGGTATCGTCTCGCGGACAGGCGGGTCGCCGATCTCATCCGTGATGCAGATCAGCTACTTGCCTCGACAGCCAACGGAGTTGATGCCTGCCAAAGCTATACGGACTAACCGGCGCGACCTGCTGCAATGTCCTATCGGTGCGCCAAACCTGAAGCAGCCATCTGCGCATCCGCAGCGAATGCACCCTTTGTTCGCATTGCTGACCTACATCCTTTGCGCAGCGACCGTCCGCTCTCCGCCCTTCGCGTCGAGACCGATCCAAGGGATGTAGGGATGGCTTTCGCGTTCGATGAACATCGCTTGTCAACGTCTGGTCAACCCGCGAATGCGTCCCTGTGCGCACGTTGATCCGTCCAAATCCGGCGAGAAGCGCCGATAGTTCTCGAAATTGTCTGCCGTCTCAAAGGCTTGCACGTTAAGTCTCTGAATAGAAAAGAGTCATGAGAATCAAAGAGTTCGGCTCATAACCTGAAGGCCGCAGGTTCAAATCCTGCCCCCGCAACCAAAAATGCCAAATATATCAAACGCTTGGAACCCGACGTAGACCGTCGGGTTTTTGGTGTTCCAGTTTACATCAACGCCACATCAACACCCAGCCAGAAAAACCGCAACAGCACGCATAAGCACGCAGTCGCAGGCAGCGGCAGGCAACTCGCAGTTGCGCGCGGTTCCGGTTCCCGCCATCATCACCCCGTGTTTCTCTCGACGGTGGATTGAAGATGAAGGATTTGGGGCCGGGTTTCCCTTGATCAGCCCCACCTGAGTGGTCCAAGTTAAAAGTTAGTGCATGACGGGCCTTTGGTCCATCGGGACGATGGTTTCCGGGGCCGGTGGGCGGTAGCCCAATGCGCTGTGTGGTCGTTTCGTGTTGTAATGCTTCCTCCATTGCTCGATCAGGATCTGTGCCTCGCGGAGGCTGTAGAAGACCTCCCCGTTCAGCATTTCGGTCTTAGGTAGCAAACGCACCAAATTGCCGACTGGATCGGGGGCATGACGTTTGTTCCAATGTCGGCATGTCCGAACCTTTGGTGATCCAGACGTTGACGCAGAAGCGCGCCGAGATACTCGGCCGGATCAAGGCCTATGAGGCGCAAATCGCCCAGGCCAGACACGACCTGGCGCATGTGAACGCGACGATCGAACTGTTCGCCGCTCCAGAGCGGCAGCGGGTGCGGTATATGGTCAGCCATGGCTTCTTCAAGAAGGGCGAGATCACCGACATCTGCGTCCGCCATCTCGACGTCGACGGGGAGATGACCACGCGCGAGCTCGCCGAGCGCGTCATGGCCGAACGGGATCTCGAGATCTCGGATACCGCCCTGAGGAACTCTGTGGTGTTCAAGGTGGTTCAGGCGCTGCGCCATGCCAAGCGCCGAAAGCTCGTCCGTATGGTGGAGAAGCGCAAGGGGATGTGCTTGTGGGCTGCAGGCGACGCTGTCACGCTGCGCGTCGTTGCCAGTATCCCTTCCACGCCCGGCTGACCGGCACGGCAAGCGCCCCGCCGATCAGGCGATCTGCCAGACATCCGTTGCTTTCCTCCCGGTGATCCTCGAGCCAGGCGGCATGGGTTGCGTAGGCATCGAGATACCGCCCTTCAACCCTCAGATGCTGGCCGCCGATCATCCGTCTCAGCCGCGAGAAGTAGCTCTCGGCGCCATTTGTGTGAGCACCATTCAGACTGTAAGCCTCTGAATGATTGATTCTTTGCATGTCGAAATCGGGCTCCAGAAGATCCCGGTGCGTGCCCTCGTCGGCCGAAACGACGGTGCCGGAGGCGGTCTGCTCCCTGACGAAGTCGACACCCTGGGCCTCGCGCAGAAAGGTCCGTGTGACTGTTCGGCCGCCGCGTTGGCGCAGCACGACCACCACGCGGCGTTTGCCGCTGCGGTTGCCGAGCAGCCGCCGATCGACACGCTCCTCCCGCAGGTTGGCGGGCCGGACATGACCACCAAAGGCAGCTCCGTCCACCTCCACCTCGCTCGTCAGGCGCATATCCCGGGTCTCGGCCGTCATCGCCTCGCGGAGTTTGTGCATCAGCACGAACGCCGTCTTGTGCTGCACGTCCAGATCGCGCGAGAGCTGGACGGCCGACAGCCCCTTGGCCGCGTTCACGAACAGGCAGATCGCGCCGAGCAGGTCGACGAAGGACAGCTTCCGCGACGCGAAGATGGTGCCGGACGTCACGCTGAACTGGCGATGGCAGGCTGCACATTTGAAACGCCGACGGGTCGTCAGGTCGTAGACATCAGCGCATCCGCAGGCCGGACAGACCGGCGCGCCGTCTGTCTCAGGCCAGCGCAGCCGGCAGAACCGGCGATAGGCGGCCTCCTCGCCATCGGAGAAAATCACCTTGAGCGAAAGTGTTCGTGCCGCCGCAGAGAGAAGAAAGTGCTGCGCCATGGAGGCCTCCAGAGCCATCATGTTCACATGATGTTCTCAAAAGCCCACTGCGTCAACGCTATGGTGCGTTTGCTCCTAAGACCGCAGACATTCGGCCCTGAGCCTGCCGTTGAAGCTCTCGATGAAGGCGTTCTGCTGTGGCTTGCCTGGGTCGATGGAGTGCCAGGGGACGGCGTTCTGGTCGGCCCACCTCAGGATGGCTCGACTGGTGAACTCGGTCCCCCTCCTCGGGGAAACGATCCCCCGGATCGTTTCCTGATCCTCGTCGATCGCTGACGATGCAAGCAGGCTTTGCGTAGATCCGCACCAGCGCATCCAGCTCTCGGGCGACACGAGCGCCCGAGATGCTGGTATCGGCGATCAGGCACAGGTTCTCGCGACAGCAATCGTCGATCACCGCCAGGATGCGGAACTTGCGCGAGGCGCCGAAGCTGTCCGCCAGGAAGTCGAGCGACCAGCGAGCGTGGGGATGCGCCGCCTGCGGCATCGGCGTGCGTGTGCCGCGGGCCCGCTTGCGCCCGCGTCGTCGCTTCACCGACAGTGTCGTCGGGAAAACAGTCCCCCGGACTGTTTTCAGATCCTCCTCCATCCTCCCGGTAGAGCCGATAGAGCTTCTTGTGGTTCATGATCATGCCCTTGCGTTCGAGCAGCACGCCGATCCGGCGATCTCCTTCATCTCCTCGCGGATCTCGGGGCTCGCCATTGGGCTCGAACCAATGGCGCCTTCAATGGCTCGCTCCGGCGGGCGTTCGCGCCGGACCGTCCTGGGATCGACACCGACAAGCCGGCAGGCCCGGCGCTGCGAGATATCGTGATCCCGCATCGCCCTGAGCGCTGCCTCTCGCCGCTTGGTCAGCGTCGTCAGTTCTTTCCCAGCAGGTCTTTCAGGACGACGTTGTCGAGCATCGTGTCGGCCAGCAGGCGCTTGAGCTTGGCGTTCTCGTCCTCCAGCGCCTTCAGCCTGGCGGCTTCGGAGACCTCCATGCCGCCATACCTGGCTTTCAGCTTGTAGAACGTCGCCGGGCTGAGACCATGCCTGCGGCACACCTCAGCCGTCGGCATGCCCGCCTCCTGCTCCTGGAGCATCCCGATTATCTGTTCATCGGGGCTTACGCGGCCCCACTGGGGCCACGGTCCCCTCTTCATCGGTGAAACGGCTCTTTCGCATTCGTCTGCTCCTTCAGGGTTGAGCAGACTCTACATCATGGTGCGGGACTTCGTGGGGGGCAGGTCAATCAGGCAGGGTTGCGACGGCACCTTGTCGTGATGCAAAGGCTGTGTGCGGGGGCGAATAAAGTTGCCTCGATTGTACCGGGACTGACCAAGGGGGCGTCACAGACGGGCGACCTAGGCTCCAGACCCATTGATTTCAATCTGTTATCGTGATTCAGGCTCTGCAAGGAGACCTGATCCATGAGCAATCTTTACTGGCTGACCGACGCCCAGATGAAGCGGCTCAAGCCGTTCTTTCCTAAGAGCCATGGCAAGCCCCGCGTCGATGATCGACGCGTTCTGAGCGGCATAATCTTCATCAATCGCAATGGCTTGCGCTGGTGCGATGTGCCGAAGGAATACGGCCCGGCCAAGACCCTCTACAACCGTTGGAAGCGCTGGAGCGACAATGGCGTCTTCGCCCGGATCATGGTGGGCCTTGCCGCCGAGAGCGCCGAGCACAAGACGATCATGATCGATGCAACCTACCTCAAGGCACACCGGACGGCATCAAGCCTGTGCGTGAAAAAGGGGGG
>NZ_KK211402.1:308658-310152 GCF_000622145.1 Paracoccus yeei ATCC BAA-599 | reverse complement strand
TCGGGCCGCTGAAGGACTGGAGGCGTGTCGCGACGCGTTACGACAGATGCCCACAGACGTTCTTCTCTGCCATCTTGCTCGCGGCAACCGTCTTGGTCTGGCTATGATCCAGAACGAGTCCTGACGCTAGCTGTATGCGGCGTAGCCCTTGCTTGTCTAGGAAACGCCGTGATGTTCAGCCGGATTGGGGCTCGCTCTGCTCAGTAGGTGAATAAGCCCTTGTCTTGTCAGCGGACAAAGAAAACATCTGGTTTGGGCGCCGAGCAGACGCCAAGGCAACGCACATACATAGGGCTCTTCGCGTCGATGATGCGCCGACTACCAACTTTCCGCTTTCGTCAGTGAAACGCCCGAGAGCAAGATTGCCTGACAGAAAAGGCAAAACTATGTGCCACAGAACACATGAGTGAAACTTATGATCGCGTGGGCGGATGGCCTGCGAATGGTGAAGAAAGATAGTATCGTTACATAATATTTATTATCTCAGGAGGTATAGCCGGGTGGGTTCTATTTTGAAATGCGACACGCCATGGTTTTCAGGCTGTTGCAGATCGAGGAGACCCTCTCTTGGCCCCGCATCTGACATTTGAGGAACGCCGGATTGTCGCGGGCCTGCTGCACCGTGAAGTCAGCGTGGCGCAGATCGCAATCCAGCTCGGTCGCCACCGTTCGACCATCCACCGCGAGGTGCGGCGCAGTTTCTGGCACGACCCCGAGGTGCCGATGGCGACGGGATACTGGCACATGAATGCCCAGCATATGGCCGCAGCGCGTCGGTCGCGGCAGCGCAAACTGACCCGGCACGACGGCTTGCGGCTGGCCGTGATCGAGCGGCTGATGGACGGCTGGTCGCCGGAACAGATCGCTGGACGCCTGCGCCACGAAGGTCATCGCCAGCGGGTCTGCCAGGAGACGATCTACAGCTACGTCTATTCGAAAGACGGACAGGCCCAGGGACTCGGTCGCCACCTTCCCGAGCGCCGACGCAAACGGCAGGCCCGCTACGCACGCAAGCCACGAAGCCTCGTTTTTCCAGAGCGTTGCATGATCCGCTATAGACCCGATGCGGTCAAAAAGCGTGAGGTTTTCGGGCACTGGGAGGCGGATCTGATGATCTTCCGCCGCGAGCACGTCGTGCTGGCCTGCATGTCCTTCCCGCGCCAGCATCGCACCAAGCTGCACAGCACCAACCCGATCGAGCGCCTGAACAAGGAGGTGAAGCGCCGCGCCGACGTCGTCGGCGTTCGGGCACTCCTTCGGACCAATGGCAGTCATGCCCTCACTCCCCAACGAGGCCTCGATCATGCGCCTGATCGGCGCCGTGCTGTTCGAAGCCAACGACGAATGGCAGACCTCGAGCCGCTACATGATGATCGAGGCCTTCGCTCAGATCGACAAGGAGGAGATCGACCCCATTCTCAGCATAACCACGAAAGCCGCCTGATCATGCCCTCAGGCTATCCGGGAATTTACACCAGCTTGACGGACGTGACC